>NZ_JADNQN010000001.1:0-888816 GCF_047608695.1 Amycolatopsis sp. cmx-11-32 | reverse complement strand
AGACCGCTGCGTTGATCTGAGTCCTAACCAGGCGGGGAAGTATTTGGCCGCGGTTGGGGAGATCGGCCTGGCCGCCAGCGGGGAGAACATCTGGCCGCCTACGGGGAGAAAAAACTGACCATTGACACGCGAATTTCGTGCGCCCGGGAATCGCGGAGGCTTTCCAGCATGCCGGCAGCTTTTTCGTAGGTGGCTGTGGCCTGGGGACGAAACCCCAGGGCTGCTAGGGAGTCCGCTCGGGCGATCAGTGTGTCAGCGAGGTTCCATTGTTGCCACGGGCGCTGCCGAATGGAGGCTGCGGCATCGAAGTGTGTAAGGCCCGCCTTATGTTCGCCTCTGCGTTGCAGCAGGATGCCGAGGTTGTGGTGCGCCAGGCTGTGGATACCGTCGGAGTCGTGCCTTTGAGCGAGGCTCAGTGCCTCGCGCGCGGTATCGATGGCTCGCTCGCGATCACCGGCTTCGTGGAAGGCAAGGGCGAGTGCTGCCTGGTTCATGACGACGCCGATTCCGTGGTGAAGTGCCTGGAACCGGTCGTCCGCCGCCTGGAAATGGACGATCGCGTCACTGTGCCGTTGGCTATCGGAGAGTGCGAGCGCCAAGCCGTGTGCGGTCCATGCTGCGGCCAGCTCGTCTCCGAGTTTGGTGTAAAGCTCGAGTGCTTGCGTGAGATGCGAGATGGCTTCGGCTGTCCGGCCGAGGTCACGCTCGGCCCAGCCGAGGACTTGCAGGCTACGAGCAGTGCCCGGAGTGCTTACCGTCGCGGTCGCGGCGTCGAGCCCGTGGTTGGCGGCGATGAGCCAGTCCGTCCAGCTGCGAGTGATGGCGAAGTAGGGAAGGAATGCCGTCGGCAGGACCCACAGGAGGTCCTTTGCGAGGTGGCTGCGGGTGTTCTTCGCGATTTGCAGGGCGGTCGCGACCTCGGTCTGACACCAGGACATCGCCTCGTCAAAGCCAGGGCGGTCTTGGTCGAAGTTCGCGAGCAGGCTGTTGATCGTCGAGTCACGCCAGTTCGGGATGAGCGAGTTGTTGGCGGAAAGCGCCCGCGCTGTGTACCACCTGAGAACCCGGTCTTGAGCCTTCTCGACGTCGCGGAGGTGTTCCTCGACCAGCGCACGCTGGTGTGCATATGCCCGGAGAAGGTAGTCGATGCAGTAGCGACCGTCCGGCATGGGCGTTACCAGGTGAGCCTGCCGAAGCACAATAAGAAGTGACTCCGCGAGGTCGGGTTCGATGTCGGCGAGCACGGCAGCGGAGTCCGCACTGACGATGTACGCGGGGCTGATCCCCAACAGACGGAACAGCCGTGCCGCGGCCGGTGGCAGAGCGAGGTAGGACAGGTCGATCACGCCATGGATGTTGACCGTGGGGTCTGGCGAGGTGAAGAGGTCCAGCCGGTGGCGGTCGGTCGCCAGCTGGGCGGCGATTTTGCCCAGCGTGCTGTCGGGACGCTGTTGGAGGTGTTCAGCGACGATCAGGACCGCCATGGGAAGCCGGCCGCAGCGCCGAACGACGGCTTCCGCGGCGACGGGGTCCGCGGCTAGCCGATGACGGCCGGCGCGGCTGGCGAGCAAGGTCAGTGCGTCGGCGACCGGCAAGGCGGGCAAGTCGATCGACACGCCACCGGTCCGCAGCAGCAGACTGGCTTGGTGCTCGCGGCTGGTAGCAACGACGACACTCCCGCCGCCGGGCAGCAGATGCCGCACCTGGCTGTAGTCGGCGATGTTGTCGAGGACGACCACGGCGGGACGTTCGGCGAGGATCGATCGGAACCGTGCGGCCCTGACCTCTAGTGTGCCGTTCAGGTCGGCCTGAGCGGCACCCAATGCCTGCAAGAAGCCATCGAGTACCTCCTCCGGCGTCCTGGGCGTACCGGGGCCGAGCCCGCGCATATCGGCGAAGAGGCAGCCGCCGGGAAACCGATCCAGGATTCGGGTGACCCAGTGCACGGCCAGCGCCGTTTTTCCGACCCAGAAGCCTCCTTCGATCACGATCGTGTGGGCGCTCCCCTCTGCCCGGCTCGCGAGTGTGGCATCCATCGTCCGCAGGACGTCTGCGCGTCCGACGAAGCCTGGGACGTCGGCGGGCAGTTGCATCGGCTTCTCCCCGCCCGCCGAGCCTTCGGAGCGTTGTTGTTCGGCGAGGCGTTCGAGTTGCCCCTTCGCGTCGAGGACCGTGTCGATCTGGCGCACGACCTCCGGCAGAAGGCGCCGGTGGCCGTGGAGCAGCTTGGATAAGTAGCTCGGGCTGTAGCGGGCTTTCGCGGCCACATCACCCAGGCTCATTCCCTGCTCACGGCGCAGCCGGTGCACCGCCTCGGCAAAGCTGTTGATCTGTCGCATCTGCGTCTCCCCATCCGCAGAGCAATCGACCGCGCTAGAAGCGAGCCGCTCTTGCCCCGCTGTGCCGGGGCGAGCCCGGACCTGCCACCTGCACTGGCGCCATTGCGGTCACCATCAACTTCCTCCGACCTTGAGGCTCCAAGCTCGCTAGCCCACCTGGGTGGCGAACTTTCTCCTCAGTTGAGACTTCGTAGTCTCGAGACTATTCTCAGGAGAAAGTTCTTTTCAACTGACAAGAAAGTGATCACCCGATTGGGTGTCTCACCAGTGAAGATACAGAGGCTGTCATGGAGGCCTGGGGTGGCAGGGCAAGCGACGCGAACGCTCGCCGCGAAGCTGAACGACCTCTTCGCGACGAAGAAGCGACCGAACGGCAAGGAGTACAGCAACGAGCAGGTCGCCGAATTCATTGTTGCCGGCGGATACGCCAGGACGGCATCGCAGAGCTACATCTGGGGACTCCGTAACGGCACGAAGACCAATCCGACGAAGAGCTACCTGGAAGGGCTAGCCGCCTTCTTCGAGGTCCCGGTCGCGTACTTCTTCGATGACGACGACGAGCTGGTGCGGCAAGTCGACCTGCAGCTGGAAGCGCTGAAGGCGGAGCGCGCCAGGATGGCCAGCCTTTCCGGTGACGACGAGATTCAGCTGCTGGCGATGCGCGCCGGCCAGCTATCACCCGAACGGCTGAAGCTGGTGAAGGACATGCTCGAACTCGTCTACCAGCAAGAACAAGCCGAGAGGCCCCCGCCACCCGATGGAGGGCTTCCAGGCGTCTAGAACGGACCGGCCATAGCGATTTCTGCGATGCTGCCCGAAGTCGCTGGCGCGAAGGGAGGGTGCGGGTGTCTGAACGGCGCATACGCCGACAATGCCGTGAGATGCTGAGCAAGCTCGATATTCGCCCGCCCCTGGACGTGACCGAGCTATGCCGTCAGATGGGCGAGATTCGCGGCAAACCGATCCGCCTGATCGCCTACCCCATCCCGGTCCCCGGCCCTTTCGGCATGTGGATCTCCACACGAGAAGCGGACTACATCCTCTTCCAGAAGGAAACGTCCAAACTGCACCAGGACCACATCGTCCTGCACGAACTGGGCCATATCCTCGGCGGCCATCAGGGTGCTCTCGACAGAGACGTCCTTCCCGACGGGCTCACAACGCCAGGCACACGATCGCTGAGCGAGCAGTACCCGGATATCGGCGAGGACGCGGTGAAACGAGCGCTCCGGAGAACTGCCTACGACACAGACCACGAACGGGAGGCCGAAGCAGTCGCGACGATCATCCTCGAATGGGCGTCGATCCTGAATATCGCGGCCCCGCGGCCCTCTGACGGCGCCGCGCGCGGCATGGACACCGCTCTCGGCGCCCGGATCGGCTGGCTATGAGCTGGCTCATCAGTGCTGCACTGATCAGCTGCCTCCTCGGCGGCCTGATCTGGAAGGGCTATCAGCTCAGCCGGCAGCCCTGGAACCTCCCCCTTCAGGGCATCGTCGGCTTCCTCGCCTTCGCGCTCGTCGGGCGCATCCTGCGTGACGTCGTCGGCGACGCGTCGCTCGTGCGCGGGGGCCCAGTGTGGTCCGCCGTAGCTTGGCACGCTCCCACGTCGGCCGCCGTTTTCTCCCTGCTGTTCTTCTTCGATGCTGCGACGCTGCCTCGACAGGTGGCCAAACGCCGCACTCGCCGCAACCTGATGGTGCTCGTCACCGCCGAACTCGTCATGATCGGTGCTGCCGCTTTGGCGCCGGCGCCACGGTCCGTTCCGCACATGTCGGTCATCTACTTCGCCGCCAACCTCTTCATGGGCTGCGCGCTCGCAGCATGCGCGGTCTCGGCACTGCGCTACGCCCGCCAGGCCGAACGGCGGCTGAGTATGGGACTTCGCGTCGCGGCCGTCGGCTTCGTCCTGGTCGCGGTGACCAGCGGAATATTCGCCGCGATCGACGTCGAGTACTGGTTCACCGGAACCCTGTTCATGGACATCATCGGCGTGAACGGGACACTGTCGTTCACCGGCATCGTCGCGATCGTCGGTGGCCTCCTCTATCCGGCGGCCCGCATGCGGCTGACCGCCATACGTATCTGGTGGCGTCAACGTCGCGCCTACCAAGCACTCGGGCCGTTGTGGACAGCTCTACACCACGCATTTCCTGAAGACGAATTTCTCCGCGCCTCCACCACGCCGTGGGACTCCCTCCGCGTATGGGACGTGCACCGGCGCTACTACCGTCGGATGATCGAATGCCGAGACGGACTCGTCCGAATCAGCCCACGCGTGGCGAAACTCCGCGAAGACCATCCAGCCGACACACCGCTGTCAGACCTCATCGCCGAAGCACTCCGCGGCTCCCGTGGTGACCGAGGTGAGCAACAGCGGGCCGTCCCTCTCGCGATCCCGGAGACCAACTCAGCGTACGACGAGGTCGACGAACTCGTAGCGCTCTCACGTGCCTTTGCTGCCAGACACTCAGCTACCTCAGGGAGGGCCGCGTGACCCATCACGCGATCATCGTCGGCGGCGGCATCGCGGGGTCCGCAGCCGCCCTAGCTCTGCGCAAAGCCGGCATCACAGCCGAAGTCTATGAAGCTCGGCACGACGGAGGCGACTACAGCGGAGCCGCACTACGCCTTCCACGCAACGGTCTCAACGCCCTGCGCGCCATCGACGCACACGACATCGTCACCGAGATCTCCTACCCCGTCGCCAACACCGAACTCAGCTCAGGCACCGGCCGACACCTCGGCACGGTCTCCTTCACCGGCAACGGACCCAATGACGTCCCCCGCACGATGCCCCGCGCTCGACTCGCCCGCGTCTTGCGCACCGCGGCCGCCGACCGCGGAGCGGCCGTCACCATGAACAAGCGCCTGATAGCCGCGACTAGCCGCTCCGGCAGCGTCATAGCAACCTTCGGCGACGGATCCACCGCCGAAGGCACCGTGCTCATCGGCGCAGACGGACTCAACTCCACAACCCGCCAGCTGACCTTTCCCTCCGCACCAGAACCCCACTACGCCGGAACCCACCTCGTCTACGGCTACGCCCCCGCGAGCACCGCCGCTCCTCCGTCGCCGGACGCCTTTCACATCTACTGGGGAAAGAAGGCGACATTCGGCTACACAACCGCTGCCGGGGACATCTACTGGTATGCCAACATCGCCTCACCAGAACCACTCCCAGCGGATGAACCGCGCGACATCGAAACCTGGCGCAAACGCCTTATCAGACTCTTCCGACGCGACCACACGCCAGCCACGACCATCATCCGAACCGCGGACGTCATCTTGCCCTCTAACACACGCACGCTCGACACCATGCCGGCGTGGCACACCGACCACATCGTCCTTATCGGCGACGCAGCACACGCAGTCCCGCCAGCCACAGAGCAGGGCGCCGCACTGGCCCTCGAAGATGCCGTCGTCTTAGGTCAAACCCTGCGCGACAACCAAAAGACAACATCGGCAATCGAAGGATTCGAAGCGACGCGACGCGAAAGAGTCACACGGGCCGGATCCAGCCGACACAGCCGCACAACACACCGCCGCGGGACACCGCGCTGGATCGAGCAGCGACGCCGCGACCACAGAGTCACCCAGGCGGTTCAAAGCGGCGCCATGAATCCACCCGCATGGTTGCATGACCACCAAATACCCTGGTAGAAGCGGTCCGCTCGCGCCCGCCTCCCGGCGGCCGACCGGACCCTTCTGCGCGAGGTTCTTGCAGGCTCAGTTGGCTATAGCATCGACCTCTTGATCGTCGAAGGTGATCCGATATCGGACCTCAACGCCAAAGAATCAGGGCCGGCGGATATTAGCGCGGAGAGGACCTGTTACCAATCAGCACGACGCCTAGGAAAGAAGCCGACTGTTGAATCCTTCCTTTGTCAACAGGTCGAAAGCATCCCGAACCGCCTGGGGAACAGTTTGCTTAATCGCGAAACCTTGGCTGGGGTATTCCATAACTCGATGAAGATCACCGACCATCATGTCCACGACCTCGACTGCGTCGCCGATGGTTTTGACGTACTCTTCTAGCATATGGGGCGATGACGCGCAGACCACCTCTACGTCGGGCCAGAGCTTGCGACACGTTGCGTAGGCGCGTCGTTCCATGTATGGCGTAGATATAAGAAGGACTGAGTCCGGAGTTTCCACTCCCGCATCGGCCAGCGCCAGCCGCGCAAGCGAGATGTTCGATCCGGTATTGCGTGCTTCCGGCTCGAGAACGATGGCTTGTTCCGGTACGCCAAGTTCCAACGCGTGCTCGCGGAAATGGACAGCTTCCCCGCGAGGAAACACTGCCGCTGTGTCCCGACTGGTTGCACCAGTGAAGACGACGGTTGAAAAAAGGCCTTGGCTGTAGAGGGCTGCCGTATATGAAGCAACGCCGATGTCGTTACAACCGAGAGCGATTGCGACTGAGCAGGGTCGGAGTATGTGATGCATCTGGTGGTAGTCCCAGACCAGCTCCGCGGCCAGCCATTGCGACTCAGTTAGTCCGAGCTTCACGATGCGTAGTACTCCTCAGTTGTGCGCGGGTTGCACTCATGACTTGCCTTCGAAGGCGTGGCGGATACCCTCGATACTCACCAGCTGGTGCATCATGCCGTACCGCGCTGACGTGGCTGCTGCCGCGTCGAGCAGGGCTAAGCCGTTGTCTGCGGTGGCCGCATCCGAGAGTAGGATGTGAGCGTGGGCGGTATCGAGCCGGACTCTTTGCATGGGCGCGTCTCCGGCGCGGTTGTTCAAGGCAATCTCGATCGCGTCGGAGGCGCTTCGCAGGTCGGCCGCACCACGATGGGCGAGTGCCAGCTTCTGATAGGCGACTGACCAGTCTTGCGGCTCTTCCAGCTGTTCGAATCGCCGGATTGCAGGACGGATGAAGGAGACTGCTTCAACGTTCAATCCATGCTTGCTCAGTGCTGTGCCAACCCAAAGCTGAGCGCGCGCGCGATCCCGCTCAGCCAGTCGTTGGTCGGTAGCCAGCCGCTTATACGCCTCTGCCGCCTCGACCAGCCGACCATCCATCTCATCGAGAACCGCCAGCTGTAGTTCGAGCTGCGCGACACGCCGGTCGGCGCCTAACTCGCCATAGACCTGGATCGCTTTCAGGTAGCTTTGCCGAGCTGATAGCGGCCCGCGAAGCAGGCCTTGATCTTGCCGTAGATCACCTAGTAACCGCAGAGATCGTCCGTACAGGTGCAGACCCAGCATGCCAGCTGTCTCCGCTCGGAACCGCAGGACCCAGCGATCCAGGAGAAGCTTCGCAAGGTCGAATTCCTGCCGCCCGAGACAGATCGCCGTTCGGTCTAGATCGTCTTCCCACGAGTCGTAGTCGAACTCCACGCTGACGGAGCGTTCCGGCGAACGCCCAGACGTCCGTTCATGGACCTCTCGAAGCAGAAGCTCGAGCTCCGAGAGCGAGACGTTGAGAAGTCTGGCCAGCTTCGGACGCTTAGGTGGAAGCGGCTTGACTAAGCCGTTTTCCCAACGACTGAGGGTGCTGACGCTGACGTCCAACGCGAAGGCAAGGTTCTCCTGTGTGAGCCCGACTGTCGCCCGTGCCGCCGCCAGGGCCGACTCTTTGGTTGCCATATGTTCACCCGCCAATACACATCGTGACAGGACACACGTTACCGCAGGTCAATGGGTCGCGTGCGAGGTTCCTGCGTAGTTGCTGCGGGGTTGGCGCTCTGGTCATCGCCGACAGGGCATACCAATGTCGTGACATCACGTCCCCAAGGAGCTGATGTTTGTGACTACCGACTGGTTTCCTTCTGTTGTCGACACGCGCCGACGCCGGGTTCCCGATCCGTTGCCTGTACGCGACGATCCGCGTCGAGAGCGTTTCGCACCTGCTTGGGCAAGCAGCGTTAACTGCTTTTCAACATCTCTGCCCCTGCCGCCGGTTGATCCCCCTACCTGGGTGTTGATGTCGCGCGTTTCTCGGGGGCTACACACATTGTCGAAGACCTCGCCGAATGCCCGCCCGTCGGCAAGCTTTGCGGCAGATACCAGGTTCTTGATCGACGAGTGATACGCCATTTCTTGCGAGAATTCCCCGAGGTTCCCATGACTCTTGACGACGACTTTCATAACCTGCGTATCCGCGGTTGGGAGGAATGGCGATTTGGGCTTGACTCCGCCCCGCTCGGCGAGGTCTTTCTCTACCGGTGGCCGGCTCATGCGGACATCTTGGTTCTCCGTTGTCGCGTCTCCGCTGAAGCCTATCGAACTCCGCTCGCTCCGGGCGTCGATCCTTTCACGCCTGAGTTGATTTGCTGGTCGTTCGGCGGCGGGACGGACGATGCCCTGAGGCGGCTTCTCGCTCTTCCTCATCCAGACGACTGCACTGCTCCGAATTGGGGACAGCGGCTTCATGGAACGGCCCGAGTCCCGTCGCCGTGGCTGCATGCCCCGGGGCGCCGTATCTGGCCTGGGGCGACCCAGCTGTCCAGCAGCCCTCTGGCCGCGAGCCTCCGTAGACGACACACTGGCCTTCCCGGGCGGACCGATTTTCCAGAGATCAGCCGTAGTCCACAGCTTGCCGCGGGTGGGCAAGTGATTGGGCGCCCCGGAGTAGCCCTCCCGCGTCGGGCGCCGTCAGCCTGAGTCCTGCGCGCCGCTAAGGACCGGGTACTTCACCTGTTCGCCCTGTCTCCGTTCATTACAGACCTTTCTGGACGCCACCATGCTCGAGAAGCTTCAGCCTTCCGCTACGCGTGCCGCGCGCTCGGTCACCTGTGCCGTAACGAAGATCAAGCATCAGGTCTCCACCGACGGGAGTGCCGGGGTCCGCTCAGCCGTCGGGATTACCGCACTTTGCGGGGCGGTCATTCTTCCTCAGGTCGACGACTGGCCCTCGGGACGTGCTTGCCGAGAGTGCGTCCGGGCACTCAGACATCTGAGTCGGCGAGAGGCTCTGGCCGCGGTTCCGCTCGATGTCCGGGATCTGTACGCGCGCGAGAAGAGGCAGCCACCGCACCGTAGCCGGGCCGGACACCGACGACACTGCGCCCTCATCCGGCTTTTGCACCGCAGGGGCACCGGTTCTGGCCGACGGGACATCCCCAGGCCGAGGGCTGAGGATCCTGCGGCTACCGACCCGAATGAGGCCACGTGACATCGCAATCAGGACTTCACCGCAGGAATTCTCGGGGTACCACCGAGTGTGTCGTGCGTGATCTCGCCATGGCTAGCGGATTCCGTTCGCTGTATCCCGGCGCGGCTGACGCTGTGGCCGACGCGTGGCTTGTCCGCGTCGGCCTAGGGCACACGGATGTCATATTCCTGGGGCCTGGCGACCATGCCTTCGCTCACCGCTATCCCGGTCACCAGGTGATCACGGGGGTTCTGGGTCGTGCGTGGCGTGCCGTGGGCGGATGCGTGAGCTCGGTTGTCGACGCGGTCTTGAGGTGGCCACGTGACTAGGTCAAGGTATCCCTCGTCGCCGAACGCCGGCATCCTGATGGCTCTTGATGTCGGGGTACGTACCGTGGATTCCCGGGAACTGGCCCGGTGATCGGTCGTGGCAGACGGCGTGGTCAGCGGAGCTCTCGACGGGATCTGCCCCGAGCTGGCCGAGTACTGGTTCTACGGTCGCGTTGTCCTGCACCGTGTTACACCCCGCTATCGGCACCGGCTCCGGTACGGCCGGATCGCGCTCAGCGTGAGTCACTGCGGGAAGCTCTGCGGCCCACCGTTCCCCGCAGGCGAGCGGGCCCTGTCCTGGTGCGATGTGTGTTATCCGCCGTCTCACGGTTAGGAACAGATGCTTTGCGCTTCATTCAACCTACGGCCGATTTCCATGCCCGTTACAACCGATGCCTCTGAAGGGAAAAGTCTTTATGTCGTACCAGCACGCCGGCAAAACGGTTCTGCTCGAGACGGTCAGTGGCCGCACCTATGCGGAGGTCTTCGCGGCCGCAGCCGAATGGTTCGCCGACCCGGCCCAGGCGGACGTGGCTGTATGGGGTCTCACGCTGGATCAGAAGGGCCGGCTGTACATCGCCGCCGACTACTTGTTTTACCTGGAGTTTTTCTACCAGCGCTTCGACAAGGCGCAACTCGCGCACGAGGCCGGCGCCTGACCAGAACCGACACGGGTCCAGCAGACCACAGGATCGTAGGTCAATGTTATCTACCAACCTCACCCACAACACGTATCGCGCCTGCGGAAGTCGCGTCGTGCTTCGGCGCGGATCAGATAAGCACTTTGAGGAATTGTGAAGAAAAGTAACGTGACCTCTTTATCGACCGCGAAGATGAGGGAGCTGGGACTCGAGCTTCAGCGAATCCGCAAGCGGGAGGGTCGCGGCGGAGGCGACCTGGGCAAGTTGCTGAACTGTAATGCGTCCACAGTTTCGCGTCTGGAGAACGGTCTCACCAAGGTCGAGGACGGGAAAGTCGCGCTCTATCTAGCGCGGGCGAATGCCACTCCCGCTGAACTCGATGAACTGGTGGCTTTGGATCGCTGTCCGGATGACGGCTATCAAATCAGGTCTCACCCTGCGGGTTTCCCTGACCTTTCCCATCGTCACCATGCTCGACCGCGAAAGTACATCCATCACCAGCTATACCCCTGTGGAATTGCCCCACTACCTCCAGGTCGAACCCTACATCCGTGATGCGCTCAGTCAGTACGGATACGACGAGCGGGTGCTCGACTCGGCGGTGGAGGCCCGGCTCTCCCGTCGCCCATCCTCTCTTCGTCGACCCGGCTCCTTTACCTTCTACCTTTCTGAAGCAGCACTCAACGGGGGACTCGGAAGCCTCACAGTCACGCACGAGCAGCTGGCATATCTGACGACCGTGTCCTCACTGCCGCCCTTCCATATCCGCCTCGTTCCAGCGGACACACCCCTGACGGGTATTCGAGCAGGCTTCACCTTATACCGACACAGCGAATACCGCCCCGTGCTGCACCTCCAACAACCCACCACCAGCCTCTTCCTCGAAAACGATACCGACATCACCTTCTACGAAAGTCGTCTGCAACATATCGCGAGCCTAGCCCTCAGTCGCGACGAGACCCGAAAGCAGCTCACCGACCGCCTAGCCGAGATTAAACCGCAGTCCGCGTAACTCGGGGTCAGCCGACCGACAACCAGGGCAATCGATGGCGCACACGATAGCGAGGCATCCGTTGAACACAAAACGAGAAAAGAACTTTTCGACCGCTAAAAGAAGGGAACTGGGCGCCGAACTTAGGCGAATCCGCAAACGTGCAGGTTATCTCGGTGTCAACATGGCGTCTATGCTGAATTGGGGCGAGCCTGCGATCTCGCACTTGGAGAACGGCACACGCAGGCCCCCAGAGGGAAGGGTGGCGCTCTACCTCGCACGAGCGAAAGCAACCACCGAGGAGTTCGAGCGCCTGGTGGCGCTCGACCGTTTTCCCGACGACGGCTACCAAGCCCGGCCTCACCCAACGGGTTTCCCCGACTCACTGCCTATTGTTACCCTGCTCGACGACGAAAGCAGCTCTTTCGCCAGCTACGATGCTCTCGAGATCCCCTGGTGTCTCCAAATCGAACCGTACATCCGCATCGTCCTCAGAAAGCATGGCTACGAAGACGGTCCCGCACTGGACGCAGCGGTACGGGCTCGCCTCACCCGGCAGCCGGCATCCATGTGCAAACCCGGCCCTTTCACGTTCTACATTCCGGAAAGAGCCCTCCTTGCCAACTCCGGGCGCGCGGAGGTCATACACGAGCAACTGGTGCATCTGTCGATCCTGTCTTCACTTCCCGGTTGCCACATCCACCTCGTTCCCGCGGACGCCCTCGTGGCTGATCTCTGCATAGGTTTCACCCTGTACCGGCACGACGAGCATCCCCCTGTCGTCCACCATCAGCTACCTACCGCCAGCCTCTTCCTGGAACAAGTACGGGATGTCGGCTACTACGAGGGGCAACTGGAACGCTTGGCGGAACTGGCACTCGACCGGCGAGAGACCCGGGAATGGCTTACTCGAACGCTGGCGGATGTCGAGCGGCGCCTGGCGCACGGTCGGTTTCTCGCCTCGAGCCTCGTCAACAACGCGACGACGGCCGGGTCATAAGATTCCTTACGCCGTCGACGACGCCGGTCATGCCGCACAGGGTGGCCGTCTTCACGCTCAGGGCCCTTCGCCGAGCCCGCCACGAGCGCCGCGCTCGGCGGAACGCTGCGACCTCCGAAGGTCCGATTGCCGCCTTGCCCGCCAGGCATGGTCAACCTGTATGAGCGAGGTGCCACGATCCGGCAGCTCGCCGAAAGATACGACCGTATCTACAGCCAAATTCGCCGCATGCTCCTCGCGGCGGGGGTCACGCTGCGACCACGAGGCAGGCAGTGACTGACGACCTCGGCGCGACGCTCCGGCGGGAATATGAGGACGGTGCCACGATCGCTGATCTGAAGTCCCGCCATGGCCTCACCTATCACCGGGCGCGGGTGCTGCTGCTGGCGGCGGGCACGACGCTACGCAAGAACGGCCCGCCGTCAGTCGTACCGGCGTCGCGGAGCATGGTGATCGCCTACGAAGCCGGGATGTCCATCCCCGAGGTCGCCGAAAGCTTCGGCTGCACCTACAGCATGATGCGGCGGAAGCTGCTCGCGGCAGGGATCACGCCCCGACGGAAAGGCCGCCGACTCGATTAAGCCGACGCCCCCCGGGGCCTCGGCCTCCGCTACTTCGCCGCCCGAAGCGTAGCCAGCACACTGACCGCCGCTTGGCGCGCAGCGTCACACGGGTCCTTCTTGCCGATGTTGTGCTCTGACTGCTCCGCCGCGACGGTCACTGTCTGGTCATCGCTCGTGCCCAGAGCGACCGCGCATCCGCCCTCGACGCGCTTGGCAAGCACCTCGTACGCGGTCACGGGGTAGCCCTCGATCGGTTCGAGCGGTTCGACGATCTTGTAGGCACCGCCTTTGGCGGCGTAGACGGCAGCCGTCCCACCGTCCGGCCCGTTACCGATGACGACGTTGACAGAAGGACGCGACGTGGACGGGGTGACCCACACACACGCAGGTCCCGCAGACTCGTTCCGGGGTGTGGCTTCGACTTTGGGCCCGATGAGGTCTTGGGCTTGAGTGCTGGTCAGAGCGTCGCAGGGCGCCGCCCGGAACCGGGCCAGGTCGATCGGCTCGCTAACCTTGGGAACATCAGGTCCGGGTACCTGGCCGGCGGAACTCGACGGTACCGAGCTGGTCCCGCCGACAGACGGTGTCGGGTTTCCATCGTTCGGGGTGGAGCAGGCCGTCAGGACCAGCGCCGCCGCGCCGAGGACTAGGATCGTGCGTTGCGTCACTAGATGCCCTTCGACTGCTGGTTGATGTCTTCGGTGGCCCGCTCTTCGGCGGTGGCGTACTTGCCGAGCGCGGCCACGTACTTGTCCGCCATCTTCTCGCAGTAGGCGACGCGTTGATTCAAAGCCACGATGAGCGCTTCGCCGGACGATTGGACGAGCTGGGCGTTGTCCCCGCTCGCGTATTCGGCGCCCGGCGGCTGTGCCTTGGCGATGTGCCTCGCGTCCACGATGTCATTCCGGTATTCCTGGGCGAGAGCCCGCCACTCCTTGACGAGTTCGTGCAGGGTGACCTCGTCGTACGTGAACCCCGCGCCCTCCGGAACAGGCTCACCGTACGTACCGCCGGTCGGACGGAAGTAACCGGACACGCCCAGGTCAAGCCCCGGTTCGTAGGCGGGAGATCCCTCAGGCATGGATCACCGCTCGCACCTCGCACCGCACCCCAGCGACCGGACGATGCCGCCCTGAAACCCCCATCATCACGGAACCCTCCCCTAATGTTCACGTCGATCGACCCTCGACGGCCGAGCATAGGGCATCATTCCGCGACTAGGGGGCTACTCAGCGAAGCCGACGACCGCCGTCGTCGTGCGGGTCGGCGACCGGGGTCACGAGCGGTTCGGCCTGGCGACGGACGCCGAACGCGGCGGCCGCGTCCGAACGCGGCCGTGTAGATCGGGCCCACTTGGTGGTCCTTGATGTCGTGTCCTGTGTCGTCATTCGGTCGTCATGGCGGTGTTTCGCGTCAGTGTCCGGACGCCAGGAGCTGCTATACCGCCTGCCAGTTACGCAGGAGCGATCCCAAACAAGGGTCGGCAAAGGCTGAGGCCGTCGATGGTGACCGGAATGCTGCGGCAACGCTCCCAATCAGCCCGCAGAAGGCGGAGCCGACGCACAGTACGTGCGCCACCGCGCACGGCGTGACGCTGGAGGCCGTCGGGCCGGTAGCCGAGCTTGCGGGAGATGCCCTGCGAGGCAAGATTGTCCTCGAACGCGCCCGATATGGCCGACTCTGCGCCCAGTCCCGCAAAGGCCAAATGCAGTACTGCAGCCCGCATCTCGGTGCCAATTCCCTGCCCTTGGTGACGCTTTCCGAGCCACGAACCGGTGCCCACCTCGCGAAGAATCGCAAGATCACGTGCGCCGAGGGTCTGTTGCCAAACGACGACACCAGAGTGAAGGACCGTGAGGTTGAGCGACCAGTCGTCCGGGGTCCAGTTGCCCAGCCGCGACCAGTGATGCTGGATCACACCTCGAGCGACCTCGGCCGACGGCCGGTCGGTCCACGGCACAAGAAACGGCATCGCGCTCGGAGGATGAATGCCATCTGCCGCGAGAGCCGCAAGGGCACCAAGCTCCTCGGCCGAAGGCAAGCGAAGTTCCAGCCGCGGCGTCATCAGGCGCAGCCCAACCAGCGGAAAGTCGTCGACAAGCATGCCTTCATCCTGGCCACAGCGCGACTGCCAGTCACGCCGTTTCGCGAATGCTCCATACGGTGACGCCATGAGCTCCCGGCCACGCACTACACCTGAACCGGCCAGCGCGGCCTGCCTTCGCAGCCGCACCTGGCCGAAACTAGCGCTTGGCCACCAAGAAACGTTGTCGCACTGAAGAGCGCGGTCTGCGTCGTCCGGCGATTCTCCGACCACGCCGAGGTGCTGAAGGTCGACTTGATCGATGAGGTCGAACAGTCCGCAGACACTTACCCGCCTGGGAGATACTCCGCCACCTGCCCCAACTGCAGCACCCGCATGGCAGCCGAACAGGTTGCGGAATGGACTGGGATGCCATGGGCGGGGCTCGGTGCCGGAACTGGCCTCGTACGAACCCTCATGCCAGGAGCGTCGGCTAGGAGCATAACTCGTCTGACCTGCATAACAGTGGGCCGCCCGGGGCTCGAACCCGGAACCTATGGATTAAAAGTCCACAGCTCTACCAATTGAGCTAACGGCCCGTGACCATGAGCATAGCGAGAGCCCGTGGGTCCTGAGCATCCCGGGTCGCCCGCCGCCGCGGAACGAATGTGATCGCCTACCTCGACCACGCGCGTGCATCGTGGCAGACAGACGAGCCGGAAGGCCTAGCTGGAAGTTCACCTGGCGCCTGGGACATCGAGCTATCTGTTCCCGGCGGAGTGACGGGAACAACGAGACACAGGTCGGCGGGCTCGACTACGCTGACCGCTCGACCGATCACGCTCGTGAGTTGATCGCGGGCGATGCGGTCGGGCCGTGGGGGCGGCTGATGGGAGATGTCGGACGACGGGGAGGGCGAACCGACGTGTCATTGAACGCGGCCAAGCTGCGGCAGCAGGCTGGTGAGCTTGATGCTGAGCTGGAGCAGGCTCGGTTTACCGGGCGGTCGGCTGATGGTATTGCGTCGGCGGTGGTGACTGGTCAGGGCAAGCTGGTGGATCTGATGATCGCGGATCATGTGATCCGGAGTACGCATCCGCAGCGGTTGGGTCCGGCGGTGATCGAGGCGGTGTCCGCGGCTCGGCGTGAGGCCGCGCAGGCCGGTGTCGTCAAGGTGCGTGCGGTGGTGGACAAGGACCAGGAGTGGGTGCCCGAACCCGCTCGCGGATCGGCACCTGGCCGGCAGGAGGACTCTGTTCCGCCGCCTGCTCCTCGAGCCGGGGTGACGGCCGAGCCTCGTGCCGTTCGCCGAGATACCGAAGAGGTCGAGGAAGAGAGTTTCGATCAGCTCGATTTCTTGGACGACGACGGTCTCGAGGACGAGGGGCGGGATCGCTGGTGAGCTACGAGACTGAGCTGTATCACCTGGCGCGGGAGATTGACGCGACGGTGGCGGCGGTCGAGCAGGCCGCGACGAGTGCGGCGCGGGATCGTGTCACGTGGACGTTGCCGGGGGAGCTGGGGTCGGTGACGGTGACGGGTGCGGGTGAGCTGGTCGATGTGTCGGTGGATGTGGCCGCGATGAAGGCCTACAGCGCGGCGAGTCTGTCGCGGCAGCTGCTGCTGGGTATCCAGCGGGCCGAGGAGACCGCGGCCCAGCGGTATGACGCGGCGATCGCTGCCGTCCGGGATGAGGAGCGGCTGGTATGAGCTTCCCGGATCCGTTCGACCCCGGTCCCGGTCAGGGTTATCACGTCTACCCGGAGAAGCTACGCGACGCGGCTGACACGATCGCGGAGGCAGCGGACCTGTTGCAGAACTTCGCGATCGTGGATCTGGCGAACGTCGCGCTCGGCCCCTATGACCTTGGTTTGCCGGGGACGGCGACGAACCTGATGCCCGGGCTTGACGGCCTGGGGACGGTGGACCGGTACAACGCGGCCATCGGCGCGATTCAGCGGATCACGGCCGAGAACTCGACCCAGCTCGCGGTGCTGAGCGCGGTGTTGGGCAAGGCCGCGAACCATTATGAGCAGCTGGATCAGGAAGCGTATGAGCGGATGAAGAAGCTGGAGGGTGAGATCAAGTGACCACCCCCGATCCCGGGCAGGCCGCCGCGGAACTCACCACGATGACCTATCCGGAGGCCGCAGACGCGAAGATCCGGGAGTACGCGGACCTGATCGGCGCGAACGGGATCATCGGGCTGCTCGACAAGCTCCGCGTGTTCGTCGCCGGTGACCTGCAGAAAACGCTGGATCTCGCGGACGTGTTCGCCAGGCAGAGTAAGCTGAAGGAAGCGGCCGAGAAGGTCAATGATGCCAAGCTGTCGCTCAATGCCGCGTGGCATGGCGATGCGTTCGACCAGTACTCGATGTATTCCGGGATGGTCGTGGACAGCCTGAACAAGGGGCAGGCTTCCGTCACGAGCCTGACCAAAACGGTGAGCGCGGTCGCGATTACGGTGATTGACACGTACAAGAACCTGTTGCTCGCGCTCGGGAACTGTGCGGCCAACCTCGCGCAGCTGAGCGGGAAGTTCGCAATCGTTCTCGGGTCCGTGGTCGTCCCGCCGTTGGCGGTGTTGTCGGCTAAGGACTTCGTGGACGCGATCAACTCTGCCTTCGAGAAGTTCTGGCGTGACTGCAACACACTCATAGCCGGAATGATCACCGACATCGGGGCGCTGGTCGGGAGCGGTCTCGAGCTGACGGCCATCGAAACCACCTTCCCCAAGATCCCGGCTGTCGGCACGAGTGCCGAGGTGGTCGGGGAACCCCGCCGCTGGCGGATCAAACCGGGAGCCGATCCTTCGTGAAGCCACCTTTGTCCCGAAGGCTCGCCCCGCTGATCGCCGGCGGGCTGGTGGTGCTGGCCGGCTGCGGCACGAGTCCGCCGCCTCCGCCGCCGGAACCGTCGGTGTCGGTCCCGCCCATCCCCGCACAGCTGAACGGCGCCAAGTTCAAGGCCGATCCGTGCACCGCGATCACCGTGGAACAGCTGCAGAGCATCGGCTTCGCCGACAACGGCACCAAGCAACGCGGCAGGGACGGGGAATGCTTCGTCGCGTTCGGCCGGTTGGTCGAGGTGACCGCATCGTGGCATCCGGTGCTGGAGGACAGCAACAACATCAGCACGCTGTACCGCGATCACGCTCGGGGCCGCCACAACCCGAAAAACTGGGAAGAAGTCACGATCAACGGCTACCCCGGGGTGATCACGGAGATCGAGGAGAACATCCCGAGCAAGAAGGACGAGGGACCTCTGGCGTGCAGGCTGGCTCTCGGCGTCGATGACACCACACTGGTGTACGTCGGCGCCAACACACGCGGCCGTGCGGAAGCCGGTCCCTGGCGGAACGATCCCTGCGGCGCGGCCAAGAAGATCTCCGAGTTCGTCATCGACAACCTGCGCGGCTAGGAGAGGACGGCAGGTCTGAAGAACACACCGTCGGCGACGACTTCTCCTTGGCGGGACTGAACTTCTTCGTCGCCGACGATCTCAACAGGGCCGGTTCCGCGGGCGGCTTCACCCTGAGCCGCGAGGACATGACCGCGGAGCTGGAGAACCTGAGGCGCCTTCATAACCGGATCGAGATCCAGCGAAGGCGCGCCGCTCCTCTGTGGTCGATCGTGTCGCCAGGGAGCGATCCGGCCTCCGTGCGTAACACCACCGCCAGCAACGCCTCTGGAGAATCTTACGATGATCTCCTTACCCGGCAGAGCCGGTTCGTGGCGACCATCATCGGCAAGATCGAGGCTGCACTGGGGATGACACAGCAGCACGACGAGCAGGCGGCCGCGGAGATCGGCAACGTCGGCGGAGGACACTTCTGATGCGGTACATGCCCTTGACGGTGCTGGCGACGGCCTCGGTCCTGCTGCTGGCCGGATGCACCGAGAAGCCGGAGACACCCCCGGCCACCAGCTCGGGACCATCATCGACAGCGGCTCTGCCATACGTGGACGCGCCGAGGGTCGGCAACCCCATACCAGCCTCGGTGATCCAGCGTGATCCGTGCGAGGTCCTGACCCCGACGCAGATTTCGTCGCTGTTCCAACGCCAGCCGGAGGTCCAGCCGGCCCAGGACACCGGGATCGCGCAGGACTGCCGCTGGGCCGACATCAGCCGCGGTTCGAGTATCGGCATTCAGATGCTGTACGCGGCGCGGCACGGCCTGAGCCAGTTCTACGCGAACAAGCAGAGATACAAGTTGTGGGAGCCGCTGGAGCCGGTGCAGGGCTACCCGGTCGTGCCCTACGGGGGAAACGACACGCGGCAGACACTGGGCGACTGCGGGGTGCTGGTCGGGGTCGCGGACAACGCAGTCTTCGAGGTCGATGTGAACGTCGTCGACTCGAAGGTGGGGACGGTTGATCCCTGTACGGATGCCCGGATGGTGGCGGATCTGGCCGTGACGACGTTGAAGAGCGGTGCCTGATGAGTTTCGCGCCGACCGAGGCCATGATGGCCTATCTGCAGAAGCTGCAGGCCGAAGGCAAGCTGATCGTACCCACCGACCTTGTCCGCATGGTCAAGACCGGGCCCGGCACGGCCAGCCTCGGGGAGGCCCGGCGCGCGGGGGCACTGCAGGCCCAGGAACAGCAAGGTATCGAGGCGGACACACTGGCGGCGGTCGCGCGGCTGGAGAACGCCTGGACGGGACAAGGCGGCGACGCGGCCCGGGACGGGTTGCGCCCGCTCGCGCAGGCCGCGATCCAACTCAACGAGCGCAACGCCGCAATCCAGCGGAACAACGAGATCTACAACAGCTTCACCCGCACCAGCGATGGTCACGCGCAGGCGAAGCCGGTCGAGTTCGGCCAGATCACCGGCGAGTCCGACGGGCCTTCTCCGTCGGCCAGACCACGGGCACTGGTGGCGCCGTGGAGGAGCGGGAGATCGCGGGACCTGCCGTGCGTCGGACGGTGAACCGGTCGGCGTCACCGGCCGCCCCGTGCAGTCCGATCATCATCCGGACGCTGGGCGTGGGCCCGATGGAGAGGCGTTGCCGGAACAGGCTGCGGGCGGTCTGCGGCCAGACAGCGTCGCTGTGTCGCCGGGCAGGGAGGGGACCGTGGCCACTGGGTTCGTGCGCCCGGCTCCACCGAGCATTGAGGTTCCGGACCTATCGGGACCAGGCGGGGCAAACCTTCCAGCCACAGGCGGCGCGGACACGCTGAACGACGTGCCGTGAGCCCATGCTCATGGCAGACGACACTAAATTCGACCCCGTCGAATACGATATCTGTTTGTAATCGGAGCTGAGTATCCACAGGTCGGATGGCATCCCCACTGGCAGTGGATCCCTGCCAGAGAGGATGAGCGGACAGTCTTCGTTGTGGATGTGGAAGGGGCCGTGGTTCCGGACTGAGCCCTCGGAAGTTCGCGGCATCGTCCTCGCCGATCTCTGCGGCGTTGATAGGCATGACCGACGATGCACGTCCTGGCGCCGCGCTGGCTACCGGGTCGAGGACCGCATCTACCCGTCGCTCGTCCGCGAACTGGCCAAGGCGATCGGTCTCAGGGTCGCTGACCGGGCCCCAAGTACGCCAAGCCGGATCCGCGGGGCTCGACGCGCTCATCGACGCACTCGAAGAAGCGAACCCCGCCTCTGCTCGACGTCACCCGCTAAACCGGGTTGTACCTGGCGACGAAGTGCGCGGTAGAGCCGATCAGTGGCCCGGTGTGGTTCTGCGGGTCGGTGAACAGCGCCAGGGGCGTGAACCCGGCGAGGCCGGCGTAGAGCTCTAGTTCGCGAGGGAACAGGACGCGGCGTTCGATGAGGTCGCGTTCGGTGGTGCCGTTGTCGAGTCGCCACGTGCGGCGGACCGTGGCGATCTGCGTGCGGGGGTCCCAGCTGTGCTCGGTGGTGACTTCGGCGTGGAGTCCTGCCGCGTCGATCCGACCGGAGGTGGGCGTGGTGGTGGCAGTAGGGGCGATCTGGGTGACGATGATCAGCAGTGTTCTGGGGTGCGCGTGGATGGCGAACGTGGTGAACGCGGCCTGGATGTCGTTGTTGCGGCGCAGGTAGGCCAGGGTGTTGCCGAGGCACGTGATCGTGTCGAAGGTGCCGTCCAATCGGACGGTGCGCAGGTCTCCGACGCGGAGGTCGAGGGCGGGATACCGTTGTCGTGCGTGTTCGATGAGCGCGGGCTGGAGGTCGACGCCTACGCAGTCGTGGGTGGCAGCGAGCCGGGCGAGGTCGCGAGCGGTGCCGCAGCCGAGGTCGAGGACGCTGCCCGGGGGTGTGGTGCCGAACTGGTCGATAAGGCGCTGGCAGGTCGCGGCCGCGGTGCTGTCGCGGGTGAGTGCCTCGTAGAGGTCGGGACGTCGGTAGGCGATGTTGTTGGCGGCGAGATTCATGCGGCCGGGGTGGTTGTCGGGGCCAGCAGTGACCGAAGGCCGACTTCGAGGACAAGGGTGTCGCACAGCACGGACGGCACGGTAGCGCTCTGGTGGGCGCGTTGCACGGTTCGCCGGAGCGCGTCGGGGTCGACGAAGCCTTGATCGGCGAGGATCATGCCGTCGGCCAGCAGGCGCTCGGCCAGCCGCAGTCCGTTGTGCCGCAGGCCGTGTTGCATCAGGTCCCGGAAGTGCTCGGTTCGCTGCGGGTGGGTGACCAGAGGCGGCAGGCTGGCTAGGGCGAGGAAGTCGCGGTAAAGCTTTTTGTGTCGGCGGAGTTCGAGCGGGAGCTGTTCGGCGAACCGGCCCAGGGGCGGGTGGGTGAACGGGGCGACAGGCCAGATTCCTGACCTCAGGTAGGCGGGGTGGTGGATGGCGAACCCCATCAAGGTCGGCGTCGGCAACACGGCGGAGGGCGCCAGGTTGTCGTCGATCTCGACGACAGCATCGCGGGCGCGTGGCCCAAGCCATGACACTTCTGTCAGGGGCTGGGGTGGAGGTGGGGGGAGTTCGTCGATGCGGGGTGCCATGATCTCGTCGCCGCCGTTGCCGGTCAGCATGATCCCTACGCCGCTGCGGGCAGCCCTTTCGGCGAGGGCTTCGAACGCCTCGCGGTAGAACTCGCCGCGGGGATCATGCGCCGCCCCGCTGGCGCGTATGCCGCTCTCGCAGAACGGGGCATGGTCGTGTGCACGCAGAATGTCGTCGACCGCGCCGACCTTCCTGGCGATCGTCAGACGGCGGCGGTGCTGCTCCTCGCCGAGGGCGCCGTTGACGATGAGGCCAAAGGTTCGCAGCGGAGTCGAGGCAGTCGTGCGTGCGGCGACCGCAATGGTCGCGGAATCGAGCCCGCCCGACAGTTCCAGCCCCATCATGATGTTGCTTTCATGCCAAGGGCGCAGTGCGTCGGTGAGCAGATGGGCAAGCACGGCTGTGGGTTCTACGCCGGGGCGTAGAACCCGTGATTGCATGACGTGCTCGGCCGGGGCCGGGTACGCGGTGCGCAGGCCGGATTCGTTGAACGTCGCGGTCGCGCGTTCGGTCAGCATCGTCACGTCGGTGAAGAGGGTGTCGCTGGTGTAGCGGTGCCGTCTGGTCAGGGCGCGTGCCACGGCGCGATCGAGAAGGCCGGACCGCCCCGTGAGGTGGCGGAGCGCGGGGAGACCCCAGGCGCCGTGCAAGGCGCCTCCGTCGGCGGCGAGGTAGAGCGGGACGGTGCCACCGGCGCCCGAGGTGAGGGTGATCTGTCCTGGTTGTATACGGAGCAGCAGCGCGTCTCCTCGTTCGGCGCCTGCCACGCTGTCATCGCGGCGGTTGTGGTGCGTCGTCTCCGGCAAAGTCAGCGGGCTTGCTGCGTCACGGACCAGGACCGTAGTGACCCCCGGACGCTGGTCGATGTCGTGACGCAGCGCGGGATGAACAACCGGTCGTATCCAGCTGTCGCCGCGGCACCATCGATCGGTGTCCCAGTGCCACGTCGCATCGGTGCGGGTGCTCAGCGCCAGACGAAACGAGAGCATGGTGGATCTGGTCCCTTTCTGCGGTGCGGCTCGGGCAGCACACGCTGCCCGAGCCGCAGTGCAAAGGCTGGTCGATTAGCTGGCGCAGTGGTCGCCCTTGTCGTTGCCGTCAGCGTCGCCGGGCATCTTCGGGGAGTAGAGCCCCTCCACCGAGTGCACACCGAGCACCAGTTCTCCGGTGAACATCGCGTCCACATCCATCTCGACGTCTCCTTGTCCGTTCGCTTGCACATAGCGCCCGCGGCGGCATTCCATGTCCGGACGAGCGCTCGGGCTGTTGCGAGCTCAGTCAACGTTCCGCCGACTCGTGACGGCCAGAGCGCGCACTACGCATTAACTACGCACGAAGTAGGCGTTGGCGTCTCTGACCTGCACGAATGCCTCTTTGTGTGGTGGTGGTCCGAACGGGTACAGCTCGGTGCGTGCTGATCAGTCCCGGCGGGTTTCTGGCTATCGTGACCGGTGACCAACGGGGCAGGGTGGTGTTTCATGGGCGACCGGCGGACCGCTTTCGTCGCACGGCGGGAGGCGATGGGCTACACCCAGGAGACTTTCGCTGCCGAGCTGAAGGTGGAGTTCTCCACCGTCGGCCGGTGGGAACGTGGTGAGGCGACCCCGCAGCCGTTCCGTAGGCCCCGGATCGCGAAGGCGCTCGGCGTCACCTTGCAGGAACTAGGTACGTTGCTAGGGCAGGCACCGGCTCCGGCGCGGTGCCCGGCGACCGTGGCCGTAGTTCCACCCGATCTTGCGGAGGCCGACGACATGAACCGTCGCGACCTGCTGCGCCTGTTCAGCGCGACAGGGGCGTTGCTGGCGTTGCCGCCGGCAACCGGGGATGTCGCCCGGGCCGCCGCCGCGGGGGCAGAGGAATTCGCCGTGTTCGCCAGCCATCTGTGGCGGGTGTACGGGCTGGCGTCGAACAAGAGCCAAGTGCTGCCGCTCGTGCGAACCCAGCTCGATGTGCTCACCGACGCGCTGCGCCAGTCGCAAACACCGGCGACACGGCAACGGCTCTGCCGGCTGACCGCGGATCTGTTCCAGCTGGCAGGCGAGATCTACTTCGACGGCGACCGCTATACCAACGCGGCTCACTGCTACGCCCTGGCCGCGGACGCGAGCAAGGAAGCCGGAGCGCCGGACTTGTGGGCCTGTGCGCTGACCCGGCATGCGTTCATCGCCGTCTACGAACGCCACTTCATAGACGCCCGTCCGCTGCTCGATCTGGCTGCCAATCTGGCGTCCCGGGGTGACACCGGCTTGTCGACCCGGCACTGGGTCGCCGCAGTCCAAGCGGAAACCTTCGCGGGCCTCGGTGACCTCGACGCCTGCCAGCACGCACTCGACACCGCGGCAGAAGTCCAGCACTTGACCGGGCGCGTGCACAACGGCGGCTGGCTCCGCTTCGACGGCTCCCGCCTGGCCGAGGAGCGCGGCACCTGTTACGTCACTCTCGGCCGCCTCGAGCTGGCCGAAGCGGCCCTTGCTGATGCTCTCAACGGCGCGCTCACCGCCCGGCGGAAGGCCGGTGTCCTGACCGACCTGGCCATGATCGGTGTCCACCGCGCCGATCCCGACCAGGTCATCACCTACGCCGACGCCGTCCTGGCCACCGCTCGCCAGACCGGATCCGGGGTGGTCGCTCGCAAACTACGCGGCCTCCAGCCGTACCTGGCTCCCTTGCTCGCCGACCAGAACATTCAGCGGCTCGACGCCGAGATCGCCGGCCTCGTCAGCGGCCACGCCGCATAGTGGAGGAGGACAGCATGTCCAACGACCGTGGCCGTGTGTTCCGCGAAGCATGGATCGCCGGAGTCATCAAGCACTACCCCGGTGAACCGAAACCCGGCTACATCACGCCCTGGGACGAGACACCGGACTGGGAACGCGATGCCGCCACCGCGGTGTACGACCAAGTACTGGCCTTCATCACCGCCACGAACGGCGCCACGGCAAAGCTCACCTCAGACCAGAAGGGCCGCTTCGTCGCCCTGTGCTGGATCGGTCAGATCTTCAAACACTTCCCCGACCCGAAACCGTCCTACGTCGCGGACTGGGACGACCTGCCCGAGTGGCAGAAGGCCACCGACATCGACATCTTCGAACGCATCGAACGGGACGTGTAAACCTTAGCCATATCGAGTCCACAACCACAGGCAGGAGCTCGTCGCTGATCTTCCGGCAGACAGCTTCGACGGCCGCGCCCTCATCGTCGACGACCTAAGCGCCGAAGCCGCTGGAGTAGCCGAGCTACGTAGCGCCCTGGACGCCTACGACGACCCGCGCCCGGACGGACCGCTGCTCGACCTAACCACAATCACCGGCCGCCTCGACCTCGCCTCGGCGAAGGTGCTGGCTCTTCACCACGACGAGGCCGCCGAGCCGCTACCCACGTTGCTGCACCACCTGTATGCCCTGGCCGACCAGCCCAACTGCGCCGGTGAACTCGCGCGTGCCGCGCTCCACGACGCGTTCCGCCTCGCCGCCACGGTCGCAGGCCGCTTCAGGCAAGGCGACCTCGCCGCGCTCGCCTCCGAACGCCATGTCGCCCTCGCGAAGCAGACCGGCGACCCGCTGCGCGTCGCGATCAGCGACTACCACCGAAGTACCCGCCACCTCCAGCATGGTGACTACCGCGCCGGTCTTCGGATCGCTATGCCGGCGGGCTCGCCCGCTGGGATGTCGTCGTGGCTCCCGCGAACGCGACATGGCCGGACGGGACTCTCGCGCAGCGACGGGCAGCTACCTCCGCTTCCGACTGATCGGCCACCAGCGCACCGTCCCATCAAGCAGGTCGGCGGTGCGTTCTTCGGCGTCCTCCGGGAAGGGCTCCCAGCGGGAGATTTCGCCCTCGTGGACGCGGAATCCTTGCTGGTAGGTGCCGAACAGGAACGCGCCCGCCGCGCCGTGCGGGCGCTCGTGCACCCAGCCCGGCAGCGCGGCGATGGGCAGGGTCTGCTCGATCCAGCGGCGGGCCTGGTCCTCGGTGTCGAAATCCTGCTCTGCGACGCAATCGACGTTGTCGTCATCGCCGATTCCGACCAGGATCGCGGCACTGAATCCGGTGTGAACGTCCTCGTGCGTGGTCATCACCATCGTGAACTCCCCATTCACTCCCCGGCAGGTGGACCGTCCATGATCGCACTCGCGCTGCCGCGTCGCCACCCGCGCAGACGACCGGCGCTCGGATAGCCGCAGTTCAGCCCTCCTTCTGGCCTGTGGCCGGGGGAGTCTGTGGCCGTGAGCGCGGTCTTGTTGCCCGGCTTGTTCTCCATGCTCTGACCGCAGAAACGTGGTTCGCAGTAGGACCTCCATGGCGCCCCTCGAGCGAGTGACGTCCGTCGCCGAGGCGGCGACCACCTGCCGAACCGCGGCCGGGGCCGGTAACTGCCGTCAGGTAACAGGCTTGCAACTCCGTTCTCTCGGCACGCATGTGAGCGTTCGGCGCTGCGCCGGGAGCACTAACGTTCCCATGACACTGGTGGAGGAGTGGTGGGGTGCGATCACATTGCGCGGTCTACGTCGACGTCGGCTATCTGCTTGCCGCTGCCGCAACGCGGGCGACGGGCACGTCCCTCCGCTCCAGTGTCATTGTGGACTACCAGTCGCTGATCGAGATTCTCGCCGCCCGGGCTTCTGCGGAGTCCGGGCTTCCCCTGCTCCGCATCTACTGGTACGACTCTGCCGCCAATGGTGTGCCGAACACAACGCAGGAGAGCATCGGCTTGCTGCGCCGGGTGAAGCTCCGTCTTGGACGTTTAGGGGTCGGCGGCGAGCAGAAGGGCGTAGATCTTCGAATCGGGCTTGATCTCGCGACACACGCCCGCAATGCCGCTGTCGACTCCATGTATCTGGTGTCGGGTGATGACGACCTCACCGAGGCTGTTGACGAGGCACAAGCGCACGGGGTGCAGGTGACGATACTTGCTGTTCCCACCCGAGAAGGCCGTCCACATGGTGTAAGTCGCCATCTGCAGGGTGCGGCGGACGGATTGGACCTGCTTGACGGCGATGCGCTAGACGCCGCAGTGCGCGCTCGCGCGGTCGTCAGCAGCCCTCAGAAGATAGTGGGGCGCAAGAGTGCGGTGACTGTCCCATCCCCATCGGTTCTGGCGAGTGGAAGTCGCGTGCCGGGGCCGACGGACACACCCCTGCCTCTCGCGTCGAGCATAAAAGCTTCCGTGCCTCCGTCGTCCGTGGTCTATACGAGCACCACCGGCTCCGAGCCCGTCGTTGCGCCGCAGTACAGCGCCGTGAGTGATCATGATCCGGCCATAGATCGAGTCGTCGGCAAGATTCTGAGCACCTGGCTCGATGCCGCGCCCGCCAGCCGGCGGACAGAACTGTCTCTCAGCCGGCCATCGATCCCGAGCGAGGTCGATCGTGCCCTGCTCACCGATCTTTCCGACGACCTCGGCGTCTACGACCTGAGCCCGGAGATCCGATATCGACTCCGGGAACGCTTCTGGCAAAAGGTCGACGAGTCGAATACGCTCACCCGCGATACGCCCTGACATCTGCGAACCTCGCGCCTGAACTTGCCAAACCTGGCCGACCATGTTCACGCGACAATCACGAGGAACGCCGCGAATCTTATTCCCACTTCATTTATGCGATGCAGATGAGTTTGCTTTGAGAAAATGAAGTCAAATTTCAGAACCTGCATGTTCCTCCGGGCGAGTGAAGAAGTCGACGAACCGAGAGTAGTGGAGTTGGTGCGCGACCGTGATCGTGGCTGTGCGACCGTGCTTGTGTTTGGCGAGGATGAGGTCGGCTTCGCCCCCGCGCGGGTCGTCGCGTTCCCAGGCGTCGGGGCGGTGGATGAGCAGTACGTAGTCGGCCACGTGGGCGATGGTTCCGGAGTCACGCAGATCGGCAAGGGACGGCAAGGTGGGAATCGGCTGCCGGGGGCCGGGGTTGGTAGACAGCTGCGAGGTGACGACGACAGCGATGCGCGCGTCCAGGGCAAGTCGTTTGAGTCGGCGGGTGATCTCAGCGACTTCTCGCTCGCGGTTCTCGTAGGGCAGGTCACGCCGAGCGGTGATCAGATGAAGTGAATCGATCACGACAAGCTGCACGTCCCGTCGGGTAGCAAGGCTACTGATCTCGCTGGTGAGCGGACCGATCTCGAAGTCCGCGGGGCGGGCGATCACGATCGGCGACCCGCTGATCTCGGTCATTCGCGTGGCCAGGCGAGTCCAGGCGTCGTCGTCCATCCGCCCGGTCCGCATGTCCTCCAGGCGTATCCGAGCTTCGCTGCTGAGCAGCCGCTGGGTAACTGTCTCGACCGTGCCGTCCAACGTCAGGTACGCGGCGGGGATGCCGTGGCGTACGGCTGCCGACCGCGCGAAGGCCAGTGCAAGAGTGCTGGCACCTACGCCAGGCTGAGCGCCGATCACGGTGAGAGAGCCCTTCGGCAGACCGCCGATGATCTCGTCGAGTTCGCCGAAGCCGGTCGGGATGTTCTGCGCGGCTCCTCCCGCGGAAGCGATGGCGTCCAGCTCATTCAGGGTCGACAGGAGCAAGTCGCCCAGTTCCGTAACGTCACTGCTCGTACTGTTCGACGCCGCATCGTCGATAAACGACCGGGCGCGTCGGATGGCCTCGTCGGTGTCGACGCCGGGTTCTTCGTTACCCTTGTCGGCGAGTTCCGCGATCTTTCCAGCGGCGAGCCACAACCGACGAAGTACCGCCTTCTCCGCCACGATCTCGGCGTAGTACCCGGCGTTCGCAACCGTCGGCACCATCTCGGTCAGGGTCTGCAAATACGCGTCACCACCCACGTGAGCCAGTCCGCCCAGCTTCTCCAGCTTCCCGGCGACGGCTTTCAGGTCTGTCGGTTTGCCCTCGCCGTACAGGTCGAGGATGGCGTCGTAGACCGCGGCATGTGTGGCGTCGTAGATGTCACGCGGGTGCAGGACCTCGACCACGTCGGCGATCGCGTCCCTGCTGAGCATCATGCCACCGAGAGTCGCTTGCTCAGCGGCGTGATCATGGGGAAGACCACCTTGACCTCCGCCCCGGCTGTCACCAGCGGCCGCCGCCTCACCGTGTGTACGCTGCGATTCGGGAGACTCGGAAGAAGTGGTCACCCAACCTTTATAGGGTGGCCAGCGGAAGGCGCCGTCGCCGGGGCCAGCAGCAGGTACCCACCCTGCCGCCACCGCGCAGCATCTTCCGGCCATAGTTATTTCGTGCCCGCGACCCTGTCCCATTCTGCGCCCGGTCGGCTACGGTCCATGGCCCGCTCGGTGTGAGTCACTTGTGTCCGTGGCGGGATAGCAGTGGGCTACTGAAGGATCTCGGCGGGAAGGTCGGGGTCGTCGTGGGCGACGCTGATGGCTGAGATGGCTTGGATGACGGCGACAGCGGCTTGTGCTGTGGTCAGGTGGTCGAGTGTGCCCGACAGTTCTGTGTTGTCTGCCGTAATCGTCTTCAGCAGGCTTGCACCAGGGTCCGGGCACGGTGGATGGTCGGCGACGAGTTCGGGTTGCTGACGGAGGATGTGGAGGACGCGGTTCCACCAGATGTTGACCTGGTTGCGCAGGGCGGGTTCGTCGCGGGGATCTTTGCTGTGCAGAGCGGGGAGGTCGGCCGCGTAGCTTCCGGCGAGGGTGGGGTCGAGGGCGGCTGCGACGACGAGGATGTGTGTTTGCAGCCGTTGTTCGGTCCGGTTGCTGTCGTCGCTGGAGAGCAGGACACAGGCTGTCGCGGCGGGAGCGATGACCAGGCTGCTCGCGATCTGGGTTGGTGTTTCGGCTGCGGTGTTCGCTGCGGCGGTGAGGAGCGACAGGAAGTCGCGGTTCAGGCGGAGCCGCTTGTTCGTTTTCGTGTGTGGCCCGGGAAGTAGCTGTTCGAGCGCGTCGAAAAGATCGTTGTAGGGATCGCCCTCGTCATCCGCGTCGTCTTCTCGCAGGGCTTCGATGGCGCGGAGAGGGGGCAGCACAAGGTCCGCGGTCTTGCGGAGTTTGGTGGTGCTGGCCGCTTTCTGGATGGCGTCGGCGCCCAGGGCGGTCAGTGCTTCGCCGGCGATGTGGTGCAAAGGTCCGGCGGTGACGGTGGTGTCGGACAGCGGTGACCAGGGCTCGGTGAAGGCTTCGCTGTCGAGGAGGTCGGGATATAGCAGCGCCGCACGGACGAGTAGATGTGCCTGGGCCGCGCTGGTGAGCTCCTCGTCGTCGTCCTCGTCAGCAACAGTGAGGCGCTCGTCATCGATTTCGGCGAGCACGCCGACTGCGGGACTGACCTGATCGATGCGGAGCCCAGCAAGCCAGAGCCAGGGCGAGCGGGCATGGTCGGTGACATCGTGGCTCAGAGTGGCCAGGACGCGCAGCCCTGCCCACAGCAGCGCCCGTAGTTGGTCGCTGCTACGTCGTTCGCCGGCATCCGGGTCCTCGTCGCTGGACTGGTTCCATTGCAGGCCGTGGCGTTCCATGAACTCTTCGACGAGTACGTGGCCACGCATCCGGTCGTCGTCGAACTCGATAGCCGGCTCGTCGATCTCGCCACGTACGGACTCCAGCAGCTGCTGTGCCAGTGCGGGGTCCCCGCCGCCACGGCCGATCAGCGGCCGCCGGGTGCCGGAGGCGGCTTCGCCGCGGCCGGCCGTGATCAGGAGCGTGCCAAGGTCTCCTGCCACTTCGCGGCCCCAGGGGTGCTGTGTGGCGGCTCCGGCGACAAGATCGGCGGCATCGACCGCTTCGGGGGTGTAGCGGCTTTCACCGCTTGGGTCGTGCAGGTCGCGCACGGCACCGGCGATCAGGAACTGGGCGGCCATCTCGAGCAGGTCACTGCGCAAGTGTTCCGCGACGGGAAACCGGGGGCCGTCGTCGCGTAATGGCGGCAACCAGTCACCCGAGGGGTCTGGTGAGGTCAATTTCGTGGCGCGGAGGGATTCGGTCGTCCAGCCCAGCAGGGCGGGTGCCGCGTCAGCCAGGTGCCGGCCGAGGCTTGCGCCGATGGTCGTGGCGATCTCCAGGATGTTGGTGTCCACCGCGAGGCCGATCATGGCGCCGTCGGGATATCCCAGTACACGCATATCGAGCAGGCCGGGGCCAGTGTCTTCGTCCTCGTCGAAGGCGGGAGGAGCGTCCTCGTCGTCGAGGCTCGGCACTACGGGGACGTCCCAGCCTGCCTTCAGCAGCTCGACGATCAGATCCGGCAAGTGCTCCGCGGCAGCCGCGTCGCTCACCGGCTCCGGTGCGGTCAGTTCCAGCCATACGGCGTACGGCAAGTCCACCCTCCAGCCACTCAAATTTCCGGCCACGACCCGGTGCCAGTTTATGGGCGAAGGCAAACAGCCGCGGGACATCCCGTTCAGCCCGGGTATGTCGAGTTGTAGCGGTGTCAGAGCGTGGGGTGGTTGAGTAGTTTCCCGCTTGGCGCGGCCTGCGGATGATCTTAATGTCGTTCGGGTGGACACTCAGGACGACAAGGAAGCGGGTGAGCTGCCGCGGACTGGCCGTCGGGCCTCGCGGTTGGGCTGCGGGTTAATGGCTTTGGTGGGCTTCGGTGTCGTGGCGACCTTGATCATGATACTCGCGGTGGCGGTGGTTCCGTTCCCGTGTGAGAGCTTCGAGGCGATCTGCGGCAAACAAGATCTGGTCGCGTATATGCCGATGGTCGCGACGATCGTTGGTGTGGTGGGCGCCGGGATCGGCGGGGGAATCGCGCTCCGCCGTCGCCGTTGGTCGGGGCCGTGGGTTCTTGGTGCGTGGCTGCTGGTGTTCGCCGGGTGCGGGTATTCCTGTTCCGTTCTCAGCGCCGAGCCGGATATCGCGGCACGGGACGCGAAGACGGCGGCGGAACGGGAACAGCGGATCGTGGCGATGCGGGCGCGACCGGACTTCGAGACCGTCAAGGCCCGCTACCGGCAGATGCACCAACAGCTTGCTGACGCGGCGGCCGCCGCTGTGCCGGGCTTGAGTTGGCCTACTGAGGATGCTCTGCTCGACGGGAGCCGTAGTGGATGCGACCGGGACACTGCGCACGGCCGTGGCTACCGTGGCACCGGTAGTGCCTCCACCGCCGGGTACACGGTCATTACCGAGGCACAGTGGACCGCCCTCGAGACTGCGCTCCGGGAGGTCGCCGGACGATATGGCTTCACCGGTCCGCCGAGCCACCGGCGGACAGGTCCGAGCGATCCGCAACCACCTGGATTCGTATGGACATCCCCTGAAGGAGCCCGCATCGAGGGCTACCTGACGCGGTTCGACCACGGGCTCTCTTTGTCCTTCGACACAGCATGTTTTCTGCCGAAGGCCCGGCGCTGACGGGAGGTCTGATCAGATGCGTGCGGCGGGAGACGTCGGCGTGTTCGTGGACGATGGTCTGCACCTTGACGAGCCCGGCAGCCTCGCGACCGGCAACTGCGCACCCGCCGCAGGGTGCTCCCCGGGTGCTCCTGTGCCGAATCATTGCCCGACACTGGCAGGCACTACACGCCACTCGAAGGTGAACGTCTCTCGCATCAACCTGCGCTAGCGGTGCAGAGTGACACTGAGCGGCACTCGGTGACACCGGGTAGCCGCAAACTTTTAATCCGTAGGTTCTGGGTTCGAGCCCCAGGCGGCCCACTCCCTCGACATCCTCGCTGGCCAGCGAGGATGTTCATCTTTCTGTGGCATGTCCACCTCGGCGCTGACCGCGATGGGGCTCTGTTTCGTCTCCGTTCGCTCCGCTGTGCCGAAGTGCGTGCCCAAGCTAGTTGCAGCGGGTCCACGGCGCGCCGATGCTTTTGCCACCGGGTGGGGCAGCGGCGCGCCTGGCTCTGCGACATCCCTGCCGTTTTTGTGACGTTGACGGTCATGACCGACCATGCGCGGCCGGGGGCCGCGAGCACCTCCTCAGCACCGAGATCAGCGTCGGCCTCGTTGAAGCGGCTGCCTGAGCTGACGCGGGCCGCGATGTGGTGGACCGCGAGTGTGATCGCGGTCCTGACCGCGGGTGCGGTGATCGCGTTGTGGTGGCCTGCCACTGCCGGCTCCCGGGCGCGGACCTGGTGAAGGCGCGGCCGGACGCGCTGAGCATCGGCGTCGGCAGCGGCGGCGTGGTCGCGCTCTATCTCGCCTGGCGACGCCAGCACTCCACCGAAGCCGACCTCGGCAACGCGAACGCGCCCTACCTCAACAGTACGAAGGCCTCGCTCACCAACAGGCCGTCGCCGCCACCACCCAAGCGCACCAAGAACGCGTCGCTGACGACGCCCACGCCGATGCCACCGCCCGCCGGAGCACCCAGCTGTACCAAGTTCAAGGGGTGAACGCCTCACGGGAATTGATCTCTAACATCACCGAGGTCGTGGTCGACGAGATCAAGGCATGGCAATCGCGTCCACTCGACGGGGTTTACCCGATTCTCTATGTCGATGGAATCCGGATCCGGGTCAAGGACAACGGCGTGGTCACCACCAAGGTCGCTTACCTGGCCAACGGGGTCGACGTCGATGGCCGCAAGCACGCCCTCGGCTGCTGGATCTCCGACGCCGAGGCCGCGAAGTTCTGACCGAAGGTCGTCACCGACCTGCGCAACCGTGGCGAGAAAGACATCCTGATCGCCTGCTGCGACGGCTTGACCGGCCTGCCCGACGCGATCAAGACAGTCTTTCCTGACACTGTCGTCCAGACTTGCGTGGTCCACGTGATCCGCAACGCCTCGAATTTCGTATCCTATGGTGACCGCAAGAAGACCGCCTCATCGATGCGTGAGATCTACTGTGCACCCACGTTCGACGGCGCGGAACTCGCGCTCGCTGAACTCGACAAGACTTGAGGAACCCAATATTTTGGAGGCATCGACGTGTGGCGCAACGCCTGGAACGACTTCATTCCTTTCCTCGACTACCCGGCCGAACTCCGCAAAATCGTTTATACAACCAACGCCGTCGAATCCATCAACTTCCAACTACGCAAAATCACCAGAAATCGCGGACACTTCCCCGACAAAGACGCGGCCATGAAACTGCTTTACCTCGGACTCCGAAACAAATCCAGCCAACGCGGAGGTACATCAGGAACCGGAACACACGGATGGAAAGTGGCACTCAACACACTCGCCCGAGTCTTCCCGGGAAGACTCCCGTTCCGATCACTTGCAACTGTAAGTAATCACCTCTGACTTACACAAAAGCGTGACAGGCTCGGGTCTCCCGCAGCGGGACAAGATTTCCAGCACACCAGCGAAGCCTGCCGCGTGCCCGACTCCGGCGACTACACAGCCGTCGAGATCGCGGAGTTGCTCTGCGGTGAACCGCACCTACGTTCGCGTTCCGCTGGCGGGCGAGGAATTATGATGACGTATCGCTCCTCTCAGGCGGTGGTGCCGGTGCGGCGGGCGGGGCGGGCACGGTACTGCTCGGCCCGGCAGGGGGGTTGTTGCGCAGCCGGGCAAGACGTTTCGCCGCCCACCAAGGCGAGATCAACGACAGGGTGATCATCAGGCTCCAGAACACCACTCTCAGCAATACCCACCACAACGGGTCGGAGCCCAGCGAAAGCAAGCCCAGCGCGAGAAAAACAGCAAATACTCCTACTGACGGCCACCGGGTCACCCGTGCGGTGCGTACTCCGTCCTCGGCGACGTCGACCGCGATTCGGTACACGACCGGGTCCTGGGGAACCGGACCGAACGACGAAGCACGTATCGCCCGTCGAACCTGGGGAAGCGTCAACTCCTGCCCATGCACGTACTGTAACGTGCGCAACCGCTCACGCCACGCCACGGCCACCAGTCCGCCTCCCACTATCGCGCCGAGGACGATGGCACCCAAGAGCACCACAACCCACCACGGCACCTCATCGACCATGAAGAACAGCACCATGCCTGCGAGTCCGACGGCCAGCCCGACGACCCCCACCACATACCAAATTTTCGCTCTCTGCCCCATGGCATCATCCTTTCATAGGATGCTTTGTTGTTGCCGACGACGACGACAACCACCGCGTCTTCCTCGACCCCCGCCGAGATGTCCGATGCCACGCCTCGATGGCCTCCAGCAATCACTGGACTGAGCCCTGTGTGACGAAGCTCGTGACCTGGACCTTGAAACTCCTACGGGCGAAGGCGCGGTGTGAGATTCCGCCGAAGGCGAGGCCGGGTGAGCAACTTCGGTTACCGGACACTTTGTCTCAGGTGACCGTTGGTCACCAGGGAGAATGACGGCGACGAACCCGGTAGCGGCCCGCACGCGGGCGGCGAATCGCCGGACATGCCGACGAGTTTCGCGCCGACCGATGCTTCACGGGTCAGGCGACATCTATCGCGACCTGAACTTGACCCGTTCGAAGCGAACAACGTGATGCTGGACCGAATCGACAAGGCGCTGGCTGAAGGGAGACCGCCTGTCCGAGGCGCAGACGAACTTCATGCGGCACGAAACAGTTGAAGCGAAACTGATGGATGACGGAATGGGATACGACGAGGCTCACGCGGAGGCGTTGAAGTCTCATCCGCCAGGTAAGAACTATGATCCCGACGTGATCGATCAGTCGCCGGAGTTTAATCCGTGGTGGCGGAAGATGAACGGGTTGGGGCCCCGATGAGCGTTGTCGACGTCGAGCGACATGGCATCGTCGCGATCAGCGAAGGCGACCATGAAGCGGCGTACCGGGCCACGGAATGGCTGCGGTCGTCCCGATCGGCGTCAGTCACATCCCGTTCGATGGCGCCCATCCGGATGCATGTCGAAGCGCTGCGCAGGTTCGGCGGACTCAGTCCGCGTGCCCTCATCGGCGGGCAGTTCGTTCCCGGCCCAGGTGACCGGACACAGCTTAGTGTCGGCGTTGCGGGTTTCGGACTATTCGACGCAGAGGACGAGCCGACCTGTGCAAGCAGGCTGTGGAACCAGCCGTTCACCATCGGTCTGCCCAGCGAATTCGCCCGTTCGGTGGCGAGGACCCTGGGCGAGGGACCTCAGCTTCCCTCAGGAATGCTGACGATCGACCGGGCGGGCTTTGATCCAATGAACTCGTCGGAAATGGTCTTCGCCCAGACCGCGTCCGTTCTCCAGGCCGTGTTGGTGGCTCGTGTCGGTGGCGAAGATGCAGACGAGGCGGCCCGCGCGGTAGTGCGCACCTGGTGATCTCGCTGTGCCGTCGGGCCGGAGCTGACTCAAAGACCGACAGTCCGTGACTGTCCTCCACGTCACCACGTTTCTACTGATTGCCATTGGACAGGGAACCCGCAGGTAGAATCCCTGCAAATAGGACCCATCCCAAGATATCGTGATCGAACCCGCGGGCTTTCAATCCGTAGGTTCTGGGTTCGAGCCCCAGGCGGCCCCCCCTCCATCAACATTCCCGCTGATCAGCGGGAATGTTGATCTTTCTGTGGCCTGCCTGCCTCGGCGTTGACCGCGATGGGGCTCTGTTTCGTCTCCGTTCGCTCCGCTGTGCCGAAGTTTCGCGTCCAGCTAGCCGCACCTGGACGGTGGGTTGCTCGACCGGCCGAACCGACGGGCCGGGAGGGGGTTCACCGTGACCTCCGGCGACCTGTGACCCAACCGCTCTGCCTGTTCAGCGGATGTGACAGCGATGAGGACTGCTGCGGGAACTCTCGTTGGCATCCAAAGAGAATTTTCACCACGATCGTGTTACGTGATTATTCGTTCCACCCGGTAGATGGTCATCAATTCGAGCGGATCAGCCGGAAAGGTGTTGACCGTCCTGCCGCGGCGCTACTCGCGGAATTGTTGCTGGTCAGTCCCGGGCGGCCGTTTCGTGAATGTCGGCCAAGGCGCGGTTGAGGTGATTTGTGCGGTGGGGGCGTGACGTAGCCGGAAACCGGTATGGCTATGGTGTTTCCACGGGCGATCGCGGCACTGACGTGTCGATGAGGACCGCATATGGATTCGACGGATAATCGGAGTTGGCCGCAGTGACGGACGTGGGAAACCAGGCGAGTGGCACATCACGTGTCAGTTGTTTCCTGGTTCGTGCGCTCGTCGTGCTGGGCGGCGCGGTGGCGGCCACCGCTATGGCATGGTCCGCCGACAATGTGACTCGAGCGGATGCCTCCGTCCCCGAGAACAGCGCGGGATCGGCTACCTCGGTCGAGATCGATCAGCCGCCATCACCGATGTTGTCGCAGGCGGAAGATCGAGCACGCGTGGTGATACGTCGAGCTCTCCCTGAAACTGTGACCCCGTCCTTGAGTCACGCCGCAGAAAGCGTGCGCGCCTTCGACCCCCGCACAGTTGTGCCGTTGACTTACCTGGGCTCGGTGGTGAAACCCGCCGCGGGCATCGTGACTTCTGTTGCCGCCTCGGCACATCGCGTGACGGCTCTGACGGTCGATGACCCGATGCCGCAGCGGCCTTCGGAAGTCGTGCGTGACCACATCGGCGATGTCATGGCCGTCGGTACCGGGTCCGGCCCGGTTCCAGCCGTTGCCGGCCTGCCTGCTCAAGGTGGGGCAGCGGACGCCTCCGAGTCGGCTGATTCGCCATGCCTGCGTCATTTTGCCGGTGGTGATTCGTCTTCGATGCCGCCGCACGTATATCCGCGTATTTCAGCGCACGACGGTCGGGATTTCGTTCCGCCGTGGTCGCCGCTGTCGGCGTGTGGAGCCTCCACGAGCGCCGCTGTGGTAAACGGTGGCGACCACAGGGTCAGTGCCACTATGCCTGGACGCTCCGCGTCGAGTGCCCGGCCTTCCCCGCGTAACTGCGACTTCGGACGGCAGGCCACCCGCGCCACCGCGATCCGCCCGGGCGTCACACCCGGTTAATCGCATTCCGACCGTGTACGTGGTCGGTCTTCTCCTGCTCGCCTCGGCTTGGCCGATCTTTGCCACCAGGTGAGCGGCTTTCACGGCTTCTCGCCGTTTTTCCTTTCCCGTGGTGGACCTGGTCGCGATGACGTGTCGGCAACCACCACGACGTATTTCCCATTGATGATCAAAGGAGTATTTGTCATGCAGAACTGGGTGAAGTACATCCTGCAGACCTCGTTGGTCGGTAGTGGACTGCTGACGCTGGGCACGGGTATCGCCTCGGCGGCCGAGAACGTCAACCCCGATCTGCCCGCGTCGCCGCTGGACCAGATCGCCGCCCCCGCGGTCAGCGGGCTGACCGACGCCATGCGGCAGGCGCAGCCGCTGCACCAGCTGGCCACGGCGGACCAGGACTCCCTGCGACCCACCGTCCACGCCGCGGCCACCGAGGTTCCGGCCGCCGTGCCGCCCATCAAGACCCCGGCCGGACCGGTCTACCTGATCCCGGCGGACTTGCTGCACTCCCTGCCGGTGCAGCTCAGCAATGTCGCCGACGAGGTGCGGGAGCCGGACCTGCACAGCCCGCTGGGTGCTGAGCTGGGCGCCGCGGAGTTGCCTGCCCTGCCGGTTCTTTCGAAGGTGGAGCCCGCCGAGGGCCCGCTTCCGGTGCGGCTGCCGAGCACACCCGTCCAGAGCGAATTGGCGGTGCTCCCCGTGCCGGTGAACGGAACCGTCGCCACCGACCCGCTCGACGCTGACTCGGGTACCAGGGTGACCGCCTTGACCGTTGCCGCGCCGTCGATGGCGAACGCGCAGGACACCCCCAGCCCGGCCGCGACGTCGGGGATGTACGCCGTACCGGGCCGCACTCAACGCGCCGACAACCCTCTCACCGCGCTTCCGCTGCAAGGGCTCTTGCCGATCGGCCAGTCGATTCTTCCCGCGAACCTGGGTACAGGTGGCCTGCCGTTGTTCGGTGAACTCGTCGCACTGACCCGGAATGTTCCCGCCCTCAACACCGGCCGGAGCGTGACCGACACCGCCAAGTCTTCGCCGGTGGTTGGCGCACCCGGCCTGATCGCTGTGCAACAGGTCACCCGTTCGGCGAACACCATGCTCCGCGGGTAACGCCGGTATTCGATACAGATCGACCAGGCCTGGGTGCAACCGCACCCAGGCCTGTTTCTTCACGCACCTGATCAGCTGTTCGTCGCGCGGTTGTCGAGATAGTGGATGGTGCAGCCGATCAGCCGTTGAGCGGCGTCCGACGCGTGAGCCGAGCACAATGAGCCGGTCGCGCCATCTTCATCGGTGGCGGTCGCTGTGGCGGGTTCCGTGCAGGGTGTGTGGAGCCGGTCGTATTCCCAGGTATTGGCGCAACCGCTTTTGGTGCACCAGGCTCGGTCGTCGGCCGAACGCAAGGTGACGCCGTGGGCAGGGCAGACGCCCCAAGGGACGTCGCACAGATTAGGGTCGCGAGACACCCGGACGCGGGTCAGGTACTCGGCGGTCCGGGTGATCTCGTCGGTGCAGTCGATCAGGTCGTCGGTGGCTTTGTGCATGGGCTGAGCCAAACGTTGCAAGTGATCGTCAGCCGCGGTCGTCAGGCGGGTGGCCAGTTCCGCGGTTCGTTCGGCGAGAGCGTCGGCCTCGGCAGCCAACGCCCGCAAGTCGGCCGGCATGGGTTCTGGCTTCGTCGGCTCAGGCATCGTGGGTCCTTGCTTGCGTGAAGGCGGGAGGAGAATCTTGGCTGGTCCGCGAAGAGGAGACCATCCGTGAGCGAAGGAACCGGCCGATCGGCTCTCATCCGCGTTGGTGGACGCTGCCACCGCGACAACGAGGTTTGAATTTTCCTACGAAGTCAGCGGGCTTCGATGACGGTTTTGAATTCCGCCGCGGCCCGCTCGACCTTCTTCTGCGGGTCGGCCAGTAGCGAAGCGACAGCTTCGCCCAGCTTGCCGGCCGGGGGCTCGTACTCGAGGGCGATCTCGACGCCGGTGCGGCCGTCACCCTTGTCGTCGAACCGTACGACGCCCGAGTTCTTGACGTCCGGGTCGGCGTCGTCGACGGTGGCCCACGCGATTTTTCGCGGTGGTGCGTCTTCGACGATGCGAGCTTCCCATTCCACGGTGGTTCCCAGCGGGCCGTCGACCTTCCACCTGGTCCGTGACGCGTCGTCGTCCACGGCCTCCACGGATTTGACGTCGGAGAACACCTGGGGCAGCCGAGTCAGGGGCCGCCACCAGTCGTAACACGCCTGAGCGGGTGCGTTGACCTCCACATAGTGCGCAACAGCAGCCACCACGACCTCCTTGAAGGGTAATCCGGCTCCGTCACGGCCGGTATTCAAGACTTACCCGGTCGCCGCGACCGGAAACCCCGTGTCACCCCGCCGGTCGAGACTGCCGATGACCGGTCGCCGTCTGTGTCCGGCCGAGACACGGCCCCTGACTTGGTCAGGAATGCCACTCCTCCCGCCAGTCCGGATGGGTTCGGTAAACGGACGCGACCAGCTTCACCGATGCGTCGTCGTGGCCATCGCGGATCTCACGGCGCAAGAATTCGACCTTCTCGGCGAACGGCACCGGGTGTCGGTCCTCCATCGCCCCCACCGGTCCACCGACGAGGAGGAGCCCGTCACCATCGTCGGCGTACATGATCCGAAGCAAGCCTCGTCGCTCGGCTTCGTCCAGCTGAGGCAGCTCGCGCGCATGGAATCGCTTCTCGTCCTCCGAGAGCCGGGCGAGCACGAACGCGTCCAGCTTCGCGGTCGGCTGGTCATCGAGGTTCGTCATGAGAAGTGACTACCCGCCTACCGGACAAAGCACACACCGCTCAGGAGATGACGCGGAGGTCGCTCGGCCATGCCCCGGTCGTTGCGGCTGGACGGCTTGGCGCGCCGCGAGGTCGGTTCGCAGCAACCTCCTTCGGTGCCGTACTCGAGATGGGCGGATCGACTCCGACCCTTCGATGCGCGTAGCGACCGCCGAGGGAGTGCGCCACATTCAGTCGTGGTGCGCGCGGAGACCGTCGACGAGGATCGACAGCAACCGAGGCCCTCGCTCGTCGAGTTCGGCGTCGTCCAGCCGTGATAACCAGCTGATGAGCACGATGACGTCCCTCGCTTCGGCGTCGGTGCGGACACTGCCGTCCGAGCGGCCGGCGGCCAGCAGCAGTTCCACCGCGTCGCCGATCGGGCCGAAGCTGTGGGCGGCGAGGTCACGCCACGTCGCCGCTTCGACGGCGGCGAACACGTCGCGTTTGACCCTGGCGTACGCGGCCACCCGATCGAACCACGCCGCCAGCGCGTCCAGCGGCTTGTACGTCGCCAGCAGCCGTGGAGCCGCGGCGACCAGGTCTTCCACGTCACGGCGGTAAACCTCGGCGAGGAGGTCCTCACGCGTCGGGAAGTGCCGGTACAGCGTGCCCTGCCCGATGCCGCAGGCCTTCGCGACCGCGTTGAGCTTCAGCTCGCCCGGCCCGCGCACCAGATCACGCGCCGCTCGAAGGATCCGTTCGCGGTTGCGCTGGGCGTCCGCACGGCGGGAGACGCCGTTCTCAACGGAAGCGGACATGTGTCCGCTATGGTGGTCAGGATAACCGGACATATGTCCACTCTAGTCGGAGGATGTTCGTGACCTTGCACGGCAGGGTGGTCGCCATCACCGGCGCCAGCGGCGGGATCGGTGAAACGACGGCGCGCCACCTCGCCTCGCTCGGCGCGCCCGTCGTCCTCTGCGCCCGCCGCGCCGACCGGCTGGACCGGCTCGCCGCCGAGATCGAAGCCGACGGTGGCCAGGCGGCCGCCATCAGCGTGGACGTCACCGATCTCCCCCGGCTAAGTCCGCACCGAACTCATCGACAACGCAGTTGACGATCCGAGCCTCCGGGAGCGGGTCAAGGGAACCATGGCCGATCTCGGGATCGATCCCGCGGCGGTGGCCGGAGCGATCGCCTTCGCGATCGACCAACCCGACGACGTCGAGGTCGGGAGCCGACCCTCCGGACGACTCGCCAGGGGTAAAAATTTTTGGGCACCGGCACCGCGCTGACCTGCGGAAAGTTCTTCTTCGCGACTCGGATCTCAGAGTTTTTTGGGACACGGCGTGTGCTCTCCGGCGGCACCTGTCAGAATGGTTACTGAGATCGGAGCATCGAATGGGCTCAGACTCGCTATGAAGAGCAGGTAAAAGTATGGCTCAGGGCAGCGTTAAGTGGTTCAACGGCGAAAAGGGCTTCGGCTTTATCGCGCAGGACGACGGCGGACCGGACGTGTTCGTGCACTACTCGGAAATCCAGGGGAGCGGCTTCAAGTCCCTGGATGAAGGGCAGCGCGTGGAGTTCGAGATCGGCCAAGGCCAGAAGGGCCCCCAGGCCCAGCGCGTCGTCGCCATCTGACGTTTTTTCATACCGAAGGCCCCTGCCCGAACCGGGTGGGGGTCTTCGGTCGTTCAAGGGGTGCTCAGTGATCTAGCCGACGTGTGACGGCTGTCATGGCCCGGCCGACGGCCCGAAGGTCTTCCGGCCCGATCACGTCCACGAAATGCTCCCGGACGGTGCGTAGGTTGTCCGGCGCCGCGCGCCGCAAAGTCTCGTGTCCCGCTTCGGTGAGCAGTGCGCTTACCCCTCGTCCGTCCTCGGCGGCCGACTCCCGCCGGACCAGGCCACGGGTCTCCAGCCCGTTGACGCGGTGGGACAGCCGGCTGCGCGAGTAGTACGCCGACTTGGCGAGGTCGGCCATCCGCATCGAGTGCCCGTCCGCTTCGGAGAGCCTCACCAGCAGTTCGAATTCCGCGAGCGACAGTCCGTGCCGCTCCCGCAGCCTCCGGTCGAGCAGGTCGACGAACCGGACCGATCCTTCGATGAACGCCCGCCAGTCGCGCTGCTGATCCGCTTCGAGCCAGTTGGTCACGCCGCCAAGGTAGCAGTTGACGCTTTCAACTACTTCAGTCTAGTTTTGGTTGAAGACTTCAACTAGATGGGGAGAGCTATGACGAACGACGCTTGGGTGGTTCGGGCAGGAGACGCGGAGACCATCGAGAAGCCCGCGTTGTGGTTGCTGGCCGACAGCGGTCACACGGGCGGGCTACTCGGCGCGAACCGGCTGTACCTGCGGGCCGGAGAGCCGGGCACGAAGCCGCACTATCACGAGAAGTCCGCGGAGGCGTTCTACGTGCTCGACGGAGCGCTGCGCATGATGGTGGGCACCGAGTCGCTCACCCTCGAAAGAGGCGGTTACGCCGTGGTCCCGCCCGGCGTGCGGCACGCGTTCGCCGCACCCCCGGACACCGCCGCCGACGTCCTCATCACGCTGGCTCCGGCCGTCGAGCGCTTCGACTACTTCCGCGCACTGCCCGACATCTTGAGCGGGGAGCTGTCGAAGGACGAGATCGACCGGATCCACGAACGGTACGACGTCCATTTCGTGGCGGCGCCGGACTGGGACGAGCTACTCGACAGCGAGTGACAAGAACCCGTTCAGGCCTTCTTCTTTGGCTCACAAGGCGAGCAAGAGCCGGTTGACGCCGCCGAAGCGTGCCGCCACTGTTGGCTTCGCTCGCGGATCCGCGAGCGAATCCGAACTCGGTGGGTGGGGTTCAGCATGCACGGATTCTCCCGGTCCTCTCGGCGGCGTGCGCTGCTTTCCGGAGTGGTGACAGCGGCTTTGCTGACTTTCGGGGCAGTTCCCGCCGAGGCCGCACCTGGTTTCTACGAACCTCCGTCACCGCTTCCGCAGGGTGGCAACGGTGACGTGATCAAGACGCTGCCTTCGAGCTTCAGCGGTGCGAAGTCGACCAGGATCATGTACCTGAGCCGGGACGCCGCCAACCGCGCGATACCGATCACCGGCACGGTTCTGGTGCCGGACAAGGCATGGAGCGGGCCGGGTCAGCGTCCGGTCGTGGCGTACGCGCCGTTCACGGCGGGCATGGGCGACCAATGCGCGCCGTCGAAGTCCATGGCCGGCGAAGGTGGCGACTTCGTGTCCGGGTTCCAGAACTCCTTCGTGGGTGCTTTGCTCGACAAGGGTTTCGCGGTCGCCCAGACCGACTACGAAGGTCTCGGGACACCGGGGGAGCACACCTACGTGGTGCGGGAATCGGAAGCGCACGCGGTACTCGACGTGCTGAGGGCGGCGCAACGCCTGCCCGGCACCGGGCTTTCGCCCGCTTCGCCCGTCGGCATCGCGGGTTATTCGGAAGGCGGCGGCGCCTCCGCGTCGGCGGCCGAGCTGGCACCCGCTTACGCTCCCGAACTTGATTTGAAAGGCGCCTACGTCGGCGCGGCGCCCGCTGACAAGGCGGCGCTCGCGAAGAGCCTGGACGGCGGAATGTACGTCGGTTTCCTCGGGTATTCGCTGGTCGGCCTCAACGCGGCCTATCCGGACGCCAAGATCCTGGATCTCGCCAACGACGCCGGTAGGCAGCTTTTCGAAGAAGCGCGGAAGACCTGCACGCTGGACGCCGTCTTGAAATACATGTACCGCAACACCGCACAGCTGACGAAGGACGGCCGTCCCGTTTCGGCCTACCTGGAGCAGGAGCCCTTCCGCGGCATCGTCGCGGCGAACCGGATCGGCACCCTCAGGCCCGCCGTGCCGGTGCTGGTCGCGCACACGCCCAACGACGACGTCATCCCGTCGAGCATCGGCAAACAGCTCGGCAAGGACTGGTGCGCCAAGGGCGCGAACGTGCGCTATCAGGACATCCTGTCGTTGAGCCCGATCTTTTCCCACATCCTGGGGATTTCCAGTGCCCAGGGCGACGCGGCGAACTGGTTGAGCGAACGCTTCGCCGGAAAGCCCGCGACGGGGAACTGCGGCCGGTTCTAGGCTCCTGCGTCAGAGACTGTGTGGCCAGGCTCATTCACGGGCCCGACGATGGGCTGTGGAGCTCCCGTCCCGGCTACCGATATCGTTCTGGGATGCTTGTGATCGTTCGTGAGCGCCCGTGCGGCCGGACGCGGTGAGCCGCTCCACCTCGGAGCCCGAGCAGGTCGGACGGAAGGTGCGGCTGCGCGAGGTCGGCCTCCGGGACCGCCGGGTCCTGATGGGCTTCGACCGCGACATGGCCCGCGAGGCGACGCCGCTGATCGGCGGCGGGCACCGGCACTGGGCCTCGCACCGTTCGGGTTCCGCGGGCGACGATATCCACTTCGGCATCGAGACGGTCCGAGGCCGCATGCTGGTCGGTTCGGTCTGCACCATCGGCGCCGACCAGGTGACCGGCCTGTTCGGCTACGGAATCGGGATCGCCCCACGCCACCAGCGCTGCGGCTACGCCACGGACGCCATCAGCGTCCTCCTGACGCATATGTTCGAACAACGCGGCTTCCGTAAATGCGAGGTCAGCGTGTACGGCGGCAATCTGGCGTCGCTTTCGCTGCACGGCAGCCTCGGCTTCCGCGAGGAGGGCAGGCTGCGCGACACCGAAGTGGTGCGAGGCGAGATCAAGTACCTGGTGCGGATGGGCATCACCGCCGACGAGTTCGCCGCGCGCCGCCCGGACGACCTCGGCGATCTCGGCAGGCGCGGTCAGCACCGGCGGCCTCGCCGCGGCAAGCATTGGCGCGCTCCCGCCACGGTCAGCGGCTGATCATCCCGGACTCGTAGGCGAAGACGACGGCCTGGACCCGGTCGCGGAGCCCGAGCTTCGAGAGGATGCGGCCGACGTGGGTCTTCACCGTCCCCGGCGACAGGAACAGCACTCCGGCGATCTCGGCGTTGGAGAGGCCGCGGGCCAGCTGCTGCAGCACCTCGTGTTCGCGGCCGGTGAGCAGAGCGAGCCTGTCGTCCGGCGACGGCACGGGCAGGCCGGTGACGACGCGGTCGAGCAGCCGCCGGGTGACGGTGGGCGCGAGAGTGGCCTCGCCGGAGGCCACGACGCGAACGCCGGAGAGCAGGTCCGGCGCGAGCGCGTCCTTGAGCAGGAACCCGCTGGCCCCCGCCCGGAGCGCGGCGTAGACGTATTCGTCCAGGTCGAAGGTGGTCAGCACCAGGACACGGGCGCGGTGGTCGGCGGCGATCGCGGCGGTGGCCTCGACGCCGTCCATCCCGGGCATCCGGATGTCCATGAGCACGACGTCGGGATCGAGGTCCGCCACCAGCTCGACGGCCTCCGCACCGTCACCCGCCTCGCCCACGACGTCGATGTCCTCCGCGTTGTCCAGTATCATCCGCAGGCCGGTGCGCACGAGCGCCTGATCGTCGGCGATGACCACCCGGATCGTCATGACGGCAGGGTCGCGCGGACGGCGAAGCCGCGTTCGGGGCGCGGTCCCGCTTCGAAAGTGCCGCCCAGGACGTTCACCCGTTCCCGCATCCCTTCGAGGCCGTGCCCGGTTCCGGACGGGGCTTCGGTCGCGATGCCATCGTCGGTCACCTCGATCTCCAGCTCGTCGGGCTCGTACCGCAGCACGATAGTCACCGACGCGCCCGGGCCGGCGTGTTTCACCACGTTCGTCAGCGCCTCCTGCACGATCCGGTAGGCCGCCAAGTCCACTGTGGACGAAAGTGGCCGGGGTTCTCCTTCGACCGCGAACTCGACGGGCGTGCCCGCGGAACGGACGTCGGCGGCCAGCCGTGGCAGGCGTTCCGCGCCCGGCTGGGGTTCCCGATCCGGCGTGTCCTGGCCGAGCGCGCCGAGCAGCCGCCGGATCTCGCTCAACGCGGTCCGCCCGGTGCCGACGATGGCGTCCAGCGCCTCCCGCGCTCGCTCGGGTCGCCGGTCCAGTTCCGCCTGGGCGCCTTGAGCCTGCAGCACCACCACCGAAAGCGCGTGTGCGACGACGTCGTGCAGTTCGCGGCTGATCCGCCCGCGTTCGGCGGCGACGGCCAGCGCGGCCTGGGTGTCCCGCTCGCGTTCGAGATCGGCGGCCCGCTGTTCCAGCGCCGACAGCCGGATCCGCCGCTGCCGCGTGTTCAGCCCGGCCAGCCACGCCACCGCGAGCGACAACCCGACGCCGGGGAAGCCGCCCCAGTCCTGGACCTGGTCGTCGTCGCGTTCGGTCGGCGGTGCCAGCGGGTCGATAACGATGATCCGCGGCGGCATCGGGACCGGCGTCCGCGTGTTCGCTTCGGAGGCATAGAACGACCACGCGGCGGTGACGAGCAGTCCCGCCGCCAGCAGCGCGAAGGAAAGCCGTCGCGACCCCCAGGCCGCGACGGAGAACAGGCCGAGCAACGCCACGACGTCGACCGGGTGGAGATCGTTGCCCATGATCAGATGCAGGAGGGAGACCGTGGTCCCGGCCGCGAACGTCATCACGGGATTGCGATGCCGAACCAGCAAGGAAGCCAAGGACACCAAGGAGGCCAGCCACCACTCGAAGCCCTCCGGGTCGTCGGCGGTGACCACAGTGGACAGTCCGATGAGTACGGTCAGGCCGGTGTCCACGGCCTTCGGGCGATTTCTGAAGAGGGCCAGCACCGACCGAGCGTAACCCCGGATCGGGCGACGCGGATCCCCCTCGGGACAGACCTCGGGATACGACCTGCGACAGACGCGCGAAGACGACGCCGGGGCACAGGCTGGGTGGCGGAAGATCCTCGACAGAAACGGAATCCTCATGAGAAGGCTTCTCGTCACGCTGGTCGCCCTCGCCGCCGTGGTGTCCCTGGCGAGCCCGGCTTCGGCGGCCCCACGACTGACGTTGCCACCGCCGACCGGCTCGCATCCCGTCGGCTCCACCGACCTGCACCTGATCGACCGGTCGCGCGAGGACCCCTGGGTGCCGACCGGGCCACGCGAGCTGATGGTGTCGATGTTCTACCCGGCTCTCCTGCCGGCCGGCCCGAAACGGCCGTATCTCACCTTGGCCGAGGCCAAGGCGTTTCTGACCGAATCCGGCGTCCCGGACGTCGACCCCTGGCGGCTCGCCGAAGTCCGGACCAGCGCCAGGGTCGACGCCCCGCCGCTGCCGGGAAAGCGTGCGCTGGTCGTCCTGTCGCCAGGGTTCGGCAAACCCCGCACCACGCTCACCGGACTCGCGGAAGAACTGGCGAGCAAGGGTTTCGTCGTCGCGGTGATCGGCCACAACTACGAATCCCACGGCACCGCCTTCCCCGGCGGGCGGGTCACCGGATGCGCCGCCTGCGGGTCCGACTCCACGCTGCTCCCGCCGATCCGCGCCCTGGATGCCTCGTTCGTCCTCGACACGCTGACCAGGCCTTCGTCGAAGTGGTCATGGCTGATCGACCGGACGAAGATCGGCATGGCCGGGCATTCCATCGGGGGTTACAGCACGCCGACGGCGATGGCCGCCGATCAGCGGATCCGCGCCGGCGTCGACATGGACGGCAGGCTGTGGTCGCCGATCCCCGCGTCCGGAATCGACCGGCCGTTCCTGTTGCTCGGCCGAGAAAGCGAGTACACGCCGGTGGGTCCCGACACGACCTGGGCGGCCAACTGGCCGAACCTCACCGGCTGGAAGCGCTGGGTCAGTGTCGCGGCGGCCGGGCACCCGTCCTTCACCGACGTCGGCGTGCTCGGCGAGCAGCTCGGCCTCACCCCGCCCGGCACCCTCGGAGGCGAGCGCGGAATGTCGCTGACCAGGGTCTACGTCTCCGCGTTCTTCGACAAGCACCTGCGCGGCGGGCGTCAGCCGCTGCTGGACGGGCCGGTGGCGGGCAACCCCGAGATCAAGTTCTGGAACTGACCCCGGTGAGGCCGGCGGATACCTGCCAGAGCCGCGCGGCCTCACCGGCGTCGATCGCGTAGGGACGGACGCCGACCCACTCGCCCTCTTCGAGCGCGATTTCGGCGACGTCGCAGTCCTCGCAGTAGAGCCCGCCCATGCCTTCCAGCCGCGGTGAGGTCGCGGCCCAGACCTGGGTGGCCGCGCCCTGCTCCGGTGACTTGAAATCCGGGTCGGCCTGGTCACCGTGCTCGTCGATCCAGCCGAAGCCGACCATCTCCTCCCGTCGGAGATGCCGCTGCAGTGGGGTGAGGATCGCGCCTGGATGCAGGCTGAACGCGCGGATCCCGTGTTCGGCGCCGAGTGCGTCCAGCTGCACCGTGAACAGCACGTTCGCCGTCTTGGCTTGGCCGTAGGCGAGCCATTTGTCGTAGCCACGCTCGAACTGGACGTCGTCCCAGCGCATCGGCGAAGAGTGGTGACCGGCGGAGGACACCACGACGACACGGGCGCCGCCGGACGCCGACAGCGCGGACCAGAGGTGATTCACCAGCGCGAAGTGGCCGAGGTGGTTGATCGCGAAATGCGACTCCCAGCCGGGGCCCACCCGCCGTTCCGGTGCGGCCATGATCCCGGCGTTCGCGATCATCAGGTCGATCGGGCGTCCGGAGCCGAGGAATCGGCGGGCGAAGGTCTCGACGCTCGCCAGATCGGCGAGGTCCAGCTCGCCGACCTCGGTGCCGGAGATCCCGGCGAGGGCGGCCTCCGCTTCGGCCGGACGGCGGGCGGGAACGACCACGCGCGCGCCGGCGTTCGCCAGCGCACGCGTGGTTTCCAGGCCCAGCCCCGAATATCCGCCGGTGACGAGGGCGAGTTTCCCCGAGAGGTCGATCCCGCGCAGGACTTCCCGCGCGGTGGTGCGTGCGTCGAAGCCGGACCCGATCCTGTGCTGTGAGGTGGTCATGCGGCGAACGCTAGGAGCTAGAGGGCTCTCTAGGTCAACCGCTATCGTCGGCGAGGTGACGGAACTCGCGATCGGCAAGGTCACCGACCGAACAGGCCTCAGCGTGCACGCACTTCGCTTCTACGAGAAGGAAGGGCTGCTCGCGGCGCCGGTGAAACGGGACCCGAACGGCCGTCGCGTCTACACCGAGCAGGACGTCGAATGGCTCCTGAACTGTACGAAGTTCCGGGCGTCCGGGATGCCGCTCGCCACCATCCGCGTGTTCGCCGAGCTCGTCCGGCAGGGGCCGGGGAACGAGGAAAAGCGACTGGGCCTGCTGAGAGAACATCAGCGCAGCGTCCACGAGCGGATCGCCGAGCTGGCCGACTGCCTGGCGCTGATCAACCGGAAGGTCGAGGTCTACGAGGAGCATGTCGCGCGGGGGACGGCCGACGACCTCTGGCGCTAGGTTGTCACGTTTCGCGCGGCGGCATCGTCCGGAGTGGCATGACAGCACAGCTCGACAGGTTCATCGACCAGAAGACGATCTTGTTGAAGACGTTCAAGCGGGACGGGACGCCGATCGGAACGCCGGTCAACATCGCCGTCGAAGGGGATCACGCGTACATCCGCACGTATGACGCGGCGTGGAAGGCCAAGCGGATGCGGAACGATCCGCGGGTCGAAATCGCTCCTTCGACATTCCGCGGGGACCCGACAGGGGAGCCGGTCAGTGGGCAGGTGCGCCTCCTCGACGGCGAGGAGGCGCGGCACGCGGCTGATCTCCTGGCCAGGAAGCACCGGCTTCTGCACGGCTTCCTCGTCCCCCTCCTGCATCGGCTGAAGAAACACAAAACGCTGCATTACGAAGTCAGGCTCGACCCCAAGTAGAAGTCCTTAGTGGACAGACGCTGCCACCCGATCGGTGCAACGTTTCGCCTGGCCATCGGACGGGCCTGCCCCTAGGCTGGCCCGCTCGTGACCTGCGAGGTGAGACGATGAGGTCCTTCGGCGCGGTGGATCCGGTCAAGATGGCGCTCGCCGGGCTCACCACGATGGCGCTCGGGATGGCGGCGGCGCTCAACGCCGATGCCCTGCCGGTGATCGGCGGTGGTACCACCTATTCCGCGGAATTTTCCGACGCGGGCGGGCTGCGCACGGACAACGACGTCCGGGTCGCCGGGGTGAAGGTCGGCAAGGTGTCGGAGATCGACCTCGAGGGCGACCGGGTGGTCGTCTCCTTCCGGGTGAAGGGCGCTTGGATCGGCGAAGCCACGAGCGCGTCCATTCAGATCAAGAACGTCTTGGGACAGAAGTACTTGGCGCTCGACCCGCGCGGCGAAAACGTTCTCGATCCGGGCGACGCGATTCCGCTGCGGCGGACCACCGCGCCGTATGACGTCCTTGAAGCGTTTCGGGATCTGTCGAAAACCGTCGACGCCATCGACGTCGATCAGCTCGCCAAAAGCTTCGACGCGATCTCGGCGACTTTCGCCGATACGCCTGCCGACGTCCGCGCGGCGCTCGACGGGATTTCGAAGCTCTCTGGCACCATCGCGTCCCGCGACCGGCAACTCCGGACACTGGTGGCGAACACGCGGCAGGTCTCGCAGACCCTCGTCGACCGTGACACCGAGGTCCAGCGGCTGATCCAGGACGGCAACGCGCTGCTGCGCGCGATCTCCACCCGGCAACAGGCGATCAAGGACCTGCTCGACGGCTCGAAACGGCTCGCGACCGCCCTCGACGGCATCATCGCCGACAACGACGGGCAACTCGGGCCGGTGCTCGAACAACTCGACCGGCTGACGTCGATGCTCCAGCGCAACCAGGATTCGCTGGCCAAGGGCATCGCCGCGTTCGCACCGGCGATCCGCGTGCTCACCAACGCCGCGGGCAACGGGCGCTGGATCGACGGGTACCTGTGCGGCCTCGTCCTGCCCTCGTTCGGGCCGGTCAACGAGAAAGGGTGCTTCGAGAAGTGAAAGCCAGGGGTTTCTTGAGTTCCTACGGTGGATGAGTCAGGATCGCGGTCCGTGAAGGACTCCTTGAGGGACCCAGAGTCCCTCAAGGAGTCCTTCACGGACCTGGAACACTCGGCCGGGCTGCGCGGCGAGTCGTCCCTCTGGACACGTGTGTCGTCCATCCCGTCACGCGAGTTGTTCGTCTGGTCACGCGACACCGCCAATACCGGCCGCTACGGCTTCGTCCTACGCAACCAGAACAACCCGATCACCGGCAGCACCAGCGGAATGAAGAGGTAGCCCTGCCCGTACACCGACCACACGGTCGCGTGCGGGAAGGCCGCACGGTCGAAAAGACTGAACGTGCCGACGGTCAGTACGCCGAGCAGTTCGATGCCGCAGGCGAGCAACGCGATCCGCCACCATCCGGCGCCGCGGCGGGCCAGTGCGACGGTGGCCAGGAGATAGACGACGGCCGCGAACGCGGAGAGGACGTAGGCCAGCGGGGCCTCGTGGAATTTGGTGCTGATCTGCACGGCGGCGCGTGACGTCGCCGCCAGCGCGAAAATCGCGTACACGGCGACCAGGATCCGTCCAGGGCCGGAGGTCTTGTCCGGGTGGGTGTCGGTAGCGGTGTCCACCGTGTTCTCCTCGGTTTCTTCAGGCACTGGCGCCCGCCCACACCTCGTGCAGCCGGAGCACCATCACCGGGATGGCGAGACAGGCGATCCCGAGGATCGCGGTGCTCGACCGCGTGCGTTCGGCCAGTGCCCAGAACGTCCCGAGCGGAAGTACGACCAGGCAGCCGATCAGATAGGCGAGATAGGTGGCCATGCTGCCGGGGCGGCCGCCGTCGATCAGCAGGATGACGCCGATCACGAGCTGGGCCACCAGGAGAATCTCAACCACGGCGAGACCGGCGAGCAGTGGGTTGTCCGGCAGCTTCTTGCGCGCGGACTGCACGAAACTCCACGCCGCGACCAGCGTCGCGCAGATCGCGACGGTCACCGCGAAGCCTGTGATCACGCACGCCTCCCTACCTACTCCGACGGCGACAACGTACCTTCGGGCGCATCGCCGTCGACGGGCGACCAGCAGGGGACGTGGCGGGGGCCACGGAGGGCACGAGTGGTCCAGACCCCGGGTGAATAGATCACGAAGCGCGTTCGGTCGGCGCTCGGTCAATTCGGTCGCGCATTCTTGTGTTCAGTACCCGGACCAGGGATTACGGGACAAGCGCGGTCCTGTTACACACCGACCGGGTGGTTGAAAACAGCGGTGATCTCACCCTGGGTACCCCTACCATTCGGTAGGTTTCGAATTCACGTCCCTGAACAGCCCATCCGAACCCCCGGTATGGCGGATTGGCCGTTCGCTGTCCGGCGGGTGGAATATTCCTCATCGCGATGGTGCAGTTGGCTCATCCGATTGGTGCGAAGGAGGGGTCGCTCGATGGATGTCCGGTACGAAGCGTATTGCTTCGCCGATCCGCTGTTCTTCGATGAGCAGCGTGAATCCGGGGACGCCGCCGACGATTTCGCCTCCCTGTTGCCCGCTCCCGAGTCCGGCTGGCGCACCGGGATGCGCGGAGTGTGGCGGATGCTGCACCCTCTTGCTCGAAACCTTCCTTTGCAGGGCTGGAAAATCCACGTGTCGGCAGGTTTGGACAACGCCGAACGAGTGCTCGTGAAGGTGCATGAGCATTGTATCGAGCACAATCTGTCCTACAAGCACCTGCGCTCACGGGGCACCCTGCTGGCACGAAATTCCAAATACGCTCCGCGTGACGGAAGCGGCAAGTTACTGACTCTTTATCCAGCTGACAACAACGAGCTCGAGCGCGTTCTCGCCGAGTTGTCCGCGAAGCTCGACGGGGAGCCAGGCGCGTACATTTTGAGTGATCTCCGGTACGGTGCCGGGCCGCTCTACGTCCGCTACGGCGGATTCGCCGAGCAATGGGTCGAACTCGACGGCAAGCGTGTCCTCGCGGTGCGCAAACCGGACGGGACACTGGTCCCGGACAAGCGCGAACCGACCTTCTCCTTACCCGACTGGGTGACGATTCCGGAGTTCCTCGCACCTCATCTCGCCGCTCGGAAGGGCGGCGACGCGGATCAGTTCCCCTACCGGGTGAAGAGCTCCTTGCACTTCTCCAACGGCGGCGGTGTGTACCTCGCCGACCGGAACTCCGACGGCGAAGAGGTGGTCCTCAAGGAGGCCAGGCCGTTCGCCGGCCTGGACCGCGACGGGATCGACGCCGTCGAACGCCTGCGCCGTGAGCACGAGGTGCTGGAGCGGCTGAAGGGCATCGACGGCATCGCCACCGCTTTCGACCGCTTCACCGTCTGGGAGCACCACTTCCTGGCGATGGAGTACATGCCGGGCGTCTCGCTCGGCAGCTGGCTCGCCCGCAATTATCCGCTCACCCGGCGGGACACCACCGAAGCCGACATCGCCACCTACACCGAACGCGCGCTGGCGCTGGTCCGGCGGGTGGAGGGGATGGTCGGCGAGGTGCACGGCCGCGGGATCGTCTTCGGCGACCTGCACTCGATGAACATCCTGGTCGACGGGGACGACGACGCCGTCTCGCTGATCGACTTCGAGATGGCTTCCGACGTCGAAAGCGGCGACCGGCCCGCCCTCGGCGCACCCGGCTTCCGCGCCCCGCGGGACCGGAACGGGTTCGAGGTCGACGAGTACGCGCTCGCCGTCCTGAAGCTGTGGATCTTCCTGCCGCTCACCACGCTCCTCGAACTCGCCCCGGCGAAGCTGCGCGGGCTCGCGGACTTCGTCCAGAAGCGGTTCGACGTCCCGGAGGGCTACGCCGACTCGATCGTCGCGGAGCTCGCACCCCGGGACATCCCGCCGCTGACGAGCGTGACCGAACTGGACCAGGACAAGCCGGACTGGGCGCTGGTCCGCAAGCAGATCACCGAGGCGATCCTCGCCAGCGCGACCCCCGAACGCGCCGACCGGCTCTTCCCCGGCGACATCGAGCAGTTCCGCGTCGGCGGAGCGTGCTTCGGCTACGGCGCGGCCGGCGTCCTCTACGCCTTGAAAGCGGCCGGCGGTGAGCGCCATCCCGATCACGAGCGCTGGCTGCTGGACTCGATCCGCCGCGATCCGCCGGGACGCCCGGGCTTCTACGACGGCTCGTACGGAATCGCGTACGTCCTCGAAGAGTTCGGCTACCGCGAAGAGGCCAGCAAGCTGCTGACGGCGTCGGCGACGCTGGTGGAGCAGACCACCGATCACGGTCTCGAAGGCGGCTTGTCCGGCATTGGGCTCACCCAGCTGCACTTCGCGGTGGCCCGTAAGGACAACGAGTCCGGTAGGCAGGCGCTCGCCACCGCCGTCCGGCTCGCCGAAGCGCTCGAGACCGCCGACCCGCCCGGTGACTTCGCCAGGGCAGGGCTGCTCAACGGCTGGTCCGGTCCGGCGCTGCTGTTCATCCGGCTGTTCGAGCGCACCCGCGAAGAGGGCTGGCTGTCCTTCGCCGACCAGGCGCTGGAGCGGGACATCGAGGAGTGCGCCGAGTCCGACGACGGCTCGCTACAGGTCCGCGACGGCGAGACCCGGACATTGCCCTACGCGGGTGTCGGCAGCGCAGGGATCCTCATGGTCGCCGAGGAGCTGGCGAAGTACCGTCCCGACGCGAAGGCGTTGAAGAGCCTTCCCGGCCTGCGTGAATCTTGCCGCGGTGAGTTCGTCATCCACCCCGGCCTGCTGTTCGGCCGGAGCGGGCTGATGACCGCGCTCGCCATGGGCGCCGAACCGGACGAGCGTGTCCGCGACACCATCGACCTGCACCTTTCCCGGCTGGCCTGGTACGCGGTGCCGTACAAGGGCGGCCTGGCGTTCCCCGGCAATCAGCTGTTGCGGCTGTCGATGGACGTCGTCACCGGTGGCGCGGGCATCCTGCTCGCCCTCGCCGCCACCCTGGACGGGAAGGCCGCGCTGCCCTTCCTGTCCTCCCGAACTGCCGGCCATTAAGACCGGCGGACCAAGAAATCAACGAAAGGGAACACCATGGAACTGGTTCTCGACCTGCAGGCCCTGGAAACTCCCGAGGTTCTCGACGGCGGTCACGGCGGCGGCGGTGGCGGCGCCAGCAACCTGAGCCTGCTCGCCTCCTGCGCGAACAGCACCATCAGCCTGCTGACCTGCCACTGATCATCGGCTGAGCACTGAAGGTGCGGGAGCGGCACAGGCCAAGTGCGCCGCTCCCGCGCTTTCATTTTGCCCAACGATGCATCTCGATGGGATCACGTTCGAAGGAATGGGACGCGGAGCTGAAGGGGACTTTCCCCGCATGCGACGCGGGTAAAGCGCCCTTCACCGCGTGAGACGGGGGGGGAAAGGGCCCCTCACCTTCGACTTAGGGACTTGAGGAGTGGGATGGCGGGTTCCGCCGATCGCCTGCTGGTCACCGTGACCGCACTCGATCGCCCCCGCCTGCTCGGGCTGGCACTGACCGCGCTCGCCGGGACGGCGGCGGGGCTGCTCCTGCCCGGCGCGCTCGCGGCCGCGGTCGACGCCGCCGTTGCCGGACGTCCCAGCCTTCCCGAGGTCTCCTGGCTGATCGTCCTCGGTATCACCGAGATCGCCGTCGGCCTGATCGGCGGGATCCTGGCCGCGCGGATGACGGCTTCCTCGACGGCGTGGCTGCGCCGACGGCTCACCGACCGCTACCTGGCGCTCGGCACCCGTTCGGCCTTCGCCGACGGCGACGCGATCAGCAGGCTCACCGGTGACTGCACCGGCGCCGGACTGGTCGCCTCGGTCGTCGTCCAGCTCGGGTCGACCACCCTGATCTCCGGCGGATCCGTCATCCTGCTCGCCCTGATGGACTGGCGGCTCGCGCTCGTCTTCCTCGGCAGCATCCCGTTCGGCCTGATGCTCGCGCGCACCCATCTGAAGAACACCGCCGACGACGTCCTGACCTATCAAGAGGTCTCCGGCGAACTGGCGGCGAGGATGGTCGACGCCGTCACCGGACTGCGCACGATCGCCGCGTCGGGCACCGCCGACCGCGAGGCCGATCGCGTACTGCGGCCACTGCCGAAACTGAGTCTCGCCGGTCGCGGGATGTGGCGCACGCAGGCCAGGATGGTGTGGCGCTCCGGCCTGCTGCTGCCCGCGGTGGAACTCTCGGTGCTCGCCGCCGCCGGTTTCGGCGTGATGGCGGGCAGGTTGTCCGTCGGGCAGGTCCTCGCGGCGCTCGGCTACGTCGCGCTCGGCATGGGCCTGATCACCCAGATTCCTTTGCTCACCACACTTTCCCGTGCGCGATCATGCGCGGAACGGATCAACGCGGTGCTGGACTCGCCGGTCCCCGAACCGGGTGACCTGGGGGTCGTCCCCGGGCGGGGCACGCTCGAACTGCGCGGCGTCACCGTCGAAGGCGCGCTGCGGGAGGTCGACCTGCTCGTGCGGGGCGGCCGGTTCACCGCGGTCGTCGGGCGCTCCGGCGCGGGGAAGTCCGTGCTGGTCAACGTCCTCGGCGGGCTGCTGATCCCGGACGAGGGGACGGCGGCGCTCGACGGCCGTCCGCTGGACAAGCTGCGGCCGCACGAACTCCGCGCGGTCGTCGGGTTCGCCTTCGAGCGGCCCGCGCTGCTCGGCGCGACCATCGGCGACGCCGTCGGGTACGGCTCGTGGGCCGGTGAGGCCGCCGTGCGCGGCGCCTGCCAGTCCGCGCAGGTCGACGACCTGATCGTCCGGCTGCCGAACGGCTACCGGACGCCGCTTTCGGAAACCCCGCTCTCCGGCGGGGAAGCGCAGCGGATCGGGCTGGCGCGCGCGATCGCGCACGCGCCGAGGGTGCTCATCCTCGACGACGCCACCGCCAGCCTCGACACGGTCACCGAAGCCGCCGTGGAAGAGGCGATCGAACGCACCCTGCCCGGCCGGACCCGGGTGGTGGTGACGCATCGCGCGGCCACCGCGGCGCGGGCGGACACGGTGGTGTGGCTGGAAGAGGGCCGGGTCCGCGCGATCGGCACGCATGAGGCGCTGTGGCGGGATCCGGCGTATCAGGCAGTGTTCACCGGGAGCCTGGGGGCGGAGCAGGCATGAATAGCGCATACCGAGCCGAGTACGAAGGTTCGCCAACGAGCACCGAGGGCGCGCAGTGAGCGTCTGGGGGCTCTACCGCTCGGCGCTGGCCGGGCAGTGGAGAGGCGGGCTGGTACTGCTGGCCTGTTCCGTGCTGGAGAGCGCGCCCGCGTTCTTGTCCGGTCGCCTGGTCGAACTCGCGGTTGACGAGGGGTTTGCCGCGGATCGGCCAGGCACCGGACTGCGTTGGCTCGCGATCTTCGGCCTGGTCGCGGTGATCGGCGCGTTCGGTTCGCGGCTGGTGTGGCATCAGCTTGGCAAAGTCGTCGAGCCGTTGCGCGACGCGCTGGTGACCGCCGTCGTGCGCGGCGTCCTGCACGATCCGTCGCCACCGCGGAACCAGCCGGACGCCAGCGGCGTCGCCCGCATCACCCAGCACGTCGAAGTGGTCCGCGACGCCACGGCCGGGCTTTTGGTGCAGGCACGCGGGATGATCGTGACGACGGTCGCGGCGCTGGCCGGGCTGTTCACCGTCGCCGGTTCGCTCGCGCTGATCGTCGCGATCCCGGTGGTGGTCGCGATTCTCGTGTTCGCCTGCCTGCTGCCGTCGCTGGCCCGCCGTCAGCGCGCGCTCGCGCTGGCCGACGAGCGAACCGCCGAGATCGCGGGCGCGTCGCTGTCCGGTATGCGTGACGTCGTCGCCTGTGGCGCGGAACCCCTTGCCGCGCTTGAGCTCTACGACGCCGTCGACACGCAGGCGAAGGCGGCCGTTCGGGTGGCGCGGTCCGGGGCGGCCCGGACGGTGGTGATCGCGACCGGTGCCTTCGTGCCGCTGCTCCTGGCGTTGCTGGTGGCACCGGGCATGGTCAGGGACGGCGTGCTCACCGCGGGCGCCGCGCTCGGCGCGCTCGTCTACCTCGCGACGACGATGCAACCGGCGTTACGCGGGCTGGCCGCCACCGCGAGCACCGTGGTGCTCCGGTTGATCGTCGCGTTGCGGCGGCTGGCGGAGACCGCGGAGGCCGAGCCGGAGGCGGACGGCACGGCCGAACCCGACGGGACCGCAATCTATGTACGCGACCTGACCTTCAGCTGGGGTGCGGCGGCCGAGCCGGTGGTGCGCGGGCTGGATCTGCATCTGCGGCCCGGCGAGCGGCTCGCGGTGGTGGGGCCGAGCGGGATCGGCAAGTCGACACTGGCCGGGCTCCTGACCGGGCTGCTCGAACCGCAGGCGGGCCGGGTGCTGCTCGGCGGCGCCCCGGTCCGGGAGATCCCGGCGGCGCTGCGGCACCGGATGGTCGCGCTGATCCCGCAGGAGGCCTACGTCTTCGCCGGATCCGTGCGGGACAACACCGGCCTGTTCGCGCAGACCGCGATGGACACCGAACTCTGGGCGGCCATCACCGCCGTCGGAGCGGAACCGCTGGTCACGCGGCTGGGCGGGCTCGACGGAGAGATCGGGCACGGGGCGCTGTCCGCCGGTGAGGCGCAGCTGATCGCCCTCGCTCGGGTGTACGCGAGCGACGCGGGCGTCGTCGTCCTCGACGAGGCGACGTCGCACCTCGACCCGCCCGCCGAAGCCCGCGCGGAACGGGCGTTCGCCGAGCGGGGCGGGGTGCTGGTGGTGATCGCGCACCGGCTGACGTCGGCGTTGCGCGCGGACCGGGTCCTGGTGATGGACGGCAAGGAGACCGCCCTCGGCACCCACCTCGAACTCATGGACCGGTCCACGCGCTACGCCCAGCTCATGCACGCGTGGGCGCCTCGGCTACCCCAGCCCAGTGCGCAGTTCTTCCAGCGCGCCCCTGAGTAGACCTTCGACGGCGACCGGGCGCCGGGACTCGCGATCGACGAAGACGTGCACGAAGTGGCCCTCCGCGATCACCCTCTCCTTCGAGTACATCCCGACCTCGTAACGCACGCTCGACCGTCCGAGATGCCCCACCCGCAGGCCGACTTCGAGTTCTCCCGGGAACGACACCGAAGCGTGGTACTTGCACTGCGATTCCACGCACAGCCCGATGACCCCGCCGGTCTCGATGTCGAGCCCGCCGCGTTCGATCAACCAGGTGTTGATCACGGTGTCCATCACCGAGTAGTGGACGACGTTGTTGACGTGCCCATAGACGTCGTTGTCCTTCCACCGCAACGGAATCGTCTGCCAGTGCGGGTACTCGGCGTTCACCACAGTTCCACCGAATCCCGCAGGATCCCGGCGAGGTCCTCTTCGGACGCCGCACGGGGCGCGGTCGCCAGCAGTCGTTGCTGTTTGACCGTGCCGGAAACCAGTGAGTCCACATCGGACTCGGCATAGCCGACGGCGCCGATCCCGTTGGGGATCCCGGTCTCCCGCATGAGCTGCCGCAGCACCGCGGGCAGGTGGTCCTGCAGATCACCCGGCCACTCGTAGTCCGGGGCCAGCAACCGGGCCACCCGCAGGTGCCGGTCCGGACTTGCGTCGAAGGTGAAGCGGAACGCCGCGGGCGCGGTCAGCGAGACCGCCATCCCGTGCGGCACCAACGGTTCCTCACCCGGATAACCGGCGGGATGGAATTCCCTGACCTGTCCGGCGATCGGATACGCGTTGGCGTGGGGGATGTGCACGCCGGCGTTGCCGAACCCGAGTCCGGCGAACGTCGCCGCGAGCGCCATCGCCTCGCGCGCTTTCATGTCCGAGCCGTCCGCCACGGCCGCCGGTAGCGCCCACGAGAGCAGCCGCAGCGACTGCTCGGCGAACATGTCGGCCAGCGGATTCGCGCCACAGTAAGGAACCCGGTCTTCGGGGCGTTTGCGGTCGAATTCGGTGTACGGCTTGGCCGTGTAGCTTTCCGCGGCGTGGCAGAGGATGTCCATCCCGCTCGCCGCGGTGACCTCCGGCGGCTGCGAAACGGTCAGCCTCGGATCGACCACGGCGAGGCTGGGCCGCAGCTTCAGCTGACTGATGCCGCTCTTCACCCGCAGTGACAGCACGTCCAGCACGCACACCGTGGTGCTCTCCGAGCCGGTTCCGGTGGTGGTCGGCACCGCGACCAGCGGTTTCAGCGGCGCGCTCGGCGCTCGACCGCCACCGACCGGCGCGTTGACGTAATCCATGAGGTCGCCGTCGTTGCTCGTCAACAGGTTCACCGCCTTCGCGGTGTCGATGGCCGACCCGCCGCCGACGGCGACGAAGGCGTCCCACTCGCCCTGTCCTCTGGCGAAGTCGACGGCCTTCCGCATGCTGACGTCGGTCGGCTCGACGTGCACGCCGTCGAAGACGACCGCTTCGACGCCGTAGGTCTCGATGCCTTCGGCGATCCGTTGTGGCCAGCCCGTCGCGGCGACACCCGGGTCGGTGAGCACGAGCACCCGACGGGCGCCGTACTGCGTGAGGTCGTAGCCGATCTCGTCGCTCGACCCGGCGCCGTACTTCAAGGCCGGTGCGCCGTAGGTGAAAACAGTTTCACGTCCTGCGGTGGCTGAGGTCACGTTTTCGTGCTCCCTTGCTCGAACACGTTCCGATATCGGACATTCTGCGCCCCGGGGTTGCCGGAATCGAAAGATCGCTTGACGGCACCGATCACCGCCCGCCTAAGCTCTTGTCATTAGATACCAACCGGGAGCGTCCGTCGCCCAGACGGCCGTGAGGATCCTGACCGAGGCGCGAATCCACCGCGTGTACGCGGTGGTGGGTGAGTCTTTCCTCGATCTGCTCGACGCGTTGCAACGCGAGCGGTCGATCACCTTCGTCTCGGCGAGGCACGACTCCGGCGCGGCCTTCATGGCCGAGGCCGAGGGCAAGCTCACCGAGCAGCCGGCGGTGTTGCTGGCGGGCCGCGGCCCGAACGCGGCGAACCTCGCGATCGGCGTCTCCACGGCGTACCAGGACGAGAGCCCGATGGTCGTCCTGTTGGAGAACCCGCCGTCCAGCCCCGGCCCGACCAGTGAACTGCCCACCGCCGACCTGACCGCGATGTTCGAGCCCCTCGTCAAGTGGACGGGCCGCGCGGAATCCCCGGACGAGGTCCCCGGACTGCTGGTCGAGGCGCTGACCCGCTGCCGCGAAGGGCGGCCTGGGCCCACCGTCGTCGCCGTCCCCGCCGACTTCTGGGGCGTCCCCTTCGACTCGGCCAAGCCGGTCACCGCCGTCAAACCGCCTGCCACCGGCGCGCTCGGCCGGACAGCCGAGGCGGTCGCGCAGCTGGTCGACGAGGCCCGGTACCCGGTGGTCATCGTCGGCGGAAGGGCGCGAGCGGGGCGGGAAGAGCTGATCGCCGTCGCCGACGAGCTGGCGCTCCCGGTGTACAACGCGTTTCGCCGCCAGGACGCCTTCCCCGAGAACCACGCGCGCTACGCCGGCCACCTCGGCATCGGCATCCCGGCGCGGCAACTCGACGCGCTGGAGCGTGCCGACCTCGTGCTCGCGCTGGGCACGCAGCTCGACGAGGTCACCACCCAGTCCTTCCGCTACCCGACGCCGTCGCAGACGCTGGTGCTGGTCGGCACCGGGATCGAGCCCGCCCGGCGCGGCGGCCTGACCTTCCGGGTCGACTCCGAGGTCGAGCCGTTCCTGCGCGAACTGCGCAACGTCGCCTCGCCGCGGACCCGCCGCGCGTCGGCCGCGAACGCCGCCGTGCACACCTTCATGACACCGCCCGACACCAGCGGCGCCACCCGTATCCACCCCGCCGACGTCATCCGCGCGGTGCGCAAGCTCGCGCCCGAAGACGCGATCGTGACCAGCGACGCGGGCAACTTCGCCCAGTTCATGCACCGCTACTGGTGTTTCACCGCGCCGCGCAGTCAGCTCGGCCCGAGCAACGCGGCCATGGGCTACGCGGTGCCCGCGGCGATCGCGGCGAAACTCGCCGAGCCGCGCCGGACGGTGATCGCGATGGTCGGCGACGGCGGCGCGCTGATGACCGGGCAGGAGATCGAGACCGCCGTCCGCTACCGCGTGCCGGTGACCGTCCTGGTGTTCCAGAACGGGCTGCACGGTCCGCTCGCCGTGCACCAGGCGCGCAAGCACGGACGGCTGTCGGGGGTCACCGTCCCCACCACCGACTTCGCGTCGTGGGCACGGGGGCTCGGCGCCGCCGGGTACACCGTGGACGACCGTGAAGAGCTGGAGCCGATCATCGCGAGCGCACTGGTCCGGCAACGGCCGTGTGTGATCGACATCAGGACGGATCCGGACGTGGTGACGCCGGACGTCCGGCTGACGAGCCTGCTGGGCGCCGCGAGGCCGCAGCAGGGTGGACAGTAGGGCCGATCAGCCGATTACCGGGCGGTACTTTTTTCTCAGGGGATACACAGGAACCCTGGTGGGGCGGCCGCCACCAGCCCCAAGGGGTGGGAAGTCAGTGACGACTCGGCTGAGTTCAGGTCGCGGAGATCGGCTTTTGTCGGTCGGTCGTGGCACAATCGCGGCAACACCGAGAGTCCGATATGGACCGGTGCGGCCACTGGGTCCTTGACTACCGCGCCACCGACCACAGGGCCGCCGCCGTCCGCCGGTGGGTTGTTGGCACGCACTACCGCACGCGGTACTTCGAGCGTTGTGTTGACACAGGGAGAAAACATGGCTGACGAAAAGCCACAGGAGAGCAAGTCCGTTTCCGGCGTCGTGCCGGTGCAGTTCAGTGCGGACGCGGAGACCCACGACACAGCCGTCGTGGCCACGAATCGGGAGGCCTTGCGTTATTCACCGTTCGGCGCCGATGTACCGTTGCGTGCGGCGAGTGGCGAATAGCCCAGCGGTAAAGGGTACTGCGAGGCCGCGCACACCCGGGTGACGATGCTTGTCGGCCTGCGTGAGGTGTGCTTTACTGCTTCAGGTCTCGTTTTTTGTGTTCGTGTTGGTTCACGCTCGCAGAACTCAGCGGGCGTAGTGTCTCCTCGTGTTTCCGGGGAAGCAAACCGTCTGGTCATGACCCGGGCTGCCGACGTGGCTTCCTGTTTGTTTGTGTTGCATATGGAGATTTTATGACTCAGGGCACTGTGAAGTGGTTCAACTCCGAGAAGGGGTTCGGCTTCATCACTCCCGACAACGGCGGCGGCGACGTCTTCGTGCACTACAGCGAGATCAAGGGCAACGGCTTCCGTAGCCTCGAGGAGAACGCCCGCGTGGAGTTCGAGATCGGGCAGGGCGCGAAGGGTCCGCAGGCCACCTCGGTCAACGTGATCTGATCCAGGCTTTCCAAGCTGGGCCGCCATCCCCTCGGGGAGGCGGCCCTGCTGCTTTTCCGGGGTCTTTCAAGGCCTCAAGGCGAGACCAATCCGGTCTCGTAGGCCAGCACGATCGCCTGCGCCCGGTCCCGTAATCCGAGTTTCGCCAGTATCCGGCCGACGTACGTCTTCACGGTCTGCGCCGAAAGCACCAGATCCGCCGCGATCTCCGGATTGGACCGTCCTTTCGCTATCAACCGCAGCACTTCCCGCTCGCGTTCGGTGAGCACGTCGAACCGCGCCGGGGACGGCCGCGGAACCGGCGTACTGGCCACGAAGTTCGCGATGAGCCGCTTCGTGACCGCGGGGGAGAGCAGCGCGTCACCGGCGGCGATCACGCCGATCGCGGTGATCAGCTCGGCCGACGGCGCGTCCTTCACCAGGAACCCGCTCGCGCCCGCCCGCAGCGCTTCGTAGACGTAGTCGTCCAAATGGAACGTCGTCAGGACGAGCACCTTCGGCTTCTCGCCGTCGCCTTCGAGCAGGCGCCGGGTCGTTTCGAGACCGTCCATCTCCGGCATCCTGATGTCCATCAGGACGACGTCCGGCGGCGTGGGCAAGGCGGAGATGCTTGCCAGCGCCTCCATCCCGTCACCCGCTTGGCCTACCACGGCCAACCCCGGCTGCGCGTTCAGCAGGGCGGCGAAGCTTTCCCGCACCATGGCCTGGTCGTCGACGATGAAGACGGTCGTCACACGCCACTCTCCCCCGGGAGTTCGAGCGTGACGGCCACGCGGAAACCGCCGTCCGCCCGCGGTCCGGTCTCGTACGAGCCGCCGATCAGCGTAACGCGTTCGGCGATCCCGGCAAGGCCGGTGCCGTCCCCCGCACCAGGCGCGGCAGGCCGCGTGGGCGGCCCGTTTTCGACGAGGATCGTGAGCCCGTCCGGTTCCCGCCGCACCTCGACGTCCACAGTGGACCCCGGGCTGTGCCGTGCCGCGTTGCTCAACGCCTCCTGCAGGATCCGGTACGCGGCCAACGCGATCATCGCGGGAACGCCGTCCCCGCCGGAGATCTCCGCCCGGATCTCGATCCCGGAGGCCCGGCAGCCGTCGATCAGCGACGGTACCTCCGCGAGTCCTGGCTGTGGTTCGTGTTCCGGTTCGGCGTCGGCGTCCCGCAGCACGCCGACGAGCCGTCGCGCCTCGTCGAGCGCTTCCCTCGCCGCGACCCCGAGCGCGCGGAATTCCTCCGCCGCGGCCTCCGACACATCGGGGACGCGGTAGCGCGCGCTGTCGGTCCGCAGCGCGATCAGGGAGAGGTGATGGCCGATGATGTCGTGCAGTTCCCTGGCGACCAGCGCGCGTTCCTGCAACGCGGCCCGTTTCGACCGCTCCTCCACGGTCGTGCGCTCGGCCGCGTCGGCCTGCTCCAGCGCGCGGCGGCGTTGTTGCATCCCGTATCCCGCCACGATGGTCACGGTCACCACGATCAACGACCACACCAGGCTCTTCGTGCCCGCACGTGGTAGCTGGACGACGCCGACCGCGGTGGCGAGCATCACCGCGACGATCGAGATCCCCCGGCCCTGCCCGGGTTTCGTGCGGGCGAGCGTCATCGCGAGCACCGGCAGATACGGCAGGACGTGGACCTGCAACGGCCAGTCCGACAGTGTCCGGCCGAACGGCTGGTAGTCCGCGGGGAAGAGGGTGGCGATCATCGCGCCGACCATCCCCGCCGCCGCCACCCGGACGGCGGTCAGCGGGAACGGGACGGCCAGCAGCGGCGGCGTGATCTGCAGGAGCAGCAGGAAGAAGACCAGCGGCAGACTGCTGCCGCCGAGGTAGCGCGCCCACGAACTGTAGGTCAAGCCCAGCAACACGGCGAGCGCGGAGCCGAAGAGAACCGTCTTGACCCAGACCGGCCCGCGCCACCAGGCCGACGGCGGTTCGAGATCGGCCTCGCGCCCGGTGAGGAGCGCCCACCCCAAGGAACCGCCGTTCGAAGCCATGTCCCGACGCTAACGACGCCGCGGGCCGGGCACATCCCCTCGCGGGGGACACCCGAGGTCCCCCACGGGGTGACGGGGACTGCTCCGCCAGGCGGGACGCATGCGCTGGTGGTCTTCGTGGGGACGTTCCTGGTCGACGCCCGCGCGGTGAGCGGGCAGGCCGAACGGATCCTGCCGGTCGTGCTTGTCCGCCGGACGGCGTTCGACCGAAGATCGGGCACCTCGGCCCCTAGCCTGGCGATGCAACCTCGTGCAACTCTTTCTTTCGTGGCCCTGAAGTCGTTTCCTTGTAGGGACTTGGCGCGGCAGCGGAGGACATGTGGGCGAAGCGGTTGCGGGGATCGTGGCGAACCCCGCTTCGGAGCGTGACATCCAGAGCCTGCGTTCGGCACTCCGGGTGGCCGGGGTCGGCCGGGTGATGGTGTGGACCGAGGCGGGGAAGATCATCGGCACCGTCCGCCGGATGGTGGACGCGGGGGCGAGCGTGCTCATCTGCCTGGGTGGTGACGGCCTGATGCGGGCCGCGGCGGCAGCCTGTGGCGACGTCCCGCTGCTCATGCTGCCGACCGGGAGCACCGACGAGCCCACCGTCGCCGGGCTCGCCGCCGGGCTGCTGGCCACCCATCAGGTGGACACGGACCTGGTCACGAACCGCGCGACCGTGCTCGAGGTCGTCACGAAGGCGCGCCGCGAGATCGCGCTGACCGACGTCAGCGTGTCGGCCGAAAGCCGCTGGGATCCCGCGTCACTGACCGAGCTGTACTGCACGTTCGCCGTACCGGACGGAATCGGCCTGTCGAGTATCCCCGGCAGGCTCTGCCCCAGCCCGAAGTCCACTGTGGACGGTGTCGCGCTTTCACTCGGGCCGGTCGAGGAGACGCCGTACATCGTGCAGGCGCCGATCGCGCCCGGCGAGGTACGGGCGGTGGGCGTCCGGGGCTGGAGCGTGCTGCACCCAGGGGTCCGGGTCGACCTCGCCGCCGCGGGCGGCTCCATCGCGCTCGACGGCGAACCGCACTTCGTACTGAGACGAGGAGAGAGCGCTTTCGTCGAGCTGAAGTCCGATGGCCCGTGGTGCGTCGACGTCCGCGCCGTGATGGCCGAGGCGACCAGGAAAGGCCTGCTCCTGGGGCGGAAACCGCAGGGGGCTTTTCCGGCGTCCCACCTGGTGGAAGCGCCCTTCACCGGGTAAACCCAGCCCAGGTCACAGAGACCTTCCGAACGCCGGGTCACCCGGGCACACTGGCCGAAACGGACCGGAGGGGTGGGCCAGGTGCAGCTGGAGGCGGCGTTGCCGGTCGGCGCGGACCCGCGGCGGCACGCGCGCGCGCTCGCCGAAGTGCACGAAGCCGCCCTCGCCGGTCGCGCGCTCCCGGGTCACCCGCGCGCGGTCATCGCCGCGTCCTGGCGGCGCATGCGCGAACTCGGCCTCGACCCGGATCGTGGCGCCCCGGCCCCCGTGCTCGTCCCGGAGCAGCTGGAAGCCCGCCGTCGCGAGAGCGGTCTCGCCGCCGTCCTGCCCGCCCTGCGCGGAGGCCTGATCAGCCTCGCCGAGCAGGCCGCGCACATCATGGCCGTCGTCGACGCCGAAGGCCGCGTCCTCTGGCGCGACGGCAGTACCGCGGTCCGCCGCCGCGCGGACGGGCTCGGGTTCGTCGAAGGCGTCGACTGGCACGAGACCTCCGCCGGTACCAACGCCATCGGTACGGCGCTGGTCACCCGACATCCGGTGCAGGTCTACTCCGCCGAACACTACGTCCGTAACCAGCACGACTGGACCTGTGCCGCCGCGCCACTGCACGATCCGAGGGACGGCAGGCTGCTCGGCGTCGTAGACCTCTCCGGCCCGGCCTCGACCGTGCACCCGACAACACTGGCACTGGTCGACGCGGTCGCGAAACTCGCCGAGGCGCAGCTGCGCACCACACACCTCTCCGAGCTGGAACGGCTGCGCGGCCTCGCCTCGCCCCTGCTCGCCAAGGTGAAGGGCCGGGCGGTGATCACCGATCCGCACGGCTGGATCGCGGCGTCGGCAGGCCTCGTCCCGGTCGGCCGGATCGCGCTGCCCAACGACGCGACCGCGGGCCGGACCTGGCTGCCCACCTACGGAAACTGCCTGCTGGAGCCGCTGCCCGGCGGGGACCTGGTCGCATCGGCTGAGCCCGCGGCACGCGGAGATGCTGTACGTCCTCGCGCGCCATCGGGAGGGAAGGTCGGCGTCGGAACTGTCGCTCGACCTCTTCGGCGACGCCGCCCGCACCGTCACCGTTCGCGCGGAGATGTCCCGGATGAGGCGGCATTTCGGCGGCATCCTGCTGGGCAGGCCGTATCGGTTCGCCGACGACGTCGAGGTCGTCGTCGAACGGCCCGCCGACGGTGGCGAGGTCCTCCCGTACTCCCTCGCGCCCGCCGTCCGCGACTGAACCTCCACCCCCGGCTCAACCCGGCGATGGTCCCGTCCCACCCCTCGGCGTGCCTAACGTCCGTGTCATGGGAAAAATGAACGCGAAAGGCCTGATGGCGCTGGTAGTGATAGGTGTCGTCGTCCTGCTGGGGTTCCTTGCCTACCGGCTGATCCTGGTGGAGATGATCACGCGGCTGAGTGATCGCTGAGGGGGGAAATGGGGAGGCGGGAACGGCCGCTGCTGCCGGACACGATCGCGCCGAGCTGGCTGGTCGTCCAGCTGCTCGGCACGGCGGCGGTCGCGGTGGTGCTGCTGACCGCGAGCGAGTCCAGTGCGTGGATCTGGGCGGCGTACGCCGTCTGCGGCGCCTGCTGGCTGGGCTTCGTGGCGACCTCCCCACGCTTCCCCAGGGTGGCGACCCTCCTGCTCGCGGTGGCGAGTGCCGCGCCGTCGATCGCGCTCGGCTGGGCGGAGGACTCCTCCGCCATCGTGCTCGCGGTGGTCACGGTCAGCCGGTTCGCCACCCTGACCGAGCCGTCGGTGGCCGCCATTCTGGGGGTGGTGGGGTTCGACGTGAGCCTCGCGGCGGTCACCGGCCTGGTCGCGGGCGCGTCCGCGCCGCTGGTGTTCGGCAACGTCGGCGTGCTGCTCGTGCTGATGCTGCTGGGGCTGAACCGGCGGCAGTACGAGGTACAGGCGGCGCAGGCGGCCGCGCTGCTGGAGCAGACCAGGCTGGCGCAGAGCGAACACGCGCGGGCCGCCGCGCTCGACGAGCGCACCCGGATCGCCAGGGAGATCCACGACGTCCTCGCGCATTCGCTCGGGGCGTTGGGGATCCACCTGGAGGTCGCCGAGGCCCTGCTGGCCGAGAAGTCCGATGTGGACGGTGCACTCGGCAGGGTGCGGCTGTCCCGCCGTCTGGCCGCGGACGGGCTGTCCGAGGCGCGTGACGCGGTCGCGGCCCTCCGCAGCGACGTCCCGTCGCTGGCCGAAGCCGTGCGGCTGCTGGTGGACGCGCACCACGACGAGGTGTCCTTCGAGGTCGAGGGGGAGCAGCGGCCACTGCCGTCCGCCGCGGTGGTGTCGCTGGCGGGGGTCACGCGGGAGGCGTTGACCAACGCGGCCAAGCACGCCACCGGCCGGCCAGTGGCGCTCCGGCTGCTCTTCACACCGGAGGAGGTCTGCTTGCGGGTGCGCAACGAACTCGGCGACGCCATCCGGACGGAGGACAGCGGCGGGTTCGGTCTCACCGGGATGAGGGAGCGGCTCGCGCTCGCCGGTGGCACGCTGACCGCGGGCCCGGACGACGGGCGCTGGACGGTGGAGGCGGTGGTGCGGTCGTGATCCGGGTGGTCGTCGTCGATGACCAGCAGGTCATGCGCGAAGGGCTCGTCGCGTTGCTGGGCCTGATCGACGGGGTCGAGGTCGCCGGTTCCGCGGGAGACGGGCGGCAGGCACTCGACCTGCTCCGCGGGACCGCCGCCGACGTCGTGCTGATGGACCTGCGCATGCCCGTCCTGGACGGGGTGGCCGCGACCAAGCTGCTCAAACGGGATCACCCGGAGGTCGCGGTCGTGGTACTGACGACGTACGCGGACGACGCCTCGATCGCCGACGCGTTGCGCGCCGGAGCCCGCGGCTACCTGACCAAGGACGCCGGCCGCGCCGAGATCGGGGCGGCCGTCCGCTCCGCCGCCAACGGACAGGCGATCTTCGCCGCCGAAGTCTCCGACAGACTCGTCGCCGCACTCGACGCGAGAACGGTGAGCAGGGCCAAGACCGAGTTCCCGGACGGGCTCACCGCCCGCGAAACCGAAGTGCTCGGCCTCATCGCCCGCGGGCTGTCCAACCCGGAAATCGCCGCCGAACTGTTCATCGGCGAGGCCACCGTGAAAAGCCACATCAACCACGCCTTCGCCAAGATCGGTGTGCGCAATCGTGCGGAGGCCGTGCGCTACGGCCTGGAAAAAGGGCTCTGACGCGGTCAGGAGATCACGTGCCGATGACACCCGCCGGTGTCACTGGCTGCGCTGATCCCGACTCGGATACCTTCTTTGCGGTAGAGCCAATGGGGAGGATCGGCGATGACGAGCACTGTGACCCGGCCGGGGCCGCCGGGGAACCCCGCCGCCCCCGCGCCCGAGGGCCGCAGCGGGATCGCCGGCCTGCTCGAACTGCCGGGGAACGGGGTCCGCGCGATCGTCCGGTCCGCGGCGACCACGCCGGGAAGACTGTCGGTCATCGCGATCGGTCTCGTCCTGCTGTCGCTGGTCGCGGGCCTGTTCGGCACGCTGGCCGCGCAGGACAAGAAAGACACGATCAACGGCCTGATCGACCACCGGGAACCGCTGGCCGCCGCCGCGCAGCAGGTCTACCGCGCGCTTTCGGACGCCGACGCGACCGCGGCCAGTTCGTTTCTCTCGATCGGCACCGAGCCGCTCCCGATGCGCGAGCGGTACGAACGTGACGTCGCGGAGGCCGGTGCGGCGCTGGCGAAGGCGGCGTCGGACTCTTCCGGGATCGGCGCGGCCGCCGAGCAGATCAACACCCTCGGCCGCGAGATCCCCGTCTACACAGGACTGGTCGAGACCGCGCGCACCTACAACCGACAGGGCTATCCCGTCGGTGCCTCATATCTGCGTGAGGCTTCGGAGCTGATGCGGGCGAAAATTCTTCCCGCCGCACAGGAGCTGTACCGCGTCGACACCGACCGGCTCGCCGCCGAACAGGACGACGTGACCGAATTCCCTTGGCTGGCAACGGCTTTGTTACTCGCTCTGCTCGCCGCGCTGATCGTCACGCAGGTGCACCTGACGCGGAAGACCAACCGGCTGCTGAACGTCGGCCTCGTCGTCGCGTCCGTGTCGGTGGTGGTCGCCCTGCTGTGGGGCGCGGTGGCGCTGATCGTGCAGAGCAGCCTCGTCGGCGCTGGTGAAGAAGACGGCTCGCACCAGGTGGACGTCCTGGTGCGCGCCCGGATCGCGGCACTGCAGGCGCGAGCCGACGAGACGCTGACCCTCGTCGCGCGCGGCGACGGCGCGGCGTACGAAAAGGACTTCGGCGATCTCGCCGCGCAACTCGGCGGGCCCGACGGCCAGGGCGGCCTGCTGGGTGAGGCCCGTGGCCTCGCGGAGGGCGGCGGGGCCGCCGGCAAGGTGGACGAGGCGATCCAGGCCGCGTCGGCGTGGTTCAAGGCGCACGCCGAAGTGCGGCGCCAAGACGACGACGGCAGCTATCAGGACGCCGTCGACACGGCGATCCACGACGACAAGACCGGCGGCGCGGCAGGGGCGTTCCTGCGGCTCGACAACAGCCTGGTGGCCGCGATCAACGTGGGACGGCAGGAATTCCTGGACGACACCCGTGGCGCCGATCGCGCGCTGACCCTGCTCGCGCCGGGGATCGCGGTACTGGCACTGATCGCGGCGGCGGGGGCCGCGTTGGGAATCCGTGAACGGCTGAGGGAGTACCGGTGATGCGGAACGGTCTGCGAGGGGCCGTGCTCGGCGCCGTCTTGGTGCTGGCGACGGCCTGTGGGAGCGCGGGGGCGCCGGTCGACCCGGCCCCGGTGGGCGACGTCGCCCCACCACAGCCCGCGAACGTCGGCGGCGCCGACAACACCGGCAGTGGCGGAACGACCGACACGAGCTGCAACCCGTTGGCCAGCCTGAGGCCGACCAACGGCACGTCGATCACCAGCGGCTCGACGATGGCGAAGATCAAGGAGAAGGGCAAACTGATCGCCGGCGTCGACCAGACGACGTTCCTGTTCGGCTTCCGCAATCCGACGTCGGGTCAGCTCGAAGGCTTCGACATCGACATGGTCAACGAGATCGCGAAGGCGATATTCGGCAGCGCGGAAGGCCGTGTGCAGTTCCGGGCGATCCCGTCGAAACTGCGGGAAGAAGTGCTCGAAAAGAAGCAGGTCGACATCGTGGTCCGGACCTACAGCATCACCTGCGGCCGGCTGAAGAAGGTCAACTTCTCGACGGCGTACTACCAGGCGGGGCAACGGATCCTGGTCGAATCCGGCTCGAAGGTCGCCCAGCTCTCGGATCTCGCCGGGCGGCGGGTGTGCGCGACCAAGACGTCGACTTCGCTGTTGAAGATCGCGGCGGATCCCTCGAAGCCGGTGCCGGTCTCGGTGGACAACTGGTCGGACTGCCTGGTGATGCTGCAGCAGAAGCAGGTCGAGGCCGTGTCGACGGACGACGTCATCCTCGCCGGGATGCTCGCGCAGGACCCGACGCTGAAGATCGTGGGGGACCGGTTCACCGAGGAGAACTACGGAATCGGTGTCCCGAAGGAGAACGAGGACATGGTGCGGTACGTGAACGCCGTGCTGGACACCGTGCGCGGTGGCGCGTGGCAGGCGAGCTACGCGAAGTGGATCGGGAACAAGCTCGAAGGCGGAACGCCGCCTCAGCCCCAGTACAGGTGAGAAGGAGCCGTTCGGGATCGCTCCCGAACGGCCCGCCCCGGTTCAGGGGGACTTCTCGCCGATCACCGGCGGCACCGGCTTCATTTCGCCTTCGTAGCCGCCGAACAAGACGTCGGCGTCTTCTTCCTGCAGGTAGTCCGGGGCCTTCTTTTCCTTGTCCTCTTCCTTCTGCCCTCTGCCGCCAGGGCCACCGCCGCCCATCGCACCCGGACCGCCGCTCTTGCCGGCCGCGGCCGCGCCACCGCGGGTGATGCGCTCCTCAGGCAGCTTGCCCGACCCGGACCCGCCGCCACCCTTGCCCGCAAGCTTCTCGGCCTCACCGGCCGAAACCTTGCCGCCCGCGAGCCGCTCGGCGACGTTGCCCGACCCGCCGTTACGACCGAACCCGCCGCTTCCCCCGCCGGTCAACCGGCTGGCCGCACTGCCACCCGGCCCGCCCGGCGTCCGCCCGGGCTTGCCGCGATACCGCTCGCTGCCCAGCCGCCCGAGACCGGTGGGTCCCGGGCCGTTCATGGCCGCCAGCCCCGGATTCGGCCCGGGCCGGAACGACCCCGGCGGCCCGCCGAGCGACTGTCCCGGCCCCGAGACCCCGGTGTGCCCGCCGCCCGTGGTGATCCCCGGACCAGGTCCTGCACCAGGCCCGGGCCCAGGCCCCGGTCCACCCGAGTAGCCTGGCCCCGGCGCCCCCGGCCCGGACCCGGGACCACTACCGGGCCCGCCGCCGAACCCCTTGACGTCGCTGCCCCCGGAGAACCCGGACGCCGTCGTCGAATCGCCCATTTCCGGCGGCGAGGCGAAGGTGGGCTGCTGGGAATTGACGTCGAAAAGAGACTGGTCGTAGGTGTGCATGACCTGCGCGGCCTGCTGGTGCGCCTGGAACGACTGCTCCTGCTTGGCCGAGATGTTGCCGACCGTCTCCACCGCGCCCCCGAAGTTCCCCGACGCGAACTGCTGCAGGGCGTTCTTGTACTCGGCGTTGCGATCGAAGGGAACCTCTTCGGGCATGGAGTTCTTCGCGGTGGTCGCCGCGGCCGCCGACTGGGAGAACCGGTTGGACGCGAGATACGCGCCGTCGCCCGCGGTATCGGCCCACTTGCTGACATGGGAAAAGAAGTCGGTGACCGCTCGCGCGCCGTCTCCCCGCCAGTGATCGCCCTCTTTGCCGATCGCGGCCTTGACGGCGCTGCTGAAAGTGTTCAGGGAGTTGCCCTGGTTGTTCCAGAGCTCACCCTTTTCATCGATGTCGCGGGGGTCGAGGTCCTGCGTGACCATGTTCTTCAGCTCACCGTGCGGGACCGCTTCGTAGCGCTGTTCCGAAGGATTGAGGCCGGTGCGGAACTGCTGCCCCTGAGTGAGCGCTGCGGCCTGCTCGCCGGAGTACTGACCCGCCTTCGCCTCCGCGGTCAGCTTCGCGGTCAGGGGGTTCCCGCCGGGGCCGGCATTGGCCTCGTTGTAGGTGTCGGAGTAGCGCTTGGCCTCGTAATCGCGGTTCGCCTTACCCGACACCGAGAACGTGCTGTTGAAGTCGTCTTGCCCGACGTTGACCATGGTCCCTCCCCGTTCCGTCGTCAGTTGCCTCTCGGCAGTTTCGGTTCAGCGGCTGTTGCGATTTCCCTGGACAGAGCGCAGGCTTCTGCGTTCGTTCCCTCGTTGAGGGAGGTCGATGCCGTCATCCGGGCATTAGGGGTGACGGCGATGGCCACCGTGCAGGCTTCTGTCCCGGAGTCTCCTGGAATTTCCACGGCCTCACGGTCGCCGACCTTTGTCGGAATCTTGGTTCCTTGGCCTGGGGACAGTTGATCGATCCCGGCCTCGGGCACGAGGTAGATGCTCACGGAGGCGTACCGACGTTTCTGTGCGGCACATCCGTTGTCGCTCTCGGCTGTCTCGACAACTGGTGGATCGAAGCCTTTTGGTGTCGTGGTCGGCGCAAGAAGGTCGCAGGCTTTCAGATCGCCGAATATGTTCTCGGGACCATTTCCTTGCGAAGAGGACGGAGGAGGCGTCGGGCTCGTCACCGGCGTGGCATTGCCGGGCTCTTCCGATGAACAAGCGGAGACCGTGAGCGCCATGGCAGGCAGCAGCGCGGCGAAAACCCGAAACCTTGTTTTGGTGGTCATGTCAGTGGTCTGTCAGTCCTGTCGCAGTGATTTTCAGCTGGTCAGCGTTGTTCGAATCTTGTTTTCGGTATCGAACCTTGGCTAGATCGATGGCTTCCTTGGCGCGGTTGAGCACATCTTGAAGCGCATCCAATTGTTTCTTGGCGGAAAGTTCGTCGCCGTCTGCTACCAACGTCGCGTGATGGCCGACCTGTTGGGCAAACTGGCCAGTGCCCAGTTTCGGTTTCTCGGCGAGGCGGTTGAAGTGTCGTTGGTTGTTCGTCCAGTCATCGATGTAGTCGTCGATCGCGGTCTTCAGTGCCTCGCCAGCCTCTTCGCTGACCTTGAAGTCCCCGTCCTTCGCGGCCTTCACCATGGCGTCGGCCCGCGCCGAGAAATCGCCCAGCATCTCCGAGAAGTTGCCCGGCGGTCCGCCGGTGCCGTCAGTCATGGTCTCTCCCCTGTACCAAGTCCCGGTTACTCGTAGCGCTCGTCAGATCACGATATCAGCGGAAGAGGTCCGAAAGGCCGCCTCCCGGTGGGAATCACGCGCTGCCGACGCGGGCGGCTTCGACCAGGTCGTGAATCCATCGTGCCAGGTGAGAGCCGTTCGTCGGGGTGAACGTGCGCCGGACTTCGCCGTCGGGGAAGCGGTCGGTGGTGAGCATGAAGCGGCCCTGGACGCTGTCGAACCATTGGACGCTCTTCTGCTGGGGCTTACCCCGGTCGTCGCGCAAAGTGATGCTGACCGTGCCGAGTCGCGCGAGCGGGTGCTCGAAGAACTGGCTCGCCGCGCCCAAGCGGAGGTTGGCGGGGTCCTTGTCGAAGGGATCGTCCGGCCGCTTGGACGGGGGAAGCGTGTTGGACGTCATCACCCGTCCGGGGAAAGGCTGCAGCGACGGCAAGTTACCGAGGAGGGCGGCGACAACCTGTTCGGGGTAAACCGGCTCGAAGAGGATGTCGAAGCCGCGTTGCTGACTGATGACGCCAAGGTGGCGGTTCCAGCAGCCTCGATAGAGGTATTCGGCGTTTTGCTCGACTTCGTGCGCCTCCAGGGTGACGACGAAGTCCCCCGTTGCCCAAAGCCGGAGTGTCTCTTCGTAGTCGCGCAGGAGTTCGCGGCCGCGTGCGAAGCCTCGGTCGGCCAGGTCGGTCCAGACTTCCTCGCAGTGCCGCTCGCGTTCGGTGATGGTGGTGCCGACGGTCGGGATTTCGAAAGGCACCACGAATCTGCCGAGCCCGAGTTCTTCGAGTACGACGTCGAGCTGGGTCATCGACATCGAAAATGACGCAGGCACCGCTAAGACTCCCCCTCCATTACAGCCTCCCCCTCATCACCTGCCGAATCGGTTCTCTCTCGCACCGTAGCGGGTTCGGCCCGGTGCGGGCACGACCTGCCTGGTCACCCCTAGACTGGGTCCGACTTCATCGCGGGGATTTCGGGAGGTACCAGTGTCGGAGGAGCCGCGCCGTCCTCGGCACGCAGCGCCGGATGACACCAGACCGGATCAGGAGGCGGAGTCCGCCTCCTGGACGCCACCGGCGCCGGTCCGCTGGGAGACACCCGAACCGTCCATTTCCGGCAGGCTCGATCTCACCGATTCGCCGAAGCCGAAGCCGAAGCCACAACCGCAGCCGGAGACGGACGCCGAGCGCACGATCCTCCACGCGCCGGTTCAGCGCCACCAGACTCCTCCGCGCGGCCAGCAGCGCCCGATCCCCGGTGCCGAGGACCCGACCCGCCCGCCGGGCGAGATGGCCCCCGTCAGTCCGCAGACCCAGGTCGTCCGTCCCGCGTGGCAGGCACCGGCCGACGCGCCCCAGCCGACCAGCGTGCTCTCCTCGCCCGCTCCGGAGACGCAGAGCATCATGCCGCCGGCGCCGCGCGTCGACCCAGGGCCCGGGCAGCTGCCGGACCCTGGCACGGAAAGCGTCCTCCCCGAACGTTCCAGCGAAAGCAGGGGAACCGGGACCGGCACGGGCAGCCGGGGGACCGGCACCGGAACGGGGTCGTTTCCCGGCACCGCACGCCGGACGTCGTCTCGCACCTCTCGCCGCGGCCGTCTCGGCGCCGGGCTCGTCGACGTCCCGCAGGTGCCGTACCGCGATCCGGCGTCCGCCGTCCTCGACAACCCGATGGTGTCGGAGGAGAAACGCTTCTGCGGCAACTGCAGCGCCAAGGTAGGCCGCGGCGAGGACGGCGAACCCGGTTCGCCCGAGGGCAGCTGTGAGAAGTGCGGGAACCCGTTCTCCTTCGTCCCGAAGCTGCGGCCGAACGAGATCGTCGGCGGCCAGTACGAGGTGCTCGGCGCGCTCGCGTACGGCGGGCTCGGCTGGATCTATCTCGCGCAGGACCACAACGTCAGCGACCGCTGGGTCGTGCTCAAGGGCCTGATCGACACCGGCGACGCCACCGCGATGGCGGCCGCCGCCAACGAGCAGCGATTCCTCGCCGAGGTCGAGCACCCGAACATCGTCAAGATCCACAACTTCGTGCAGCATCCGGACGGCGACACCGGCAACTCCGTGGGCTACATCGTCATGGAGTACGTCGGCGGCCAGTCGTTGCGGCAGCTCGCGCTCGCGCACCACCGCGAAACGAAGCGACCGGAGCCGCTGCCGATCGGCCAGGTGATCGCCTACGGGCTCGAGATCCTGCCCGCCATGGGCTACCTGCACAGCCAGAACCTGCTGTACTGCGACCTCAAGCCCGACAACGTCATCCAGACGCACGAACAGCTCAAGTTGATCGACCTCGGCGCGGTCCGCCGCATCGACGACTACGAGAGCCCGCTGTTCTTCACCACCGGCTACAGCGCGCCCGAATTGGCGACTCACGGCGCTTCGGTGGCGTCGGACCTCTACACCGTCGGCCGTACGCTCGCCGTCCTCAGTTTCGAGTTCTCCGGCTACACCAGCAAGTTCAAGGCGACCCTGCCCGGCCCGGACGTCGTCCCGCTGTTCGCGCTCTTCGGTTCGTACTACCGATTCCTGAGGCGCGCGACGCACACCGACCCGGACCGCCGGTTCATCGCGGCCGAGGAGATGGGCGACCAGCTGACCGGTGTGCTCCGCGAGATCATGGCGCTGGGCACCGGGAAACCGCGCCCGGGCGCTTCGACCGTCTTCGGTCCGGAGACCCGCACGTTCGGCGTCGACCTGGTCGTTCCGGAGCACGGCGGGAGCGTGCCGCTGCCGGATCCGGGCGAGGTGGTGTCGGGCCTGCCGATCCCGCAGGTCGACACGGACGACCCGGCGGCGGGCATGCTCGCCTCGACGGTCGCGCTCGATCCCGGTGGCGCGATCGAGTCGCTGGCCGGTGCGCCGCGTGAGTCGATCGAGGTCCGGTTGCGGATCGTCCGGGCCCGGATCGAGCTCGGCGAACTGGTCGAGGCACAGCGGCAGCTGCAGGCCGGGCAGTACCTCGCGATCAAGGCCGGATTCCCGCACGACTGGCGGATCGACTGGTACCGCGGCCTGATCGAGCTCGCGGGCGGCCGGTCCCGCGTCGCGCAAGTCGCGTTCGAAGCGGTGTACGACGACCTTCCCGGCGAGATCGCGCCGAAGCTGGCGTTGGCCGTCAGCGCGGAGGGTGTCGGGGACTACTTCGGCGCCGCGCGCTACTACGAGCTGGTGTGGCGAACGGACCGGTCGTACGTCAGCGCCGCCTTCGGGCTCGCTCGCGTGTACCTCGCGCAGGGCGCCCGGGCCAGCGCGATCGAGGTGCTGGAGGCCGTCCCGGCGTCGTCCACGCACCACGTCGCCGCGCAGGTGGCCGCGATCAAGATCAAGACCAGGATTAACGGCGGCGGCAAGGACCCGGTGCTGGTGTCGGAGCGGGATCTCGTCGACGCTTCGACGCGGCTCGAGCGTCTGCAGCTCGACGCCGAACGCCGCACGCGTTTGTCGGCGGAGGTGCTCGAAGCGGCGTACGGCTGGCTCAACGCGCAGAACCGGCCGACGCCGGGCGCGAAGGTGCTGGGCTGTGCCCTGGACGAACGGGACCTGCGCTTCGGGCTCGAGCGCTGCTACCGGACGCTGGCCCGCCTCGCCGGTACCGTCGACCAGCGTGTCGAACTCGTCGACAAGGCCAACGCGATCCGGCCCCGCACCCTCACCTGACCCCGCGTTTCGTCCTCTGGTTGCGGTAGTTCGGCCTACGAACTACCGCAACCAGAGGACGAATTGCTCAGGGGTTGATGTCCCACTCGCGTTCGCGCTTGGCCTTCTCGTGCGCGGCGGCGAGCTTCTGCAGGGCCTGGGGGTCCCCGTGGTTGCTGAAGTGCTCGAACTCGACCTGCACGAACAACGCCCGCGCGCGCACCGCGGCAGGGCCGTCCTCGGCGTCGAGCCGTCCGACGGCGCTCACGTAGATCTTCCGGCCCGCGACGCCGTCCAGCTTCGCGGCGATGTGCAGGGTCGAGCCGACCGGAACCGGCCGGAGGAAGTCCGTCTCCAGCTTCCCGGTGACGGCGGGACGACGCAGCAGGTTGCCGACGGTCGCGCCAAGCGCCTCGTCGAACGCGCAGGCCAGCAGGCCGCCGTGAGCGAGGCCGGGCGCACCCTGGTGGGCGGAGGTGACGGTGAACTTCGAGTACACCGTCGTCCCTTCGCCCACCGTCGACTGCAGATGGAGCCCTGCCTCGATCTCGTCACCGCACCCGAAGCACTCACCGAAGTGGATGCCCAGATGGCTGCCCGGCTGTGGGGCTTTCGGGTGGACGGTCGCCGGTTCGACTTCGACCGGCGGCCACGGCTGCGAGATACGGCTCATGGACAGACGTTAACTCGCCGGTAGCTCCGAGGCGCCGTCGGGAGTGGTCGTTTCCGGCTTGCGGCGCCGCGCGACCCGCGAGTTCACGATGCCGCGCAGCGACACGCCTGCCGTCTCCGGCAGCAGCAGGATCGGGATGGCCGCGATCGCCGCCGCGCCCATCAGGTAGTACGCGGGCCACAGGTTGTCGCCGGTCTTGTTCACCAGAGTGCCGATGACGTACGACGCCGTGCCACCGAACAACGCGGTGGAAACGCTGTAGCCGATGGAGAAACCGCCGTAGCGTTCCTGTGTCGGGAACATCGCCGGCAGCGTCGCCGCCAGCACGGCGAGGATCAGCACCAGCGGCACCGCGATCAGCACCAGGCCGAGCATGAGCTGCCCGGCGTTCCGATCGTCGGCGGCCGCGCCCATCAGCGAGAACGCCGGGATCGGCAGCACCAGGAAACTCGCGCAACTCGCGATCAGGATGGGTTTTCGCCCGATCCGGTCGGACAGGATGCCCACCGGAACGATCAGGATCAGCATCAACGCGATGGTCGCCAGAATGATCAACAACGGCGTGTGCCCGCCGAAACCGACCACGTCCTTGAGATAGGTCTCCAGGTACGTGATCACGATGTAGTCGGCCACGTTCAGCATCACCACGATGCCGATCAGGTGCAGGATCGAGGTCCAGTGCTTCTTGAACAACGCCTTCAGCGGCGACTTCTCAACCTGCTGCTTCTTCTCGATCTCCTGGAACAGCGGAGTGTCTTCCAGCTTGTTCCGCAGGTAGAGACCGACGATGCCGAGCGGCCCGGCGATCAGGAACGGCAGACGCCAGCCCCATTCGCGCATGGCGTCGTCGCCGAGGACCACGGTGAAGATCGTGACGAAGCCCGCGCCCATCGCGAACCCGACGAGGGTGCCGAACTCCAGCCAGCTGCCCCAGAAACCCCGGCGCCGGGCGGGGGCGTACTCGGCGATGAACGTCGCCGCACCACCGTATTCACCGCCCGCCGAGAAGCCTTGGATGGTACGCAACAGAATCAGGAGCACCGCCGCGGCGGGTCCGATCGTGGCGTAGGACGGCAGCAGCCCGATGACGAACGTCGAACCGGACATCAGGATGATCGTCAGCGCGAGCACCTTCTGGCGCCCGATCTTGTCCCCCAGCGGACCGAACACGAAGCTGCCGAACGGCCGCACGATGAACGTGATCGCGAGGACCGCGAACGTCGCCAGCGCGCCCTCTGAAGTGCTTGAAGCGTTGAAGAAGACCTGCCCAAGGATGGCAGGCATGAAGCCGAAGACACCGAAGTCGTACCACTCGATGCAGTTACCCATCGCCGCTCCGGCGACGGCCTTTCTGATCTGCTCAGGTGGGGCCTCCGCCGGTTCCCCTTTTTCCTGATGCGCCGCACTCAGCGCCTCTTCGGCCATGGGTTTGACCTCCCGACCCACCCGTTTACTTACCCATCGTCGACGGTTTGTTCCCTCGACCGCAGGTGTTCAAACGTAGCGATTCAGCGATTTTCGAGCGATCGCGTGAGTGTCGTACCCCCAAAAAGGTGACGCGCCACCAGCTGAAACCGATGTCAGCGAATTTCCGATTACGTCGGGTAATACCTCGGAAATCGGGCGTTCCGGACGGCGTCAACGGGTCGTCGTGCCTGCCGTCGGTGGTTCGATCGGCTCCTTCGTCGGGCTGGGAACGTGAGGCGAACCGACCGTCGTCGTCCGGCCCGGCTGCGAGGTCCGAGGCGTCGAGCGTGTCTGGCCCGGCTTCGGGACCGTCCCCTGAACGGGCGGGTCCGGAGCAGCCTCCGGCGGGGTGGTCGCCTCGGAAGGCGTCGGCGAGACCGGTGCCGGGGAGATGGTCGACAGGCCGGGCCCGGCGGGCCGCACCGGCGCGGATCCCTCACCGCCGCGACCGCCGACGGCGATCGCGCCGAGCACGATCACCGCGGCCGTCGCCAGCGAACTCCCCGCCACGGCCAGCCGCTTGCGTCGTCGCCGGATCCGGCCACCCTGCTCGATGATGTCCGCCGCCCGGATGCCCAGCGGCGGACCACCCTCGCCGTGCGAAAGCACGCTCTTGATGTCCTCGTCCATCTCCTCACCTCCCATCGCCGTGCGCTCCACTCAAGGCCAGTTCGCTGAAATGCGGTCCGAGCCGCTTGCGCAGGGTCGCCAGACCCCGCGCGCCCTGACTCTTCACGTTGCCGGTGCTGCAGCCCAGCGCCGCGGCCGTCTCCTCGACGCTGAGATCTTCGAAATAGCGCAGCACCAGCACGGCCCGCTGCTTCGGGGCGATGCCGGACAGGGCGTGCCTGACCAGCATCTCCTGTTCCTTACCGCTCGTTTCACCCGGGACTTCGGGGAGGGTGTCGGTGAGCTTCTCCCGTTTGCGCCAGACGCGCCGGTGCTCGGAGAGGAACGTCCGCAGCACGATCTTGCGCGCGTAGCCGTCGAGCGCGTCGTGCCGGGAGAGTCTCGGCCAGGCCAGGTACAGCTTCAGCAGCGCGGCCTGGGCGATGTCCTCGGCCTGGTGCCAGTCCCCGCACAGGAGGTACGCGGTGGCACGCAGGCTGTGCGCGCGCTCATCGAAGTACCGGGCGAACTCGCCGTCCCACGGCGAGCCCGTCCCGGTCTTCGACGAGCGGCTCAACGACACCTAGCTACCGGCTCCTTCGACGATGGCGGGGAGGTTCAGGTCCCCGGTCGGCCCGGCGGGGACGGCCTTCGGGACACGGTGCTCGCCCGGAGCGACGACCGACGGGGTCTCCTGGGCGGGCCGCGGGGCGGTGGTGGCGCGGGTCGGGTCCGCCGGCTTCGCCGTCGTGGGCGCCTGAGTCGGCTGCGGCGGCTGGTTCGGCGCCTGCGTCGACGTCGGCGACGGGGCACTCTGGTCGGCCGACGCCAGCGAGGTGCCGAAGAACGCGGCGCCGCCGGCCAGCAGCAGGGCTCCGACGGAAAGTGCGATACGAGTACGCAAGGGTGTCTCCTCGATCCGGGCGCCGCTCATTGGCCGCGGCGCCTTCCGTCGTTAGACATGCGTCCCGCCCGTCCTGGGGTTGCATCGACTTTCCCCGGGATTTCAAACACGAACGGCCGGAGACCAAAGAGGTCTCCGGCCGCCCGGCTTCGCGGAAGTACGTCAGCTCCCCAAAGCGGACAGCTTCGTCCACTCGTCCCAGGAATAGGTCCAGTCGCTGTAGTCGCGCGCCCGGTTGATCTTCACCGTGCTGCCCTCGATCTCGACGGGATCGCCGACGAGCGTGCCCGCCATGTACTCCTTGGCGTTCGCCGGCGCGAGGTTCACGCAGCCGTGGGAGATGTTCTTCTTGCCCTGTGCCCAGATCGAGGGCCCGTAGCCGTGGATGAACTCGCCGTTGGTCGAGAACCGCACCGCGGACGGCACGACGATGTTCTCGTAGTCGTAGCGCTCGTTGGTCATCGAGTACGTGTCGTGCTTGGACATCACCACGTGCGTGCCGCTCGGGGTGACCCGGCCCTGGTCGGCGTCGAGGCCGTAGCTGGCCGGGTAGTCCGCGATCTGCCGGCCGTCGCGGATCACCAGGAGCCGGTGGGTCTGGGTGTTGCCCTTGACGACCTGAGAGCGCCCGATCGTGAAGCTCGCCGAGCGGTCTTCCTTGCCGTACACGCCTTCGCCGATCTTGACGCCGTAAATCTTGGCGTTGAACTTCACGGTGGTGCCGGGCTGCCAGTAGGCCTTCGGCCGCCAGTGCACCGAGGTGTCGTCGTGGACCCAGGCCCAGGAGCCCTCGGTCTTCGGCGTGGTCTCGACGGAGAGCGTCTTCTCGACCGAGGGCTTGTCGGTGACCTTGCTCGGGAAGGTCAGCGTGATCGGCATGGCGACGCCGTAGGTCTGCCCGTCGAAGACGTTGATGTTCGCGCCCACCTGCTTGCGCGGTTTGACCGTGGTGAAGACGCCGCCGACCTCGACGGGCTTGCCGTCGGTGCCGGTGGCCTTGCCGGACCACGTGTAGGTCTTGCCGTAGCCGAGCTGTTCGGTGGTGGCCCAGCTCTTCTTGTCCTCGGTCGGCTGTCCCGCGACCTGTTTGCCCTCCGGGTTGGTCAGCACGATCTGGTCGAGCGTGCCGTCGCCGACGCTGACCTTGATCGGCTGGCCCGGCGCGACGTCTTGGGCACCCGCCGCGGGTTCGTAAGTCAACTTGGCGGGCGCGGGCGCCCGTCCGCCGGTCTCGCTGCTGATCGGGCCGCCGCCGTCGGGCCCGCTGGCCGACACGGTCGGCTCGCTGCTGCACGCCCCCAGCGTCAGAACGGCCACCAGCCCCAGTGCCGCGATCGCCGCGCGGCGGCGGGCGGTTTCAGTGAACCTCAAAGCTTCCCCTTTGCTCCCCTTGTACACCGATCATGACGTTCGGACCGCCCTCGAAGTTGACCGCACGGAGAGTGATGCGAGTCACAATCGGGTGGATCATAGTTCACGATCGGGGCATGGCCGACTTCGGTCCGTGTCCGGCGTTGACCTCAGGTCGGTGCGCGGCGACAGGGTAGTGAAAGGGTCCGACAGAAGAAGGAGCGCTATACGACGTTCCGGTGACCTTGGTACTTGGGGGTGCTTGGAGTCCCATCACGGGCTTCAAATATGGCCAGATCCCGGTACTCTGCAATCAGGCCGTCGTTTTGCGTGTTCGTGGCTTCACACTCGCGGAACTTCTGACGCGAGCCATGAGCCGGTGACGCGCTCTTCGCTCGACTCGTTGGAACCGCCCGGGACGGTCTGGGTGTCACTTCGGTGGCACTCGAAGCGGATGTGCAACGAGGAGTACAGCGGTGGCGCAAGGCACTGTGAAGTGGTTCAACGCGGAGAAGGGCTTCGGCTTCATCGCGCAGGATGGCGGCGAGGGCGACGTCTTCGTTCACTACTCGGAGATCGAGGGCCGCGGTTTCCGCACTCTCGAGGAGAATCAGCGAGTGGAGTTCGAGGTCGGTCAGGGACAGAAGGGCCCGCAGGCCCAAAAGGTCCGCGCGATCTGAGTCCGCCTTTCGGCGTTGCTCAGACTGAACAGAAAAGCCCCCGGCATTTTCTCGCCGGGGGCTTTTCCATGGCTTTGAAAGCTTCTTCGGGTGTGCTGTTTCCGTTCCGAGTTCGACGGGATCAGCGGGGGACGGGCTGCTCGAACGCGTCGGCGTCGAAGCGGAATTCGTCGGTGTGGGCTTCTTCGTGGCGCCGCTGCTGGGCCGAGTTGGCCTGCGATTCCCACGAGAGGCGCTCGAGGATCCATTCCTGCGCCAGCGCCTGCGGCGACAGGCTGCGTTCCCGGGCGGCGTCCTTGAGCTGTTCCATGGCGATGAGGTTCATCCGCAGCTGGAACACCTGCGCTTCACCGAAGCGCTTGCCGGTGCCGGTGCTCTCCGGGTCGTTGTCGGGGGCGAGGGCACGAAGGTAGCTGGTGAGCTCCGTGTCTTCGACGACCGCTTCGGCCTCCTTGGTGGAGGAGTTGCGGTGACGACCGGGGTTGACCGGCTTGAGGTTCGTGCGGCTGCCGCTACGACGGCTCAGGGAAGGAAGGGGCACCAGGCCACGATAACGGTTCGGTCTCGGCAAACCAACCACAGTGAGCCACGACACACCCATTATTTCGTCTCAGATGGCCTAACACCCCAAGAGAACGACGCGCCCAGTGATCACAAACGCGATCATCAACTCGAACGAGAACGATTCACGCCACCCGAGATCGCTACTCACCCGGACCGAGTCCGGGGCCGCCAACCGCCACAGACCGGACCCTGGGGGCTTGGGGGGTGGCCCCCCAAAACACGGAGCGACCCCCGCGCCAGGGGGAGGAACGCGGGGGTCGGAGGGGATCTCCACAGGCGCTGACCGGGGGTGTGTCAGCAAAGCGATTGTCGCACGGTTTGCTGAGAAGGGCGAGTGGGCGCGGGCAGAATTCCGGTCGGGACGACACCTGTGGTTCCCCTGTGGTTCATGTGATGCCGGTGCACGCGTGATTGCTCTGCGTTGTGCGGAGCGTGGCGACAGGTTCACTCTCCGGGGGGCTGTGTGTCGCGGCCGGCTCTGGCTAGCCTCGCGGCCAAGCTGTTCGTTGGCCGTCTGGAGGAACCATGGGTGGGTCTGTGGAAGTTCGACAGTTCCTCCTTCGGTACGAAGGTGCCGATGGGGGAAGTTCGACAACGTTGGCGGGTGGCCTGCCGGCGCAGCGCACGGGTCAGGGGGATACCCAGCGGGTGTCCGACGACCAGGTGCGGCGTGCCCGGCTGGCGGTGGCCAACGGCGCGCTGGGTGTCGATGACTGTGTCCAGTTGCTGGACATGCTGGGGTTGACGTTGGACGAGGACGGGCGGGCGCCCGTCCAGCGCTGAGTTCGTTCGCGATGCCCGGTCGTGTGGTGTGTTCGCCACGTGGCCGGGCTTTCGTTTGTGCTTGACGAGGGGGCCGCCAGTTGTGTAACACTGTTATTATTCAACTGGCGGGAAGGCGGCAAGCGGCATGGGTGACGAAGAGGCGATCGCGACGGCGCGGGAGATCCGGGACACGGTGCAGGTCCTGGGTGGGAAGTTCATGACCTCTCCAGAGCTCGCCGAGGTCGAGGCCGAGGCGGGCCTGCCGCCGCGGACGCTGTACCTGCGAGGGCGTTCGGCGGTGCTGGGCGACCCGCCGCCGAAGGTCGTCGCGGAACTGTTCGGGATCTTCCCGCACTGGCTCTTCGAGTTCGCCCTGCCGCCCGCGATGGCGGCCCTCGACGCGGCCGCCGCGGTCCGTGCCTACTCGCGGTCATCGGCGCGGTGGGCGCGCGTCAACCTTTCGGGCACCGACGACCCCGGTCGCCTGGCCGATCTGCTCTTCCGTCTCGTGGACGCCGCGGACGCGAGTGGTCTCGCGTTGTTCGCCGGATGGCAACTCGCCGAACGGCCGGAGGACGACGTCGAGCGCCTGGCGTTCGCGCTCATGGTCTTCCGCGAGTTCCGCGGCGGTGTCCACTTCGCCGCCCTGCGCGCGGTGGGCTTGACGGTGCCCGAGGCCGTCGTCTCGGATCCGGAAGGTGGACGTGGGCGCCTCCTGCGCACCGCGTGGCCCGAGGAGGCCGCCGACGAACTGATCGCCAGGGCGGAGGCGAAGGGCGATCTGCGGCAGCGGTGGCGGCACGCCGAGCACCTGACCGACCAGCGTGTGGCCGAACTTCTCGCCGTCACCCTTTCGGATGTCGACCGGGAGGAGCTTCGGCGACGGCTCGGCGCCCTGCGGGACGCCTCGGCCCTGATATCCTGAAGTCACCGCGTTCTCGCAGGTCCCAGCCCCGCGAACAACTAGGGGACCCCCTGTGCGGGAGCTGAAACGAGCGTGTCCTATAGTTATGTTCGCTCCCGGGGACACCGGAGAGCGCGGGTCGGTCGGTTCGCCGAAACCGAACCGGGCTCCCATCGTCCAGCGGCCTAGGACTCCGCCCTTTCAAGGCGGCAACGCGGGTTCGAATCCCGTTGGGAGTACGCAGTACAGTTACAAAGCAGCATGCAAGGCCCTGTGGCGCAGTTGGTTAGCGCGTCGCCCTGTCACGGCGAAGGTCGCGGGTTCGAGTCCCGTCAGGGTCGCAAGATCGTTCGGCTCCAGGCCGGCGTTCCCGGCCAGGTAGCTCAGTTGGTACGAGCGTCCGCCTGAAAAGCGGAAGGTCGCCGGTTCGACCCCGGCCCTGGCCACCGCTCTTGAAACCGTCTTGACCCAGGTCAAGGCGGTTTTTCCATGCCTGCGGCCGATCTTGAGTCTGTCCACTGTTGACCGTGGTTGCCCTCCTTGGCCGCCGGTTGTTGCACGCGGGTTGCCCGGCAGGTCTGGGCCTGGTGTCGCTGGTCGAGGGCCGATGTTGCGTTCGTCGTGTGCCTGTTCGCCCCCGTTCCCCTCGTCCCTGCTGCTTCTAGCGCGGCGGCGGACCGGAGCGGCGCTGACCCGAGCAACCTGTCAGAGTGGGTTTTGGGTCGACCCGAGCGGCGTGCGTACAGAGCCTGGTGACCTACTTCGAGTTCCTCGAACTGCGCTACGAGGTCGAGCGCCCGATCGACGAGACGAACCGACCGCGGTGCGGGTTGGCGCGGAGCGCGCCGGAAGCCCGTCATGAGAATAAGCAGCCAGTCTCTCCCTCCAGTGACTGGCGCCGGGTTTTTCGTCGTTGGACCTGTTTCTCAGATAGTCAAGCGGGCGTGCAGGGCGGCGAGTTCGGTATCGGACAAGCCGTTCCCGAGCAGGAAGTCAGGCATCGTCAATGACGCGATCGTCGAGGTGAGCGATGCCTCGATGGTGGTGTTGCGGGCCGCAAGGTGCTCGGTCACAGCGGTGAGCTGGTCGCGGACACCGAGTTCGTCATACTGCTGCTTCAACCGGTCGTAGGTCAGCAGATAGTCGGCGATGATCTCGTCCGGCGCCGCTCCGGCCAGCGTGAGCAACACGAGGGCCAGCAGCCCGGTCCGGTCCTTGCCGCTGGCGCAGTGGAACACCACGCATCCCGGTGCGGCGTTGGCGATCGCCCGCACGGCGGTGACAGGCTCGTGACCACCGGCTCAGGGTGTTCCACGAGCATCGCCGGGTAGTACAGCGGCGAGGCCAAGTTGTCGATCTTTGTCCACTGCTCGTAGAACGGTGTGCCGATCGGATCCTGTGGGGCACGCACGGTCGCGATACCCGCCGGTCTCGGCGCGAGCTCCGGCTCGCGCTCGTCGGGATTGCGCAAATCGACCACCGTGCGGACCCCGTACGCCCAGGCGGCCGCCCACCCCGCCTCGCTCAACCGCGTCGGCGCCTCCATCCGGACCACCGCACGCGGTCTGGCTCGGCCCAGCCCGCCCAGGTCACGAACATTGACACACCCGTCCCAAGAAAGCTCTCTGCCACCGGTCACAGTCACAAGACGCGTGACCCCCACCCTGAGTTGCACCCCGATCGGCCTGCGGAACGGAAAGCCCGTGAGTTCCGCCGCGAGAACTTTCAGCGTGCCTGAACTCGCCGCCGAAGCCGGAGCAGATTTCGGAATAGGTCAAGATGTCCACAATGGACTCGACGGTCATCGGAGTGTTTCAGGCCGACAAGCCGTCGAAGCCGGGTGCGACGGTCGTCGTCCAGGCCAGGCGGGCGGCGATGGCACGGTGGCCGCGTAAGCGATCACCCAGGAGGCTGGCGCTGATCTTGACCTCGAGTCAGGTAGAGGTGTCAGGCTCGGGTCATGACACTCGCAGCTGAACAGGTCGCCGAATGGACCGCCGACGCCCTCGACCTCGACGCGTATCTCAGCCGGATCGCCCAGGAGCGCGCGAACCCGTCCGCCGCCGCGTTGCGTGAGCTGGCGAAAGCGCACATCCTTGCCATTCCGTTCGAGAACGTCGACGTCGTTTTGGGGCAGCACAAGGGGATCGCGCTCGACGACGTGATCGGCAAGCTTGTCCGCCGTCATCGCGGCGGCTACTGCTACGAGCACGGCAGCCTGTTCGCCGCGGCCGCCGAGCAGCTCGGCTACCCCGTGCGCCGCCTGGTCGCGCGGGTGCAACCGCAGAAGAACGGGCCGTACACGCATATGACCCTCGCGATCGAGGCCGACGGTGTCCAGCACCTGGTCGACGTCGGTTTCGGGGCCGGGATGCTGGTTCCGATGCCGCTGGTCGACGGTGCCGTGGTGGATCAGGCCGGCTGGCCGCACCGGCTGGTCGCCGACGGCGACTGGTGGCGTCTCCAGAAGCAGGAGGGCGACGACTGGACCGACCTGCACGCCTTCACGCTCACGCCGATGCACCGGATCGACTACGAGGTCTACCACCACTACACGTCGACGCATCCGCGCTCGCCGTTCACCGGGCGCCTGGTGATCATGCGGCTGGAGGAAGGGCTCAGCCGCAAGCTGATCGGCGACGAGTTCATCGTCGAGCGGCCGGACGGGACCAAGGAGACCAGCACGATCCCGCCCGAGCGGCTCGATGCGACGCTGCGCGAGCTGGACGTCGTGCTGACCGAAGACGAACTCGCGAAGCTGCTGAAGATCTATCGGGGGTGAGGGCTCAGAGCTCGAATTCCGCGCGCTTGTCCTCGGGGACGAGGTCTTCGTACTCGCGGTGTTTCGCGATGAAGGAGCGCACGTACGGGCAGTGGGGCAGGACGGACCCGCCCTGCGCCCGGACGTCGTCGAGCGCGGCGGTCACGAGCTTGCCCGCCAGCCCCTGCCCGGCGAAGTCGTCGGAGATTTCCGTGTGCAGGAACAGAATCGCGTCCGGCCGGGTGCGGGTTTCCAGGAACCCGGCGGGTTTGCCGTCCACGACGATGTCGTAGCGGTCTTCACCGGATTTGATCTCGACACTCATTCAGCGACTCCGAAAAGTTCGTCCGGGGGCGCGGGGCGGCCCAAGTGGAAACCCTGCGCCTGGTCACAGCGCAGCTCACGCAGGACGGTGAGCTGGTCTTCGTTCTCGACACCTTCGGCGACGACGATCAGGTCGACGGCGTGCGCCATCGCGATGATGCTCTTGACGATCGCGGCCGCGTCGCGTGATTCCGCGATGCCGGTGACGAAGGTGCGGTCGATCTTGAGCGTGTCCAGCGGCAGCCGCTGCAACTGCGCGAGCGACGAATAGCCGGTGCCGAAGTCGTCGATCGCGAGTGAGACACCGAGATCACGTAAGGACGTCAGTACTTCGGCGGCCGCTGCCTGGTCTCGCATCAACGCACTTTCGGTGACCTCGAGGGTCAGCGCGTGCGGCGGGAGCCCGGTGGTCTTCATCGCGTCCTGCACTCCTGCCACCAGATGCGGATCGTCCAGCTGCCTGGCCGAAAGATTGACCTTGAGGTTCAGGTCGATGCCGAGCTGCTCGCGTCGCTTGGCGATCTCGCGCGTGGTCGTACGCAGGACGTACTTGCCGATCAGGTTGATCAGGTCGCTTTCCTCGGCGAGTGGGATGAACTCGGCGGGTGAGATCGTGCCGTGCGCCGGATGTTTCCAGCGCAGCAACGCTTCCACGGCGACCATCTCGCCGGATTCGATGTCGACGACCGGCTGGTACGCCGCCCAGAGTTCGCCGTTCTGCAGGGCTTCGCGCAGGTCCTGCTCCATCCGGAGCCGCCGCTGCATCCGTTCGCGCAGCTCGACGTCGAAGAACTCGTAGCGCGCGCGGCCCAGCGTTTTCGCCTGGTACATCGCGACATCCGCGTCCCGCAGCAGGTCCTCGGCGGTCCGGGTGTCGTCGTTGGCCGCGGTGACGATGCCGATGCTGGCGTCGATGTGCAGTTGCCTGCCGTTGACCGTGATCGGTTCGGTCAGCGCCTCGCGCAGATGCTCGGCCAGCGCCTTGATCTCGGCCGATTCGGTGATCTCCGCGGTGACGACGACGAATTCGTCTCCGCCGAGCCTGCCGACGAGGTCGTTCTCGCCGATCCCCCGGCGCAGTCGTTCACCCGCGATGCGGAGCACCTTGTCACCGACGGAATGGCCGAGGGAATCGTTGATCACCTTGAACTTGTCGAGATCGATGAACAGCACCGTGGTCAGCTCGGCGCGGCCCGCGCCGGACAACGCCTCGGCGAGACTGTCCAGCACCAGCGTCCGGTTCGCGAGTTCGGTGAGCGGGTCGTGCGTCGCCTCGTGCGCGAGCCGCTCACCGATCGCGCGGCGTTCGGTGATGTCGGTGAACGAGGCGACCACCGCCGTGGCCGAGGGGTCTTCCGGGGTCAGCAGCCGCGACGTCATCGAGATCCAGACATCGCCGCCGTCGGATCTCCGCAGCCGCAGCACGAGGCCGGTCTGCGTGACCCGGGTGCGCCGGGTCACCACCGACGGCATCCGGGCGGGGGGAATGCGGCCCAGCTCGTCGTACAGCTCCAGCAGCACGCACGGGACGCCGATGAGGTCGTCGTGGCCGACACCGATGATCCGGCACGCGGCCGGGTTGGCCGACTCGATCAGCCCGCCGGGCCCGATCACGATCACGCCTTCGTCGAGCGACGCGACCACCGTGCTGTAGTGCTGCTCGGCGCGCCGCCGGGCCGTTTCGTCGGCGCAGACCAGGACGAAACCGTCGTTCATCTCCGCGGCCGAGATGCGGATGGCCAGTGTCGAGCCGTTGCGGTGGCGTTGGGTCGTCCGCAGGACGCCGCCCTTGCGCAGCACCGTTTCCGGGTCGAGCGCGGCGCCGACGAGGTCACTCACCGTGCCGCCGATCGCCTCGTTCGCCGTCCAGCCGTAGACATTCTCCGCGGCCGGGTTCCAGCTGGTCACCACGCCGGTGCCGCTGGTCGCGATGATCGCGTCGCTGACGTGGCTGATCAGCGCGGCCTGGTAGCGCAGTGTCGCTTCGGCGGCCTTCTGCGCGCTGATGTCGCGCATGATGACCTGGAAAGCGGGCCGTCCTTCCCAGGTGGTCCGTACCGAGATGCTCTGGACCAGGTATTTCGTACCGTCGAGGCGGAGCATGACGGCGTCGGCGGGATCGGTCGACGCGCCCTGGCGGTGGAGTGACGCGATCCTGTCCAGCAGGGCCGGGAGCGACTCGTCGGCGACGAAGTCCATGATCGGGCGCCCGATCAGCTCGGCGGTCGAGGACGCTCCGAGCGCGGTGACGGCGGCCCTGTTCACGTACGTGACGACACCGGCTTCGTGGACACAGACCGCGTCGGGGCTGAGTTCCACCAAAAGCCGGTAACGGTCAGTGAGATCTTCGAGGGCTTGCCGATTCTCGCGGACGTCGGTCACGTCGGTGGCGATCCCGAGCAGCCCCGACGAGCCGTCCTCGTCGCCGATGGTGCGGGCGCGCAGGCGGATCCAGCGGATCTCGCCGGCCGGGTTCCGGAACGACTGCTCGAGTTCGAACTCACGCCAAGGCGGGGAAGTGCGGGTGCCGGAGGTCAGCGGGGCCACCAGATCGGCGAGCCTCGCCTCAAGATCAGACTCAGTGAGCTCCGCTTCGGAGAGTCCGGCTCCACCCAGCAGGTTCTCCAGCCCTGGCAGCCAGGACAGCGTCTCGTTCTCGAAGTCGTACGACCAGATGGCGGCGTGGTCGCCCGCGAGGCCGAGATCGCCGACCGGCTCGTTCCCGAGCGGTGCGCCTGCCGGACCCGCGGAATTTCCGGCTCCCGGCACGGCGAGGGCGTCAGCCTCCATGATCCGTCCGAACCCCCTCTTCCGGTGCTGGCACCGTCGATTACACCACCCATGGAGGGCGCTGTATACGCGAACCGGAGGGCGACCAGTGCTGATATGCGCGAAAGCATATGAATACACGTTGCGTGACCGACACCCGCTATGGTGTTCCATCGGGTGAATTACTCTTGGACAACCTCACCCATTCGGCGGTGAGCTCGGGTAAAACTACTGTCGGCCTGTTCCCAGTGCGAAAGGTTCAGCTGGTGGATGACGACGACGTTTCGGTCGCCGACCTGCTCATTCGCGAGGGCTGGGACGACCACGAGGAGTCACGGGCAAAGTCACGCTGGAGAGTTATCGCGGTAACCATCGGCGTGGTCGTCGCCTGCGGCGCGGCCGCTGTTCTCTTCGGGTTCGATTCGGAGCCCGAACAGAATGCGCAGCCGAACCAGATCAGCGTCATCGAGATGCCGAAGCGGCCTTCGGAGAACAGGGGAGCCGACGCCACCTCGGCGGTCCAGACCATCGAGACGGGCGGAACCGGTGAGAGCAGCGGCGCAGGGACCTCGTCGCAGCCCGCCAAGACGACGTCCAGCCGCCGCACGTCGAGTTCGGCCGCGCCCACCTCCGACTCGCCCGACCCCACGACGCCGACCTCGTCGAACAAGCCCGCTGATCCGCCGCGGACGACAGGGTCGACGGGCGCGCCTAAGCCGCCCAACCCGACTCCGGCACCGCCCACCACGACGCCCACCGAAGAGTGCAACCTGTGGCCGAAGTGGCTCTGGTGTTAGGGCGTCTTCTTTTGTAGCACTATGTACGGGTGGATATCTCGGCGCTGAGCAACCCATACGACTATGCGAACCCGGTCAGCGACGAGAACGTGTTCGCCGGGCGCAGGCCGGAACTGTCCCAGGTCGCCACCGTCCTCGCGGCGGCCGACCCGGACAAGCCGGTCGGCTATGTCGCCGTCCATGGTCAGCGCGCCGCCGGAAAGACCAGCTTGCTCAACATGATCGAGCTAATGGCGAAAGAACGCGATTGTCCGGTGGTCCGGCTCGATCTGGTACCCGCCGACGCTGGATTGCTGCCCTTCGTCGGGAAGTTCTACGAGGAAGTGCTCGGTGCTGTGAGCGAGGTCGCCGACCTCGGACCGGCCACGCCGCGGCGGATCCGCCGGATCGCCGGGGGCGAAGTCCCGGAAGACGATTTCCCCTTGGAGTTTCCGGAGAACCTCGCGCAAGCACGGTCCGGTGCCCCTCTCTCCGAGATGGCGCTGCGCACCGACCTCACTTACCTCGTGACACGGGCCGAGCGACCGATCGTCGTCCTGGTCGACGAGGCCCAGCTCATCGCGGACAACGAAGACGTCCTCTCCCTCCTGCGCACCCTGGGGATGCAATTACGGGGGTTCGTCTTCGTCCTGGCCGGGACGACGGAGCTGATCGATCGCATCAACGTGGTGTTCGACCATCTCCTGCGGCAATTCGAATTCGTCGAGGTCGCGCGATTCGCCGAGACCGCGGAGATCGAGGACTGTGCGGCGAGACCGCTCACCGCCGCCGGCCTCGACGTCGCCGAGTGTTTCTCCGACATCCGTGACACGGCGAACAACCTGGCGATGCTCACAGACGGCAACCCGTACGAGATCCAGTTCTACTGCCACACCATGTTCAGCCGATGGCAGCGAGGCGTGACGAAGACGATGAAGCTCACACCCGAAGCCCTCGACGACGTGCTGGCGATCATGGACAAGCGCAGACTGTCACGTGAGCACGCCTTGCTGGACGCCGTGAAAACACTCACCCACGAACAGCTTCTCGTGCTGAACGTGTTGTGTTCGGCCAGAGACAGGGCGACCCTCGCGGAGGCCTTGTTCGCGCACCATCTCTACGTTCGCGACGCGATGGCACCCGAGGTGCTCGATCGATGCCGGGACGATCTCGTCAAGGCGAAGATCATCGAGATCGACAACGGCCGCGTTCGGTTCGCCGGATCGATGTTCGATGAGATCTACATCCGGCTGTGGACGATGAGCGGGCGTGGTGCGGAGTCTGTTCACTCGCATACGCAGCTGATGAACAGTCTGCCGTTCAACCACCTGATGAGCAGACAGCTTGATTTCCTGCTGTGCGATCTCACGGCGACGACCAGGGGAACGCTCCTCCGGACGTGTTGCCCTGGTATGAGCCAGGACACCCTGGGCGTCGGACTCAAGGCACTGGCGTCTCTGTCGATGGACGCGCCCGGCAATCACACCGTCGCCTACCTCTACGAGGGGATCGTCCGTGCCGGGTTCCCGGCCGCGCTCGACATCACCGAACTGACCTGCGTGTTCGGGGACAACACCGCGATCAGGTGGATCACGTCTGCGGATATGGCGGACTTCGACATCGAGCGTGAGCCAGCCTTCATCGCGACCCGGCGGGCGGTGGAACGCCACGGCGGCCGGATCTCTGTCGAACGCCTTCGGCAACCCCTGGCTCCCTGGCCCCAGCTGCGAGAATGGCTCATCCAGACCGAGGTGGCCGACTTGATGACCGGACATTCGGACTACCAGCTGGCCGGCGCGTTCACTGCCTTCGAGGAAGGAGATCTCGCGAAATCGATCGAGTTGTTCCAGACCGCGCACCGGTTGCGGCCGAGATGGCGATCGGCGAACGACTGCGCCTTCGTGCTGCTTTGCTCGACTGACCCAGGCGAGGCGGCACGATGGGCGGTGAACGCCATCGAGCTCGCGGATACGGCGGACGAGCGCTCCCTGAGCAGGTACAACCTCGCGATCGCTGAAGTTTTCCTCGGAGAGCACGGGAAGGCGGTCGCGAATTTCCAGCTGGCTGCGGACGAGATAAAGGACTCTTACGATTGCTCGTACCTGTTTGTTCCGGAGCGGGACGAAAGCGGGACACTGGTCGTGAAACAACACGAGACGATCGACGTCGGGAGCGCGATCCGGTTCGCGCTCATGGCTCTGGTTCCCTCAACTGAGCCGGACACCGTTGTCGGCCAGGACGAAGCCGGTGGGCCAGCGGGTGGCTGAGTCGGCCACCGCGCCCGACATCTTGGCGTCGTGGAGTGCGGCTTCCCTGAGGTCAGCGCCTTTGAGATCGGCTTCACGCAGGTTCGCTCCACTGAGATCTGCCCGGCGTAGGTGGGCTCCGCAGAGGGTGGCACCGGTGAGGTCGCTGCCTGCCAGGCTCGCGTCGGACAGCTTCGCGTTCCCCAGGTCGAGTCCGGTGAGTACGGTCCTGGACAGGTCGACCGCACCCGGCCACTTTCGTGCGGCCAGCACCGAAACCGCCGCGGCGACCTCATGGGCCACCGGCGTGGTGGTGGCACGTTCGCGCACGAACGCCGCAAGGATCTCGCCAATCCTGCGGGCCTCCGCCGGGTCGTCTTCGGCGACCCGGTCCAGTGAGTAGATCCCACCGAGCCGGAGCGCGGACGAATCGGCGTCTCCCAGTTGTTCCACGGCCTTCGTGAAGGCTTCGGTCACCGCCGTCCGGTGGCTCAACCGGTGTTGACCGCGGGCGATCAGCATTTGCCGCCAGGCGGTGACGGCGCCGATGACGAGCAAGGTCCCCGCCACCGCTTGCAGGAGCGACGTGCGAACGTCGGATTCGGCTTTGATCCGTTCCGCCACCGAGAGTCCGCTCGTACCGGACAGCACCTCGCGGGGAAGGGGACCGAAGGTGAGCAACACGACGGTGACCAGAGCGGCGGCGAGCGACACCACGGCGATCCAGCCCAGCACGCGAAGGGTGAGGCGCATGCCGGTCATCCTGCCGTGTTCAGCGCGCCTTCAGTAGATCTGGCTCCCGCAGCTTGCCGAGGTGGTTGAACAGCAGGTTCAGTGTGAAGGCGACGATCGCGGCGACCGTGATGGGGCTGCCGCGGATGGTCTGCAGCCACGCCGGAAAGTGCTGGAAGAAGATCGAGTTGCCGAACTGGTCGTCGAGAACGCGGGCAGCAGGCCGACACCGAATCGACGTTCTGCGCGAAAGCCGTGTCCGGGAACGTGTTCATCGCGCCGCCGAGGCTGGCCGAACGACCGTCGGCGGCGAGACCGCGCGCGAGGTCGGAGTCGGTGTAGGTCACCAGCATCACGACGCACATCGAGAGCACGGCCGCGACCACGCCGAACGCGAGCGCGATGTCGGCCGGTTTCGCGTAGGCCGACGCCGGGGGCGATCAACGAGATGCCGATGACGACGAGCAGCGTGCCCGAAACCATCGGCGGGAAGAACCGGATCATCTTGGCGAACGGTTTCGCGATGAGCAGGCCGAACACCCCCGACGCGATCATGATCATCGGATTGACCACGATGAACGTCGCGCCCGCCACCACCGGCAGCCGGATGCCGAAGAGCCTTCCGATCCCGAGCGCCGGTATCGGCGTCGCGATCCCCGCGGCAGCGGAGGACGCTAATCGACCGGGTGGACCTCGGCTGGGACCGTAGCGCGTCCGCCGTATGAGGATCACGTTGCGAAGGGGCGGTCGAAAGGGCTGGATCTGTGTTGAATGGACACCGGGCACAACGGAAGGAGCGCCGATGGAGACCGTCCTCGTCATAGGGGCCGGACAGAGCGGGTTCGGGGTGGCGACCTCGCTGCGGGACAAGGGGTTCGACGGGCGGGTGGTACTGATCGGCGACGAACCCGGCCTGCCGTACCAACGGCCTCCGCTGTCGAAGGGCTACCTCGCCGGGACGGCGGGCGACGCCCAGTTACGTCTGCGGCCCGAAGACTTCTTCGCGGAGAAGGGCATCGAGCTGATCCCTGGCCGCGTCGCGTCGGTGGATCGCGAGGCCGCGAACGTGGTGCTCGAGGACGGAAGTGCACACGGGTACGACCATCTCGTCCTCGCGACGGGAGCGAACAACCGCGTGCTGCCGGTACCTGGGTCCACTTTGGATGGTGTGTTCACTTTGCGCACCAAAGACGACGCCGACGTCTTGCGCGCGGCACTGGAAAGCGCGAAGAACGTCGTCGTGGTCGGGGGCGGGTTCATCGGGCTCGAATTCGCCGCGCACGCCGGGCGGCCCGTGACGATCGTGGAGGCGCAGGACAGGCTGATGGCACGTGTCGCGACTCCGGAGGTCTCGGCGTTCTTCGCCGCTTTGCATGAGGGCGCCGGGCATACGATCCTGCTCGGCCAGGGCGTCGCCGCGTTGCGTGGCGACGACCGGGTGGCCGAGGTGGAATTGAGTGACGGCAGCCTGCTGCTCGCCGATCTGGTGCTGGTCGGGGTCGGGGTGGAGCCGAGGACGCGGCTCGCCGAGGAGGCGGGGCTGGCGGTGGCGAACGGTGTCGTCGTCGACGAACATCTGCGCACGAGCGACCCGAAGATCTCGGCGGTCGGGGATTGCGCGAACTTCCCGTGTGTCCAGGCGGGGACGGCGACGCGGCTGGAGTCGGTGCAGAACGCCGTCGACCAGGCGCGGGCGGCGGCCGCGGCCATCGCCGGCGAACCCGCGCCCTACGACAGCCTGCCGTGGTTCTGGACCGATCAGCTCGGCGCGAAACTGCAGATCGCCGGGATCCTGACCGGGGCGGAAGAGACCGTCGTGACCGGGGACCGGGAGGGCGGGAAATTCTCGGTGCTGTCGTTCCGCGACGGTGTGCTCGCCGGTGTCGAGTCGGTGAACCGCCCGCCGGACCACATCGCCGCGCGCCGCCTGTTCGCCGCGGATCCGGCGCCGCGGTTCGAGACGCTGGAGGCCAACGGCTTCGACCTGAAGGCGACCCTTGCGTCAACTCGCGGTTGACGATCGAGGATCGTCAACCTAAAGTTGACGATATGACGAATCCGGTCCGGCTAGACGACCTCATCTCCCACATCAAGCAGCAGCATCCCGACGGCGACGTGCTCGGCCAGCTGTTCGACGCGGTCTTCCTCGGCGAGCGCCTCGGCGAAGTGGCGGACCACCTGATCGGCCACTTCGTCGACCAGGCGCGGCGCTCCGGCGCGTCCTGGACCGAAATCGGCAAGAACATGGGGGTGTCCAAACAGGCCGCCCAGAAACGCTTCGTCCCCAAGGAATCCGGTGGAGGCACCTCACTCGAAGACCTGGTGAAGGTGTTCAGCCGCTACACCGATCGCGCCCGGCACGTCGTCGTCGCGTCGCGGGACGAGGCCGTCGCGGCGAAGAGCCCGCAGATCGAGCCCGTGCACCTGATCCTCGGTCTGCTCGCCGAGCCCGCCGCGCTCGCCGCCGGGGCGATCGTGGCGCAGAACGTGACCCTCGACGCCGTCCGCGAGGCCGCGGTGGCGGGGCTACCGGAACCCGCCGCCGAACCGGCGGAGGCGGCGAAGATGGTGTTCGGCGCGCGGAGCAAGAAGGCGCTGGAGCTGACCATGCGGGAGGCGCTGCGGCTCGGGCACAACTACATCGGGACCGAGCACATCCTGCTGGCCCTGTTCGAAATCGAGGACTTCACTGTGCTCAGCGAGCTTGGGCTCTCGAAGGAGAAGGTCGAAGCGACGATCTTGGGGGCACTGGCGGAGATCGTCGCCGCCAGGGAGGGCTGAAGGGGACTTTCCCCGCATCTGATGAGGCGAAAGCGTCCTTCACCGCATCACATGAGGGGAAAGTCCCCTTCAGCTTTATCCACAACACCCCAGTTATCCACAGGTCGCGGAATCGCGGCTAGGCAGGCGCTGGAACCGGTCGCAAGATCGAGGAATGAAAAAAGGATCATGGGGCGACGACCCCGACCTCCTGATGGAGAACAGCGACCATGGCGTCATCCGGGCGATGCGCCTTCAAGAAATGGGGGTTTCCTCGACCACGACGTATCGGAGATGCGGGCCCGGCGGTCCATGGACGAGACTTCTGCCGGGGATCGTCCTCCTCTTCAACGCACCACCCACTCGCGAACAGCAGATCGCAGCCGCGATGCTCTACGGCGGCGAGACTGCCCTGATCACCGGCAGTGTGGCTTGCCGGGCTTACGGCCTACGCGATTTACCCGATACCGGCGAAGAGGTCCATCTCCTCGTTCCGCACGAACGGAAGCTCCACAATTACGGTTTTGTGGTAGTCGAGCGAACTCAGCGGATGCCACGGCTGGTGACCCGAGGTGGACGGCCGCTCGCGGAAGTCACCCGTGCGACCCTCGACCTCTGTCGCAGACAGACAGAGGTCCGGCCCGTCAAAGCCTTGGTGAGCGAAGTGGTTCAACGCAAGTACAGCTCTTTCGAGCGGTTGTCTCACGAGTTGGCTCACGGTAGCCAGCGTGGCAGTGCGCTGCCTCGGCACGTTCTCACGGAGCTGGCTTTCGGGTCGGAGTCGATCGCGGAGATCGATGCACGACAGGTCTGGGCACGGTCAGGCTTGCCGGAGCCGATGTGGAACAAGAAGTTGTACACCACATCGGGCGAATACATCGCCAAGCCGGATGGCTGGTTCGACGATGTCGGGCTGGCCTGGGAGGTTGACTCGCTGTCGTTCCACCTCAAGGCCGTCGACGGGTTCGATCGGACACTGGCGAGAAATGGGCGGTACGCCGCGGCTGGCGTGCTGGTTCTCCAGACGTTGCCTTCGCGCCTGCGCACCGAGCCGGACAAGGTGATCGAGGAGTTGCTGGCCGCGCATGCGGCCGCAGCGGCGAGGGTTCGCCCGGACGTCCGGATCGCGAGTTAGCGAAGGGGCCCTTCACCGCATGTGATGCGGTGAAGGGCCCCTTTGTGGCGTCTTATGCGGGGAAAGTCCCCTTCAGCTCCGTCAGGCGGAGGATTCGGGACGGTTGTCGGCCGCCCAAGCGGTGTGGAACGAACCTTCGCGGTCGACCCGGCGGTACGTGTGGGCACCGAAGTAGTCCCGCTGCCCCTGCACCAGCGCGGCGGGGAGCCGCTCCGCACGCAGACCGTCGTAGTAGGCCAACGCGGTCGAGAAGCCCGGGGTCGGGATCCCGAGCCGCACCGCCGTGGAGATCACCGAACGCCAGGAGTCCTGGGCGTCCTCGACGGCCTTGCGGAAGCCGCCGGACGTCAGGAGCGTCGGAAGCGCGGGCTCCTCGGCGTACGCGGCGGTGATGTCGTTCAGGAACTTCGCGCGGATGATGCAGCCGCCGCGCCAGATGGACGCGACCTTGCCGAGGTCGATGTCCCAGCCGTACTCGGCGCCGCCCGCCTGGATCTGGTTGAAGCCCTGGGCGTACGCCACCACCTTCGACGCGTACAGCGCCTGCTCGACGTCGTCCGCGAAGGTGTCCAAAGCGGACCCCGTCAGCGGAGTACGCGAAGGACCACCCAGACCGCGGGAGGCCTCACGCAGGGTCGACGATCCGGACAGCGACCGTGCGAAGACGGCCTCCGCGATCCCGCTGATCGGCACGCCCAGGTCCAGTCCGATTTGGACGGTCCAGCGGCCGGTGCCCTTCTGCTCCGCCTGGTCCGCCACGATGTCGACGAACGGCTTGCCGGAGGCGGCGTCGGTGTGGGCCAGCACCTGTGAAGTGATCTCGATCAGATACGAATCCAGCCGTCCGGAGTTCCAGGTCCGGAAGACGTCGGCGATCTCGGCGGGGGAGTAGCCACCCGCGCCGCGCAGCAGATCGAACGACTCGGCGATCAACTGCATGTCGGCGTACTCGATGCCGTTGTGCACCATCTTCACGAAGTGCCCGGCGCCGTCCGCGCCCACGTGCGTGCAGCACGGCTCGCCGTCGACCTTCGCCGAGATGTCCTCGAACAGCGGCCCGAGCGACTGGTACGACTCCTCGGACCCGCCCGGCATGATGCTCGGCCCGTGCAGCGCGCCCTCCTCGCCGCCGGACACCCCGGTGCCGACGAAGTGGATGCCTTTCTCACGCAGCGCGGCCTCCCGACGCCGGGTGTCCGCGAAGTGCGCGTTGCCCGCGTCGACGATCACGTCGCCCTTCTCGAGGAGCGGGACGAACTCGTCGATCACGGCGTCCGTCGGCGCCCCGGCCTTGACCATGATCACGACCTGGCGCGGCCGCTCCAGCGCGGCGACGAACTCCTGCGCCGAATACGCGGGGATGAAGTCGCCCTCGTCGCCGAACTGCTCGACCAGTTCCTTCGTCCGCTTCTCGGAGCGGTTGTGCAGGGCCACCGTGTGCCCGTGCCTCGCGAGGTTCCTGGCCAGGTTGCGGCCCATGACCGCCAAGCCGGTGACCCCGATGCTCGCCTTCTTGCTCATCCGCACCCTTCCGCTTCGATTCCCCTGCCGAGCCTATCCCCGTTGAGGGATACGGCGCCGGGGCGAGAAGGCATCGAACGCGAGTTGTCCACAACCGGATCCACCTGTGGGCAACTCGGCTCGACTACCCCGGACCGACGGTGGGCACCGATACGCTGGGTGCGGGGCCGTCCCCCAGGGACGGGCGGGGGGCTGGGGTTCGGGCGCGCGGGGATTTTCGGTGTGTCGCGAAAGCCACTTTCGGGACGTCACATGACTCGAAAGTGGCTTTCGCGACACCCAGGTCCCAGGTCCGGGGTTGCAGGACGCTGCGGCCGGCGGTTGTCGGCGAAGGCGCAGTCCGGTCAGGAGAAGCAGTGGATCGGGGTGCCGTTGTAGGTGACCATGTCCGCCATCGCGGCCCCGAGATCGATCGGCGCGCCCCAGTCGAGACCGTCCAGTTCGGCGTAGGCCCGGTGCAGGTTCCCGGGCAGTCGTTCCTGTTCGGACAGTGCGTCGTAAGGCCCGAGATCGGCTTCGCGAGCGGCCTGGAGAGGCGTCAGGCCGGCGGCCTTCCCCTGTGAGGCGATCCGCTGCAGGACACCGAGGTATCCGTCGACGACGTCGATCGCCTCGGGCCCGCACACCGGACCGTGGCCCGGCACGATCGTCTCCGGCTCCAGCTCACGGACCAGGTCCAGGGCCTTCCGCCAGCCGGCGGGCGAACCCATCAACGCGAACGGGCTGCCGCCGTTGAAGATCAGGTCCCCGACGAACAGCACCCGCCGCTCCGGCAGCCAGACCAGTACGTCGTTGGTGGTGTGCGCGGCGTGTCCCGGGTGGATCAGCTCCAGCCGGACGTCGCCGGCGTGCACGGTCAGCCGGTCGTCGAACAGCACCTTGGGGAATCCCCGAGCTCCAGATGACCCCAGTCGCTCCCGGTGAACGCGTTGTCGTAGGTGTTGATCCCGGTCGCGACCATCACCTCACGCGTCTTCCGGTGCCCGACGATCGTCGCACCGGTCGCCAGGTAGTTCCCGTTCGTGTGATCGCCGTGGTGATGCGTGTTGACCACAGTGGTCACCGGCGCCCCGCCGGTCGAAACCGCCGTCTCCAGCAGAGCGCGCGTACGCCGCTCGGTCGAACACGTGTCGATCACCACGGTGTGATCGCCCGCGGCGACGAACCCGCAGTTGTTGATCCACCAGGAGCCGTCGGGCTGGACGTACCCGTAGACATCGTCGGTGACCCGCTGGGCGAAGGGGGATTGGTCCACCCGGTCACTATGCCGGACGAAGGTGCCCGGTATGTGACGAGATCGTTCCGCCACCAGGGTGATGTGCCCGGTGACTGGTGTTTTCAGCCGTTTCCTGGAACGCTGCGCAATGTCATCATCGAACCCCGCAAGGTGCAGTACCCTGGGTGGGTTCGAAGTGTTCGCGCGCAGGACGGCGGGAAGCCGCTGTCCTGGCTATGTGGTCCGGGAGAGCAAGGCTGATGGCCAGCACCGTCACCTCGCGCCGGAAGCAGCTCGGAAACGAGCTCCGGCATGCCCGCAACGCCGCGCGGATGACACAGCAGCAGGTCGCCGAGGTTCTCGGCTGCACCCAGGGCAAGGTCAACAAGATCGAGTCCGGTGCCGTCGGGGTCAAACTCGGGGATGTGCGATCGATGCTGAACGCGTTCGGGATCAACGGCGACGAGGCCGACACGCTGATGAACCTCGCCCGCGCCGCCGCCGGGCAGCGTGGTCACTGGTCCGGCTACCGATCCGTGGTGCCGCACTGGTTCCGCACCTTCACCGACCTCGAACCCGCGGCCGCGGAGATCCTCACCTGGCATGGTGAGCGCATCCCCGGCCCGCTGCAGTCCGAGCACTACATGCTCAAGCAGTTCACCGAAGCCGGCGCCACCGACGTCACCTCGCTGGTCCGCAACCGGCTGGACCGCAAGGCCGTCTTCGAGCAACAGCAGCCGCCGTACTACCGGTTCATCATCAGCGAAGGCGCCCTGCGCCGCGCTCCCGGCGGCTCCGCCCCCGCCGTGATGCTGGACCAGGTCGAGCATCTGCTGGCACTGGACAAGCATCCGCGCGTGTATGTGCACGTGTTGCCGTTCAGCGCGCGGCTCGCCGCCGTGCCCAACGACTTCACCATCATGCGTTTTCCCGACCGCACCAGGGATTTCGTCTACATCGAGCATTCCGCGGGCGGGTTGTACCTCGACGACGTCAAGGATTTCAACATTTTCGTCGATTCTTGGGACCGCCTGCGCGGCGCCGCGCTGGAGCGCCAGGAGACTCGGCAATTCCTCAAGGAACTCGCCGAGCTGTACCGCAATCAGATGCAATCCTGAGAGCACCCGGCCTTCCTTCGGTAGGGTTACCGGCGTCAGCGCGGTCGAGTGGACAGGGGCTGAACGTGGACCCGCAGTTCCTGCCCGAGGGTGTCGATCTCGAGCGGCCCAACGCCGCCCGTATCTACGACTGGGCACTCGGGGGAACCGCGAACTGGGCGGTGGACAGGGAATTCGGCGAACAACTGGTCAAGACATTCCCGCTCATCCGCTCCCTCGCCAGGGCCAACCGCGCCTTCCTCGGCCGCGCGGTGCGGCATTGCGCGGAGAACGGCGTGAACCAATTCCTCGACCTCGGTTCCGGCGTGCCGACGGTCGGCAACGTCCACGAGATCGCCGACGAGGTCGACGGCGACAGCCGGTGCGTGTACGTCGACAACGAACCGGTCGCCGTCGCACACGCCAGGATCCTGCTGGAGAAGTGCGGCGACCCCGGCAGGCACGCGGTGCTCGGCGCCGACCTGCGCGACGCGGACGACGTCTGGGAACGCGCCGTCGACACCGGCGTGCTCGACCCGGCGAAACCGGTGGCCCTGCTCACCGTCGCGGTCCTGCATTTCGTGCCGGGCCCCGAAATCGCCACCGTCGTCGCGCGGTACCGGAAGCTGCTGCCCGCCGGGTCGTTCTACGTTCTCTCCCACGTCACGATGTCCGGCGTGGAAGGGGACGAGCTGGAACAGGTCCAGAGCGTCGTGAAGCAGTACGAGCAGTCGAGCACACCCGCCTCCTTCCGCGACAGGGAAGAGATCTTGGGTTTCTTCGGGGATTTCGACCTCGTGGCGCCGGGTCTGGTCCCGGTCGGCGCGTGGAGGCTGGACGACTCCCGCTCGCCTACGCTTAGCTGCACCATCGGCGGGGTCGCCCGCAAACCCGCTTTGTGACGAGGTGTGACCGCATGACGACGCAGCAGGATCCCGAAGCCCCCGAAGGTGTCGATCTCGAACGCCCCAACGTGGCCAGGGTGTACGACTGGTTCCTCGGCGGCTCGGCCAACTGGGCCGTCGACCGCGAGTTCGGCACGCAGGTGCTCAAGCAGTTCCCGGAGGTCAAGACGTTCGCCAGGGTCGGGCGCGACTTCCTCGGCCGCGGCGTCGGCTACCTGGCCCGCCAAGGGATCACTCAGTTCCTCGACATCGGCTCCGGGGTCCCCACCGTCGGCAACGTCCATCAGATCGCGAGCGCGATCAACCCGGACTCCCGCGTCGTCTACGTCGACATCGAGCCGGTCGCCGTCGCGCACTCCCAGCTGCTGCTGGAACGCGAGGGACTGCTCGGGCGGCACGCGGTCCTGCAGGGCGACGTGCGGGACCCCGCCGACATCTGGAAGCGCGCCCTCGAAACCGGGGTGCTCGATCCCCGGCAGCCGATCGGGCTGGTCCTGGTCGGCCTGCTGTACTTCCTCGGCCCGGACGAACCGGTCCACGAGATGGTCCGGCGCTACCTCGACCTGCTGCCGTCCGGGTCGTACTTCCTGTCCTCGCATCTGACCGAGGACGGCGTCACCCGCAAGGCGAACGACAACCGGGAGAACGTCCAGGAGCTGTACAAGAAGACGAGTGCGCCGTTCCACCTGCGTTCCCGCGCCGAGTTCGCCGCGTTCTTCGACGGACTGGAGATGGTCGAGCCGGGGATCGATTGGATGGCCGCCTGGCATCTGGACGAAGCGGCTTCCCGCGCGAGCGACAGGTTCGCCGACGATCCGACGTTCACCGGCGGGCTCGGCGGACTGGGCCGCAAGCCCTGAGACCCCCGGAAGTCAGGCCCGGCCGGTCAGATGCCCGATCAAGGGCGAAATTTCGAACTGACCTTCGAACGGACGGCCGGTCCTGATCAGGTCCCGGTGCGCGCCGCGCCGGCCGGGGAAATCGACTTCGGAGTTCCACGGTGGCTGCTTGCGCAGCGGGGCCTGGATGAGGCTGAACCCGAAACGCTGACGGAGTTCGAGCCCGATGTTGCGGTGCTTCGCCGAGGCAAGGCGTTCGTCCTCACGGCGGAACAAGAGCGTGGTGAGGCGGACGGCCATTCCGGTCACACCCCCCGGCTCGGACGCGGCAACCGCGCCTGCTCGGCCGAACCTACGAGGCCGAGACAACGCTCACAGGGCATCCCCGAACCGACGGGGATCCACTCCAAGTGGTCGAAAGGCATCGCCGCGCCACAACGGGTGTGCAGGAACTCGGGGTGTGAACCCCGGGAGTGCAGGTCGAAGAGATGCGCGGAGCGGCGGCTCTCGCCCGCCGTTCCGGCCATGAGCCTGCCGACGGCGAGTACCGTCGCAGGCATGGTGTCCTGAATGATCACGCTGATCCTCCCCCACGAGGTCGGCGGTGGGTGGTCATGCGCCGCGGGGTGCTGCCGCCCTGCCGTTCACCTGCCGTCGGTGTCCTGCCGGAAAGGCGAAACTCCCTGCTGAACGCCACCTCGGTGACACCTGCCACCGAGGTTTTCGCGTACTGCGAGCGATTCACCAACAACCGAGCCCCGGCCGCTGCGATTAATCCTACTCCTGGAATAATCTTCATGTCGAGAGTGGGCGGAGTTGATCACCCACTTGGCCGTGCGGGATAGTCCCGTTGAAGCAGGGAGAAGACGGGGCCGTGACGGTTCGCGCAGGTCGCGACCCGCACCCCCGACCGACGTTCGGAGGTACGACCAATGGCCGATTATCCATCGGCGGCGGATTACGATCCGACCACGGCCGTGTCGCTGTTCGACGACGCCGTGTGGGAGAAGTCCTTCGCGAGCGAGCCCAACGGGGGGAACTGTGTCGAGGTCAACCTAGGCAGGGAAGGGCTGGTCGGGGTACGTGACACCAAATTGGCCGAGAGTCCCGTCTTCGTCTTCGATTCCGGTGAGTGGAACGCCTTCCTCAAGGCGGTCAAGGCCGGACAGTTCGATTTGAGTCCATGACGAGAGGCTCGCGTGCCCCATCGGGACACGCGAGCCATCCGATCTTCGGTCACTTCGAGTCACACTGTGGCCGGGATCCCGTCAGCGCGCGACGAAGAGCGCAGCCTGGATTTGGTGCGCCGCCACGCGATGGCGATCAAGACGGCAAGGACGATCAGCGGGATCAGGCTGATCGACCAGCTCACCGCCATCGGCGGCCCCGGCTGTTCGAGCACCGTCAGGTCGCGGAGTTCCCCCACGCCCTTGCCCGCCGGCCCGTCGAGCTCGAACCGGAACGCCCACGAGCCCTCGGTCTGCAGGGCCCGGATGTCCAGCCCCCATACCTCCAGCTTCCGCGGATGCTTCGCCAGCGGTTGCGGACGGCCCAGCCGTCCGGTCTCCGGATTGACGAACGCGAGCGTCCCCGACTTCCCGGCGATCCCGTCGTCCGGGATGAACGTGAAATCCAGTGATTGCATGGCACGCAACGGCCAAGTGCTGAACCCGACCGTCATCCCGTACGGGCCGATCTGCACCCGTTCGGTGTGGACGATGTTCACCGGTTCGTAGGCGTTCGCCGCGGGGGTGGTCGCGAACAGCAACCCGATCGCCGCCGCCAGCGCCAGCAGTGTCCTACGCATGCGCGTTGTCCTCCTTCGCCGGGGCCAGCAGCCGCAGCATCCCGCCGAACCGCCACCCGGCGAATCCGCCGAGCAGCCCGAGCACCGCACCGAAGGCGCCCGTCGCGAACACGACCGCCCAGTCGACGGAGCCGCTCTCGTAGACGATGGTGTCCTGGATCGGCATGCTCGCGCCGACCAGGAGACCGCCGATCCCGCCCGCCAGCACCGAAACGCGGCCCGCGGACCAGCCGCGCCGCGAAAGCAGGTAAACCGCTTCGAGCACGGCCGCGATCGGCAGCAGCGCCATCGGCATCATCGAGGGCATCGCCGGTACGCCGTCGATGTAGTCCCGCATCGGCAGGCCGACGGCGCTCGCGTACGCCTCCGCGGCCCACGGTGAGAACCACCAGGTGATCGCCTGGATGACCGCCAGCGACGCGGCGACCCGGACCGCTCCGCCAGGACGCCCCCAGAACCCGGCGCCCGCCGAGACCAGCAGCACCGAAAGCAGCGCGACGCCCACGGAGACGACGTCGACCAGGTCGACGTCGATCTGCTTGAGCCCCAGCACGGTGACCATGCTGAACGCGATCAGCACACCGAGGGTGCCGACCACGCCGAGGGTGCCCCAGCGGTGCTCCCGCGCGGCCGCGAACACCATGACCGTGCCGATGATGCTCAGCGTGATCGACAGCAACAGCCCGATATGCGGTGGCGAGTCGATCACCGCGTCGAAGCCGTACAGGCCGTGCCACCACTGGTCCCACAGGCCGTACAGCAGGAACATCGCCGCGCCGGTCCCGGTCACCAGGTAGCCGGCCGGCGCGGCGAAGACCTTGCCGAACACGTTGATCGCACGACCGCCGACGCGCGCGTCGGCCTGGCGGCCCGCCCGGCGCGCGGCCGTGGTCATCAGGACGACCACGAGGCTCGCGAGCCCGGAGATCGCGCTGCCCGAATACAGGAACAGATGCGGCATCGTGAAGAACGTGTCCGGGCCGACGTCGCCGTGCCACTGGATGTCCCAGGTCAGCCCGATCAGCGAGACCACCGACCCGGCCAGCACCGTACCCGCCGGCACGAGACCGGCGCGTGCACTGCGTGCCACCGAGGCGACCCTCGCCCCTCCCGCGGTGAGATCCATTCCCGACCTCCCTCTCTTACTTGACCAGCAAAGGAAAAACGTGCTGCGTGGCGCCGGACGGCCCGCGCAGTGAAACGGTGATCTCCCATTGCCCCGGCATCGGCAGCAGGACGTCGCCGGTGCGATACCGGCCGGGTGCCTCCGCGATCGCGGGCGACGGCGCGAGCGCGTGCCCCATCTGCGGCATCACGGGCTCGAGGGTGACCACGTCCGGTGCGGCGCCGGTGACGGTCAGGGCGAAGACATTGCCGCCCTGGTGCGGATCTTCGACCGACAACCGCACGGTGTACGGGCCCTGGGTCGAGCTCTGTACTTGTTCCCCATCTCCGCTCGGCCAGACCAGCCAGGCCACGATCGCCGCCACGAGCACGGCGACCACCGAGATCAGCAGGACTGGCTTGCGTCTTTGCGTGTCCACTGTGGACGTCACTGGGGGGTGCCTCCTTGCGGGACTTCGAGCTGCATGGGCACGGTCAGCACCGTGTAGTCGCGTTCGGCCTGCAGCCAGATCCGGTACTTGCCGGGTGCGGCGAAGGTGTAGGTGAACGGGACGTCGGGGCCGTAAGCGGCGACGGTCTCGTCCGGTTTCCCCGGCATACCAGGCGATTGCGGGATCATCGAGTGCACGTGGGCCCAGGTCGGCGCGGCAGCGGCGTCCGCGCCGACCCGGCGGTCGTCGGTTATCGGGCCGACGACGATCAGGTGGCCGAGCATGCCCAGCCACGGTTGGAGATCCGCCTTGCCGAACCGCGCGGTGATCGTCGTCGGCGGGCCAGGTTCGACGTCGACGTCGACCGGGTTCCCGTCGATCATCCGCGTGCCCGCCCCCGTGGGCGCGGGTTCGGCGGGGGAGTCCGCTCCGGGCGCGACGACCATCGTGGTGCGTGCCAGTTGCACGCCACCGCCTCGCCGGGCGAGTTCCGCGGCGACGGCGTAGGTGCCTGCCTCGGGTGGCGTGAACTTCACGCGGTAGTCACCGGGGCCGACGCGCACCGGATGCAGATGCCAGAGCCTGCCCGTCGGTGAAATGACGACGAGGTGGATCAAGGCGTTGTCGTGTACCAGAAGGTCGTCGACCGGGCGGCCGGTCGCGCCGTCGGCCAGCGCGACCCGGATTTCCGCGAGTCCGCCCGATCGCGCGTTCGGCGACCGTACGGCCAGGTTCACCGGCGGCCGCGAGAAGTCCACCGTGGACATCTGCGCGTTCGCGTACGGGTCCTGGATGTTGTCGATCGTCGGATCCAGTGCCGCGCCCGGCGCGGGCGGCGGCGGGGTCGACGCCGAGAGCATCGCCCCGGTGATCGCGACCGCGAGCGCGGCGACCATGCCACCCGCCGGGATCAGCGCGAGCTGTGGCCGTCTGACGCGCATCGCCACGACGAGACCGATCACCAGGAACACCCCCGCGGCGACGAAACCGCCGAAGGTGGCCTTCTCCCATGGGGGGATGACCCTGGCCGGGACGATGAACGGGATGGAAGCGGTGTCCGTCCCGTCGTCGAGGCCGAGTTCCCACGGCCCTGGCTGGTCGACGCGCAGCAGTACCGGATGGGCGCCGGGTTTCCCGTCCAGCCGGACGGTGGCTTCGGAGAACGTCGTTCCCGCGGTGGACGCGCGCAGCTTCAGCGTGCCCGGCGCGCTCCCGGTGTGCGTGACGACGTCGACGTGCAGTGGGCCGGGCGCGATGTCCATCCGCCGCAACACGACGGTGAGATCCCGGGTGCCGAGCGTCTGCGCGACCTGGACGTCCGCCCCGCTCGACACGCCGTCCGCCTGGGCCGTGCCGCCCAACAGTAACGAAGCCAGCGCACAGAGCACGAGTACGCGGGCGATGACCGACGGCGCCGCGCGCCGCCCCCTCGGTGAATTCCCCATCCCGCCTGAAGCTAACGGCCGGGGCCGGGGAAAGCGTCACGGCGCGGGGTGAATCGGGGTCCCCCGTACAGGGGACCAGCACCCTTACTCCGGTGGGGGCTGAAGGGGACTTTCCCCGCATGCGATGCGGGGAAAGCGCCCTTCGCCTCGTCTTATGCGGGGAAAGCGTCCTTCAGCCCCCACTGGGCCCGCCACTGCCACCCAGGAAACGGTACGCGCGTGGATGGGCGCGGAACCAGACGTTGAGCCTGCCGATCCGGCGGACGAGCGACGAACGCAACGTCGTCGGCACCAGCCCGCCGAAGAACCTGACCACCGAGCGGAACCGGTCGAACCGGCGCCGGTCCCGATCAGTCCACTGTAGACCGATCCGGTCACGCAGCGCGGGCGGAAGGGTGCCCCGGATGACGAACATCTGCGCCAGGTACTGCCATCGCCGCAACCGGATCCAGCGTTGGTCGGGCAGCCACCGCCACGGCTTCTTCACCGTCCGGATCGTTTCGAACAACGTCGAAATCGTCTCGTTCGGGCCGAAGTCGTCGACCATATCCGCGTAGTACCGCTCGAATTCCGCCCACGTCGGCGGCAGGTCCTGCTCGCGCAGGCCGAGAAGCCGTCCGATGTCGCACATCTGCGCGTAGTACTCGTCCAGTTCGGAAGGCGTCATCGGCTTGCCGTAGAACCGTTGCGTGTCAACGGGAACCATGACGAGCGTGGCGTGCACCCAGGCGTACGCGCGCGGGTGCAGCGCGCTGTACCGGCGGCCGTCGGCGTCGACGCCGGTGAACGACCGGTGCAGCGCGCGCAACCGGTCGGCCTCGTACCTGGCGCCTTCCGGGCCGCCGTAGACGTAGATGGACAGCGACGCGGCCGTGCGCACCAGCCGTGTCCACGGATCCTCGATGTAGTCGGAATGATCGCGGACCCCCGCGGCGACCACCGGATGCGCGACCTGCAGCACCAGCACCTGCCCGGCCAGCAGCCCGGCCCGGAAGTCCCCGAAGTACTTCCACGCCGCCGTCCCCTTGACGATCGGCGGACCGCTCATGACGCGCCGCGGATGAGCATCATCAGGGGCAGGGCCACCGGAACGCCGTCGTCACCCGTGGCGAGCCTGCGCAACTGCAGTCCGGCGATCAACGCCACGACCGGACCGGTCAGCCGTTCCGGCGAGGGGACGCCCAGCGTCCGCAGGATGACCAGCGCGAGTTCGTCGTAGGCGGCGAAACACCGCGCGGCCGCGTCCTGGAGTCCGGAATCACGCGCGGCCTGCAGATACAGCTCGTGCGCGCCGAGTTCGTCGGTGCCGAAGGGCAATTTCGCGATCACCTGCTCGACGACCGACGCCGCTTCTTCGACGCTCAAGCCCTTCTCCCGGTAGGCGTCGACGAACCCCGTCAGCTTCGAGGTCTCCTCCTCGGCGAACAGCAGCATCGCCTCGCGCAGCAACGCGGTCTGGCTGGGGAAGTGATAGGTCAGCGTGCCGAGCGAGACGTCGGCGGCGGTCGCGATCCGGCGGTTGGTCAGCCCGCCGACGCCCTGTTCCCCGACCACCTCGAGCGTGGCGTGGAGAATCGTCACGCGGGTGTTCACCAAGCGGTCTCGGGTTTGCGGTCCTGCCACCGTTCGACCTCTTCCAGTTGCGCGGCCAGGGAGATCAGCCGTTCTTCGGAGTGCGACGGGCCGAGCAGCTGCCCGCCGAGTGGCAGGCCTTCCTGGCTCGGCCCGGCAGGCACGTTGACCCCCGGCCAGCCCAGCACGTTCCACGGCCAAGCGTAAGGGCACGCGGCGATCATGGCCTGATCGGTCTGCCAGCCGGTGAGCTCGTCGAAGGTGCCGATCCGCGGCGGCGGCGTCGCGGTGGTCGGCGTGAGCAGGACGTCCACCCGGCCGAACACCGAGCCGATCTGTCGCTGCAGCAACGGTTCCGTGGCCCGCGCGAGCCGCAGCGCCGGACCGGCGAGCGCTGAGCCTTGCCGCGCGTTGGCCCGCGTGCGCGGGTCGAGCCGGGCCTGATCCGGGACGCGACGGGACCAGTCACGCACGCCGACGAGCGAACGCGGCAGGAAGGTGAGGCCGATCAGCCGGTAGTCCGGTTCGACCTCGACGATCTCGTGGCCGAGTTCGGCGAACCGCTCCGCGAGCCGGACGACGGCCGCGTGCGCTTGCGGGTCGAGCCGGGTTTTCGTGGCGGTGAAAGGGATCCGCGTGGACAGCCCGATGCGCATCCGGCCCGGTTCGCGGCGGGCGGCCGCCTGGAACGCGGTCCCGGTCCCGGCCGCGACGTCGAGCAGCAGGGCCGCGTCGGCGACGGTGCGCGCGAGCGGGCCGACCACGGTCAGCCCGTGGAACAGTTCACGTTCGGTCGGGACGCGGCCCCGCTGCGGTTTGATCCCGACCAGATCGGTCCACGCGGCCGGGATCCGGATCGACCCGGCCCCGTCGGAACCCAGCGCGGCGGCGATCACCCCCGACGCGATGGCCGCCGCCGCGCCGCCTGAGGAACCGCCAGGAGTCCGCTCGGGATCCCACGGATTGCGGGTCGCGCCGAACGCCGGGCCTTCGGTGAAGGGCCACTGGCCGAGTTCCGGAGTGTTGGTCTTGCCGATGAGTACCGCACCTGCCCGGCGGAGTGCCGCGACGGGCGGGGAGTCCGCCGTCGCGGGGGAGAAGTCGCCGTCGCAGCCGAACGCCGTCGGCAGGCCGGTGACGTCGAGGTCGTCTTTGATCGCGGTGGGGACGCCGAGCAGGGGAGCGGTTTCACCGGCGGCCAGCCGCCGGTCGGCGTCCTCGGCCTCGCGAAGGGCTTCTTCGGGGCGAAGGCACTTGAAGGAGTTGAGAGTCGGCTGGCTGGCTTCGGCTCTGTCGAGCGCCAAGCGCGTGAGCTCGACAGACGTCGTGGTCCCGCTGGCGAGCATCGAGGCCTGTTCGGCGAGGCCGGTGAACGCGAGGTCCGGTTTCGAGGTGGTCATGACTCCCCCTGCGTATCTCGTTCGTTCAAACGAACGATACCACCGTGTGGCCTCGGTGTGGTTACGTGACCTGCATGAACTTCGATCGCTTTCCCCGCGTCGACCTCGGTGGCCTGCCGACGCCACTGCATCCGGCACCCCGGCTGGGTGAGGCACTCGGCCTGCCGAACCTGTTGCTCAAACGGGACGACGTGCATCCGCTCGGCGTGGGCGGCAACAAGCTGCGCAAACTCGAGTTCCTGCTCGGTGCGGCGATCGAGGCGGGCGTCGACACGGTGATCACCTTCGGCGCGCTGCAGACCAACCACGGTCGCCAGACCGCCGCTGCCTGCGCGAAGCTCGGGCTGCGGTGCGAACTCGTGCTCACCGCGAAGGTTCCTCGTGGCGGCGACGCGTACGAACGGTCCGGCAATGTCTTGCTCGATCACCTCTTCGGCGCGAACGTGCACGTCTGTCGCGACGGGGAGGAGACCGGCGGGACCTACGACCGGCTGATCACCGAGGCCGCGGCCGAGGGCCGCAAGGTGGCCACGTTCCCCGTCGGCGGCTCCGACGCCGTCGGGGCACTCGGGTACGTGGCGGCCGCGCACGAGATCGCCGGACAACTCGCCGACCGCGGCATCACCAAGGCGCGGCTGGTCGTTCCGCACGCCAGCGGCGGGACTTCGGCCGGGCTCATCGTCGGGACGGCGAACCTCGACTGGCTGACGCTCGACGTCGCCTGCGTCAGCCATCCGGTCGACGAGGCCCTGGACAACCTGGCCGACCTCACCACGGCGGTCTCCGTGCTGCTGGGAACTGGGCCGCCGTCACTCGAAGGTCTGCGCATCGACGACCGCGCGATCGGCCCCGGCTATGGGATCCCGACCGTCGAGACGTGGGACGCGGTTCGGCTTTTCGGCCGCACGGAAGGGATCGCGCTCGATCCCGTGTACACCGGCAAGGTGGCCGCCGCGCTGGTCGATTGGGCTGCCGAAGGCCATTTCGCGGCCGAGGAGCACGTCGTTTTCCTGCACACGGGTGGTCTGCCCGGCCTCTACGGTTACGCCCCGGAATTCACCGACACGGTGAGCCGCTGACGCGACCTTCAGCATCCCGCCGATCAGGAGCACGTGCGCCACCAGCGAAAGCCGCTGCGCGACGCCGACCGGCGCGATGTCGGTCAGCGTCCTGAAGAACGGGATATCGGACAGGCGCACGAAGATGAAGGTGAGCCCGAAGACGATCAGCCCGGCCGCGCTGCCCCAGGCCAGGCGGCCGATCTGCCGGGCCGCGGGGGTGCCGCGCAGGTTGTCGCGCAGGGTGAACCCGGCGGCGGGCAGGCTGAGGAACGCGATGAGGCACGCGTACAGATGGATCTCGCCGCTGACCGGGTCCGGGAACTCGGGGTAGCTCGCCGGGAAGATCGCGGCCGCCGCCAAGCCGAGCGACCACAGCACGAAAAGCACCTTCGTGGTGTGGCTGAGGTGGATCCCGGCGGCGGCCAGGGCGCCGAGCGCGGTGAGCGAGCCGATGGACAACGACAGCACGCTCGCGCCGAGCATGCCCGTGCCGCGATCGACGTAGGCGTAACTCGACAACGTGTCGAAGACCGGATCTCGTGAACTGATCAGGTGCAGCACGACCATCGTGGACACCGCCCAGCCGATGGCCACCGCCGACGCGATCAGCCAAGGTCTGGCACGCGAGGGCCCCCCAGGGAACGTCATGCGTCGAGTGTGCTCGCGAGACCGCGCATTTCCGATCCGGGAAGCCCCCGGTTCTACCCTGGGGCTACCCCTAACTCGACCAGTACCAGTAGCTGGTCATCGTGCCTTTTCGCCCGGGGCCAGCGGTCGCCGTCCGGGTCCGTTTTCTCCGCCGTGCGCACCGCGTCGAGTACCGCGTCCGGACCACGCTCCCGGCTGATGGCGAGCACTTCCGGCCAGTCGAACAGCGCGTACTCGTCGACACCGATCGCGACGCCGTCCGTCGCCAGCAGCAGGGCCTCGACCTCCGAGCGCGGCCAGCTGCGGCGTACGGCCTCGACAGCCGCCTTCGGTTCCGCCTCGGCGACCCAGAAGCCGTCCGGCGCGTTGCGTTTCGCGCGGACGTCGGCACCGGTGCGGAGCTGACCACCGTCGCGGAGCGAGACCAGTCTGTCGTCGGTGAGGGGATCGGCGCCCGAAGGCCCGAAGGCGATGATCGGGCTGTCGGCGAGCACCAGCCCGTCGACGGTGTCGTCCGTCCAGCGTGCGATCGCGACCGTGCTCGACGGCGAGTGTCCCGGCGCCAGACCTTCGCGGCGCGCGACGTCGGCGATCGACTCGGCTAGCAGGACCGTGAGATCCGCGTGGGGGTCCATGGTCAGCGCCTGCGACAGGGCGTGCACGAGCAGGCTCGCGTACCAGCCGCCGGACGGCAGATCCGGCCGCGGCGAGGTCGCTCCGTCGAGCACCACCACGGCGTTGGCGAGTACGGCGACGTGGTCTTCGGTCGGGCGCGATGCTCCGTCCGCGCCTACTCCGTCCCTTTCCGCCACTGCGATTTCGACCATGACAAGACCCTAACTGTCAACCGGCGTTGACACTGCCGACATGTCAACGTAGGTTGACGTCATGACCGAAGCGACAGACCTGGCCGCGCGAGCCGGTGACCGTGATCCCCGGGTGGGGTTGCGCGCCGTCGCCGCCTTGCGCCGGCTGTTGGAGCAACTCGAGGCCGTGCAGGTCCGCAGCGCGCGGGTGCACGGCTGGTCCTGGCAGGAGATCGCGGCCGAGCTGGGGGTCAGCAGGCAAGCGGTCCACAAGAAGTACGGGAGGCACTGATGTTCGAACGCTTCAGCACCGAAGCCCGAGAAGTCGTGATCGGGGCTCAGCGCGTCGCGTCGGACGAGAAGTCCGCGAACGTAGACGCGTTCCACCTGCTGACCTCGCTGTCCCTGAACACGGGCCTGCTCGCCACCTTGGGCTGCCCGGCGGAAGAACTGGCCGACGACCTCCGGCGGGTCCGCCGCCGGGGCGGGATGAGCGACGCCGATGTCGAAGCCCTGAGCGGGTTCGGCATCGACGTCGAGCACATCGTCGAACGGGTCGAGCAGACCCACGGCGAAGGCGCGCTGACCGGTGGGACGCGGAGCAAACGCGGCCACCGGCCCTTCACGCGGGAGGCGAAGAAGGTGCTGGAGAAGTGCCTTCGTGAAGCCATCGACGTCGGGGACAAGCGCATCGACGCCGAGCACATCCTGCTCGCGCTGACCTCGCTCCCCGGGGTGGCCGCCGACGTCCTCGCCCAGCGCGGCATCGACTACCTCGCCGTCCGGCGCCTGCTGGAGCGGCGCGCGGCCAGCTAGCGGGGGCTGAAGGGGACTTTCCCCGCATGTCACGTGGGGAAAGTCCCCTTCACCGCGTGAGACGCGGGGAAAGTCCCCTTCAGCTCTTGGCGCGCTCACGCCAGGTGACCAAGGGCAGGAACGCCTGCGTGAGCGGCCCGATGGCGAGCGCGTAGAGCACCGTGCCGACGCCGACGGTGCCGCCGAGCAGCCAGCCTCCGGCCAGCACGGTGATCTCGATGAGGGTCCGGACGAGGCGGATCGACTTACCCGTCCGGGCCGCGAAGCCGGTCATCAGCCCGTCGCGGGGGCCGGGGCCGAGCCGCGCGCCGACGTAGATCGCGGCGGCGAGGCCGTTGAGCACGACGCCGGCGACCAGGTTGAAGATCTGCCAGCCGAGCACGTGCTGATCGGGAAGGAAGATCCGCACCAGGTCGACGGTGACCGAGATGACCATGATGTTCGCGACGGTGCCGATACCGGGCCGCTGCCGCAGGGGGATCCAGAGCAGGAGTACCGCGACCGAAGCGAACGCGGTGACCGTGCCGAAGGAGAGACCGGTGATCTTCATCAGGCCTTCGTGGAGCACGTCCCACGGGTCGAGGCCGAGGCCGGACCTGGTCAGCATGGCCATGCTGCCGCCGTAGAGGGCGAGCCCGCCGACGAGCTGGAACGAGCGGCGGGTGGTGTCGTGGGAGATGCCCACGGGACGGAGGTCGAGTGTAAGTGCCACGAATACACCATCAGGGGTAAGTGGCTTTCTTGACCATGGCCAATCTGTAAGAATTGGTCTCATGGAACCGCTGATCCCGCTGACTGGACGCGTTTCGGGCGCAAAATTGGCCACTTTACTGGGGAGCTGGCGTCAGAGTGGTTCTCGTCACGGCGCGGCGGACCTCGCGGCGGCGGTCGAGCTGCTGATCCTCGACGGCAGGCTCCCTCTCGGCACGAAACTCCCGGCCGAACGGGAGCTCGCCGACGCACTGACGGTCAGCCGCACGCTGATCGGAGCCGCGCTGGACAAACTGCGGGCCGACGGCCTGGTCGCCAGCCGTCGCGGGGCCGGTTCCTGGATCGCGTCCCCCGGCGGCCGGGGCCGGGACGTGCCGCTGCCGACCGGGGAGGACCTCATCGACCTCGCCCAGGCCTGCCCGCCCGCCATCGCCGGCCTGGTCCCCGCCGTGGACGCCGCGCGGAAGGCGCTGGCGGACCACCTCGGCGAGAACGGCTATCACGTGCGTGGACTGCGGGTCCTGCGCGAGCGGATCGCCCGCCGCTACACCGAACGCGGCCTGCCAACCAACGCCGACCAGGTGATGATCACCAACGGGGCGCATCACGCGTTCGTGCAGGTCCTGCGCATGCTGGCCGGTCCGGGTGACCGGGTGCTGGTCGAGCAGCCGACGTACCCGAACGCGCTCGAAGCCATCGGCGCCGCGCACGCCATCGGAGTACCGGTGCCGCTGGACCCGGCCACCGGCTGGGACGTCGTCGGCATCGAAGCCGCGCTGCGGCAATCCGCGCCGAGGCTCGCGTACTTCGTCGCGGATTTCCAGAACCCGACAGGGCTGCGGCTGGACGCGGCGGGCCGGGAGCGGCTCTCGGCCGCGCTGAGCCGCGCGCGGACGCCGTCGATCATCGACGAGACACTGGTCGAACTGGACCTCGAAGGCGATCCGGCCGACGGCCCGCCGCCGCTCGGCGCGTTCGCCGGCGACCTCGGCATCACGATCGGCTCGGCGTCGAAGTCGCATTGGGCCGGGCTGCGGCTGGGCTGGATCCGCGCTTCTGAGGACGTGATCGGCAGGCTGGTCGCGGCCCGTTTCGCCGTCGACCTGGGGTCTCCGGTCTTCGAGCAACTCGTCCTCGCCGAACTGCTCGACGACGGCGGGGCCGCGTTGGCGCGCCGCCGCGAGGAGACGCGGGCCCTGCGCGACGCGTTGACCGGCGCGTTGAACTGGTACTGCCCGGACTGGACGTTCACTGTGCCGCCGGGCGGGCTTTCGCTGTGGTGCCGTCTGCCGGAGCCGATGAGCACGCGGCTGGCCGTCGCGGCGGCGGGTCACGGGGTGCAGGTGGCGCCGGGCTCCCGGTTCGGCGTCCACGGTGGACTGGAGCGCTGGCTAAGGCTGCCGTACGCGCTTCCGGCCGACCGGCTCTTCGAGGCCGTGCGACGGCTGGGCGCGGCCGCCGCTTCGGTGGCCGTTACTCCCGCCACGGCCGCCCCGCTGGCCGTCCAGGTCACCTGAGTCCCGCGTTTCGTCCTCTAGTTGCGGTAGTTCGCACCGCCAACTACCGCAACTAGAGGACGAAACGCGGAGGTGGGGAAACGGAAATAGCCGGTGCGCCGGCGGGGCGGCCGATGCTCCAGGGAGGGCATCGGCGCCGCACGACCAGCGCACCGGCTATCCGGCCCGCTCCGAGGCCGAAACCTCGCAAGCGGGCACCGCGGCGGTTACCCGGCACAGCCCCTCGACGTGCCGGGAACCGCCCGCGGTTACAGGTGGTCTTCGAGCTTGACCGGCTCCTGCTCGGCGCGGTGAGCAGAAACCCACGAAGTCCACCCGGTGCTGGTCCCGGCGCCGCAGGGGCAGCGCGGCGCCGGGGCCGGGATCCGAACCGGCCGGGCGCGGTCGGCCGTTCGGAAAGACGGGAAAACCTGACTGAGGGCAGGCTGAAAAGCGACTTGTGCCAGGGATTTCAGAAGACGCCGAAAACCGGAGTCGATCTTGGTTTGGACGTGGTTCTCCCCGGCGACCCGGTCAGGTCAGTCGGGGGAGGTGGTGGGAAGCGCGGCTTCCCTGCCGGTGCGCTCGCCTTCATGGTCGCAGCCGGTTCCAAGGAGTTTCAGCTGCGTGGCGGGGATTCCGGAGTCGAGCACGGCGAGCGGCCCGCGGCCGCCGCCGGAGTGGTCGTGCCCTGGCTGGGCGCTCGTCGTGGGCGCGAGCGGGGCGACCGGGGTGTTCGGCAGGCCACCGCCGCCGCCTCCAGAGCCGCCGCCGTCCGGGGACACGTGCGTCTCGGACTCGGCGGGCGCCGCCGGAGCGGGCCGGTCGTGGGACTTGACCCGGGTGGGCAGGGCGACGTGGTGGTTCTGGTTCTGGACGGCCGTCGCCGGAGCGGGCGTCTCGGCGGGCACGAACGGACGCGGGTCCGGGGTGATCGGCGCGGGCGTGCTCGGCGTGGTGACCTCGGCGGGCACGGCGATGGTGACCGAGCCACTCGCCGACTCACCCGAGCCGCCGCCGAAGACGGGGTCGAGGGTGTCCCCGACGCCCGGCAGGATCACCGGCTCGCCCGCATCGCAGCACGGGCCCGGCATGACGATCGGCGCGATGACCTTTTCGCCGATTCCGCCGACGACCCCGCCCACGGTTTCGACGGCGCCGCCGACCGTGTTCGTGACGATGTTCAGCACGCCACCGATGAGGCCGCCCAGTAAACCGTTGGCCGCCTGGGGCTTCGCGGTCTTTTTGACCGGTTCCAGAGAAGCGGACTTCTCGACGGAACTCGCGCTCGAAACGGCCTTTTCCTCGACGGCGGCCTCAGGCTCCTCGCTCTCTGCGGGGACGGGCTCTTCGTGCGGTGATTCGGCCTTCGAGGTACCGGCCTTGCTCGAGTCCGATGTGGACTCTTTCGGCGTAGTGGTCGTTTCGTTCGACGGCTGGACCACCGAGGTCTCCGGCGTCGCGGAAGTCTGTTCCTCGGCCGAAGCCGGGGTGCTCAGGACGGCGCCGAGGATCCAGCCCGTGAGAGCGAGCCCGCCCGCGAAGAGGATTCGCGCTCCCGCTTTCGGGGGCACGAGGCCGCGACGACGCACGACTGCCGGACCACTCACAGCAATCACCACCGTTCACGCCTGAAACCCACGTTCTCCGCGTGAGTTCGATCTTGCTTGGGGTCTTTTCCGGTCAGGTCGCAGTTCCCCCGGGGCTGCACCAGTTTTAGCACCGGAGGGGAGTGTTTCACTTCAGCCGCCGTCGATCCAGCCCGTTAGGCGGAACGACGCAACCGGCTCCGGTGCCTGGAGTACCGAAGTTGATCACTCTCGGTGTGTGCCCGGCGGTCATCCGGGCCTGGGTGGAACTACTCAAATCCTCGGTGACCTGACCTTTTCCGGATCCTCGCTGCGGTGCGTGCCGTCGAAGTCGCGTTCGGTGATCGGGATGGCGGATGCGAGCCGCCGGGAGGGGAGAGTCCGCGATGTGGGACGTGAAAGTAGTTTCGGCAGCGGTGCTCAGCGCGCTGAAGACCTACCGGCTGAGCGAAGCCGACGCCAAGGACGTCTGTCAGGAAGCCTGGCTGGAACTGCTCCGCGCGCCGGGCGTGTTGCGTGACGAAGCGAACCTCCGGGCGTGGCTGACGACCACTGCGCGGCGTCGCGCGCTCCGGATGATCACCAGGAGCAGGCGTGAAACACCGCGTCCGCTCCCGGGGCCGGACACGACCCCGGAGGCCGAGGTCGTCCGCGCCGAACGCGACCGCGCGCTGTGGGCGGCGGTCGATTGCCTACCGGACTTGCACCGGCGGCTGATCTGGCTGCTCGCGCACCGGCCGGAGCTGTCCTACGCCCAGCTCGCGGGGGAGCTGGGGATCAGTCCTGCCAGTATCGGCAGGGTGCGAAGACGGTGTCTGGACCGGCTCGAAAGGGCTCTCGAAAAGGGCGGCTGGGCCTGAGGGACATCGGACGGGTCACCGCAGTTTGCGTAAGCGGGTGACCGCTTCGTCGATGACCTCATTCCGTTTGCAGAACGCGAAACGCAGCAGGTGGTTCCACTCTTCCGGGTGATCGGTGAACACTTTTACGGGCACGGCCGCCACGCCCACCCGTTCGGGGAGCTCCCAGGCCAGTTCCGCGGCGTCGTCGAAGCCGAGCGGGCGGACGTCGACGCAGATGAAGTACGTCCCGGCGGTCGGCCGGACCGCGAACCCCGCCTCCGCGAGGCCCGCCGCGAGCCGGTCCCGTTTGCCCTGCAGGCTCGTGCGCAGCTCTTCGGCCCACGGCAGTTCGTGGTCCAGCGCGTGGGCGACCGCCGGCTGCAACGGGCCGCCCGAGACGAAGGTGATGAACTGCTTCACCGCTTTCACCGCCGCGACCAGTTCGGGGCTCGCGCAGACCCAGCCGATCTTCCAGCCGGTGCAGTTGAACGTCTTGCCCGCACTGGAGATCGAGACCGTGCGGTCTCGCATTCCGGGCAGGGTCGCGAGTGGGAAGTGTTCGGCGCCGTCGAACACCAGATGCTCGTACACCTCGTCGGTGATGGCGATCAGGTCGTGCTGCACGCACAGCGCGGCGACGGCTTCCAGTTCAGTACGCGTGAACACCGTTCCGGTCGGGTTGTGCGGCGAGTTGATCAGGATCGCCCTGGTCCGGTCGGACACCGCGGCGCGCAGGCCCTCGACGTCCAGCGCGAACCGGCCGTCGCGTTCGACAAGGCCGACGACGCGCCGCTCCGCCCCCGCCATGGCGACAGCGGCCGCGTACGAGTCGTAGTACGGCTCGATGACGATGACCTCGTCACCCGCTTGCGTCAGCGCGATCAGTGACGCCGCGATGGCCTCGGTGGCCCCGGCGGTGACCAGGATCTCCGTACCGGGGTCGTATTCGACGCCGTACCGGAGCCGGTGCCGCGCGATCGCCGCGCGCAACTCCGGCCGTCCGGGACCCGGCGGATACTGGTTGGCGCCTCCGAACAGCGCGTTCTTGGCGGCGTCGAGCATTCCGGCAGGCCCGTCGGTGTCGGGAAAACCCTGGCCGAGGTTGACGGCTTCGTGGCGGACGGCCAGTGCCGTCATCTCCGCGAAGATGGTCGAGGTGAAGGGCTGGAGGCGGGGTACGAGGACAGGTTCGCGCACGATCAGCCATCCTCACGGACAATGGGCGTGTGGAGCAACTGACGCCCGCCAAGGTGACCCCAGCCGATCCACCCGGTGGAACCGCCGCCGAGGAGGAGAAGCGCCGTGGCCTGCGCAAGATGAAGATGGTCGCGTTGTCGTTCCTGCTCGGTGCGACGGTGATCTTCCTGCTGACCAGCTGGGCCGAGGCCGCGGGCTGGCCGGGCTGGGTCGGCTACGTCCGCGCCGCCGCCGAAGCCGGGATGGTCGGCGCGCTCGCGGACTGGTTCGCGGTGACGGCGCTGTTCCGGCATCCGTTGCGGATCAAGATCCCGCACACCGCGATCATCCCGAACAAGAAGGACGCGCTGGGCAGCAGCCTCGGTGACTTCGTCGGCTCGAACTTCCTGTCCGAGTCCGTGATCCGCGAGAAGCTGAGCCGGGTCGAGATCTCGAAGCGGCTCGGCGGCTGGCTCTCGCAACCGAAGAACGCCGAACGCGTGACGTCCGAGCTGGCCACCGTCGTGCGTGCCGCCGTCAAGGTGCTCCGCGACGAAGACGTCCAGGCGATCATGGAACAGGCCGTGGTCAAGCGGATCGTGGACAAGCCGTGGGGTCCGCCGCTGGGCAAGATCCTGGCGGGCGTGTTCGCCGACGGGGCGCACCACAAGCTGGTGGACCTGATGTGCGACCGCGCCTACGAATGGGTGCGGGACAACCACACGACGATGCTGCGCGTGGTCTCGGACCGGGCACCGAGCTGGTCGCCGAAGTTCGTCGACGGGATGCTCGCGGACAAGGTCTACGGCGAGGTGCTCTCCTTCGTGTGGGCGGTGAAGACCGACGTCAACCACCCCATGCGGCTGGCGCTGGACAAGTTCCTCGGCGAGTTCGCCCAGGACTTGCAGACCGACCCCGAGGTGATGGCGCGCGCCGAGCAGGTCAAGGCCCAGATGCTGGGGCACGACGAGGTGCAGAAGCTGATCGGCTCGGCATGGGCGACGGCCAAGGAGATGCTGCTCAACGCCGCCGAGGACCCGTCGAGCGAGCTGCGGCGCCGGGTGCGCACCGGACTCGAGGCACTGGGCGGGCGGCTGGTCTCCGACGACCACATCCGGTCCAAGGTGGACAACTGGGTGGAGGGTGCGGCGGCCTACCTGGTCACCAACTACTCCCGCGAGATCACCGGGATCATCACCGACACCGTGGAGCGTTGGGACGCGGATGAGACCTCGCGCAAGATCGAGCTCCAAGTGGGCCGGGATCTGCAGTTCATCCGGATCAACGGCACGGTGGTCGGCGCGCTCGCCGGCCTGGTCATCTACGCGGTCGCGCAGCTGCTCTTTTGAGCGGCGGCACTTATACCACACTCTGGAGGCCACGCCGGGAGTTGTCCACAGGAAGTGGAGTCATCCCCAGGGTTATCCACAACATTTCACGTTTTTGGCCTAACGGTGTGCACAACACCTGGGGGTAACTCGGGGGTGGGTGACCCCAGAAGTTGTGGTCGCGGGCGGCTGAAGGGGACTTTACCCGCGTGCGATGCGGGGAAAGCGCCCTTCGCCGCGTGAGATGAGGGGAAAGTCCCCTTCAGCGCTCAGGTCGAGACGTCCGCCGTCCGCGCCCGCCAGGCCCGCGCCTTTTCCCGGTTCCCGCACGCCCGCATCGAGCACCACGTCCGCGACCGGTTGCGCGATTCGTCGTAAAACGCCCACAGGCAGTCGTCCGCGGGGCAGATCTTGAGCCGGATCCATTCGCCGAGCACGGTCAGCCGGGTCGACGCCGCCATCACCGCCTCGCTGACCGATTCCGCGACCAGGAGCGGGCCTTCCGGACCCAGGACGATCTCCGCCGGTGCGCGCAGGCCGAGCCGGGGCAGGCGCGGATCGCCGATCGCCGAGCGCAGCGCGTCCCGGGTTTCGCGCGCGGCCGCGGGGGTATCCGCGCGCAGCCGGTGATCGCGGGCCCAGCGTTGCCAGGTCTCCAGATCGTCCAGGAGGTCGGAGCCGCGTTCGACGTTCACCGTGTTCAAAAACTCGACCACCAGGGACGCGTCGGTGTTCACCCCGCCCAGTGTACGGGCGAGACCTGTTGTCATCGGCTGCGATAACCCGCATACTCGGTTCGCTGGTTACTCGATCATCGTGGAGGCTGAACCATGGGTGCGATACCGACCTTCGGTGCGGTGGCCCTCGACTGTCCGGACCCGGTCGCACTGGCGGAGTTCTACCGCGAGCTGCTCGACTGGAAGGCGGCCGAGGTCGCCGAAGACGGCCATTGGGTGACTCTGCGGAACCCGGAGGGCGGCGCGCGGTTCTCGTTCCAGCGCGTGCCGGACTATCGGCCACCCGCGTGGCCGTCGGCGGAGAACCCGCAGCAGGCGCACGTCGACCTCGACGTCACCGATCTCGAAGCCGGTCACGAGCGTGCGCTGGCCATCGGCGCGAAGCTGCTCGACGACTCCCCGAAGAGCTTCCGGGTCTACGCGGATCCGGCCGGTCACCCGTTTTGTCTGTGTGCCTGCTGACCTCGGGCGCGAAAAATGCGTAACCTCTGATACGTGATTTGTCCGAAGTGTCAGAACGCCATGAAGACCGTCGACAAGAACGGTATCCACATCGACCAGTGCCAGGGATGCCGCGGCATCTTCCTGGACCGGGGCGAGCTGGAGGCCATCGCCGGTGCCGAGAACTCGCATTACGGCGGGCATCAGCCTCCGCCGTACCAGGGAGGTGGGCACGCGCCGGCTCCGCATTACGGACGGCCGGACTCGCCGCGCCCGCATCGCGGCGGGTACGCCGACTCGCCGAAGGGCTACCGGGGTGGCGGTTACGCGGATTCGCCCAAGGGCTACCGCGGCCACGCCGACTCCCCGCACGGGTACGGCCACCAGGGCAAGCGTCGTAAGGGCGGCTTCCTCGAGGGCCTCTTCGACTGACCGTGGTCCTCGATCTCAAGATCTGCCCGGCCTGCGGTGATCGCGCCGAACGGCCACACGTCGAGAGCGGGCTGCTGGTGTGCGCGGACTGCGCGCACCGGTGGCCGTTCCGGCGGCTCCCGCTGTTCGCGCTGACCGGGCCGAGCGGGGCGGGCAAGTCGACGGTCGGGCCGCGTCTGGCGGAACGCCTCGGTGACCTTGCGCTCGTGGTCGAGCAGGACGTGCTGTGGACCGGGGCGTTGCGCGACGACGTCCCCGGCCATCCCGCGTTCCGCTCGACCTGGCTGCGAATGGCGGCGATGCTGCACCAGAACGGGCGGCCGGTCGTGCTCTGCGGCACCGTCGCACCGCCCGAGTTCGAGCAGTTGCCCGAGCGCGTCTTCTTCTCCGACATCCACTACCTGGCGCTCGTCAGCGAGCCCGAAGCCCTGCGCAAGCGCTTGCTGGCCCGGCCCGCCTGGCGCGAGTGGGACGAGGATCGGGTCGAGGAGATGCTGGAGTTCAACGAGTGGCTGCGGCGGGAAGCGCCGTCGCTGGATCCGCCGGTCGAGGTGTTCGACACCACCCACCTCCCGGTGGACGCCGCCGTCGATCGCGTGGAGACGTGGGTGCGAGGCCTGCTTTCACGGTCGTAGCGGCCAAGTCCTGCCTTCGGGGGAGTCCAGCCAGATCACCTGGTCGTCGCCGTCGAGGCTGAGCCCGAACCGGTCCCGCCACGGCTGACCGAGTTCCAGCCAGTCCTCCCGCGCCTGCTCGACCAGCTCCCAGAGCCGCCGCGGCCCGCCTTCCGCCACTTCGAACTCGCGCCCCCGCTTCCGGTGCCGCGCCCATGAGCCATCGGGGTGGACGAGGGCGGCGTTCTGGCCGTCCCGCAGCGTCGACACCCCGGGAAGCTGGAGTCCGGCGAAGAACTCGAAGCGGCTGCGGACTTCGGTGATGGCTCCCAACGGCAGCTGGGTCGGCCGCCAAGCGATATCGCCGTCCGGCAGCTTCGACGGCTTGAACCGGTGCGCGCGCAGCGGCATGAAGCGACCGTCGCGGGCGAGCACGCGCCCTTGTCCCGTCGCGCCTTCGCCCGCGACGATCCGGACGAGCCCGCCGCCGATCGGCCGGTTCAGCGTGGTGACGATCAGTCCGCCCGGCACCGTCTGTTCCAGCCACGCGGGCGGGATCGACGACACCGAGCACGTGCACAACACCCGGTCGTAGAGGACGCCGGCAGGGAATCCCTCGGCGCCGTCGGACGCGGCGCAAGACGGCGCGTACCCGGCTTCCGCGAGCCGCTCGCGCGCGGCGTCGACCAGCTCCGGGTCGATGTCCACCGTGTACACGAGCCCCGAGCCGAGCCGTTGGCACAGCAGGGCGGCGTTGTAGCCGGTCCCGGTGCCGATCTCCAGCACGCGGTGCCCGTCGGCGACCCGGAGCTCTTCGAGCATGATCGCCATGATCGACGGCTGGCTGGACGAACTCGTCGGCGTTCCCGGCTGCGTGCCGAGGTAGCGCGCCCGCTCCCAGAGCCCGGAGTCGTCGTCGAGCTGGACGACCAGGACCTCGGGGGAGTAGGCGCGCCTCAGCCAGCCGTCGTCGCCGTTCTCCATCGCGGCCCAGCCGTTCGCCGCCGGGACGAAGAACCGCGGCAGGAAGACGTGCCTCGGCACGGTGCGGAACGCGGTCGTCCAGTGCGCGTCGTGCAGCACGCCTTCGGCGAGCAGATGCTCGACGAGGCGTCGCCGCAGTCGCGTCGCACTCGACATCCCTCCACCGTAGCGGGGTGAGCGGCAACACACCCGATGGTTGCAAGCAGAGTGCTTGCAATAGCTAGCACTCGCGCGTAGCGTCGAAGATGTCGCGAGGAGGTGACCGTTGTCAGACACCACCCGGGATCAGCCCCCATCGGGCGGACCGATGGAGAAGGTCGCGGACATCGCTTCCGACATCGGCGAGTACATCCGCCAGCAGCGCAGCAACGCGAAGATCTCCTTGCGGCAGCTGTCGAAACTCGCCGGCGTGTCCAATCCGTACCTGAGCCAGATCGAGCGCGGGGTCCGCAAACCCAGCGCGGAGATCCTGCAGCAGATCGCCAAGGGCCTGCGTATCTCGGCCGAGGCGCTCTACGTGCAAGCGGGAATCCTCGATCTGCCGACGGGCGGCCCGGTCGGCGACGCGATCCGCGCCGACACCGAGCTGACCGAGCGGCAGAAGCAGGTCCTGCTCGACGTCTACGAATCGTTCCGCCGAGAGAACGCCGCCGCGAGGCCCGAACCGGCGGAAACCACAGACACAGCACCAGTCAAAGCAGAAGCCGTCGAATCCAAGGAGTCAGCATGACCACGGCCACGAACAGCAAGACCGACCGCAAGAACACCGCCCTCGACCAGTTCCGCACGCCGCTGCTCGCCGCGCTGGGCGCCGGGAACCTGGCCAGCCAGGCCGTCGTCGACGCCGTGAACAAGGCCAAGGAGAAGGTCGTCGAGAGCGGCGAGACCGCTCGCAAGAACATCGAAGAACTCCCCCACGACGTCGAGGGCCTCCGCGAGAAGCTGGACCCGACCGAGCTGCGCAAGGTCATCGACGAGTACACCGAAGCCGCGCTGAAGCTGTACAACAAGCTGGCCGAGTCCGGCGAGCAGGCGTGGGACAAGATCGCCGGGCAGCCGCAGGTCAAGAAGGCCATCGAGCAGCTCGAGGACGCGACCTCGGACACCCGTGAGCGCATCGACACCGTGCTCGGCAAGGTCACCAAGAGCACCCGCTCGGTGGGCGAGAAGGCCGCCCGCAAGGTCTCCGATGTCGCCGTCGACATCGCCGGTGAGGTCGAAGAGATCGGCGACGACCTCGCGCACGAGACCCGCTCGGCTTCGCGCAAGGCCGCCGACAAGACCGCGCCGAAGACCACGGCCCCCGTGCGCCGCACCACCAGCAGCCCGGTCGCCAAGAAGCCGGCCACCGCGCCGAAGACGACCGAGAAGTAAGGTCCGCGTGAACTCGCACGCCCCTGGTACCGGCTTCGGTACCAGGGGCCCGGGTCATTCGCCCGGTTTGACGTAAGCTGACTTCGTGTTCGTTGCCACCTGGATCCTCATCGCCATCCACTGGGGCGGCGCACTGACGGGGCTGTTCGCTTTCGTGCACGCGCTGCTGCAGCGCGCGGACGCGTATTCGGCCGCCGACCGCAAGACCAAACCCATCTGGATGCTCATCACCGGCGGGTCCACCGTCGTGATGACCCTCTTCGAGTTCTACGGCGGCGGCATGATCCTGTGGCTGCCCGCGCTCGTCGCGGTCCTGGTCTACCTGGTGGACGTCCGCCCGAAGCTCATCGAGGTCCAACGCGGCGGCCGTAACTGGTGACGGAGACGCCGCGCGTCGCGGCTACATTCAACGGCGTGACTACCTGGACCATCGCCGGAAGCCTCACCGTCGTTCCCGCCCTCTCGCGCACGGACCTGCTCGCCGAGCCCGTCGCCAAAGCACTCGCCTCCCTCGCTGATCCGGACGCCGTCGGCGTCGTCGAGATCGACGCCGGACTGGCCGACACCGCCGCCTTCTGCGAGGCGTACGGCTCCCCGCTGTCGGCGTCCGCGAACTGCGTCGTCGTCGCAGGCAAGCGCGCCGGTGAGGTCCGGTTCGCCGCCGCGATGATCCTCGCCACCACGCGAGCCGACGTGAACGGCGTGATCAAGCGCCGCCTCGACGTGCGCAAGGCGTCCTTCGCCCCGATGGACGAGGCCGTCTCGCTCACCGGTATGGAGTACGGCGGCATCACCCCGGTCGGCCTGCCCGAGGGCTGGCCGATCCTGATCGACCAGCGCGTCGCGGACGAACCCGAACTGGTCATCGGCAGCGGGGTCCGCGGCGGCAAACTGCTGATCTCGGGCTCGACTCTCGCCTCCCTGCCCGGCGCCGAGGTCATCGAAGGTCTCGCGCGCCCCGTCGAGTGAGACTGTCCACGAAGGACTTCGACTTGGACTCGGCGTTCGAGGCTGAAGTTCTCGAGATCGACCCCGCTCTGCTGGCGAGGCTCGGTGAGAATCGCGCCCGAGTCCTCGCCGCGCTGGACGAGCGACCCGTCTACGGCGTGAACACCGGCATGGGACGGCTCGCCGGGGTCGCGCTCGGCACGCCCGAAGGGCACCAGCGGACTCTGCTGATCGGCCGTGCCGTCGGCGGTCCGCCCTGGCTCTCGGCCGACGAGGTGCGCCGGCTCCTGCTGATGCGCCTACGGGATCTCCTCGCGCCGGAGGCGGGTGCGAGCCCGGAGCTGGTGACGTTCCTCGTCGACCGGCTGAACGAGGGATTCACCCCGGCCGTGCCGAGGACGGGACTGGGCAGCGCTGGCGAGATCATCCCGCTGGCGCACGCTTTCCAGACCTTCCTCGGTGTCGGGACCGTGCTGGTCGACGGCGTCGAGACGCCCGCGTCGGAAGTGCTGGCGAGGCCGTACGAGCTGGGCCTCAAGGAAGGCGCGACGCTCATCCAGGGTTCGCCACTGGCCGAGACGCTGGCGGCTTTCGCACTGGCCGGGGTACGGCGGCTGGTGGAGCTGCAGACGCTGACCGCGGCGATCGCGATCGACGTCCTCGGTGCGCCGCAAGCGGTCTATCGCCCTTCGCTGGCGGGAGACGATCAGGTTCTCCGTGCGGTGCTTCTCGAAGTGAGCGGGCTGATCCACGGTTCCGTCGAACGGCCGGAGGTCGTGCAGGCACCCGCTTCCGTACGGGTCGCGCCGAGGGCGATCGCCCATCTGACACGGGTCGCCGACGAACTGGGCGAGGTCCTGCTCAGGTCGATGCCGACGGACTCGCCGTCGTTCCTGGACGGCGAATTCGTGTCCACGACGGGTTTTCACGCCGTCGAACTCGGACTGCGGATGGACGCGGTGACGGCGGCGCTGGTGCATCTCGGCGAGGTCGGCGTCCAGCGGATGCACCGGTTGCTGGACGAGCGGTTCAGTGGACTGCCCGCCCAGCTGGCGGTGGATCCGGGGCCGCAGGCGGGGCTGGTGCCGCTGCACAAACGCGCGGTGGGGGAGCTGCACGCGTTGCGGCGGCTGGCCACGCCGGCCACCTTGGGCTCCGTCGAAACTTCCGCCGGACAGGAGGACGTGCAGGCGTTCGCCTGGGCGGCCGGGAATCAGCTTCGTGACGCGTGCGCGCGGATGTCCGTTATCACGGCCTGTGAGCTGATCGCGGGTTCGCAGGCGCGGTGGCTGGCGACAGGTGACGGGCCGCCCGGCCTTCGGGCGGCGTACGCGCGGATCCGGGAATTGGTGCCGCCAGTGACCGCGGATCGGTCCTTGGGGCCGGAAGTGACTGCTCTTGTCGCCGCGTTTTCCTCCTTGGGATTCGGGCCGTTCTGACGACGGGATCAGGACCGGACTTCCGCGCGGGACTGGATCGCCAGCCCGCGCGGAATCACCACTCGGGTGATGAGCGCGAAGACGGCCTCGCACGCCAAAGCCAGTACGACGACGGCGATGCCGCCCGCCAGGATCTCGCCGTGGCCCGGATCCCCGAGCGCGAAACCGTCCACAATGTACCGTCCGAGCCCGCCGCCGTCGTTGACGATCGCGCCGATCGCGACGGTCGCCACCAGTTGCAGGAACGCGACGCGGGCACCCGCGAGGATGACCGGTGACGCGAGCGGCAACTCCAGGCGCAGCATGATCTGCCACTCGCGGTAGCCGGTTCCCCGCGCGGCGTCGACGGTTTCCTGCTCCAACTGGATGACGCCCGCGTACGTGTTCGTGAACAACGGCGGCAGCGCCAAGGCGACGAGTGCGAGCATCAACGGCCAGAACGTCGTGTCGACTTCGAGCCGGGAAGCCAGGAACCAGAACAGGATCACCAGCCCGAAGCTGGGAATCGCGCGGCCGATGTTCACCGCGCTCGTCGCGAGGAACTGCGCGCGGCGGTAGTGCGCCAGCCACAACGCGGGCGGGATCGTCAGTACGGCCGAGATCACCAGAGCCAGCAACGAGAAGTGAAGATGTTCGACCGTCCGGTACGGGACGCCTTCAGGATCGCTCCAGCTCCAGCGGTTCGGTTCGCCGAACCACTCGATGGTCTGGTCGATGATGCTCATCGCGACGCCGCCTTCCGCGACCACGGCGCGAGAGCGCGCCCGCCGAGCCACAGCAGCAGATCCACCACCACGGCGAGGACCACGGAAAGCCCGACACCGACGATGATCGACGTCGGATTCGGGGTCGAGGTCTGGATCCCGTTGCGGATGAAGTACCCCAGCCCGCCCTTGCCGAGCATGGAGGTCACCGTCACGAGCCCGATCGTGGTCACCGCCGCGACGCGCAGACCCGCGATCACCACCGGCAGCGCGAGCGGCAGTTCGACCTGCCACAGTAACCGCGAACGCGTGAAACCCATGCCTATCGCGGCTTCGCGGACTTCCTTGGGCACTTGCTCGACACCCGTGACGATGTTGCGAATGAGGATCAGCAACGTGTAAGTCGCCAACGGGATGACCGCGGTGGTGAAGGACGTCAGTCCGGTGAAGGGCACCAGAACGGCGAAGGCGCCGAGACTCGGGATGACGTACAGCGAACCGGCCGTGCTCAGCGCGACGACGTAGAACCACCGGCGACGCAACGAAACCACGGAAACACCGACCGACACCACCAGTCCGATGGCGAGCGCCACCGCGGTCAGCGTGATGTGCTCACCGAGCCGATCGAGGATCTCGTCGAGATGGCGGTCCACCCACCGCCATTCGAACAGCGGCCGCCCGCCTTGGGCGGGTACGGGGAACACGGAGGAGGCTCGCACCGGCCGACCCTACCCCGTTCGGGCGGCTCGATTCCGCTCTCTGAGAGCACACGGGGCGGAACTCTCAAAATGTGGATTCTGTCGTGACCCGGGGATACTGTCCATTTCTCTGATCGAGTCATAGGAGTGTGTGCACGTGCGCTGGACACGGAATGTTCGAGTGGGCGCGGTGCTCGCCGCCGCCGTCCTCGGTATGACCGCCTGCGGGGGTGGCGACGACGCAGCGGCTCCGGCCGCGCAGGGCAAGGGCGGGGCCCCGATCGTCGTCGCCTCGTTCAACTTCACCGACAGCCTGGTCCTCGCCGAGCTGTACGCGAACGCGCTGGAGGCCAAGGGCTATCCGATCACCCGCAAGCTGAACCTCGGTTCGCGCGAGCTGATCTATCCGGCGCTGAAGTCCGGCGAATTGCAGTTCATCCCCGAGTACCAGGGCGCCGCCATCACCACCGGCTTCGGCAAGGACGCCGCGAAGGACGCGGCGGGCGAGCACGAGCAGCTCAAGAAGCTGTTCGAGGCCGACGGCATCGGCCTGCTGGACTACTCGCCGGCGGAGGACAAGAACACCTACATCGTGAAGGCCGACCTCGCCAAGGAGAAGGGCCTCGCGAAGATCAGCGACCTGTCCAAGGTCGACAACGTCATCGTCGCGGGTGGTCCGGAGTGCGAGAAGCGGCTTCCTTGCTTCAAGGGCTTCACCGACGTCTACAAGCTGAAGGCCACCTTCCAGACCGTGCAGGAAGCGGGCCCGCGTGTCGAGCAGCTGCGGTCCGGCAAGGTCACCGTCATCCCGGTCGACTCGGTGAGCCCGCTCGTCGGCGACCCGCAGTTCGTGGCGCTGGAGGATGACCTCGCCATCGTGCCGACCGAGAACGTCGTGCCCGCGGTGAACAAGAAGGTCCTCGACGAACGCGGTGCCGACTTCGCGGCCGTCGTCAACGCCGTGAGCAAGGCCCTCGACACCGTGCAGCTGCGTGAGCTGAACAAGCGCGTCGACTCGGACGGCGAGAAGCCGGGCGACGTCGCGAAGGACTGGCTGAAGGAAAAGTCCCTCATCTAGTGTCGCGTGATCCTGCAGGTCTTACCCGTGATCAGACGGCGATCTCCGGAGATCGCCGTCCAATCACGCGTAACCGCCGTCTGATCACGCGAAATCGCCGTCCGAGGAACGAAACCAAACGTCAAGCAAGCAGGGTCACGCGACACTAGCCCCACCTCAAGTGAGATGAACGGGACTTTCATTGCAAAATCTGCGATGAGAGTCCCGTTCATCTCGTTCTGGGCGGGCCGCCCGTGCCGGACGCGAGGCCCGGTGGAATCGTGGGTGCTGTCGTTGCACACGGGTGAAAGGGAATGGGATGGGAAAGGTCACGGCCATCGCGGAGCGCACCATCGAGGCGCCGGCCGACAAGGTCAGGGCGCTCGTCGCCGACTACACCGAAACCCGGCCGAAGCTGCTGACAGAGCACTACCGCGACTACGAGGTCACCGAAGGTGGCGTCGGCGCGGGCACGAAGGCGAGCTGGAAGCTTCAGGCGACGTCGAAGCGCGTGCGCGACGTGGCCGCGACGGTGACCGAGCCGTCCAAAGGCACCCTCGTCGAGACTGACGCGAACTCCAGCATGGTCACCACCTGGACCGTCCGCGAGGTGCCGGACGGCAGCCTCGTGCGGATCGAGACGAGCTGGGACGGCGCGGGCGGCATCGGCGGCTTCTTCGAGAAGACCTTCGCGCCCGGTGGCCTCAAGCGGATCTACGAGGGAGTTCTCGGCAAACTCGCCGAGGTCGTGTAGTACTCGCCACAATCGGAATGGTCGCCCCGGTTAGCCTGTTGTACCCGTCGTGAATACGGGGCGATCGCCCCGCTTGTGGTTCGCAACAGACTTGGAGTTACCTCGTGAACGCAACCGAGATCCGGCTCGCCTCCCGTCCCCACGGTGTCCCGACGCTCGAGAACTTCGAGATCGCGGACGTCGTGATCCCAGTGCCGGGCGAAGGGCAGATCCTGGTCCGCAACCAGGTGCTGAGCGTGGACCCGTACATGCGCGGCCGGATGAGCGACGCGAAATCCTACGCCGAGCCGTACGAGGTCGGCAAGGTCATGCACGGCGGCGCCGTCGGTGAAGTGCTCGAGTCCACCGTGGACGACTTCGAACCGGGCGACATCGTGCTGCACGGCCTCGGCTGGCGTTCCCACGCCGTGGTCGCCGCGAAGCACGCGGTGAAGGTGGACCCCGAGGCAGCGCCGATCACGGCGTACCTCGGCGTCCTCGGCATGACCGGGCTCACCGCGTACGCCGGACTGCTCGACGTCGCGGAGTTCAAGGAGGGCGACACCGTCTTCGTGTCCGGCGCGGCCGGCGCGGTCGGGTCCGTCGTCGGCCAGCTGGCGAAGCTGAAGGGCGCGAAGCGGGTCATCGGCAGCGCCGGCACGGACGACAAGGTCAAATGGCTGACCGACGAGCTGGGCTTCGACGCGGCGTTCAACTACAAGGACGCCCCGGTCATCGATCAGCTGCGCACGGCGGCGCCCGAGGGCATCGACGTGTACTTCGACAACGTCGGCGGTGACCACCTCGAAGCGGCCATCGACTCGATCAACCTGCACGGCCGGATGGCGATCTGCGGGATGATCTCGGTCTACAACAACACCGAACCCGCCGCGGCGCCGCGCAACCTCGCGTCGATCATCGCGAAGCGGTTCACCATGCGCGGCATGCTCGTGGGCGACCACTTCGCGCTGCAGCCGCAGTTCGTCAAGGAGGTCGCGCCGCTCGTCGCTGACGGCGAACTCAAGTACTCCGAGACCATTGTGGACGGTATCCGCAACGCGCCGCAGGCCTTCCTCGACCTGCTGGGCGGGGCGAACACCGGCAAGATGCTGGTCCGCGTCTGACCCCCGCCCGGGTGATGAACGGGACTTTCCTCGCAGAATTCGCCAGGAAAGTCCCGTTCATCACATGCTCAGTACTGCGTCGTGAGCGCGCCCTTCGTCAAATCGGCGTCGAGCTGCTCCGCCGAGATGTCCAGGTTCATCTGGTCACGGAATATCCGGCCGGCGCTCGGGATACCGGAGCGGTCCGGCCAGGTCTCCGGCTTCCACAGCGAGGACCGCAGGAACGCCTTGGCGCAGTGCAGGTACAGCTCCTGGACCTCGAGCATGATCGCCAGCCGCGGCCGTTTGCCTTTGACCACGAGGTCGTCGAAGAACGGCGCGTCCGCGACCAGTTTCGCGCGGCCGTTGATCCGGAGCGTCTCGTTCATGCCCGGCACCAGGAACAACAGCCCGGCGTGCGGGTTCTCGAGGATGTTGGTCTGGCTGTCCAGCAGCTTGTTGCCTGGCCTGTCGGCCAATACCAGCGTCTTCTCGTCGAGCACCAGCACCGAACCGGCAGGGTCGCCGCGCGGGGAGACGTCACAGGTCCCGTCGGACGACGCCGTCGCCAGCAGGTAGAACGGCGAGTGCTCGATCACCGTGCGCGCGTGCTGGTCGATCCGGGAGAGGATCTTCCCTTTGGTCGTGTCCTTGGCGTGGCCCAAGTGCTCGCGTAGCGCTTCCCGCGTCTCGATCACCGTGATCTCCGAAGTCCCCATGACCCCAGTGAACCATCAGAAGACGACGGTGCGGTTCCCGTGCACCAGAACACGGCCTTCGAGGTGCCACCGCAGCCCGCGCGCCAGCGTCACCTTTTCGATGTCGCGGCCCTTGCGGACCATGTCGTCGACCGAGTCGCCGTGGTCGACCCGGATGACGTCCTGGTCGACGATCGGGCCCGCGTCGAGGTCGGCGGTGACGTAGTGGCAGGTCGCGCCGATGAGCTTCACCCCGCGGGCGTGGGCCTGGTGGTACGGCCGCGCGCCGACGAACGACGGCAGGAAGCTGTGGTGGATGTTGAGCGCCCGTCCGGCCCAGGCCTCGCACAGCTCCGCGGGCAGGACCTGCATGAACCGGGCGAGGACGACGGCGTGCGGGTCGTGCTCGTCGACCAGTTTCCGGACCTCGGCGAACGCGGACGCCTTGGCGGCGGCGTCACCGGTGGGGAACGGGACGTGGTGGAACGGGATGCCGTGGGCGCGGGTGATGTCGCCCAGCGACGCGTGGTTGCCGATGACCGCGGCGACGTCGACGTCCAGCTCCCCGGACGCGACGCGGCCGAGAAGGTCGTAGAGGCAGTGCCCGGCCTTCGAGACGAGGATCACCGCGCGACGGCGCTCACCCGTGTCGCTGACCTGCCAATTCGACTCGGCCGAAAGTGACTTCGCGACGTCGGCGAAGCGTGTGCGCAGTTCGGCTGCGTCGAACGGGAGCGAGTCGGCGCGGACGACCTGGCGGGTGAAGAACCAGCCGGTGTCCGGGTCCGTGTGGTACGCCGCTTCGACGATCCAGCCGCCGTGCTCGGCGAGGAAACCCGAGATCCGGGCGATGATGCCGGTGCGGTCGGGGCAGCCGAAGGAGATCACGTAGCGGCGTTCAGGGTTCGACACGCACTCCATTGTCGCCGGTCTCGGCCGCGGCGCGGCGCCGGGTCAGGATGCGCACGCGGATCCGCCGCCCGACCTCGATCGCCGCGACCAGCAGCAACCCGAGTGCGAAGGACAGCAGAAGGCCCTTCTCCGGCTGGTCCGCGAAGGCCGCTCCACCGACGAGACCGATCAGGACGCTGTACACCGCCCAGATGCTCGCGCCGAGAGCGTCGAGCGGGATGAACTTGCGCGGCGGGTAGCCGAGGCTGCCGTTGGCGAGCCCGCTCGCGACGCGGCCGCCGGGCAGGTAGCGGGCGGCGAGGATCAGCGGGACGGCGTTGCGCTGCACCTGGATCTTCGCCCATTCGTAGCGCCGGATCCCGTCCGGACCGCGTTGCAGGCGCGACAGCGCTCGCGGGCCGGCCGCGGCGCCGACGGTGTAGCCGAGGCAGTCGCCGAGCCAGGCCCCGAGCGCGGCGACCGCGGCGAGCAGCGCCAGCCGCGGCGGATCCGGGCCGATCAGGACCGCGACGGTGATGACCGTCGTCTCACTCGGCATGAACGGCAGGAGTGCGTCCAACCCGGACACGAGGAACACGATCACCCACAGCCAGGGTGATCCCAGCGAGCCCCGAAGCAGCTCGGTGACGTACTCCAGCAGTTCCACGGTCCCATGGTGATCACCGCAGGTCGCTTTGGGGTGACGGAGCGGGGTTCGGCCGATGAATTCCTAGCCGGGCGCCACGGCGGACCAGGGGACGGTGAGTTCGCCGAGCCGCCACCGCGACGGCCGGTTCAGCACCGGCCAGCCCCGGGCGGTGAGCAGATGCACGGTATGCGCCCAGCGGGCACGGGCGCCGAAGTTCTGGTGCGGTGCCGCCGTCGCCCAGCAGATGTCCAGAGTAGACAGTAGGTCATGGACGCGTTCGCCGGGAACGTTGCGGTGGATGAGGATCTTGGGCAGGCGTTCGGCCACTGTGGACGGACGTTCCAGGCTGGCGAGGTGTACTGACAAGGTCAGCGCGTGCGGGCCGTCGTGCCCGACGGCGACCCAGGTGCTCAGCCGTCCGATCTCGTCACAGGTGCCCTCGACCAGGAGCCCGTCCGGCGCCATCGCGTCCAGCATCCGCGACCAGGCCCCCGAAACCTCGGCCTCGTCGTACTGCCGCAGCACGTTGAACGCGCGCACCAGCACCGGCCGCGTCCCGGCGAGCTCGAAGCCGCCGCGCCGGAAGTCCAGCCACGGCCGGTCGACGGCGGATTGCGCGACGGCGACCCGTTCGGCGTCCAGTTCCAGGCCGAGCACGCGGACGCCGCGCCGGACCGAGCGCAGCCGGCGTGCCATCTCCACCGTGGTCACCGGTGAGGCGCCGTAGCCGAGGTCGACCACGAGCGGTTCGTCCGCGCGGCGCAGCAGCCGCGTCACGGCCGGGTCGCTCGCGAGCCACCGGTCCACGCGGCGGAGCCGGTTGGGGTTGGTCGTCCCGCGTGTCGGTGCCCCGACCGGTTTCAGTGCTCGGCCAGCCACTTCGCGACGAATTCCGCCTCGCGTTCCAGCAGTTTGGTGACTTGTTCGGCGATCACGGTCTCCAGCTTCCCGCCGACGAACGGGAGCCGCACCTTGACCTGGCCGCTGTTGACCAGCGTCGTCTGTTCGCCTTCGCCGGTCAGCGACGTCTTCGCGGTGATCTCACCGGGCACGCTTTGCACGGACGCCGTCGCGTTGCCGGTGTATCCGGCTCCGGAGGACCGCCAGGTCTGCTCGCGCTCGACGACGAGGTCGCCCCGGTGCAGTGTCCGGACGGCGGACGGGAGCTTGTCCGAGCTGATGCCCTGACGCAGCCTGTAGCGCACCCCGTCCTCGGCCGGGACGTACTCCAGCAGCTCCGCGTTGTCGCCGCCGATCTGCTCCAGCCGGGCACGCAGCGCGGCTTCGCTCGCCACCGCGTCCCATGCGCTCGCGAGGTCGGCGGCGAAGGCTGTGCGGTGCTCGATACGGGATGCCATGGCGCCAGACAGTACCGTTCATGGGCGTGAGCACTGCCGAAACTCCCACTCAGCACGCCGCCCTCGCCGAGCACACCACGCTGCGGCTCGGTGGCCCGGCGCGGCGCTACGCCGAAGCGACGACGGCGCGGGCCCTGGTCGACGCGGTCCGCGAGGCCGACGACGCGGGCGAGCCGGTCCTGCTGCTCGGCGGCGGTTCGAACCTCGTCGTCGCCGATGAAGGCTTCGAGGGTGTGTTGCTGAAGGTCGGCAACACCGGCTGGACACGTGACGGAGATCTCGTCGAGGTCGCGGCGGGGCAGAACTGGGACGGTTTCGTCGAGGGCCTGGTCGCCGAAGGCGCCGGCGGACTGGAATGTCTCTCCGGCATCCCCGGTTCGGTCGGCGCGACGCCGATCCAGAACGTCGGCGCGTACGGCTGCGAGGTGGCCGAGTCACTCGTCTCGGTCGATCTCTACGACCGCGCCGCCCGCGAGACCCGCACGTTGACCGCCGAGGAACTCGGCTTCGGCTACCGCACGTCGATCCTGAAGGGGACTGACGCGGGCGTCGTGCTCACGGTGCGCTTCAAGGTCACCGATGACGGCTTGTCGGCCCCGATCCGCTACGCCGAACTCGCCCGCACGCTCGGCGTCGAGATCGGTGACCGAGTCCCGGCGGCCGAAGCACGCGAAGCAGTCCTCGGGCTGCGTCGCGGCAAGGGCATGGTGCTGGACGCGGACGACCACGACACGTGGAGCGCGGGCTCCTTCTTCACCAACCCGATCATCGGGGAGGCGCAGGTCGGGAAGGTACTGGCGGGGATCGTGGACGTCGTCGGCGAGGACGTGCGCGTGCCGCGATACCCGGCGCCCGGCGGCACGAAGCTGTCCGCGGCGTGGCTGATCGAGCGGGCAGGGTTCGTAAAGGGGCACGAGGGGCCGGGTGGCCGGGTGTCGCTGTCGACGAAGCACACGCTGGCGCTCACGAACCGAGGTAAGGCGTCCACGGCGGATCTTCTCGCGCTGGCCCGCGAAGTGCGCGACGGCGTCGAGGCTCGCTTCGGCGTCTCGCTGCACCCAGAACCCCTGCTCATCAACTGCGCACTCTGACCCCTCCCGCGTTTAGTCCTCTAGTTGCGGTAGTTGCACACGCAACGACCGCAACTAGAGGACTAAACGCGGGGACCGGGGTACCCGCCGGGCGAAGGCCAGGCGTTTCGGTATGCAAACCGGAGAAACGCGAACAACCCCACGCCACCCCTGCGCGTCTATCCCCGTGAGGGGCGAGGGTGAGTTCCGTCGCCGCGGGTAACGTCGGAGAGGTCCTCAGCGCTGAGCGGGTAGAAGCTCGCGGGGGGCCAATGGGAGGTTGACGGTGATCGAACGGCGCACGGTGTTCAAGGCCGCGCTCGCCGCGGGTGCGGCCATGCTGGCCGCTGCCTGCTCCAGCGAAGCGGGCGGCAACGCCAAGGCGGAGGGCAGCGGTGGCGAAGGAGAGGCCTCGGCGCCGCCGGTCGCCAAGATCACCGCCGAACCCGCCGTCGACGCCAAGGACGCCTCCGTGGTGACGCCGGTCGTGGTCAAGGTCGCCGACGGCAAGCTCACCGAGGTCAAGGTCACCGGGGATGCGGGCAAGGACGTCAAGGGCGAGCTTTCCCCAGACGGGCTCACCTGGACCGCTTCCGAGGTACTCGGCTACGGCAAGACGTACACGTACGCCGCGAAGGCCACCGGCAGCGACAACAAGCAGGCCGAGCTCAAAGGCACCTTCACCACGGTCAAGCCCGCCAAGGAGGTTCGCGCCACGCTGAACCCGGCCGACGACGCCGAGGTCGGCGTCGCGATGCCGATCAGCGTGAAGTTCGCGTCCCCGGTCAAGGACAAGGCCGCCGTCGAGAAGGCGCTCAAGGTGACGACCGACAAGGACGTCGAAGGCTCCTGGGGCTGGCTGTCGGAGGTGCAGGTCGACTGGCGGCCCAAGGAGTACTGGCCCGCCAACATCACGGTCAACGTCGAGGCGAAGCTCTACGGCGTCGCGCTCGGCGGTGGCGCGTACGGCAAGGCCGACGTCACGACGAAGTTCAAGATCGGCCGCAACCAGGTGGTCAAGGTCAACACCCCGGACCACACGATGAAGGTCTACCGCGGCGGTTCGGAGTCGGCGAGCTACCCGTGCTCGAACGGGCTCGACGGCGACGTCCAGCGCAACACCCCCAACGGCACGTTCATCGTGATGACCAAGGAGCCGACGGCCCGCTTCGACAACGCGCGCTACGGCTACACCAACGTCAACAAGAAGTGGGCCTGCCGGATCTCGAACAACGGCGAATACATCCACGAGAACCAGGACAACGCTTCGAACATCGGCAAGGCCAACACCTCGCACGGCTGCGTGAACCTGCTCGAGGCTGACGCGAAGAAGTACTTCGACTCGGCGATGATCGGCGACCCGGTCGAGATCACCGGCTCGAAACTGAGCAGCCCGATCAAATCGGACGTCAAGAACTGGTTCTACGACTGGAAGTCCTGGAAGGCCCTGTCGGCGATCAAGTAGTCCTTCGGTCTCTTGAGTGGCAAGGACGGTTCGACTCTCTGATGGCCACTTACGACCGCGCTGACCCGCGCGGTGTCGCCGCCCTGGTCGCTGGGGCCGGCCGTAGTGACTGGTGGTCTTACCGAGGCCGGAGACGGTGTTCACGGACCAGCACCCAGCGTAGGTGCCTGAAATACGCCCGGCTCCAACCGTCCTTGGCACTCACGAGCATCGCGCGGGCCCATAAAGTGCGGGTATGAAGACCGAGGTAGTCGGCTACGGCGGAACGCGGATCGGCCTGTGGGTCGAAGGCGCCGAGAACACCCGTCCGATCGTGTTCGTGCACGGCTGGGCCCAGTCCGCCAAGGCCTGGGCGCCCCAGATGGCCGATCCCGCGCTCTCCGAGCGGTTTCGCCTGGTCGCGATGGATCTGCGTGGTCACGGGGATTCCGAGGTCCCTTCGGCGGGTTACGACGACCCACGGGTCTGGGCCGAAGACCTCGCTTCCGTGCTCGACTTCGCCGGTGACGACGCGATCGTCGTCGGCTGGTCCTACGGCGGGCTCGTCATCACCGACTTCCTTCGAGTGCACGGTTCCGCACGGCTCGGTGGTGTCGTGCTGGTGGGCGCGATCACAGAAATCGGCAAGAACCGGCCCGGCGGCAAGGTCGGCCCCGCGATGCGTGAGGCCATCCCGGCGGTGCTGTCGGACGATCCGGCGGTCGCGATCCCCGCGTTGGTGCAGTTCAGCGCGCGGATGACCGCCTCGCCGGTGTCCGGGACACTGACCCAATCGCTGCTCGGCGCCTGCCTCTCGACACCGCCTTCGGTGCGCTCCGCGCTGTTCCGGCGCGACGTCGGTAGCGAGGACGTTCTTCGCGATCTGGACAAACCGACACTGATCGTCCATGGTCTCGCGGACGCTGTGATCGATCCGACTTGCGCGGAATACGCGGCCGGGAAGATTCAGGGGGCTGTCCTGCGTTGGTTACCTGAGGTGGGGCATCTGCCGTTCGCCGAAGCAGCGGACGAGTTCGGTGATCTGCTGCGCGGGTTCGCCGATCAGTAGGACTTCAGGAGTGTTGACCAGGTGACGTTCCCTCTGCACGGGTTCGATGCCGCGCCAAGGCGCGTCGCGGTGCTGTCGTTGCACACCTCTCCGCTGGAACAGCCGGGTACCGGCGACGCCGGCGGGATGAACGTCTACGTGAGCCAGACGGCCACCGAGATGGCCCGCCGCGGCGTCGAGGTCGAGGTGTTCACGCGGGCGACGTCCTCGGACCAGCCCCCGGTCGCCGAACTGGCGCCCGGCGTCCTGGTGCGGCACATCCCGGCCGGGCCGTTCGAGCCGCTGGGACGCGACGAGCTGCCGGCGCAGCTGTGCGCGTTCACCGCCGGGGTGCTGCGGGCGGAGGCGTTCCACGAACCGGGCTACTACGACCTCATCCATTCGCATTACTGGCTCTCCGGCCAGGCGGGCTGGCTCGCCCGTGACCGCTGGGGGGTACCGCTGGTGCACACCGCGCACACCCTGGCCAAGGTCAAGAACGCCGCGCTGGCCGAGGGTGACACCCCCGAGCCACGCACCCGCGTGATCGGCGAAGAGCAGGTCGTCACCGAGGCGGACTGCCTGGTCGCGAACACCCGCGTCGAAGCCCGCGAGCTGATCGAGCTGTACGACGCCGACCCGCACGCCGTGCACGCCATCCCGCCGGGGGTCGACCTGGATCGCTTCACGCCGGGTTCGCGCCCGGCGGCGCGCCGGGCGCTGGGCCTGCCGCAGGACGCGATCGTGCTGGCCTTCGCGGGCCGGATCCAGCCACTGAAGGCACCGGACGTCCTCCTGCTGGCCGCGGCCGAAATGCTGCGCGAGCGGCCGGAGCTGGCGGCACGGCTGGTCGTGCTGATCGTCGGCGGTCCGTCCGGGACCGGGCTGGAGCAGCCGCAGGCCCTGCGCGAACTCGCCGTCTCCCTCGGCATCGAGGAGCAGACCCGGTTCATGCCGCCGCAGCCCGGCCGATCGCTGGTCAACGTCTACCGCGCGGCCGACGTCGTCGCCGTGCCGAGCTACAACGAGTCGTTCGGACTGGTCGCGCTCGAGGCGCAGGCCTGCGGGACACCGGTGATCGCGGCCGAGGTCGGCGGGTTGCCGGTCGCGGTCCCGCACGGCGTTTCCGGGCTGCTGGTGCCTTCGCACGATCCGAAGGAGTGGGCCGGCGCGCTCGCGAACGTCGCGTTGCGGCCCGGCTGGCGTGCCGAACTTTCGGCCAACGCCGTCGTCCACGCGCAGCGCTTTTCCTGGCGCCGTACGACGGACCGGTTGCTGGACACGTACGCTCAGGCGACCGGCGCGTTCCGGCGTGCCCTCGAACAGCGCGCGGAGGTGGCGGTTTGACGCTCGACGAGACCTTGCGGTCCTCTTTGGACAACGCGGGCCTGGAGTACGACAGGCGTGGCGAGGGCAGGTACTTCGTCACGCTGCCCGGTACCAAGAAGTTGCAGACGAATTGCTGGCTGGTCGCCGGGGATCACGCGTTCTCCGTCGAGGCCTTCGTCTGCCGCCGTCCCGATGAGTCCCATGAGGACGTTTACCGATTTCTGTTGCGCCGCAACGCGAAACTGTACGGCGTGCACTACACGGTCGACGCCATCGGCGACATCTACCTGGTCGGCCGGTTCGGTCTGGACACGGTGACCGAGTCCGAATTGGACAAGATCCTCGGGCAGGTGCTGGAGGCCGCCGACGGCGATTTCAACACGCTGCTCGAACTCGGGTTCGCCGAGTCGATCAAACGCGAATGGGACTGGCGGGTGTCGCGCGGCGAGTCGCTGGCGAACCTGCAGGCGTTCAAGCACCTCGTCGAGCCCGCGAACGGACACGAGCCCGGAGCCTTGACCGACTCGTGACCCGAACGGTGCAACGGCACTGAAGTCCGCTCCGTCTCTTTCCGCAGCACTGGAGGGAGAAGGACTTATGCGCAAGCGAGTGAGATGGATCGCCGCCGCCGGCATCGTGCTGGCACTGGCGGGCTGCTCGGCGAACGATTCCGGCGGCGAATCCGCCGCGATGCCGATGTCGTCCGACGGAAAGCAGGCGGTGCCGAACCAAGGCGCGCCGAATCAGGACAAAGGCGGCAAGGCAGGGCAGGAGAAGGCGCCGGTGCCCGCCGGGCAGCCGGGGGTCACCGACCGCAAACTGGTGCGCACGGCGAGCATGGAGCTCACCACGCCGAACGTGGCCGACCTGATCTCGCAGGTCCGCGTCATCACGCAGGGCGCCGCCGGCTACACCGGGCAGGAGAGCACCCAGGAGAAGCGGGCGACGATCAGTGTCGTCGTCCCCTCCGAACGCCTCGACGGTGTGCTGGACCAGTTGGGGAAGCTGGGAAAGCTGGTCCGGCGAGAGGCCACCGCGACGGACGTGACCGAGCAGCTCGTCGATGTCGACTCCCGGCTCGCCACCCAGCGGGCGAGCGTCGAGCGCATCCGCGCGTTGCTCGCGAGGGCGACGTCGGTCGCGGAGATCACTTCGGTCGAGAGTGAGCTGACGAACCGTGAAGCCGAACTCGAATCGCTTCAGAAGCGTCGCGAGAGCCTCGCCGGAAGTGTCGCCATGTCGACTATTTCCCTGCAGGTGAAGGCCGAGGAAGTCGTGGTCGCGGAAGAGTCCCGCAACGGGTTCCTCGACGGGCTGGCAGGCGGCTGGGACGCGTTCCTGACTTTCGGAGGCGGCCTGCTAGTCGTGCTCGGGGCGATGGCGCCGTTCCTGCTCGTCTTCGGTATTCCCGCGGTCGCGCTGGTGTGGTGGCTGCGCAAGCGGCGCCGTCCGGCGGCGCCCGCGATGGCGACGGCGTCGGATCTGCCGTCCGCACCACCGCTGGACTGAGGTATCCAAGGCGCCGGTGAAGGCAGGATCGCGGCCCGTGAAGGACTCCTTGAGGGACCCAGAGTCCCTCAAGGAGTCCTTCACGGACTCGGAACACTCGGCAGGTCGCCCCAGTGGTCCACCAGTCACCACGGTGGCGTGGGAAGGACCCTTCCGGCGGGCAAGCCCGCGCGGGCCCGGGAAAGACTAGGCGGGACGGCTCGAGGGAGGGGGGAGTCGCGATCTCGAGCCGCCCCGCTGAAGTTCCCGCCAAGGTGGACCCGGTGACGAGGGGGATGCCAACGGGGCCGGCGGGCGCCGCGACTCGGCAGGGGGGAGACGAGTCGCGGTCGTCGCCCGCGGCGAGCCGGGGAGTGCGTGGAATCCGGCCGCGCGGGACTTAGTCAAACTGTCAGATCTCCACCTGTAATCACAAGACTACTGGTTACTCCGTTAGAGTGAAATTCGAAAACCGGGATAACGGAGTGCAGCCTGATTTCCGGAGATCGGGACTTGTTGGCAACCCGTCTTCTGGACGGGTGAAGGTGTTACTCGCAGGTAATGCACTCTCCGTAGATCCCGGCCCTCTGACCGGCGCTTCCGCCTGCTCTGGCAGGCTGAACCCCATGGCTGAGCTTGGGACTCTGGTGCTGCTGCGTCACGGGCAGAGCACGTGGAACGCCGAAAACCTGTTCACCGGCTGGGTGGACGTGCCGCTGTCGGAGCAGGGCGAGCAGGAGGCGCGCAAGGGCGGGCGGCTGCTCGCCGAGTCCGGCCTGCTGCCGGACGTCCTCCACACGTCGCTGATGCGCCGGGCGATCTCGACCGCCAACCTGGCGCTCGACGCCGCCGACCGGCACTGGATCCCGGTGAGGCGCGACTGGCGCCTCAATGAGCGGCACTACGGCGCGCTGCAGGGCAAGAACAAGAAGCAGACCCTGGACGAGTTCGGTGAGGAGCAGTTCATGCTCTGGCGCCGCTCGTACGACACCCCGCCGCCCCCGATCGACCCGGCCGACGAGTTCAGCCAGGCGGGCGACGCGCGTTACGCCGACCTCGGCGACTCCGCCCCGCTGACCGAATGCCTCAAGGACGTCGTCGCGCGGCTGCTGCCGTATTGGGAGTCCGCGATCGTGCCGGATCTGCGCGCGGGCAAGACCGTGCTGGTCGCCGCGCACGGCAACTCGCTGCGGGCGCTGGTGAAGCACCTCGACGGCATCTCCGACGACGCCATCGCCGGGCTCAACATCCCGACCGGCATCCCGCTGCGCTACGACCTCACCGAGGACCTCAAGCCGGTCACCGCCGGCGGTACTTATCTCGACCCGGAAGCCGCCAAGAAAGCCGCGGCCGCCGTGGCGAACCAGGGCCGCTGACCTCTCGCAATTCGTCCTCTAGTTGCGGTAGTTCGCTCTCGAATCACCGCAACCAGAGGACGAATTGCGTCAGGGGAGGGGCTGGACCGTCTCGACACCGGCGGCCTTCCAGCCCTCCGGCAGGTGCCGCAGGCGCAGGACGATCGGCAGGTACTTCTTCGTCACCTGGCCCACCGCGTCCGTGACGTTCGTCGCCGCGTAAAGCAGCACACTCGCCTTGTCGTCCACGACCTCCATGACCGCGGCGACGGGGTTCGGCGCCATCGACGACTTCGTGCCCGCGGCCCGGATCTGGCTCACCTGAGTCGCTTTGCCTTGCTGGAACTGCGTCAGCAGCTGTCCGGTCGAGACGGACTCGTAGCGGGCGAAGCTGCCTTCGGGATCGGCCGGATTCACGCTCAACAGGACCTCCGCGACACGCAGAGCGCCGTCGCGCGCGGAGTCCCGCACTCTCGCGATCACTCGGTCTCCCACGCCCGGTTTCTCCGGGGCGAGCGGCGACCCTGCCGGGTTCACCTTGACCTCGCCGATCCGCCAGCGGTCGCCCTCGCGCACGACCGCGAGCAGCACCGAAGCGAGGCCTTTGCTGGTGGTGCCCGCCCGGCTGCTGCTCTGGTCCAGCACGGTCAGCACCTGCGCCTTGTCCGCCGTCTGCTCGACGGCCGCCGAGACGATCACCCGCGTCACCAGCTTGATCGGCTCCGCCGAGTTCCGGACCTCGGCCAGCAGCTTCGCGATCTCTTCGCGCGCCGCGGGCGTCAGGTTCTCGGTGGTCGCCTTCTCATAGGCGGGCAGGGCCGTGCTGTCGTAGGAGAACACCGCTTCGACGGCTTTCTTGACCGACGTCAGCACCGAAGCCGTGCCCGCCGGGTTCACCAGCGCGAGGTTCGAGGGCGGGCTCGCGGGTTCGGGGCTGGCGGTGCCGGAGACGGTGGTGGTGCAGCCCGCGAGCACGAGCAGCACGGCGAATCCCGCCCAGCGCCTCACAGGAGGCCGAGCTCTCTCGCCCGCGCGTCGACCTGGAGCCGCGAAGTCACGCCGAGCGCGACCAGCAGTTCCGAGACGCGCCGCTGATAGGTGCGCACACCCATGCCGAGGCTCTTCGCGGCCTTATCGTCCTTGCAGCCGGTGGTCAGGAACTCGAGGATCTGCGGTGCCTCCATCCGGATGTCGGCGAACCGCGCGTCGAAGGTCTCCAGTGTGGCGGCCGCCTGCCAGGCGGTTTCGAACAGGGACAGGATGCCCTGGACCAGCTCCGGGCGCGAGATGACGCTGTAGGAGCGCACTGCCTTGCCCTCGTCGCCCGCCATGATCGCGACCCGCTCGTCGAGCAGGATCGTCTCGTTGATCTCCTCGGTCCCGATCCGGATCTGCGCGCCGAGACCGGAGAGGTGGTGCAGGTGCCGCGCGGTCTGCTCGTTCAGCAGGACACCGGGGCGGTACAGCTTGCGGATCCGCTTGTCGCGCACCAGCCGCTCGCCCTGCCGGGTGAGCGACGGCCGGGAAAGCGCCCAGGTGTACAGATCGTCGGCCGCGCACGCGATGTCGGTCGCCGCGACGAACAGATGAGCCGTCCGGTCGAACAGCTCTTCTTCTCCGCGAATCAGGGAGATGTCACTGACGAGTTCCACCGCGACAGTCTTCCAACATTCCCCGGCCGCCGTGACGGGAACATCGCTTTTCCCGGCGCGCGGGCGACGCGGGTGGCGGAGAGTCGCGACGAAAGTAGGGATCCGGACGCGAGCCGCCACCGGTGTCCCCGGTTCGGGTGATCCGCCTCACCCAGGAGATCTCGACATGGGATCGGTCACATGAACGGCGCCTGACCTGCAGGCGAACAGGGTGTCCCCAGGTGTCATAGGCATCACGAGTACGCGGCCGGGACTAGGCCAAAAGACTACCCACGCCCTTACGATCCCCTTGTGACCACGCCTGTTGCACTCGCCCTTGCCGTCGGCGGACTGATCGTCGGTGTGGTCGTCGGCTTCCTGATCGCGAGGGGCCGCGCCCGCCGCGAGGAACGGCGCCCGACCGGACCCACCGTCGCCGAACTGCTCGAACGCCTCGTGCGGTCCAGCAACAACGGTGTCGTCGTCCTCAACAAGTTCGGGGACATGGTCCTGCACAACCCGCGCGCCTACGAGCTGGGACTGGTGAAGGTCAACCAGGCCGATCCGCGGGCCCGCAAAGCCGCCGAGCAGGTGGTCGAGACCGACGACCCGATGGAGATCGACCTGTCCCCGGTGGAGGCGAGGGGCCGCCAGCCCGAAGCCGTCCTCGGCGAGGTCCGCCCGCTCGGCGACGGGTTCACCGTGGTCGAGGCCGTCGACCACTCCGAGGCCATCCGCCTCGAAGCCGTCCGGCGGGACTTCGTCGCGAACGTCAGTCACGAACTCAAGACCCCGGTCGGTGCGATCGCGTTGCTCACCGAGGCCGTGCTCGACGCCGCGGAGGACACCGAGGAGGTCCGCCGCTTCGGCGGCAAGATCCTCCGCGAGTCGACCCGGCTCGGCCAGCTCGTCACCGAACTGATCGCGCTGTCGCGGCTGCAGGGCGCCGAGCGGCTGCCCGATCTGAACGTGGTCGAGGTCGACGCCGTCGTCCGCGAAGCACTCGGCCGGACGACACTGTCGGCGGAATCCGCCGAAATCACCATCACCACCGATTCGGCCAGCGGGCTGCTCATCGAGGGCGACCGGACGCTGATGGTCACCGCTCTGTCGAACCTGCTGGAGAACGCCGTCGCGTACTCACCGGCGGGCAGCCCGGTGTCGATCAGCAGGCGGCTGGTCGACGGGAAGGTCGAGATCGCGGTGACCGATCGCGGCATCGGCATCGCCGAGGACGAGCAGCAGCGTGTCTTCGAGCGGTTCTTCCGCTCGGACAAGGCGCGGTCGCGGTCGACCGGCGGCACCGGGCTCGGCCTGGCGATCGTCAAGCACGTGGCCGCCAACCACGGTGGTTCGGTCGGCCTCTGGAGCCGTCCGGGCACCGGGTCGACGTTCACCCTGCGGATCCCCGCGCACATCGGTGCCGAGCCGGCCGCGACCGCGAAACAGGCTCCGCCGGCATCCCGGCCGGAGAAGACCCCCGAGCGGACACCCCGTCTCGTGGCAACAGGGCAAGAAAGCCCCGACCATGGAGGAAACCTGTGACGAGGGTTCTCATCGTCGAGGACGAAGAGTCGTTCGCCGACCCGCTCGCGTTCTTGCTGCGCAAGGAGGGCTTCACCGCCGCCGTGGCCGGAACGGGGCAGCAGGCGCTCGAGGAATTCGACCGCAACGGCGCCGACATCGTCCTGCTCGATCTCATGCTCCCCGGAATGAGCGGGACGGACGTCTGCAAGCAGCTCCGGCAGCGCTCCGCCGTGCCGGTGATCATGGTGACCGCGCGCGACAGCGAGATCGACAAGGTCGTCGGACTGGAACTGGGCGCCGACGACTACGTCACCAAGCCGTACTCGGCCCGCGAGCTCATCGCGCGGGTGCGGGCGGTGCTGCGCCGCGGCGGTGAGCCGGGCTCCGAAGGCGAGCTGGCGCCGCTGGTGCTGACCGCCGGGCCGGTGCGGATGGACGTCGAGCGGCACGTGGTGACCGTCGACGGCCAGGAGGTCTCCTTGCCGCTGAAGGAGTTCGACCTGCTCGAGTACCTGCTGCGCAACGTGGGCCGCGTGCTCACCCGCGGGCAGCTGATCGACCGGGTGTGGGGCGCGGACTACGTCGGCGACACCAAGACGCTCGACGTCCACGTGAAGCGCCTGCGGTCGAAGATCGAACCGGACCCTGGATCGCCTCGGCACCTGGTCACGGTGCGTGGGCTCGGCTACAAGTTCGAGACGTGAGCTGAAGGGGACTTTCCCCGCATAAGACGCGGTGAAGGGCGCTCTCCCCGCATCCCATGCGGGGAAAGTCCCCTTCAGCCCCGCCCGTTGCGATACAGATCACGGTTACGGTTTCGTGACCTGACGTGCGGGCGGGTACCGTAGACGCTCGTGCGCCTTGGGGTACTCGACGTCGGTTCCAACACCGTCCACCTGCTCGTGGTCGACGCCCACCGTGGCGCCCACCCGACCCCGATGCATTCCGAAAAGGCCGTCCTCCGGCTCGCCGAGCAGATCACCCGCAACGGTGACCTGAGCCGCGCGGGCGCGGACAGCCTCGTGCAGGCGGTCGAATCGGCGAAGGCGGCGGCCCTGCGCCTCGGTTGCGAAGAGGTCATGGCGTTCGCGACCTCGGCGGTCCGCGAGGCCAAGAACGCCCCGAAGGTGCTGGCGAAGGTCCATGACGAAACCGGTGTGGAGCTGAAGGTGCTTTCCGGTGTCGACGAGTCCCGGCTCACCTTCCTCGCCGTCCGCCGCTGGTTCGGGTGGTCGGCGGGCAAGCTGCTGGTGCTCGACATCGGCGGCGGCTCCCTGGAGGTCGCGATGGGCCGTGACGAGGAGCCCGAACTGGCCGAGTCCCTCCCGTTGGGCGCGGGCCGGACCACCCGGACGCGGTTCCAGCACGACCCGCCGACCCGCTCCGAGCTCATCGCGACTTCGGCGTGGCTCGAAGAACAGCTCGCCCCACTCGCGAAGAAGGTCGCCAAATTGGGTGAACCCGATCGTGTCGTGGCGACGTCGAAGACGTTCCGGTCACTCGCCAGGCTGACCGGAGCGGCGCCGTCGGCGAGTGGGCCGCACGCGCGCCGTACCCTGACCGACACCGCGTTGCGCCAGCTCATCGCGTTCATCTCCCGGATGACCGCCCATGACCTGGCACAACTCGAGGGGGTCAGCGCGAGCAGGTCGCATCAGCTGGTGGCGGGCGCGCTCGTCGCACAAGCCACCATGCGGGCGCTTTCCCTGGAAGAACTGGAGATCTGTCCGTGGGCACTGCGAGAAGGTGTCATCCTGCGACGGCTGGACCATTCGAATGGTGCGGACGAGACTGGGGGCGGCAGCGCCCGATTGGACTTCGTCGAAGGAGAACGGGCACGGTGAAGAGGTGACGGAAACGCGGATGACGGTGGATAGCGCGCGCGACGCCGCCGATGCCCCGTCGCGTGCCGGTTCACAACGGCTGGAGCGCGCATTGGACAACACGGTATGACGGACGAAACACAGAGCGGCCCGCCCCAGAAGACCGTGGCGGAGCTGCTCGCGCAGCACGGAGCCCAGCCGGAAGGCGGGCGCCGCAGGCGACGCCGCGCGGCCGACGACGACGAGGACGAGGCTCCCGAGCCGCCACGCGGCCGCCGCGCGCCCTCGGTGAGTGACACCGCGCCGCAGGCGATCATCGACAGGGTGTCCGGCGACACCCCTCCGCCGCCGTCGCGACCGCCACGCCGTTCGCGCCCCCAGGACTCGGGCGCGCGCCCCGTTCCGCCGCCGCAGCAGGATTCCGCGCCGCTGCCGGTGCCGCCGGACGTCGCGTCCACCCCGACCAGGCAGACACCGCCGGTGCGCTCGCCGAAGCCAGGCCAGCCGCCGCAGGAATCCGGGCAGTTCGCACGCCCCGCTCCGCCGCAGCAGTCCGGCCAGTTCGTCCGGCCGACTCCGCCGCCGGAGCAGAGCGGCTACCAGCAGCGTCCGCCGCAGCAGTCCGGCCAGTTCGTCCGGCCGACTCCGCCGCAGGAACAGTCCGGCTACCAGCAGCGTCCGCCGGATTCCGAAGGCCTGCCCCCCCGCGGCCGTTCGCGGCCCGCGGACCCGGAGGAGACCCGCGGCGCGGTGCCGCCGGTCCGCCGTCGCCCCGAGCCGCCCGCCGGACCCCCGTCCACGGGACTTTCGGCGAGACTCGACGGCGGGGCGGACGCTCCGCCCGAGGACGTCCAGGAAGCGCCGGGGCCGATGGCCAGCGGCGCGTTCGCGACCCCGCCCGCGCAGCCGGCGCGGCGCCGCCGTCCGCCCGCTCGTCCCGCCCAGCCCAAGGGCGAGCCGAGCACCGAGCAGTTCGCCGCGGTCGGCGACGACACCGAATCCGAAGCACCCGCGCCCGTCGAGCCCGCGGTGCCGCCCGCCGGGCTCGCCGGATGGCGCAAGCGCAGGCAGAAGGTGCAGTCCGAGGACACCGAGATCGGCGGGATCCCGCCGGTACCGCCCCCGGTCGCGCCCGTCGAACCGGACACCGACCCCGAACCGGACCCATTCGGCGCCGGGCCGTCCATCATGGAGTCTTCCCACCCGCCCCATCCCGCTCCGATGCCGTTCGTGCCACCGCATTCGCTCGACGACCGCGACCGCCGGTCGGACGACCTCGACGAGTACGAGCGCGAGTTCGCCGACCCGGCGTACCCCGACGGCGGTCCGGACTTCGCACGCGACGACTACGGCTACCGCTCCGACGAGTACGAAGACGACTACGACGAGCAGGACGCGGACGTCGTCGAAGAGGCCGAGCCCGAGGAGCCTGCCGAGAACGCTTCGCCGGGGAAGCAGTGGCTGGCGCTCGCCGGTCAGCTCGCGCTCGGCGTGGTCGGCGGCGCCGGGGTCTGGCTGGGCTTCAACTGGCTGTGGGTGAACATCCCCGCCGCCGCGCTGGTCGCCGCGCTGCTGGTGATCGTCGCGCTGGTGTGGATCGTCCGCAAGATCCGCCGGGCGGACGACCTGCAGACCACGGTGCTCGCGGTGCTGGTCGGGCTGGTGGTGACGGTCTCACCGGCCGCACTCCTCCTGGTCGCGCGTTAGCGGCTTCGTGAAGGATGCCGGAATGGCAGCTCGCATTCCGGTGGGTGTCTCGACCGCGTCCGTCTGGCCGTTGAAGGCGGGCGTGGCCTTCGAGATGGCCGCCGACCTCGGCTACGACGGCGTCGAGGTGATGATCTGGGCCGACCCGGTCAGCCAGGACGTCTCCGCGCTGCGCCGCTGGTCGCGCCGCACCGGCGTGCCGGTGCTGTCGATCCACTCGCCGTCGCTGCTGATCACTCAGCGCGTGTGGTCGCCGGATCCCGAGGTGCGCCTGCGGATGTCCGTGGACGCGGCGCTGGAACTGGGCGCGCGCACGGTCGTGGTGCATCCACCGTTCCGGTGGCAGCGCCGCTACGGCGACACGTTCGGGGACCTCGTCGACGAACTCGAAGAAGAGAGCGGCATCGAGGTCGCCGTCGAGAACATGTTCAAGGTCCGCCCGCCCGGTGGCTCGCGGACGTCGCGCGTGTCGGCCTTCCGGCCCTCGATCGACCCTACGGACGTAGGGTTTCGCCACTACACGCTCGACCTGTCCCATACAGCGGCAGCCGGTATGGACGCCCTCGCGCTCGCCGAACGGATGGGAAAAGGGCTCACGCACGTCCATCTGGCGGACGGCACGGGCCTCCCGAAGGACGAGCACCTGGTGCCCGGACGCGGGATCGAGCCTTGCGCCGAACTTCTCGAAAAGCTCGTGAACAGCGATTTTTCCGGGCAGGTCGTGCTGGAGATCAACACCCGCCGCTCGCCGGGCGCGGCACAGCGGTCGAGAGATCTCGCGGAGTCACTCTTGTTCGCGAGGCTTCACCTCGGTCAGTGACAAAGATCGTCCCCAGGTGCGGAGATTCATTCCTCCCTGCGCTCGAGGCGCTGGTACACGTAAAGTTCCGACCGTGAACCAGCTGCGTTTGTTGATCTCCCGCACCCCGATGGATCGGCTCGTGGCCTGGGTCAGTGCTCGGTGAGCGCGGCTGACGACACGAGCACCTCCTTCGACGCGGCATGTGCGACGCGCTCACTGGGTGACGGCACGTTCACAGCGGTACTGCGCACGGAATGGTCGATCGGCGGGCATCCGCACGGCGGCTTCCTGATGGCACTGATGGCGCGGACCGCTCTCTCGCTCCTTCATGAACGCGGCGAGCCGCCGTCCGAGCCGCTGGCGATCAGCGCGGAGTTCCTGCACCCGCCCGCGGTGGGGCCGGTGCTGCTGCGCACCGACGTCCGGAAGGTCGGAAGGCGCGCCTCGGTCGTCGCGGTCCTGCTGGAGCAGCGGGGCCGCAGCTGCGTCGAGGCCAGGGTGACCACCGGACGGCTGCCGATGCGGCGTCCGGAGTGGACCGGCGTCCCGACCATGCCCGCGGAGCCCCCGCCCGGCGCGGTGCCCGTCACCGGTGAGACGTCCGAAGGGATGTTCAACCTGGCGCAGGGCTGCGAGGTCCGGCTGGATCCGGCGAGCGCCGGCTACCTGCACGGCCGGATCGGCGACCCGCCGAAGATGCGGCTGTGGGTCCGGCCGCGGCACGGTCCGCCGGATCCGTTCTTCGCCCTGCTCGCGGGGGACGTGAACCCGCCGGTGGTCTACAACCTCGGTCGCGTCGGCTGGTCGCCGACCGTCCAGCTGACCGCGTTGCTGCGCACCCGGCCGGCGCCGGGCTGGCTGCGGGTGATCGTGCAGGCCCACTCGGTGCACGAGGCCTGGTTCGACTCGGACGCAACCGTGGTGGACTCGCAGGGCAGGCTGGTCTGCCAGGCGCGTCAGCTGGCGCTTGCCCCGGCGCCCGGGGGCTGACGGCGGTTTGGCACGCTGAACCGCATGAGCGAGCTTGCGAGCGGATCAGTGACACAGTGCCCGCTCATGCGCCGTGAAGTGACCCGGTACGAGGAGCAGGCATGAGTGTGATCGCGGTTCTGGGTGCCGGAAAGATCGGGGAGGCCCTGCTCTCGGGCCTGCTGCATGGCGGCCACAGCCCCGGCGACCTGCTGTTCACCGAGCGGTATCCGGTGCGCGCGGCCGAGCTGACGGAGCGCTACGGCGTGCGGGGGGTCACCGTCGCCGACGCCGCGCGCCAAGCCGACGTGCTGGTCGTCGCGGTCAAACCGCAGGACATCGACCCGGTTCTCGCCGACCTCGCGCCGCTGCTCGGCAGGGAGTCGCTGGTCGTCTCGCTGTGCGCGGGCCTGCCGACCGCCCTGTACGAGCGCAGGCTGGCCGACGGCGTCCCGGTGGTGCGGGTCATGCCGAACACCCCGATGCTCGTCGGAGAGGCGATGAGCGCGGTTTCCGCGGGTGCGTACGCGACCGCCGAACACATCGCGCTGGTGAAGGACCTGCTTTCGCACGTCGGACAGGTCGTCGAGGTGCCGGAGTCGCAGCAGGACGCCGTCACGGCGCTGTCCGGGTCTGGGCCCGCGTACTTCTTCTACCTGGTCGAGGCCATGATCGACGCCGGGATCCTGCTCGGCCTGCCCCGCGCGCTCGCCGGGCAGCTGATCATCCAGTCGGCGGTCGGGGCGGCGAAGATGCTCGCGGAGTCCGACGAGCACCCGGTACTGCTGCGCGAAGCCGTCACTTCACCCGCCGGAACGACCATCAACGCCATCCGCGAACTCGAGAAGCACGGCGTCCGCGCGGCGCTGCTGGCCGCCATCGAGGCCGCGAAGGAGCGCTCGACCGAACTGGGCGCCGCTCACGAGAGCTGAAGGGGACTTTCCCCGCATAGGAAGCGGTGAAGGACGCTTTCGCTGCTTAAGACGCGGCGAAAGGGTCCTTCAGCTCCTGGATACAGGCCCATCTCGGTGACTCGCGTCGCTTTAGTCACACGTGTCCCGCTACTCTCAAGAGAGCACGTGCGTGTCGATACCACAGGTGGGGAAGCCGCGTGGCGCGACACGTGTCGAAGGGCACGGTGATTCATGCCGTCGAACAAGAAGGATGATCTGCCCTCAGTGGGTCAGGTCCAGTTCCTGACGGTCGCCGAGGTGGCCACGCTGATGCGGGTCTCCAAGATGACCGTCTACCGCCTGGTTCACTCGGGCGAGTTGCCTGCGGTGCGCGTGGGGAAGTCGTTCAGAGTGCCCGAAAAGGCCGTTCACGAGTATCTGCGGGGCGCGTACTTCGACGTGGGCTGAGGCCCGCTTCGCGGGGCACAGTATGCCCGCCGGAGAGCGTCTTCCGGGGCGCGAGTACCCTGGAAGACCGCTCGTGCCTGTGCGCTCCACCCGTTGGACGCTGCGCCGGGCAGCGTGACCGACGACGAAGGAAGGAGCGCTCACGATGGGCTCTGTGATCAAGAAGCGCCGTAAGCGCATGTCGAAGAAGAAGCACCGCAAGTTGCTGCGCCGGACGCGAGTTCAGCGTAGGAAGGCCGGCAAGTAAGACACAGCCGGTGAGTGGCCCGTCCAGTTTCTGGGCGGGCCACTCCCATTTAGTGGACGTCGTCCGCCCATTCGAGTGAGCCGTGCCTCCCCTCTGCGAGCGCCCGGTTAATAGCATGTAAGCGCTGAGTCGACTACCCCTAATGAGCGGTAACATCTCAAGGGCAGCCGCGCGATGCTTCCAGTGAGTGCGGGTTCGCGCACGCTCGGTAGATCAAGTTCGCGCTCGAGGTCGTCAGGACTCCGTGATCGAGTCCGAGAACCGACCAAAGCCGCAGGGAGTCCTATGCCGTCGAACATCGTGCTCGTGACCGGGGTCGGGGGAGACCTTGGCGGGAAACTGCTCGGCAGACTCGGCAACAATCCGGAGTTCGAGCGGGTGATCGGCGTGGACACCACGCCTCCGCAGAAGTCGGTACTGCAGCGCATGGGCCGCGCCGAATACATCCGCGCGGACATTCGTAACCCGCTGATCGCCAAGGTGATCAGCACGGCCGAGGTCGACACCGTCGTGCACGCCTCGTGCACCGTGCATCCGGCCGGGCCCGCTCGCCGCACGGCGATCAAAGAGCTCAACGTCATCGGCACGATGCGGCTGCTGGCGGCCTGCCAGCGCTCGCCGCTCGTGCGCAAGCTCGTGGTGAAGTCGACGGCCGCGGTCTACGGCGCGGGAGCGCGTTCGCAGGCGGTCTTCACCGAGGATTCCGAGCTCATCCCCACTTCGACCAGCGGATACGCCAAGGACGCCGTCGAAATGGAGGGGTACGTGCGCGGGCTCATGCGCCGCCGTCCCGACATCACGACGACGCTGTTCCGGTTCGCCAACATCATCAGCCCCGAGATCGACACCGTGCTCTCGCGCTACTTCGCGCTGCCGGTGGTCCCGACCGTCTTCGGCTACGACGCGCGGATCCAGCTGCTGCACGCTTCGGACGCTTTGGCCGTCTTCGAGCAGGCGACGCTGGAAGACAAGTCCGGCGTGTTCAACGTCGGCTCGGAAGGGGTACTCACCCTGTCACAGGCGATCCGGCGAGCCGGCCGGGTCCAACTGCCGATGCCCAGCGGTGTCGTGCCGTCGATCGGCAAGGTCCTACGGGGAGCCCGCGTGGTCGACTTCTCCGCCGACCAGGTGCGGCTGTTGAACTTCGGCCGGGTCGTGGACATCGCGAAGCTCAAGAAGGACTTCGGCTACACGCCACGGTGGACGACGCGCGAGGCGTTCGACGACTACATCACCGGCCGCGGGCTCAGGCCCGTGGTGGACGGCGGCAGGCTGGCCGGATTCGCCGGCAAGGTCCTGGTGGCCGCGGCCACCGGGCAGGCGGGGCACCGGTGAGCAGGCCACACGAGAACGACCCCCGAAACTCTCACGAAGGCGAGGCGAAAGACGTGAGCGGCGCTGAAGCGCAGGTCATCCCGTTGCGCGGCCCCGGCAGAGAGAAACCGGACCGGGCGGCTCAGGCGGAGCGGGATCTTCGCGAGTCCGAAGAGGCGCGAGTACAGCTGGAACGGGAGCGCCGGGCGGACGCGCCCGTCGTCGAGTTCCCCGGCTCGGCGCGGGTCTCGCCCGCCCGGACCCGCCCGGCCGACACGGACCTCCTCCCGGCCTCGCTCCGGACGGCGCTGGGGTTCCTGCGGGACCGGCTGACCGGTGACTACACCGTCGACGAGTTCGGCTTCGACGCCGAGCTCACCGAGACCTTGCTGCTGCCGCCGCTGCGCGCGCTGTTCGAGAAGTGGTTCCGCGTCGACACCTTCGGCGTCGAGAACCTGCCCGCCGACGGCGGCGCGCTGCTCGTGTCGAACCACTCCGGAACCTTGCCGCTCGACGCGCTGATGACCGCCGTCGCCGTGCACGATTACGTCCCCGGTGGCAGGCACCTGCGCGGCCTCGGCGCGGACCTGGTGTTCCAGGTACCGCTCGTCGGCTCCTTCGCCCGCAAGTCCGGGCAGACGCTCGCCTGCAACGCCGACGCGGAACGCCTGCTGCGCAAGGGAGAACTCGTCGGCGTCTGGCCGGAAGGGTTCAAGGGCATCGGGAAACCGTTCTCGTCGCGGTACAAGCTGCAGCGGTTCGGCCGCGGCGGTTTCGTTTCCGCGGCGCTGCGGACCGGAGTGCCGATCATTCCCGTGTCGGTCATCGGCGCGGAGGAAATCTACCCGAAGGTCGGCGACCTCAAGCTGCTCGCGCGGCTGCTCGGCCTGCCGTACTTCCCGGTGACGCCGTTCTTCCCGCTGCTCGGCCCGCTCGGCGCGATCCCGCTGCCGACGAAGTGGAGCATCGAGTTCGGCGAGCCCATCCGCACGGACACCTACGACGCGGACGCCGTGGACGACCCGATGCTGGTGTTCACGCTGACCGACCAGGTGCGGGAGTCTATCCAGCAGTCGCTGTACAAACGCCTTTCGCAGCGGAAGAGCGTCTTCAGGGGCTGACCCCCGGCGCGTTTGGTCCCCTAGTTGCGGTACTTGCACACGCAAGGACCGCAACTAGAGGACTAATTGCGGGAGTGGCGAGGTGTCAGCGGCGCCGGTAGGCCATGCCGGCCGCGACGGCACCGGCCACGGCACCCGCGCCGAGCACCGAGGGCACGCCGATCTTCGCGGCCTTTCGGCCGGTCCGGAAGTCGCGGATCTCCCAGCCGCGCGCACGTGCGACGTCGCGAAGTCCACCGTCCGGGTTCACCGCGACCGCGGTCCCGACGACCGACAGCATCGGGACGTCGTTCTGCGAGTCCGAATACGCCGTGCAGCGCTTGAGATTCAGCCCTTCGCGTGACGCCAGCGCCCGGACGGCGTGTGCTTTCGCGCGGCCGTGCAGCAGGTCGCCGACGAGACGGCCGGTGTAGACGCCGTCCCTGGTCTCCGCGACCGTGCCCAGCGCGCCGGTGAGGCCGAGGCGCCGCGAGATGATGGCCGCGAGCTCGATCGGGGTCGCGGTGACGAGCCAGACGCGCTGCCCGGCGTCGAGGTGCATCTGCGCGAGCGCCCGCGTGCCGGACCAGATCTTGTCCGACATCAGCTCGTCGTAGATCTCTTCGCTGATGTCGGTGAGTTCCTGCACGGTACGACCAGCCACAAAGGACAGTGCGCGCTCGCGGTGGGTTTTGATGTCCTCTTTGTTCTCCCGGCCGCCGAGCCGGAACTTCACCTGCTGCCAGACGAATCCGGCCAGATCGGCGGACGTGAAGAACTTGCGCGCGGCCAGGCCGCGGGCGAAGTAGAAGATCGACGCGCCCATCATCATGGTGTTGTCGACGTCGAAGAACGCGGCCGCGGTCAGGTCCGGCGGGGCGGGCGGCGCGGGCGGTTCGAGGGCTTCGGCGGACGCGGTCGCCATGGCGGCCTCGGCCGACGCCTCGCCCGCGAGCTCGGCCAGCCGTTCGAGCTCTTGACTCTTATCCTTGCCCCGCCAAACTGACACGCACACCGCCTCCGGAATCCCAGGTGCCTACGCACAGCGTAGCGATCGCTTTACCGGCACGTCCCGGGTGTGGCGCCTCCCTCATCGACGGAGCGTCAGCCAATGATTATCGGCGGTAACCCCGGGATGAGCGGCGGAATCGAAATCAGCGGCGGCGGTGGTGTGGTGGTCGTCGGGGGTGGTGTCTTCGTCGTTGGGGCGGGCGTGGCCACGACGGGCGGCGGCGTGCTTCCCGAGGGTGGCGCGAGCGGTCCGGTCGGGGCCGCGGTGTCCACGCCGGACGACGGCGGCGCGGAAGTCGGCGTCGGCGATCCGGTCGGCGCCGAGGACGGCGCGGACGGCGTCACGGGCGGCACGACAGCGTCGGGGGAGCCGGGGTCACGGACGCAGTCACCGGCTGCCGGGAGCGCGCCCAGCTCGTCGGACGAGCCCGTGGTGATCGTGTAGCAGACCAAGCGGGAGCCGAGATCCGTCGTGCGTGCCTGGACCTTGTCGAGCAGGACGCGGACGGCGGCGAACTTGTCGCGTGCCCCGGCGGGGGCTTGCCCGACCTGAAGGCCGAGCCGGTCGGACTGCTGTCGCGCCCAGATGCGGAGTTCGGACAGCCGGATCTGGCCGCCTTGATCGGTGACGATCGACGTCAGCTGGGAGACGCCGGCGCGCAGATCGGTCTCGAAATCGGCGAGGCCGGTGAAGTAGGCGCCGGTGGACGCGCCCTGCCGGGTCAGTTCGCCGAGTTCGCCGACGCGGTTCGTGGCGAAATCCAAATGTTTCTTCGCCTTGTCCTGCTCGTCGAAGGTGAGACTGAGCGCGGTCGATTCACCCGCTCGTTTGATGCCGTAGAGCGGATCACCGGGCAACGCGTCCTTGGACAACAGCAGGGTGATGCCGCCCAGCGTGAGCACGAGCGCGACGGCCGCCGCGGCGAGGTTGGCGATGGCACGACTGCGCCGCCTCGGCAGCTCCTCGGCTTCGGCGAGGCGTCCGGCGATCTCGTCGCGGATCCGCTTCCGGGTTTCGGCGTCGGGGGCGCCACTCGCGCCCAGTTCGCGCAGACCGCCGACGAGTGCGAGTTCCAGCTCGAATTCGTCGTCCCGTGGTGCGGTGGCGTCGACAAGGCCCGCGAAGCGGTCACCGTCCGCTCGCTCCCGTGCGGACCATCCCGGCACGCCCACGGCGAAGTCTCCATCTGCTCAGCCCGGTCCTGACACCGGTCTGGCTGGGAAACGAGCGGGAACGCTCTGGGGTTACGGCAAGGCCCGGTGAGGGATGAATATTAGGACATCGCAGCGATGCGGAGCATCTCCGTTGAGGGCGGTGGTGGATATATCGGCGGGTTAACGCAAACCGGTGGGCAGAAGTTGTGCCAAACGGCGTACCGCGCGGTGCTGGAGGGCCTTGATGGCGCCTTCGTTGCGCTTCATGATGGCCGCGGTCTCGGCGACCGAGAGTCCTTGCATGAACCGCAGCACGATGCACTCGCGCTGGTCTTCACCGAGTTCGGCGACGCAACGCAGCAGTTCGGCACGGGTGGCGCGGCTGATGGCCTGCTGTTCGGGACCCGCGACAGCCTGTACGCCGACGTTGCCGATCGGTGCCCCGTTCGGCTCGGCGACCTCGTCGGTGACGACCTCGAGGCGGAACCGGCTCGACTTCACGTGGTCGAGGATGATGTTGCGCGCGATGGTGACGAACCAGGCGCCGACGTCACGTCCCTGATAGCTCACCGACGTGATGCGGCGCAGCGCGCGCAGGAAGGTCTCGCTGGTGACGTCCTCGGCGAGGTCCCGGTCGCCGAGGCGGAACAGGACGTAGCGGTAGACGACATCGACGTAGCGGTCGTAGAGACGGCCGAACGCGGACGTGTCGCCGCCTTGCGCGGCACTCACCAGCTCCCACGCTTCGACCTTCGCGGCTTCGGCCGCGGCGTCGGTGCTCTCCTCGGCTTTGGGCCTGGACGACGGCACCGAGGGGCACCCGCTCCGGCGGAGGATGTGGCCCGCCAGCATCGAGACGGGGTTCGGCACGGGAAGGGTCACGGTGCACCTCCCGTTCCGGACAGGGAAGACCGGCCCGCATGTCCCACGGCCGCGTGGGCCTGCAAGATCTGCACGTCCGGACTCCTTTTCTCACCATCGAGTGATCAACACCACTCGACGACGATCAGCAGCATACGTCTAGTTACCGCGAAGTAGGTAGCGGTGCCTGGGTCACGGAACTGCGACGAAAGCGAGTGGCACCCATGACGGTGGTGGAGATGACAAACTGACAACGCCGTTCACCGAGGGAAGAGGTTCGCAGTTGAACGCGGAGCAGGTTGCCGAACGAAGCGTGCCCACCTTGCTCGCCGAGGCCGCCCGACAGTGGCCCGGCAAGGCAGCCGTCCACGAGACCGGCGAAGGGGTCTCGCTGACGTGGGCGGAGCTCGACAACGCCGCCCACGCGCTGGCCCGTGCCCTGCTCGACGCGGGAATCGAGCGTGGCGACCGGGTGGCCTTACGGCTGCCGACGTCGGCCGCGTTCGCCGTCTCGTTGTTCGGGGCACTCCGGGCGGGCGCGGTGGTCGTCCCGATCTCGCCGCAGGCTCCGTTGGCGGAGCTGAACGGACTGCTGGAGCACAGCGGCGCGCGGCTCGTCCTCGAACGCGAACCGACCGAGGAACTCTTCGATGGAGTGACAAGCCTCTCACCACCTGTTACCTCGAATGGAGCAGTCGAACCGGCCGAGGCGGCCGGGGCCGGTGAGGACATAGCGGTCATTTCGTACACCTCCGGAACGACCGGCCCGCCGCGCGGCGTGATGCTGTCGCACCGGGCGCTGCTGGCGAACCTCGACCAGCTGAGCCGGATCGTCCCGACGCCGCTCGTGCACGGCGACCGCGTGCTCATCACCATCCCGCTGTTCCACGTCTACGGCCTCGGGCCAGGGTTGTTGCAGACCACGTCGGTGGGCGCGACCGCGATCCTTTCCGAGCGCTTCCTCGCCGAGCGGACCCTCGCCGACTGCGCCGAGCACCGGGTGACCTCGATCGCCGGCGTGCCCGCGATGTACGCCGAGTTCGCCGCGATGGACCCCGACGAACTGGGGGCCGGCCTCTCCACCGTCCGGCGGATGACGTCGGGAGCGGCGCCGCTGCACCCCAAGATCCTCACCGCGCTTCGCGGCGCCACCGGGCTGGACGTCTACGAGGGTTACGGCCTCACCGAATGCGCGCCCGTGGTCACCACGACGCTGGTCACCGGTTACCCGAAGCCGGGTTCGGTCGGGCGGCCGCTGCCCGGCGTCGAGGTCCGGCTGGTCGACAGCGACGGCGACGCGACGCCCGTCTCGCAGGACCCGGACGAACTCGGCGACGCCTTCGACGAGGACGGCGGCACCGGGCTGGTGTCGATCCGCGGCGCGAACCTGTTCTCCGGCTACTGGCCCGACGGCTCGCACGGGCCCGGCGAAGACGGCTGGTTCCGCACCGGCGACGTCGGCTACCTCGACACCGACGGCGACCTGCACCTGGTGGACCGGGCCAACGACTTGATCATCGTCAACGGCTTCAACGTCTACCCGCACGAGGTCGAGAACGTGATCTCGATGCTGGACGAGGTCGTCGAGGCGGGTGTCGTCGGCGTCGTCGACGAGCGCACCGGCGAGGCGGTGAAAGCCGTCGTCGTCCCGGCGCCCGGCGCGTCGCTTTCGGAACAGCAGGTCGTCGAGCACTGCGCGGAGCACCTGGCCGGGTACAAGGTGCCGCACACCGTCGAGTTCGCGGAGTCGCTGCCGCATTCGGCCACCGGGAAGCTCCGGCGTATCCGGCTCAGGTAAGGATGGAGCCATGGCGCACCAAGTGACCGTCATGACCCGCACGGGCTGTCATCTGTGCGAGGTCGCGGAACAGGACATCGAGCGGATCTGTGGCGAACTGGGTGTCGCCTGGTCGGCGCGGGACGTCGACAGCGACCCCGAATGGCGGGCCGAGTACGGCGACCGCGTGCCGGTGATCCTGATCGACGACGCCGAGCACGGCTACTGGCGGGTCGAAGAGGACAGGCTCCGGAAAGCACTGGCGTAACACACTCGTAAGGGCGAACGGCCGACCTGGGAGCCAATCCGCTCCGAAGATGGAGTCGTGGACGAAGAACGCAGGCTCACCTTCCCGCAAGCCGCTCTGACCGGGCTGCTCGCGCTCGCCGCCACGCTCGGCGTCGGGCATCTCGTGGCGGGCTTCGTCGGGTACACGGCCTCGCCGTTCGTCGCCGTCGCGAACTTCGTCATCGACCACAGCCCGCACGCCGTCGTTGCCTGGGCGGAGCGGACGCTGGAGACGTGGGACAAGCCCGTCCTCAAGATCGGCCTCGCCGTGGTGCTGGTGCTGATCGCGCTGCTCGCCGGGCAGTTGTCGCGGAGTAAACCGCTGCCGGGCCAGCTCGTCGTCGGCGTCCTGGGCGCGGCCGGGGTCGCCGCCGTCTACGTGCGCACCGACCTCGGGCAGGTCTCACTGCTGGCACCGGTGGCCGCGACGGTCGCCGGGATGGTCGTCTTCACCTGGCTGCACCGGTTCTTCCTGCCGCGCGTGTTCTTCGACGTCCGCGAGAGTGAAGGGCCGGGCCGGCGGAAGGTGCTGATCACCGGCGCCTCCGTCGCGGCAGGGGCCGGTGTCGCCGCGTTGGCCGGGGAGTTCATCGGGACCAGGAAGAACGCCGAGGAGTCGCGCGCCGCTGTCGGCAGGCTTGTCGCGGCGAGAACCGCACCCCCGATCCCGCCCGACGCGGACTTCGTGAAGTTCGGCACCCCGCCCTATCTCACTCCTTCGGAGGATTTCTATCGGATCGACACCGCCTTGGTCGTCCCGCAGGTCCGCACCGAGGACTGGAGCCTGCGGATCCACGGGATGGTCGACCGCGAAGTCACCTATACGTATGACGACATCCGCTCGCGGCCGCTGCTCGAACGCGACGTCACGCTGTGCTGCGTCTCCAACGAGGTCGGCGGCCCGTACATCTCCAACGCGCGCTGGATCGGCATCGACCTGCGTGACCTGCTGAACGAGGCGGGTGTGAAACCCGGCGCCGAGCAGATGTTCGCGACCAGCGTCGACGGCTGGACCTGCGGAACCCCCGTCGAAGCCGCGCTGGATCCCGGTCGCGGCGCGATGCTCGCCATCGGCATGGACGGCGAACCGCTGCCGATCGAACACGGCTTCCCCGCGCGGATCGTGATCCCCGGGCTGTACGGCTACGTGTCCGCCACGAAATGGGTGACCGAACTGGAGATCACCACCTGGAAGGAGCGCGAGGCGTACTGGCTCGACCGCGGCTGGGGCCGGGAGGGGCCGGTGAAGACGCAGTCGCGGATCGACACGAAGGTTTCCGCCGTGACCGCGGGGAAGGTCGTCGTGTCCGGAATCGCGTGGGCGCAGCACACCGGCGTCGCGAAGGTCGAGGTGCGGGTCGACCAGGGGCCGTGGCGGGAGACCGTCCTGTCGGCCGAGACGTCGAAGGACACCTGGCGGATGTGGTGGACCGAGGTCGACGTCACCGCTGGTCGGCATCAGGTCGCCGTCCGTGCCACGGACCAGTCCGGCCACACGCAGACGGAAGAGCGGGTCGGAACCGTGCCCGACGGGGCGACCGGACTCCACACGGTCTCGGTCAACGCGCACCAGAGACGCTGACCACAGCGCTCACCAGTGACTTTGTGCCTGCGTTCACAAGTGGCTACCGTAGATACGTCGCCTCCGAAAGCGCCCGTATCGAACCGGACTCAGCGTTTCGGGTCAAGAGCCGATTTCCTGGTTCAGGCGAATCATGTCGTCAGCAGGACCAGAGGAGCGGACAAGCGTGGTGTCGCAACGAGGCCGGCGCACCCGGGTGACACCGGACGCCGACAACGCGCCCACCGCGGAGATGCCGGCCGTCGAGACCGCCGCCGAGCCGGAAGCGGTCCGCGCGAAGTCGATCCCCGAAGCCGCGGTCGCCCGCCTCGCCGTCTATCTCCGCGTCCTTTCCGGGCTGGCCGAGCAGGGTGCGACGACGATCTCCAGCGAGGAACTCTCACAGGTCGCGGGCGTCAACTCCGCGAAACTGCGCAAGGACCTGTCCTACCTCGGCTCGTACGGCACCCGCGGCGTCGGCTACGACGTCCAGGTGCTGGTCAGCCAGATCGAGCGGATCCTCGGCCTGACCCGCAAGCACAAGGTCGCCGTGGTCGGGATCGGTAATCTCGGGCACGCGCTGGCCAACTACGGCGGCTTCCCGGGACGCGGGTTCCCGGTCGAGGCCCTGTTCGACCTCGACCCGGACCTGGTCGGTGTACCGGTCGGTGGTCTCCCGGTCTCGCATCTCGACGAGATCCCCAAAGTTTGCGCCGAACGGCAGATCTCCATCGGCGTCATCGCCACTCCGCCCACCGCCGCGCAGTCGGTCTGCGACCGGCTCGTCGCAGGTGGCGTGCAGTGCATCCTGAATTTCGCCCCGGTGGTGCTGCAGGTTCCGGCCCATATCGAGGTGCGCAAGGTCGACCTCGCCGTCGAACTGCAGATCCTGTCGTTCCACGTCGCTCGCCGCGCGGATCTGGCCGCTAACGGCAATGGCGGAGGGGACGCTGGCCCGAAGGGCGACGAGAATGGCAGCGTGAACGGCCACGGCAATGGAATGGTGGTGCGCTGAGAATGAGCGTGTTGGCGGTCGGGCTCTCGCACCGCAGTGCCGAGTTGAACACCCTGGAGCGCGTCGCGGTCCCCGCGACCGACGTGACCAAGGTGCTCCACGAACTGCAGCAGGCCGAGCACGTCAGTGAGGCGATCCTCGTCTCGACCTGTAATCGCATCGAGGTCTACGCGGTCGTCGAGACCTTCCACGGCGGCCTGAACGACGTCTCCGACGTGCTCGCCCGCCAGGCCGGGATGCTGCCCGCGGACCTCTACGACTCGCTGTACGTGCACTACGCCGGCGCCGCGATCGAGCACCTGTTCTCGGTCACCTCCGGCCTGGACTCGATGGTCGTCGGCGAGACGCAGATCCTCGGCCAGATCCGGTCCGCGTACGCCACCGCGCGGGACGCCGGCACCGTCGGCCGCACGCTGCACGAGCTGATCCAGACCACGCTGCGCGTCGGCAAACGCGTCCACACCGAGACCGGGCTGGATCAGCTGGGTGCGTCGGTCGTCTCCGAGGCGCTGCGTGCGGCTTCCCCAGACCTCACCGGCAAGCACGCGCTGATCATCGGCGCCGGTTCGATGGGCGCGCTGACCGCGTCCCACCTGCGTAAATCCGGGATCGGCGAGCTCGCCATCGCCAACCGCACCGAGGCGAGGGCCGCCCGCCTCGCCGCCGCGAGCGTCGAGCAGGGCGTTCCCGCCAAGGCCGTGCAGATGAGCGGGATCGCGGCCGCGGTCGCCGAGGCGGACGTCGTCGTCTGCTCCACCGGCGCGCAGGAAGCCGTGTTCACCACCGCACACGTCCCGGCCCGCGCCGGTCGCCCGCTGGTCGTCTGCGACCTCGGACTCCCGCGTGACGTCGAGCACGACGTCGCCGGACTGGCCGACGTCACCGTGGTCGACCTCGAGACCATCCAGCGCCGCATGCGCGACAAGGGCACCCCGACCACCGACCGGCAGACCGCGAAGGCCACCGGCATCGTGCTCGACGAGGTGCGCGAGTACCTCGCCGGTCAGCGCAGCGCCGAGGTCACCCCGACGGTGACGGCGCTGCGGCGCCGGGCCGCCGAGGTGGTCGACGCCGAACTGCTGCGGCTGGACAACCGACTGCCGGACCTCGAAGCCGGGGTTCGCGAGGAGGTCGGCCGCACGGTCCGCCGCGTGGTCGACAAGCTGCTGCACGCGCCGACCGTGCGGGTCAAGCAGCTGGCGGCCGAGACGGCCGACACCGATTACGCCAACGCGCTGCGCGAGCTGTTCTGCCTCGATCCGCAGGCACCCGCCGCCGTGGCGAGTCCCACCGCTACGAAAGACAGTGATCAGTGAGCAGAGTCATCCGGATCGGGACGCGCGGCAGCAAACTCGCCCTCGCGCAGACCGGCACCATCGCCGACGCCCTGCGTGCCACCGGGGCCGAGATCGAACTCGTCACCGTGACGACCCCCGGTGACAGGTCGTCCGCACCCATCCCGACGATCGGGGTCGGCGTGTTCACTTCCGCGCTGCGCGAAGCCTTGCTGCGCGAGGAAGTCGACGTCATCGTGCACTCCTACAAGGATCTGCCGACGAAGCCGGAGGCGGGCATCGTGCTCGCCGCCGTGCCGCGCCGCGAGGACCCGCGTGACGCGCTGATCGCCCGCGACGGGCTGACTCTCGGCGAGCTTCCGCCCGGTTCGACCGTCGGGACCGGCTCGCCGCGGCGCACCGCGCAACTGCGTGCGCTCGGTCTCGGTTTGGAAATCGTGCCGATCCGAGGCAATATCGACACCCGCATGCGCAAGGTGAGCGACGGAGAGCTCGACGCCGTCGTCCTGGCGCGTGCCGGACTGGCCAGGATCGGCCGGGCGGAGGAGATCACCGAGACCCTCGACCCGATCCAGATGCTGCCCGCTCCCGCGCAGGGTGCGCTGGCGGTGGAGTGCCGGGCCGGCGACGTGGACATCGAGCACCTGCTCGGATCCACAGTGGACGACGAAGGCACCCGTGCCGTGGCGACCGCCGAGCGGGCGTTGCTCGCGGCGCTGGAAGCCGGGTGCAGCGCACCGGTCGGAGCGCTGGCGGAGATCGTCGAAGACCTGGACGCCGATGGCCGGGTCGTCGAGCGGATCTCGTTGCGGGGCACCGCCGCCGTCGAAGGAGACGGGGACGCGGTCGACATGGTGCGCGCCTCCGCGCTCGCCGACATCCGCGATGCTGAGCAGCTCGGCCGGACATTGGCCGCAGAGCTGCTCGACCTGGGGGCCGGCGCGCTGTCCGGCCCCGCCCAGTGAGCTGAGAGAGACAGTTACGGCCGCGAACGACCGCGGCCGCCTAAGAGGAGAACGCACAGATGACCCCCGCGCGTAAGACCACCGGGCGTGTCGCCTTCGTGGGCTCGGGCCCCGGTGACGCCGGTCTGCTGACCGTCCGCGCTCAGGAGCTGCTCGCCAAGGCCGAGGTCGTGGTGACCGACCCGGACGTCCCTTCGGGCGTCCTGGCCTTCACCGCCGAAGGCGCCGAAGTGCGCCCCGCCGTCGGTGAGGCCACCGAGGTCGCCAAGGACCTGGTGAACGAGGCCAAGGCAGGACGGCTGGTGCTCCGGCTGATCGCCGGTGACCCGCTGACCCAGCCCGCCGTCGTCGCCGAGGTGCAGGCCGTTTCCCGGACCAGCGCCGTATTCGACATCATCCCTGGCGTCTCGCCCGGCGCCGCCGTCCCGGCGTACGCCGGTGTCGCGCTCGGCGGCACGCACACCGAGGTCGACGTGCGCGGTGACGTCGAATGGGCCGCGCTGGCCGCGACCCCTGGCCCGATCGTGCTGCACGCGACGTCGGCGCACCTCGCCGAGGCCGCGTCCGCGCTGACCGAGCACGGACTGCCGTCGACCACCCCGGTCGCCGTTACGTCGAACGGGACTATAAATACCCAGCGCACCCTGGACACCACGCTGGCCACCGTCGCGAACGAAGCGGGCGAGCTCGTCGGCCCGCTCATCGTGACCATCGGGCAGGCCGTCGGCCAGCGCTCGAAGCTGTCGTGGTGGGAGTCGCGTGCGCTGTACGGCTGGAAGGTCCTGGTGCCGCGCACCAAGGAGCAGGCCGGTGAGATGGCGGAGCGGCTTCGCGGCCACGGCGCCACCTCGCACGAGGTCCCGACCATCTCGGTCGAGCCCCCGCGCAGCCCCGCGCAGATGGAGCGTTCGGTCAAGGGCCTCGTCGACGGGCGCTACCAGTGGATCGTCTTCACCTCGACCAACGCCGTCCGCGCGGTGTGGGAGAAGTTCGAAGAGTTCGGGCTCGACGCCCGCGCTTTCTCCGGCGTGAAGATCGCCTGTGTCGGCGAATCGACCGCCGCGAAGGTGCGCTCCTTCGGCATCATCCCCGAGCTGATCCCGGAAGGTGAGCAGTCCTCGGAAGGCCTTCTCGCCGAGTTCCCGCCGTACGACGACGTTCTCGACCCCGTCGACCGCGTGCTGCTGCCGCGGGCGGACATCGCCACCGAGACCCTTTCGGCGGGCCTGCGGGAACGCGGCTGGGAGATCGACGACGTGACCGCGTACCGCACGGTGCGCGCCGCGCCGCCGCCTGCCGAGACCCGCGAGATGATCAAGACCGGCGGTTTCGACGCGGTCTGCTTCACCTCGTCCTCGACCGTGCGGAACCTCGTCGGCATCGCCGGCAAGCCGCACACCCGCACGCTGGTCGCGTGCATCGGCCCGAAGACCGCGGAAACCGCCGTGGAGTTCGGGCTGCGGGTCGACGTCCAGCCCGAGAAGGCCGACGTCCCGCACCTGGTCGACGCACTCGCCGAGCACGCCGCCCGGCTTCGCGCCGAAGGTGCGCTTCCGCCGCCGCGCAAGGCGAAGCGGGCCCGTCGCTCCTGACAGTTCGTTGAAGTACATGAAGGCCCCCTTCCTTGCTCCAGGCGCAAGGAAGGGGGCCTTCATGTACTTGGGACCCTCGCAAGTAGTTGCCTACTTGCGAGGGTTGGTCACCTCGGTACAGGGGTCGTGAGTGGCGATTCGGGTCTTTTTTAAGGGGTAAGGCGTCCCGACAGCTCCGGACCTCACGTCGAGATCGACCTCACTCGCCGGTGTCCTCAGCTGAAGAACTTCACCACCTCCGTGTAGGCGAGGTAAGCGAACATCGCGAGACAAATCCCCAGCAGCCCGTTCGAGATCCAGCCGGACCGCCCTTCCCGCGGCACCCGCGACGTATTCATCAGCACCAGCAACGTCCCCGCCAGGAACGGCATGAACAACGCGCCCAGTACGCCGTAGATCACGGTGAGCTGGAAGGGCTGATCCAGGAACAGCAACGCCATCGGCGGAAAAGTCAGCCACAGCACGTAAGCCCGGTACATGGGGCTGCGTTCTCCGGCCTTCTTCTCATACGCCTCGACACTTTCCGTCTTGTTCGCGGGGAGCCGCAGGATGCGCCACCAGTCCGCGAAGAGCAGGCTCACGCCGTGCCAGACGCCGATCACCGACGTGAACGAGACCGCGAAGAAGCCGATGAGGAACGGGATCCGCGCCCACTGCCCGTAGTCCGCGGCGAGCGTGTCACCGAGGAACAGCAGGCCCTTGTCACCCGAGATGATCTTCTGACCCAGCAGCAGTTCCGCGCCGATGATCAGCATCGCGATCACGAAGATCCCGGTCATGACGTACCCGACGGCGTTGTCGGTGCGCATCATCGGCAGCCACTTCGCCGAACGCCAACCCTTCGCGAGCGTCCAGTAGCCGTAGGCGGCCATGGTGATCGTGCCGCCGACGCCACCGACCAGACCGAGGACGTAGACGAGCGAGCCGTCGGGCAGGGACGGGACGGCGCCTTCGAACAACGCGGTGAAGTTCGGCATGACGAGGATCGCGGTCCCGACCACGGTCACGAACATCACGCCGGTGAGCACCGTCATCAGTTTCTCGATGATCGCGTAGCGGCCGAACCACACCAGCGCGAAGCCGAGCAGGCCGCAGATCATCCCCCAGTACCGCACCGAAAGCGCGGGGAAGAGCGCGTTCAGCGGCAGACCGGACGCCGACATCGCGGTCGCGCCGTAGACGAATCCCCAGATCACGGCGTAGATCCCGAAGTAGATCAGCGCCCAGATCCCCAGCGTCCGCCAGCCTGCCAGAATCGTCCGGCCCGACGTCAGATGCCAGCGGCCGACGGCTTCGGCCAGCGCGAGTTTGAAGATCGTCCCGACGAGCACCGCCCACAGCAGCGTGTACCCGAAGCGCGATCCGGCCACCATCGTCGCGACGAGGTCGCCCGCGCCGACCCCGGTCGCCGCGGCCATGATCCCTGGCCCGACCTGGCGCAGTCGTGCGCGCCAGCCGACGGGCGGCTCTTCCAGTTGGTCGGTCACCGTTGACATGAGGTGGAACGTAACGCGCGTCACACCGATGGCAAAACGGGCAAAGGTGATTCTTTGCCATCCCTTAGGTTTCGCCGCCCGACCGGACCAACGAGCCGTTCATCGCGCCTGCGGACCGGTTCTCAAGCGAGCCGGAGTACCTTCGTAAGGGTGTTTCCTGAGCATCGTCCCCGCAGGCTCCGTACCACTCCGGCCATGCGCAGGCTGGTCGGTGAGACGACGCTGAGCCCGCGCCAGCTGATCCTCCCGATGTTCGTGGCCGAGGGCATCGACACGCCCCACCCGATCTCCAGCATGCCGGGCGTCGTCCAGCACACTCGCGACACACTGCGCAAGGCCGCCGTCGACGCGGTCGACGCCGGTGTCGGCGGTCTGATGCTGTTCGGCATCCCGAAGACCCGTGACGCCGAGGGCACCGGCGCGATCGACCCGAACGGCATCCTCAACGTCGCCCTGCGCGACCTGAGGGCCGAACTCGGCGACTCGACGGTCCTGATGGCCGACACGTGCCTCGACGAGTTCACCGATCACGGCCATTGCGGCGTCCTTGACGCCGAAGGCGGTGTCGACAACGACGCGACCCTGCGCTTGTACGCGGAAATGGCATTAGCGCAGGTGGAAGCGGGCGCGCAGCTGCTCGGGCCCAGCGGGATGATGGACGGGCAGGTCGGCGTGATCCGCAGCGCGCTCGACCGGGCCGGCCGTACCGACGCCGGCATCCTCGCCTACTCGGCGAAGTTCGCCAGCGCGTTCTACGGCCCCTTCCGTGAGGCAGTCGACTCGCAGCTGAAGGGCGACAGGAAGACGTACCAGCAGGACCCGGGCAACGTGCGCGAAGCGTTGCGCGAGATCGAGCTGGACATCGCGGAGGGCGCGGACATGGTCATGGTCAAGCCCGCACTGTCCTATCTGGACGTCATCAGGGCCGCGGCCGAAGCGTCGCCGGTTCCCGTGGCGGCGTACAACATCTCGGGCGAGTACGCGATGGTCGAAGCCGCCGCGGCGAACGGCTGGCTCGACCGCGAGCGCACGATCCTCGAAGTGCTGACGTCGATCCGCCGTGCGGGCGCGGACATGATCCTCACCTACTGGGCAGCCGAAGCCGCTGCTTGGCTCGACTGACCGGCCGGACCACGTAGGCTGCCGACCGTGAGCGACAGCAGAGCCGACGAAACGGACGACGAGCGCCGCAGGCGGGGGAGGGCACCCGACCCGATCCTCCCCGGCCAGGAGGCGCCGAAGCCCACCGTGCCGAAGCCGGTCGCCATCTCGTTCTGGCTGTGGATCACCACCGGTCTCTTCCTGTTGGCAGGGCCGGTCTACCTGCTGATCGGCAGGCAGACGGTGATCGACGAGTTCTCCCGGCAGAATGCCGAACAACGCGACCCCGCGCTGAAGGTCGATCCGGCGCGGATCGTCGACGGGGTCGACGGACTGATCCTGAACCTGTTCGTCGGGGCGATCACCTTCGCCCTGCTCTTCGCCCTATTCGCCTACAAGGCCAGGGAAGGAACGCGTTCGGCCCGGACGGTGCTGACCGTTCTCGCGGTCGTCCTGGCGCTCGTCGGGCTCTTTTACCTCGCCGGCGCGATTTTCGTGGTCCTTGGCACGTTGCTGGCGGTGATCGCGCTGATCCTGATGTACCTGCCCAGCGTCGCGGGCTACTTCCCGAAGGCCGGGCGCGAGCTGCCATGACGCCCGAGCCGGCTCTTTACGGCGAACCCGGCGTCGGCTGGACGGCGTTGCTGTGGGCACCGCTGTTCGCCCTCGCCGGGCTGCTCGCCGAACTGGCGACCGGTGGGCCGGTCCACTGGCTGGCGTGGATTCTGGTCGCGGCGGGACTGGTGCTGATCACCGTGCCGTGGGTGTACGCCCGCCGCCGGTACCTCTCGCTCGAAGTCACCGCCGACGGTTTCCGGCAGGGCAGGGAGACCCTGGAGGCGGCCCGGATCACCGAGGTCCTCGAAGACGACGAGGCGCCGGTCGGTTCGCGGGTACTCGGGGGCGGCTGGACGATCCCCAAGAAGCACGGAGAGGTCGGGTTGAAGCTCGACGACGGCGTCTTCGTCCGCGCCTGGGCCAAGGATCCGGACGCCCTTCGCGAGGCTCTCGAGGATTTGGTGCGTGCTCGCACCACAGAGTCATGAGAAGCTGCTCACTGTGATCGACCTTCCCCAGCCGACCGGGGCCGACCTGTGGCCACCGGAGGACACCCGGCCCTCGGCCCGGCTGCACAAACCCCTGCGCGCTCTGGTGGGAGCCGTCGAACTGATACTGGCCGCGCTCGCGGTGTGGGGTGCTTTCGCGTGCTGGAAGGCCGGTGTCGTCCCGGTCCTGATCAGCTACGGCGAAACGACGACCCTCGAATCGCAGCGCTACTTCGGTGGTCCGCTCGCCGGTGCCATCGGGCTGGGCGTCCTGGCCGCGATCCTGGTGGTGGACGCGATCCGCCAGTTCCTGCTCGCCGTCCGGGCCAAGGGACGCAAGCCGAAGGTACCCCAGTACTGAGAAACCCGAGCTCAGTTGAGCCAGACGACGGCGGCGTTGACCGCCGTCGAGAACAGCAGCCACAGCAGGTACGGCACGAGCAGCCAGGCCGCGAGCCGCGATCGGCGGACGAACTCCATCATCGTGATGGGTACGACGAAGTCCAGCACGACGACGTCGGCCAGTGCCAGGACATGCGCGCCGCCGGCGAAGAACAACGGCGTCCACAGCAGGGTCAGCAGCAGGCACACGCCGTAGAAGGCGAAGCCGCGCGTTTCGCCGTCGGTCCGCCAGTAGCACCAGCCCGCGACGGCGACCATGAGGAGCAGGGCCGACCACATCGGACCGTAAAGCCAGCCCGGTGGCGCCCATGACGGGCGGGCCAGCGCGGAGTGCGTCTCGGAGCGGGTGGCCACGGCCAGCGCGGCCACGCCGCCCACGATCGCCGCCATGGCGACGAACCCGGCCAGCGCCTGCCAGCGCAGGCGGCGGTGATGGCTCGGCGGCGGCACCGTGGACACGTTGATTCCTCCGCGAGGGTTCGACAGGAGTGCTCCCACCCTAGTGGGGCCGGTCACGCCGCGCCCGGAACCGCGAGGACTCGGCGAGGGGTGTCATCCGGGATTTGCGAGACTGGGGGCGTGACTACCGGAGTCGATCAGTCCAAGGCATGGTTCGAACGAGCGAAAGCCGTGGTCCCCGGCGGGGTGAACTCCCCGGTGCGGGCCTTCAACTCCGTCGGCGGCACCCCGCGGTTCATGGTGCGCGGCGAGGGTCCGTATCTCTGGGACGCCGACGACAACCGCTACGTCGATCTGGTCTCCTCGTGGGGGCCGATGATCCTCGGGCACGCGCATCCGGCCGTCGTCTCCGCCGTGCGCGAAGCCGCCGTCAACGGGCTGTCGTTCGGCACACCGACCCTCGGCGAGGTCAAACTTGCCGAGGAGATCATCGGGCGCGTCGAGCCGGTGGAGCAGGTCCGCCTGGTCAACTCCGGCACCGAGGCGACGATGAGCGCGATCCGGCTGGCCAGGGGGTTCACCGGCCGGGCGAAGATCATCAAGTTCGCGGGCTGCTACCACGGCCACGTCGACGCGCTGCTCGCCGAAGCGGGCTCCGGCGTCGCGACGCTCGGCCTCCCGACGTCGCCCGGCGTCACCGGCGCGCAGGCGGCCGACACGATCGTCCTGCCCTACAACGACCTCGACGCGGTCCGGAAGTCCTTTGTGGACAACCCCGGTTCGATCGCCGCGATCATCACCGAAGCCGCCGCGGGCAACATGGGCGCCATCGCCCCGGCCGACGGCTTCAACGCCGGGCTCAAGGAGCTCGCGCACGAGCACGGCGCACTGCTGATCATGGACGAGGTGATGACCGGGTTCCGCGTCTCGAAGGCGGGCTGGTTCGGCCTCGAAGGCGTCGCCGGTGATCTGTACACCTTCGGCAAGGTCATGTCCGGCGGGCTGCCCGCCGCGGCCTTCGGCGGCCGCGCCGACGTGATGGCGAAGCTGGCCCCGGGCGGGCCGGTGTACCAGGCGGGGACGCTGTCGGGGAACCCCGTCGCCGTCGCCGCCGGGCTCGCGACCCTGCGCGCGGCCGACGACGCCGTGTACGCGGCCCTCGACGCCAACGCGAAGCGGCTCGGCGACCTGTTCGACCGGTCACTGACCGAGGCCGGGGTCAAGCACTCCGTGCAGTACGCGGGCAACCTGGTCAGCGTGTTCTTCAGCGACGGCCCGGTGACGAACTATCCGGGCGCGCGAGCCTCGGAGACCTGGCGGTACCCGGCGTTCTTCCACGCACTGTTGGACAACGGCGTCTACGGGCCGCCGAGCGCGTACGAGGCTTGGTTCGTCAACGCGGCCATGGGCGACGCCGAATTCGAGATCATCTCCTCCGCGCTGCGCGTGGCCGCTCGCGCCGCGGCCGAGGCGGTCCAGGCGTGAGCGAGACGACGATCGTGCACCTGCTTCGCCACGGTGAGGTGCACAACCCGGACAAGATCCTGTACGGCCGCCTGTCCGGCTTCAAGCTCTCCGACCGCGGCCAGCGCCAGGCGCTGACAGTCGCCGAAGCCGTCGCGAAGCACGACATCACGCACGTCGTCGCTTCGCCGCTTCAGCGCGCGCAGGAGACCGCGGCGCCGATCGCCGCCGCGCACCGGCTCGACGTCGACACCGACGCCCGGCTCATCGAGGCGGACAACCAGTTCGAAGGCGAGCGCGTCGCCGTCGGCGATGGCGCCCTTCGCCAGCCGAAGCACTGGCCGAAGCTGGTCAACCCGTTCCGGCCGTCTTGGGGCGAGCCGTACGTCGAGATCGCGCACCGCATGCTCGGCGCGATCTACCGGGCGCGGCAGGCGGCCGAGGGTCACGAGGCGCTGTGCGTCTCGCACCAGCTGCCGATCTGGACCGTGCGCCGGTTCCTGGAGGCAAAGCGGCTCTGGCACGACCCGCGCGTCCGGCAATGCTCGCTCGCTTCGCTGACCAGCCTGGTCTTCGAGGGCGAGGAACTCGTGCGGATCGTCTACAGCGAGCCCGCCGGCACGACCGACCCGAAGGTGACCGGGGCATGAAGCGGACGCTGGCGTTCTTGGCGGTGCTGTTGCTCGTCGTCACGGGCTGCACGACCGGCAAGGACGCCGTCGTCACCGGCGGCAGCTTCAACTTCGTGTCGCCGGGCGGGAAGGTCGACATCACCTACGACGTCGCGGACCGCCAGCAGTCGCCGACGCTGTCCGGCGACGACCTCATGAACGAGGGCGAACAGCTCTCGATCGCCGACTTCCCCGGCAAGGTCGTCGTGCTGAACCTGTGGGGCCAGTGGTGCGGGCCGTGCCGCGTCGAGGCGCCCGAGATGCAGAAGGTCTACGACCGGACCAAGGCGTCCGGCGTCCAGGTGGTCGGCATCGACCTGCGCGACAACGACCGGACCCCGGCGCAGGACTTCATGCGGGACCGGAAGCTGACGTACCCGTCGATCTACGACCCGTCCGGGCGGACGCTGCTGCAGCTCTCGGGCTACCCGCGCAACATCATCCCGTCGACGATCGTGCTGGACAAACAGCACCGCGTCGCGGCGGTGTTCCTGCGGGACCTGCTGGCTTCGGACCTGCTGCCCGTCGTCGAACGCCTGGTCGCCGAACCCGCCTGACGCCATTTAGTCCTCTGGTTGCGGTCCTTGCACGCGCAACTACCGCAACCAGAGGACGAAACGCGGCTGGCCGAGGGGTGAACCGCCCGCCGAGTTCCGGCGCCCCCTCACTCCTGTCGTACGGGCTGGCTATCCTCCTCATTCCGCCGCGTGGAGCGGCTCTGAACTGGGGAGAAGGAAATGACGACTGCTTCAGACGTATCCAGATCCGGACAACGTGACGCCGAGGCCATGATCGCGGAGGCCAAGAAGGCGCTCTGGGTCATGGTCGGCGTGCTCGTGGTCCTCTGGCTGATCCAGATCTACAACGCGCTCGACGGCTACGAGCTCGCCCTCGAATACGGGACACGAGCGCGGGAGATCAGCTCGCTGCCGACCGTGCTCACCGCGCCGCTGATGCACGCCAGCTGGGGACACATCGAGTTCAACTCCGGGCCGCTGTTCATCTTCGGGTTCCTCGCGGCGTATCGCGGAGTGAAGAAGTTCCTCAGTGTCACTGTCCTGATCGCGGTGACGAGCGGCCTCGGCGCCTGGGCCCTGCACGACTCCGGCACCGTCGGCGTCGGCGCGAGCGGCCTGGTGATGGGCTACTTCGGGTACGTGCTCGTACGCGGGATCTTCGACCGGCACAAGATCGACATCGTGATCGGCCTGGTCATGGCGTTGTGCTTCGCGTACCAGTTCACGAACCTGTTCCCGCAGGACGCGGGGGTCAGCTGGCAGGCGCACCTCTTCGGGTTCCTCGGCGGCCTGGCAGGCGGCTGGGTGTTCCGTGACCGCCGTCCCAAGCCGGCGCCCGCGTCCGCTTTCCCGACCATCTCGCTCACGCCGCCCGACACCCTCAAGTAGTCCTCTGGTTGCGGTAGTTGCGCGTGCATCTACCGCAACCAGAGGACGAAACGCGGGACGGACGCGTGTCCCGCTCTTTCTCCGCCCCTGCCCGACCGCAAGTAGTCCTCTACTTGCGGCAGGCACCGCGACGGGCGGGACGGACGGGACCAACGTCCTGATCGGGTGCGACGTAGGTCCCGTTGGGCAAGCCCCGGCGTTCTCACCTCGACCACACTGCCTACGCTCCTTTGTGTGAACGCTGTAACTCCTCGAGAGGCGTGGCCACGTTGGCGACGGGGGTAACCGAGCTGGCGCTCTCCGGGCCGCTGCTGCTCGCCGCGGGTGTCGCGCTGCTGGCCGGGACGATCTCCTTCGCGTCGCCCTGCGTCGTCCCGCTGGTGCCGGGGTATCTCGCGTACCTCGCGGCGCTGGTCGGCGCGGACGCCCCCGCGGTCAGCCCGGACGAGGAGCGCAAAAAGGGCCGTTACGCCGTTGTCGGCGCGGCGGCGCTGTTCGTGCTCGGGTTCACCGTCGTCTTCGTGGTGACGCTGGGGACGCTGGTGTGGATCGCCGACGTCGTCCAGCTCAACATGGACCTCCTCCAGCGCCTCGGCGGCGTGCTGACGATCGCGATGGCGCTGGTCTTCCTCGGCTGGATTCCGGGACTGCAGCGTGAGTTCCGTTCGCACCGCGTGCCGCGCGGCGGACTGTGGGGCGCGCCGGTGCTCGGCGCGGTGTTCGGGCTCGGCTGGACGCCGTGCATCGGGCCGACGCTGTCCGCGGTCACCACCCTGGCCAGCGCCACCGGCGGCGCCGCCGTCCGCGGTTACGCGCTGATCCTCGTGTACTGCCTCGGCCTCGGCGTCCCGTTCCTCCTCATCGCGGTCGGTGCCCGCTGGGCCGTCCGCGCGACGGACTGGCTGCGCCGCCACGGCCGTCAGGTGCAGGTCTTCGGCGGGGTCCTGCTGATGATCGTCGGCATCCTGTTGGTGACCGGGCTGTGGGGCGACATGATCGGCTGGATCCGGAACACCCTCGTGAACGACCTCAGGCTGCCCTTGTGACCACCGAATACCGCCAGACACCGCTGAAGCGGGTCCTCGCCTTCCTGCGCAACACCTGGCGCGGGTTGACGTCGATGCGCACCGCTCTGGTGCTGCTGTTCCTCCTCGCGCTCGCCGCGATGCCCGGCGCCCTGCTGCCGCAGCGGAACCTCAACGTCGCCAAGACCGACGAGTACATCGCCGCGCACGGCTGGTGGGGCGAACTACTCGACCGCACGCAGTTCTTCGAGGTCTACGGCAGCGTCTGGTTCTCGGCGATCTACCTCCTGCTGATGGTCTCGCTCATCGGCTGCCTCGCGCCGCGCAGCCTCGACTACGCGAAGGCGATGCGCGCGAAGCCGGTGCTCACGCCGCGCAAGCTCACGCGGATGCCGCACCACCTGTCCACCACGACCGATCGGACTCCCGACGCGGTCATGAAGGACACGCACGCGCTGCTCAAGAGATGGCGCCGCGTAGAGCGCGAAGAGGCCGACGGCGTCCGGAGCATCTCCGCCGAACGCGGGTACCTCCGCGAGACCGGCAACCTCGTCTTCCACTTCGGCATGCTCGGCCTGATCGTCTTCTTCGCGCTGGGCAAGCTGTTCGGTTACGAAGGCCAGGTCATCGTCCAGGCCGACAACAGCCAGTGGTGCAACTCCGGGATCCTCGGTTACGACACCTTCAACGCCGGTCTCCGCGTCGACGGCACCGACCTGAACCCCTTCTGCATCCGCCTGAAGGACTTCGAGGCGCGCTACACCGACGCCGGGCAGGCGAACTACTACCACTCCACCATGGAGTACCAGTCCGGCGAAGACCTGCGGACCGGCGCGTGGAAGCCGTACGGGCTCGAGGTCAACTCGCCACTGCGCACCGCGGGCGACCGCGTCTACCTGCTGAACTTCGGCTACTCCCCGAAGTTCACGGTGACCTTCCCGGACGGCACCGTCCGCACCAACATCACGCCGTGGCGTCCCGCCGACGAGCCGACGAAGCTCTCCGAAGGCGCCACGAAGATCGACCAGCCCGGCATCACCGACCCGATCGAACGCCGCACCCGGCAGCTCGCGATCACCGGTCTGCTCGCCCCGACCGCGTTCATGCACGGCAACGTGCTGACGTCGTCGCGGCCCGAGGCGAAAAAGCCGGCCGTGGCCGTCGACATCTACCGCGGTGACCTCGGCCTCGACGCCGGCCGCGGCCAGTCGATCTTCCAGATCGACCAGTCGCTCGTCGAGGACGGCAGGCTCAAGAAGCTCACCCGGCAGAATCTGGACCAGGGCCAGGAGACCGTGCTGGACGACGGCACGAAGGTCCGCTTCGACGGCGTGCAGGAATGGGTGGCCATCCAGGTCTCGCACGACCCGGTGCAGGGCTGGGTGCTGGTCTGCGCGGTCGCGATGCTGATCGGGCTGGCGGGATCGTTGCTGGTCAAGCGGCGCCGCGTGTGGATCCGGGTGACCCCGGCGCGCGACGGCGGGACAGGTACCGTGATCGAGGTCGCCGGGCTGGCGCGCACCGATCAAGCGGGCTACGGCGAAGAGTTCCAGCGAATCAGCGACAAGCTGGTCCAGGGGCAGAGAGGCAACTAGAGGTCATGCCGATCATCAACGAGACGCTGTCCCAGTACAGCGACTACTCCTATACCACCGCGACGGCGATCTACGTCATCGCGTTGATGTTCGCCCTCATCGAGCAGGGTTTCGGCGCGAAGGGCCGCCTCGCGGCGGAGCGCAGCATCCAGCGTTCCCGTGACCTGGTCGGCGCGGGTGGTCCGCCGTCGACGCCGCCGGCTTACGGGACGCCCATCGAGCCCCCGCGCGAGATCGGCCGCCCCGAGCGCATCGGCCGCATGGGCACCGCGCTGCTGGTGCTGGCCGCGCTGCTCCACCTGGCCGCGATCGTGCTGCGCGGGCTCGCCGTGCACCGCGCGCCGTGGGGCAACCTCTACGAATACGGCATGGCCACGACCTTCGTCGCCGTCGTGACCTGGCTCGTCATCATGCGGAAGTTCCCGGTCCGCCACCTCACCGGCTTCCTGCTGCTGCCGGTCGTGATCCTGATGTTCGTCAACGGCACCATGCTGTACACGACGGCCGCGCCGGTGCAGCCCGCGCTCCAGTCCTACTGGGTGATCATCCACGTTTCCGCGGCGATCATCGGTTCGGGTGTCTTCCTGGTGCCGGGTGTCGCGAGCGTCCTGTACCTCTTCCGCGCCGCCCACGACGACGACCCGGCGAAGTTCGCCAAGTTCGGCTCGAAGCTGCCCGCCGCGGACGTGCTCGACCGCATCGCCTACCGCACCACCATCTTCGCCTTCCCGGTCTTCACCTTCGGCGTGCTCTGCGGCGCGGTGTGGGCCGAGGCGGCGTGGGGCCGGTTCTGGGGCTGGGACCCCAAGGAGACCGTCGCTTTCGTGGCGTGGGTGGTCTACGCGGCATACCTGCACTCCCGTGCCACCGCGGGCTGGCGCGGGAAGCGGGCCGCGATCATCAACATCGTCGGATTCTCCGCGACGATCTTCAACATGTTCTTCGTGAATCTGGTGACGTCGGGTCTGCACTCCTACGCCGGGGGCTGACCGTCGCCGCTGCACGCGAGCCGACTACCGTCAATACTGAGGTAACGGGGGAAGACGTGCGCGGAGGAGGAATTCAGCGGTGACCGGACCCAGCGAAGAATCGGCTCCTGGCCACCCCGAACCCACCGAGGAGGTCCAGCCTTCGGAGTTGTTCTCCGAGGACAGGACGGATTCGGCGCCGCATCCGGCCGCGGGTTTCGAGGCGGAACCGACGCAGGTCGTCCAGCCGCAGTACCCACCGCAGGTCCAGCAGGCCCAGCAGGCCCAGTACGCGCAGCAGCCCGCTCAGCCGCCGCAGCCCGCTCAGCAGCACCAGCCGCCGCTACCGCAGCCGTCGCACGGGCAGTACCAGCAGCCCTACGACCAGAACCTGCCCCCGCTGCACCCTCAGCAACAGCCTCAGCAACTCCAGCAGGCGCCTCAGCAGGCCGCCCAGTACCCGCCTCAGCAGGCCGCCCAGTACCCACCTCAGCAGCAGTACGCGCCGCAGCAGCAGGCTGTCCTCCAGCCTGCGGTTCCGGGGCTCCCGCAACCGCAGGGCAGGCACGCGCTCCCCGACGAACTCGCCACCGCGAGCCTGGTCAAGCCGCAGAAGCGCAAGCCGCAGTCGGGCTGGCGCAAGGCGCTGTACGTGGGAACGGGGAAGCTCCTCAACCCAGGGGAGAGCCCGGCGGACACCCGCAAGCGTGAACTGATCGCACAGATCAACCAGCCGCTGCGCGGGTGCTACAAGATCGCGATGCTGAGCCTCAAGGGCGGCGTCGGCAAGACCACCACGACCACCACGCTGGGCTCGACGTTCGCGTCGCTGCGCGGTGACCGGGTCGTCGCCGTCGACGCGAACCCGGACCGCGGGACGCTGTCGCAGAAGATTCCGATCGAGACCACCGCGACCGTCCGGCACCTGCTGCGGGACGCGGACAAGATCACCAGGTACAGCGACGTCCGTTCGTACACCTCGCAGGGCGGAAGCAGGCTGGAGATCCTCGCCAGCGAGCAGGACCCGGCGGTTTCCGAGGCGTTCTCCGAGGACGACTACCGGCGCACGGTCGACCTGCTGGAGCATTTCTACAACATCGTGCTCACCGACTGCGGGACCGGTTTGATGCACTCGGCGATGAAGGGCGTCCTGGACGTCGCGGACGCGCTGGTGGTGGTCTCTTCAGGCTCCGTGGACGGGGCACGCAGTGCTTCGGCCACGCTCGACTGGCTGGAGGCACACGGCTACGGTGACCTGGTCAAACGCTCCGTCGCGGTGATCAACTCGGTGCGGCCGAAGGGCGGCTCCGTCGACCTCGACAAGCTCTCCGCGCACTTCGGCGCGCGGGTTCGGTCGGTCTGCCGCATCCCGTTCGATCCGCACCTGGAAGAGGGCGCCGAGATCGAACTGGACCGGCTCGACGCGGACACCCGGCTCGCGCTGCTGGAACTGGCCGCCACCGTCGCCGACGGCTTCGGAGGCCAGCAGTACCGCCAGGTCCAGCCCTAGTCTTTGTCTTCCTCTTTACCTTTGCGCTGCTGCTCACCGAGCTTGCGCAGGAAGTCGGGGTCGTCGTCCGGGGCCAAGGTCGGCCGCGTCGAGGGCACCCCGACACGCTCGATCCCGAACGCGCGCCACAAGACAACGGCGACGGTGAGCGCTCCGATGGCCGCGAGCAAATAGATCATGCTCGGTCCCTTTCCGCGTGGAGGACGTTGCTCAGTCCCACGAGGCTAGCCTCTTTGCCGCGTGCGGGGGGACTCATGGATACCCCAATGTGACGAAGGGTCGCTTTGCGCCCTTCGTCACTGGAGTCTTATTTCAAGGGCTTGTGCCTTGAAAGCGCGAGGTCAGACCTTGCGGGCGGGCTCGCTGGCGTCGGTGGTGAGTTCGGCGAGGAGCTCGTTCACTTCGGCCTCACGGAACCGGCGGTGCCCACCGGGAGTGCGGATCGAGCCGATCCGGCCCGCGGTCGCCCAGCGGGTCACGGTCTTGGGGTCAACCCGGAACAGGGCCGCCACTTCGCCGGGGGTGAGCAACCTTCCGCCCATCGTCGCGGTCATTTTCCGCCTCCTTCACAGCTCCACTGCTAACCGGAAGCCGTCGTGCCGGGTAGCCAACACGGCAATCGTTGCATCTCACCCGTCAGGTACTCGAACGGTTGTCCAACAGTAAAGAGCCCTTAAAGGTCAAAACCGACAACCGCGACATTGTCACGGATGTACGAAAACGCGCCCTGGTCCTGCGAATCGGGCCGTGGCACCTAAGGTGTAGCGGTGGACCAGGTGGATCGGAAGATCATCGCGGCATTGCGTGAGAATGGCAGGGCTACCTACGCCGACCTCGGCCGGTCTGTCGGGCTCTCGGCCTCATCGGTGCACGAGCGGGTCGGCAAACTCGAGGCCGCCGGCGTGATCACCGGCTACCACGCCATGGTCGATCCGAGCACGGTCGGACTCGGGGTGACGGCGCTGGTCGGCATCCACCCCACCGACACGGCGAGCGACGAGGACGTCGCGGCCGCACTCGGGGCGCTCGACGAGGTCGAAAGCTGCTACGCCGTCGCGGGTGACGAGGCGTTCGTCGTCAAGGTGCGGGTGGCGACCGTCGACAACCTGGAGGCGACGCTCAACCGCCTGCGGCGCATCCCCGGCGTCGGCCGGACGAACACCACCGTCGTGCTCTCGACCCGGTTCGAAGGACGGCCCAACAGCGCGGGCCTGGAGGACGGCCGCAACGGCAACGCGTAGCCTGCGTTGATGTGAGCGACAATCCGGAAACCGCCGATCACCTCGCCCGTGACTTGACGCTGTACGTGCTGGCCAGGTTCTTCCTGGTCGGGGTCATCGGTGGCGGGTTGCTGCTGGCCAACGTCCCGCTGCTGGTCGCGATGCTGATCGGCCTGGTCGTGGGGCTGCCGCTGGGCCTGCTGCTGTTCCGCTCGCTGAACGCGCGCGTGACCGCCGGGCTCGCCCGCCGCAACGAAAAGCGCGCTCGCGCTCGTGCCGAACTGCGCTCCCAGCTGCGCGGCGACCGGGTGGACGGGACAGCGTGAGCCGGCTGCACAGCCGGAGCTGGGTCCGCGAAGCCGTCCGCATCATCGAGGCCGACGCGAACCGCAGCGCGGACACACACCTGCACGTCTTCCCGCTGCCCGCGGACTGGGGCATCGATCTTTACCTGAAGGACGAGTCCGTCCATCCAACCGGCTCGCTCAAGCACCGGCTCGCGCGTTCACTGTTCCTGTACGGCCTGGTGAACGGCCAGATCGGGCAGAACACCGTGCTCGTCGAGGCTTCCAGTGGTTCGACGGCGGTATCGGAGGCGTACTTCGCGCGGATGCTCGGACTGCGGTTCATCACCGTGGTGCCGCGGAGCACTTCGCCGGAGAAGATCGCGCTCATCGAGTTCTATGGCGGCGAGTGTCACTACGTGGACCGCGCGCCGGACATGTACCCGGAGGCCGAGCGGCTCGCTTCGGAGTGCAACGGCCACTACCTCGACCAGTTCACCTACGCCGAGCGCGCGACGGATTGGCGCGGGAACAACAACATCGCCGAATCGGTGTACGCGCAGATGCAGTCCGAGCGGCACCCCGTGCCGACCTGGATCGTGGTCGGCGCCGGGACCGGCGGCACGAGCGCGACCTTCGGCCGCTACGTGCGCTACAAGCGCCACACCACGAAGATCGCCGTCGTCGACCCGGAGAACTCTTCGTTCTTCGGCGCCTGGGAGACCGGCGCGCTCGACTACGCGACCGGCATGCCGTCGCGGATCGAGGGAATCGGGCGGCCACGCGTCGAGCCGTCGTTTGTGCCCGGCGTGATCGACGAGATGCTGCAGGTGCCGGACGCCGGTTCGCTGGCGGCCATCCGGCTGCTGCGTGAACGCACCGGGCACTGGGCGGGCGGCTCGACCGGGACGAACCTCTTCGGCGCGTTCACGCTGATCTCGCGGATGATCTCGGAGGGCCAGGCGGGCAGCGTCGTCACGCTGCTGTGCGACGGCGGCGAGCGGTACGCCAACACGTACTACAACGACGAGTGGCTGGCGCGGAAGAACATCGACATCGCGCCGTACCAGGAGATGTACCAGGAGTTCCTGATGAGCGGGAAGTTCCTGCCGCAGCTGTAGCGGGCCTCGTGAGTGGTAAAAAACGGTTCTTCACGGACCCCTACCACTCACGAGACGCTAAAGGGCCAGTGCGACCGCGGTCAGGATCGCCCACCCCAGCATCGCGAGGCCGGTGTCCCGCAGTGCCGGGATCAGCGCCCGCCCCTGCGCGCCACCGCCCACGGCCTTGACCGATTTCACCAGCAGCGGCGCGGTCAGCAGGCCGAGCAGCGCCCACGGCGTCACGAACGAGAGCAGCACGCTGACGACGTACGGCACCGCGATCAGCGCCAGGTAGAGCCGACGGGTGCCCTTGTCGCCGAGCCGGGTGGCGAGCGTGCGCTTGCCGGACTCGATGTCGGTCGGGATGTCGCGGAGGTTGTTGGCGGTCAGGACGCCGGTCGAGAACGCGCCGACGGCGACCGCGCAGCCGAGCGCCGTCCAGCTGAGCCGTCCGGTTTGGACGTACACCGTGCCCAGCACGCCGGCCAGCCCGAAGAAGACGAAGACCGCGATCTCGCCGAAACCGTAGTAGCCGTAAGGCTTCTTGCCGCCGGTGTAGAACCAGGCGCCGAGGATGCAGACCGCGCCCATCGCCAGCAGCCACCACAGCCCGCTGATCGCGACGAGTACGAGCCCGAGGACCCCGGCGAGCCCGAGGGCCACGAGGGCGGCCGCCAGTACGGCCTTCGGCTTCGCGACACCGGAGCCGACCAGGCGCAGCGGGCCGACGCGGTTCTCGTCGGTGCCGCGGATGCCGTCGGAGTAGTCGTTGGCGTAGTTGACGCCGACGATCAGGGCGAGCGAAACCAGCAGCGCGAGGACCGAACGGGGCCAGGAGAAGCCTTCGAGCGCGACCGCCGCGCCGACTCCGGCGACCACCGGCGCCACCGCGTTGGGCAGCGTCCGCGGGCGTGCCCCTTCGATCCATTCACCAGCAGTCGCCATGCCGCCATTCTGGCCCTGGCGACTACCGACCGGTATGCGGGGCTCGTCACCTGCTCGCGGTGCCGAGCCACCGCGAACACGGGACGGGCCGTGCTATTTCAGATCCTTGACGGTGCCTTCGAGTGTCCAGGTGAGCGTGCCGCTGTTCGGAACGGCGGTTTCCGGGTCGTCCGCCAGCGCGGGCCCGGCCAAAGCGACCAGACCCATCGTGACGGCGGTGCAGGCCAATACTGTGCGTGTCCAGCGCGTCATGCCTTAGACGTAAACCCGCGGGTAATGTTCATGTCAACAACGTCCCAGTGATCGGTGGGGAATTCACGACCTTCGTAGGAGATTCCGGACGGCCGTCCTGTCGACCTTTCCGGGGCCTCGCAGCGGCAGTTCGTCGGTGAATTCGACCCGCTTCGGAGCGGCCGCCGCCCCGGCCTCGTCGCGGCACGCCGCGCGCAGGGAGTCGACGTCGCAACCAGCGCCGACGACGAGTGCGACGACCGCTTCGCCCCACTCGGGATCAGGCACTCCGACCACGCACGCGTCGCGGATTCCGGGCTGCGCGGTCAAGATCTTTTCGACCGCCGCCGCGGCCACCTTCACCCCGCCGGTGTTGATCATGTCGTCGATCCGCCCGAGGATCTCCCAACGTCCATCGGGCGACAGCCTGCCGCGGTCGGATGTGCGGAACCGGCCTCCCTCGAAGGACTCGGAGGTCAGGTCAGGTCGCAGTCGGTAGCCGTGGGCGAGCACCTCACCCGTGATGCAGACCCGCTCGTCCTCGAGTTCGACGTGTACTCCATCCAGCGGTACGCCGTCGTAAACGCAACCGCTCGCGGTCTCGCTCATGCCGTACGCGGGGACGATGTTCACGCCCGCTTCGGCCGCGCGCTCCCGTAGTTCGGTGGTCGTCGCCGCGGCGCCGACGATGATCGCGTCGAACGCGCGAGCCGCCGCCAGCCCCGGCCCGCCCGCGTCGAGCAGCCGCCCCAGCTGGGTCGGGACGAGCGCGGTGTAGCGCGGCCCGTCCACCGCGAGGAGGGGCGCGGCGGCTTCGGCGAAGTCGTCCGGCCGGAAACCGGAGGCGTGCAGCACCGACGGAGCCGTCCCGGCCAGCAGGGAGCGGACCAGCACCTGCAGCCCGCCGATGTACTGCGCCGGGGTCGCGAGCAACCAGCGTCCCGGTCCGCCGAGCCGCTCGTGGGTCGCGCGGGCCGACGCGGCCAGCGCCGAGGCCGAGAGCAGGACGCCCTTGGGTTCGCCGGTGGATCCCGAGGTGGCGATGATCACCGCGGTCCCCGGTTCGGCCGGGCGCGCCGGCTCCATCGCGTCCCGCAGGGCCTCCGACGCGTAGGGGAGGACCGCCGGACCACCACCGAGCGCCTCGTCCAATGCCGAGGTCAGCTCGGTGATCGACGCCGGACTCCCGTCCACCCCTACCGCACGCATCCCGCCAGCCTATGCCCGCAATTCGTCCTCTAGTTGCAGTGGTTCGTGTTGCCAACTACCGCAACTAGAGGACGAAACGCGAGGGGGTCAGTAGTAGTACGGGAAGGCCGACCAGTCGGGGTCTCGCTTCTCAAGGAAGGAGTCGCGGCCTTCGACGGCCTCGTCCTGCATGTAAGCCAGCCGGGTGGTCTCACCGGCGAAGAGCTGCTGGCCGACCAGACCGTCGTCGGTGAGGTTGAACGCGTACTTCAGCATCCGCTGCGCCGTCGGCGACTTGCCGTTGATCGTCCATGCCCAGTCCAGCGCCTCGGTCTCGAGGTCCGCGTGCGGGACGGCGGAGTTGACCGCGCCCATCGCCCGCATCTGCTCGGCCGTGTACTCGCGGCCGAGGAAGAAGATCTCCCGCGCGAACTTCTGCCCGACCTGCTTGGCGAGGTACGCCGAGCCGTAGCCGCCGTCGAAGGAGCCGACGTCGGCGTCGGTCTGCTTGAACCGCGCGTGCTCGGCCGAGGCGAGCGTGAGGTCGCACACCACGTGCAGTGAGTGCCCGCCACCGGCGGCCCACCCCGGTACCACCGCGATGACCACTTTCGGCATGAACCGGATCAGCCGTTGGACCTCGAGAATGTGCAGCCGTCCGGCCCTCGCCGGATCGACCGTGTCGGAGGTCTCCCCATCCGCGTACTGATACCCGGAGCGTCCGCGAATACGCTGGTCACCACCGGAACAAAACGCCCAGCCGCCGTCCTTCGGCGACGGGCCGTTGCCGGTGAGCAGGACGCAGCCGACGTCCGAGCTCATCCGTGCGTGGTCGAGCGCGCGGTACAGCTCGTCGACGGTGTGCGGCCGGAAGGCGTTGCGGACCTCAGGACGGTCGAACGCGATACGCACGACACGTTTGCCTGAGCGGCTCTCAGCGGAGCGGTGATAGGTGATGTCGGTGAAGTCGAAACCTTCGACTTCCGTCCACAAGGCGGGGTCGAACAGCTCGGAAACCTGGGCGTCATCCACGTTTGGGAGAATAGGACGTGTGGCCGTGAGTCGTAGTGTGAAACCCGAGGTCTGCCGGTGAATCCTTCCACCGCGCAGGCCAGGGTCATCGTCGACGAACTCGTTCGCAACACCGTCTCGCACGTCGTCCTCTGCCCGGGTTCACGCAACGCGCCGCTGTCGATCGCGCTCTACGACGCGGCGGCGGCCGGGCGCCTTCAGCTGCACGTCCGGATCGACGAACGCGGCGCGGGCTTCCTCGCCCTCGGTATCGCCGCGCGGACCGGCCGTCCCGTCGCCGTGCTGTGCACCTCGGGCACCGCGGCCGCGAACTTCCACCCCGCCGTGCTGGAGGCCGACCGCGCCGGTGTCCCGCTGATCGTGCTCACCGCGGACCGTCCGCCCGAGCTGCGGGCCGCCGGTGCGAGCCAGGTCATCGACCAGCACCAGCTCTACGGCAACGCCATCCGCTACTTCGACGAGCTCGCCGTCGCCGAACGCCGTGCCGGGCAGAACTCGTACTGGCGCGGCCAGATCTGCCGCGTCTGGAACGCCGCGTACGGCGAATGGCGCTGTGGGCCGGTGCACCTGAACATCCCGTTCCGCGAGCCGCTCGTGCCGGACATCGACGACGACGGTGAGTGGTACGAGTCACTCGAAGGGCGGCCCGACGGCGCCCGGTGGACCGAGCTGCCCGACTTCGGCGCGCTTCCCTCGTTCGTGGTGCCTTCGGCCCGTTCCGGCCTGGTCATCGCGTGCGACACCGGCGTGCAAGCCGCGAGCGAATGGGCGGAGCTGCACGGCTGGCCGGTGGTCTCCGAGACCGGCGGTATCGGGCTGGCCGGCGCGACGGCGATCTCGTCCGGCGCGTGGCTGCTCGGCGTCGAGGAGTTCATCTCGCGGCACAAGCCCGAGCAGGTGCTCTGCATCGGCCGTCCGACGGTGTTCCGGCAGGTCCAGCGGGTTCTGTCCGATCCCGACGTCGAGGTGCTGCTGGTCCGGCCCGATTCGGACTGGCCCGCGCCCGCGCACAACGTCCGGCAGGTCGGGCAGTGGTTCGACGAGCCGACCAAACCGGCCGATCCGGAGTGGCTCGCCAGCTGGCAGCGCGCGGACAAGGCGGCGTCGTCGGCGGTGGCCGAGGCGCTGGCCGTCGAACCGTGGCCGAGCGGGCTGCGGCTGGCCCGCGAACTGATCGACGCGATGCCGGAGGGGTCGCTGCTGGTCGTCGGCTCGTCCAACCCGACCCGCGACGTCGCGCTCGCCGGGCGGCTGCGGCCCGACGTCCTCGTGCACCGCAACCGCGGTGTCGCCGGGATCGACGGCATGGTCTCGACCGCGATCGGCGCCGCGACCGTCCACAGGGGACATTCGTACGCCCTGCTGGGCGACCTCACGTTCCTGCACGACGCGAGCGGCCTGCTGACCGGGCCGGCCGAGCAGCGTCCAGACCTGACGATCGTGGTGCTCAACGACGACGGCGGGGGCATCTTCTCCCTCCTGGAGCAGGGCGCGCCCGAGCACAACGCCAGCTTCGAGCGCGTTTTCGGCACGCCGCACGGCGCCGATCTCGGCGCGCTTTGCGCGGGCTACCGCGTCCCGCACGTCGTCGCCGAGACGCTCACCGAGTTCCGCGCCGCGCTGAAGCCCGCGCCCGGTCTGCGGGTGGTGGAGGTCCGAGTGGACCGAACGCGCCACCGCGAGCTGCACGCACGCCTCCGTACGGCGGTTTCGTCGGCCGTGCGCGCTGTTTGAATCGGCCTGCGCGCGCAGCGTGTCCGTTGAGGATGGCGGCGGGGGCATGGACGGAGACTTCCGTCTCGGTCCAGAGGGTAGGAACCCCTCCTTCGGACGTGTCTCCGCGGTGATCATCTGGCTACGTTCGAGCGCGCTGACAAATCCTGGGAGGGATTCGCAATGCGCTTGAAGACTCGCGCCGGCTTCGCCGGATTGACCGCGGGCGTCGTCTCGGTGCTGCTCGTGGGCTCCGCGGCCGCCGCACCCGCGCCTGGCTCGATCGGCGTCGGCGACCCGTACTACCCGCACGCCGGGAACGGCGGCTACGACGTCGGGCACTACGACCTCCGGCTGACCTACCAGCCGTCCACCGATCTGCTGTCCGGTGCCACGACGATCCTGCTCACCGCGACGCAGGATTTGTCGAGGTTCAACCTCGACTTCGGCCTCAAGGTGTCGAGCGTCCGGGTCGACAACCGGCCCGCGCGGTTCGCGACGTCGACCGACGGCACCGGTGAGCTGACCGTCACGCCGTCAACACCGCTGAAGAAGGGCAAGACGGCGACCGTCGTCGTGGCCTACGCGGACACGCCGTCGAAGGTGAAGATCGACGGCTTCACCGCCTGGAAGAAGACCCCGGACGGTGCGCTGGCCGTCGACGAGCCGCAGAGCGCGGCCTGGTGGTTCCCGTCCAACGACCACCCGACCGACCTGGCCACCTACGACGTCTCGGTGGAGGTCCCGAACGACGTCGCGGCGCTGTCCAACGGCTCGCTCGTGCGCAAGACCGTGCAGCGCCCTGGCTGGACGCGCTGGAACTGGCGCAGCACCAAACCGCAGGCGACGTATCTCACGTCGCTGGAGGTCGGCAAGTTCGAGGTGAACGAGCAGACCACGCCGGACGGCAAGCCGTTCATCACCGCCTATGGCGCCGACCTCGGCGAATCGCTCGGCGCGGCCAAGGCCAGCATCGAGCGGACGCCGGAGATCACCGAGTTGCTCGCCTCGAAGTTCGGCCCGTACCCGTTCGAGGCGCAGGGCGGTGTCGTCACCACCGGCATCACTTTCGCGCTGGAGAACCAGACGCGGCCGGTGTACGGCGCGCGGGCCTTCCGGTCCGGCTCCAACACCTCGATCGTCGCGCACGAGCAGGCGCACCAATGGTTCGGCGACAGCGTCACGCTCGGCAAGTGGAGTGACATCTGGCTGAACGAAGGCTTCGCCTCCTACGGCGAGTTCCTGTGGTCGGAGGAGACCGGCGAGGGCACGGCCGACGAACTCGCGCAGTACATCTACGACTCGGTGCCAGCCGAGGACCCGTTCTGGCAGGTCCTGCCCGCCGACCCGGGCGTGGACAACCAGTTCCACGGGGCCGTCTACGACCGCGGCGCGCTCGCGGTGCACGCGTTGCGCAAGGCTGTGGGCGACGACACGTTCTTCCGAATCCTGCAGACCTGGCAGCAGGTGAAGAAGAGCAAGTCGGCGGTGATCGGAGAGTTCATCGCGCTCGCGGAGAAGATCTCGGGCAAGCCGCTGTACGACCTGTTCCAGACCTGGCTGTACACCAAGGGCAAGCCCGCCGTGAGTCCTAACGGGACCGCGGCTTCCGCGCTGCGGGCCGTTTCCGCCCCGGTGGCGCCGAAGTCCTATCCGCAGATCAAGGCGACGCACGAATTCCTCGCCGAGCGACATGCCCACTGACGGGTAGCGCTACGCTCGCGGCGTGACGGCCAAAGCGGAGCGAGTGAGGCGCATCGGGTGGGTTGCCGCCCTTCTTGTCGCCTCACTCGTCACCGTGCTCTGCGTCTCGCTGCTGTTCGCCGCGTTCCGCAACGACGGCGCGATCGAAGCCGAACTCGGCCAGGCGACCGCGCAGGTCGAGTCGGTGACGTTCGACCGCACGATCATCAACTACGCCACTCCCGACGGCATCGTGCACAGCCCCGCCAACGGCGTCCTCTACCCGGCCGGACTGGCCGCCGGGCAGCTGGTGAACATCGAGTACGACGTCGGCGACCCCGAACTCGCGCGGGTGGCGGGCCGCTCGGCGGCGAACACGCTGCTCCCGCTGGGCAGCATGATCTTCTTCACCTGGCTGGTCGCCGGTCCGCTGCTGTGGTGGATCCGGCGGCTGAACGCCCGTTCGCGCGCCGAGTCCGCCGCCTGATCACGCGAGTTCGCCTTCCAATCACGCATGTTGTCCACTTGATCACGTGTGTTCGCCGCCTGATCACGCGAGTCGTCCGATGAGACATGCGGGCCCGCTGTGCGGAACCGGCGAACTTGCGTGATCGGCCGGACGACACGCGTGATTGAACGGATAACTCGCGTGATTGGAAGGCGAACTCAGCCGACCGACTCCTGCCACCAGCCCAGGACCTCGTCGGCCACTCCCGGCGCCGCCACCAGAAGCGCGTCGACCGGCAGGGCCGAGTCTTCCCCGTGCCGGTCCAGCACCACGGCCCCCGCCTCGATGGCCAGTGCGACCGAGCCGGCGACGTCCCATTCGCGGTAGCTGTGCAGTACCGCCGCGGCCGCGTGCCCCAGCGCGACCTGCGCGATGGCCAGCGCGGCCGAACCCAGCACCCGGACGCCGGCGTGCGCGGCGGCGGCCCGTTCGATGAACTGGCCCATCCCCGGCCAGACACCCTTGCGCGTGAGTTCCGTGCAGACGATCGCCCCGGCGGTCACGCAGCGGTCGGTCAGCCTGATCGGCTTGCCGTTCGCCCTGGCGCCGCGGCCGCGCGCGGCGGCGTAGATCTGGGCGCGATACGGGTCCGCGACCACCCCGACCACCGGCCCGGAAGCGTCGATCAGGGCGAGGCTGTACGCGCACCAGGGGACGCCGGCGACGTAGTTCGCGGTGCCGTCCACCGGGTCGACCACCCAGCGGTAGTCGGCGACGTCGGCACCGTGGTCGGCGCCGAACTCACCGCCGACGACGGGGATGCCGGGGAACTCCGCGGTCAGCACGCGGCGGGTGTGGCGTTCGAGGATCCGGTCCGTGTCGGTGACCCAGTCGAAGGGCGAGTCGTGCAGATCCGGCTGGGCGCCCCGGCCCGCGGTCGCGGTGATCACGTCGGTCGCGTCGTTGGCCAGCCGCCCGGCCACTTCGAGGGCCCTCGACAGCAACCCGGGCTCGACGGGTTGCGGCGGCCTTGACGACAGGAGGGTCATGCCTGCCTAGTGTGGCCGAAACTGGTTTCCGGAACACGACCTTGAGATGACATGTCGTCTGTTCCGTTTTTGTTGGCGTGGGTGTCACAACCGGATGCGAAGGTGAGCATCGTGCGAGTCGCGATAGTCACCGAAAGTTTTCTGCCACAGGTGAACGGCGTGACCAACTCCGTGCTCCGCGTCGTGGAACACCTCCGCGACCGCGCGCACGACGTGCTGATCATCGCCCCGGGCCCGGGTCCCACGGAGTACCTCGGCGCCCCGGTCGTGCGCATTCCCGCCCTCGACTTCCCCGGGGTGAACTCCCTCCCGATCGGCGTGCCGACCAGGACGGTGCTCACCGCGCTGGCCGATTTCGGGCCGGACGTGGTGCATCTGGCGTCGCCGTTCGTGGTCGGTGCCCGCGGTCTCGCCGCGGCCAGACGGCTGCGGGTGCCGTGCATCGCGGTGTACCAGACCGACATCGCCGGTTTCGCCGCCGCGTACGGCTTCGGCCTCGCGGCCCGCGCGGCCTGGCGCTGGGTGCGGCGGCTGCACTCGCGGGCCGACCGCACGCTCGCGCCGTCGTCGGATTCGGTGGAGCAGCTGAAACTGCACGGGATCCCGCGGGTGCACCGCTGGGCGCGTGGCGTCGACATCGAGCGGTTCTCGCCGGTCCACGCCGATCCCGCGTTGCGTGCCGAGCTGGCGCCGAACGGTGAGCTGCTGGTCGGCTTCGTCGGCAGGCTCGCGCCCGAAAAGGAGGTCGAGCGGCTGACCGCGCTCGCCGGGGTGGACGGAATACGCGTGGTCGTCGTCGGCGACGGGCCGGAACTGCCGATGCTGCGCGAGCGGATCCCGGGGGCCGCGTTCCTGGGCGCCCTGTACGGCGAAGAGCTTTCCGCCGCATACGCGAGCCTCGACGTCTTCGTCCACACAGGACCGCACGAGACGTTCTGCCAGGCCATTCAGGAGGCGATGGCGTCCGGGCTGCCGGTACTCGCGCCGAACGCGGGCGGGCCGAAGGACCTGGTCCTGCCCGGCCGCACCGGCTACCTGCTGCCCGCGGACCGGGCCGGGTTCGCGACGGCACTGGTGGACAGGGTGAACGACCTGCGTGACGACGCGCTGCGCGCCAGGCTGGGGGATAAGGCGCGCAAGGTGGTGCTGGGCCGGACCTGGCCCGCCGTCTGCCGGGAACTGGTCGGCCACTACGAGGCCGTCCAGGGCAAAGTCGCCCGCGCGGCCTGAACCGATCGTCCACTCTGGACGGTCGCCGCCGGTCCGGCGAGTGCTCTCCGCACTCAAGTGATCACTTTGTATCCATTTTGTACACCCGGCATTCATCGTCCCCTCAGCCATCGAGCGAGAGGACGGCACGTGAGGTTCGAAGTACTGGGGACGTTCTGCATCTCTTCCAGTTCACGGTCGGTCCCGCTGCGCGGACGGATGAGAAGAACACTGCTCGGAGTGCTCTTGGTCCGGGCGAACAGCTTCGTGCCGGTGGACGTGCTCACCGAAGCCCTGTGGGAGAGCCGCTGGGAGCCGCGGGCGGTGCCGAAACTGCACTGGCACGTCCACAAGCTGCGGCAGGCCCTGCCCGAGGGCGAGCGGCTCGAGTTCGACAACGGCGGCTACCGGCTGCAGGTCCACCCCGGCGAACTCGACGTCGAGACCTTCGAGACGCTGGGCGGCCAGGCCCTGAAGTCGTCGAATCCCGCGCAGCGCGCGTCGCTGATCCGGCAGGCACTCGGCCATTGGCAGGGCGCGCCGTACGAAGGCCTGGACGTCCCGCTGCTCTCCGACGAGAGCATGCGGCTCGTCGAGCACCGGCTGGTCCTGCTCGAAGCGCTGTACCAGGCGGAACTGGCCCTCGGGCAGCACGCGAGCGCGGCCGTGGAACTCGCGGACCTGGTGCGGCGGCACCCGCTGCGGCAGCGCGCCCAATACCTTCTGATGGACGCTCTCTGGCGGGCCGGGCGCACGTCCGACGCGTTGGCGGCCTACCGGCGCGCTCGCCGGGTGTCGATCGGTCAGCTCGGCCTCGAACCGGGGCCGGAACTGCGGTTCCTGGAGCGGCGGATCCTCGCGGGTGAAGCGGCGGGAGCCGGTGTGTCACCGGCCCCCGCGCTATTCGACCAGGTCATATACGTCAGATGACGCGGAGGTAGAGGTAGACCGTCGACCCCTTGTGGGACTTGTCGAAGTTCTTCTTGGTGCCTTCACCGCCCGCGCGGACGGTACCGAAGCTGGCGTTGTCGTAGCCCCAGGAGCCGTAGACCTCGGCGGCCTTGCCATCGGCGTCCGTGTCCTTGACCCAGCCCTGGACGCGGATCCTGCCTGCCCCGCAGGTGATGGTCCAGCCGGCCGCGCCGCCGCCGACGGACGGTGCCTTCGTGTCTCCACAGGTTCCCTGGATGACCACGACGCCATCGGTGGAGGCGGGAGCAGCAATCGACGGGGCGGCGCTCATCAGCGCGCCGCCGATGACGGCGCCGGTCAGCGCGGCCGCGGTGGCCGTCTTCTTCACGAAGCTCATCTCGTTGCCTTTCTCAACCGGCGGGCTGTTTCCCGCCGCTGAAAACAAGGTTGCCCCCCTTGGCTTTGCCGTTACTTTGCTTTCCGTTTGCCTTGGTCGAATGGTCTCCACGACTTCGTGCGGGCGCGGAGTGGGTTCACCACAGGACACCCTGACCCCGAGGTCTAGATTCAGAGCCATGTCCCGAGCGAGTCTTGACAAGGATCCGCACGAAGTCGCCGCCATGTTCGACGACGTCGCGGACGGCTACGACCGCGCGAATTCGTTCATGACCTTCGGCTTCGACCGCCGCTGGCGCACCACCACCGCACGGGTGCTGGACGCCGTGCGCGGCGAGAAGGTGCTGGACCTCGCGGCGGGCACCGGCGTGTCCACCGTCGAGTACGCGCGCAACGGGGCCTGGTGCCTGGCCGCGGACTTCTCGGTCGGCATGCTCAAGGCGGGTAAGCACCGCGGCGTCCCGATGGTCGCCGCCGACGCGTTGAGGCTGCCGTTCGCGGACGACAGCTTCGACGCGGTGACCATCTCGCTCGCGCTGCGGAACTTCGTCGACACCAAAGCCGCGCTCACCGAGATCGCGCGCGTGGTCAAACCGGGCGGCCGTCTCGTGATCTGCGAGGTGTCGACGCCCACACTGCCACCGATCCGGTTCCTGCACCGGAAGTTCATCGCGAAGCTGCTCACCTGGATCGGCAGCCGGACCTCGTCGAACCCCGAGGCCTATTCCTACCTGGCCGAATCCATGCTGGCGTGGCCAGACCAGCGGACGCTGGGCGAGATCATCGCGAGCGCCGGCTGGACCGAGGTGGAGTGGCTGAACCTCACGTTCGGCGTCGTCGCCATCCACCGCGCGAAGAAGCCATCGGTAACTCCGTCTTCCTCCCCGCCGCCACCCTCACCGGACGGGCTTCGCCCGGCTGTAGATTCGTAGGCATGACCCGTCGCAACGCAGACCACGACGCCGAAGTCATCGTCGTTGGTGCCGGACCGGCCGGCTCCACCGCCGCCACGTACCTCGCCCGCGCGGGCGTCGACGTGCTGCTGCTGGAGAAGACCGAGTTCCCGCGCGAGAAGGTGTGCGGCGACGGCTTGACCCCGCGTGGCGTCAAGCAGCTCATCGACCTCGGCATCGACACCAGCGAGGACGCGGGCTGGGTGCACAGCCGTGGCCTGCGGATCCTCACCGGCGAGCTGACGCTCGAACTCGACTGGCCGGATCTGACCAGCTACCCGCCGTACGGCGTTTCGCGTACTCGTCAGGACTTCGACGACCTGCTCGCGAAGACCGCGGTCAAGGCGGGCGCGCGGCTCTACGAGCGCACGACCGTCATCGGCGCGATCACCAGCCCGGCCGGTCGCGTGATCGGCGTCGAGGCGAAGGTCGGCCCGGAGAAGACACCGGTGAGTTACCGCGCTCCGCTGGTCCTGGCCTGCGACGGCGTTTCCGCGCGGCTCGCGCTGAGTGTCGGCATCCAGAAGAACGAAAAGCGCCCGATGGGCGTCGCCGTCCGGCAGTACTACAAGAGCCCGCGCCACGACGACCCGTTCATCGAGGGCCACCTGGAGCTGTGGGACCGCTCGGACCCGCGTGACCCGAAGCTGCTGCCCGGCTACGGCTGGGCGTTCCCGCTCGGCGACGGCACGGTGAACGTCGGCCTCGGCATGCTGTCGACGTCGGCCGCGTTCCGCGGCACCGACTACCGCGCGCTGCTGCGCCAGTGGCTCGACGGGACGCCCGAAGAATGGGGCTATCGCGAGGAGAACGCCATCGGCAAGATCGGCGGCGCCGGTCTCCCGATGGGCTTCAACCGCACACCGCACTACCGCGACGGGCTGCTGCTGCTCGGGGACGCGGGCGGCATGGTCAGCCCGTTCAACGGTGAGGGCATCTCGGCCGCGATGGAGTCCGCGCAGCTGGCGTCGGAGTTCGTCGTACAGGCCTTGGCGCGGCGCGAAGGACCGTCGCGCGAGCGGGCGCTGGAGGGTTATCCGCGCGCGGTCGGTGAGCTGATGGGCGGCTACTACCGGCTCGGCAACGTGTTCGCGAAGCTGATCGGGAAGCCGAAGATCATGCACGCCGCGACGAAGTACGGACTGCGGATCAACTCGATCCTTCCGCTGGTCTACAAGGGACTTTCGGGCTGCTACGACGCCAAGGGCGGGGACGGCGTGGATCGCCTGATCGCCGCGCTGGCCCGGGCGACGCCTACTCCACGCTGACACGCTCGTGAGTCCGTGAAGGCCTCCTTAAGGGACCCAGAGTCCCTCAAGGAGGCCTTCACGGACTCGCCGTTCAGGCCGCGCCGCACGCGGCCGGTCTTACGTCCCACCTGCGCCGCTCCACACGTCTGGACCAATCGCCGGTACTCCGGGCAGTGGTATCGGTCACAGGACAGAACCGGTCAATACCCGCATCGGAGTCGATCTTGGGAGCGACGTCGCAGGTCATCGGTATCGCACGCCGGAAGTAACCGTGCCGGCCGGGTGGTCAGGTTAGGGCAGCCTTAAAGCACGGGGGCTAGGGACAAGAATGTGAGTCACGTCCTACACTCCCCCCATGCTTTGTGAATCGCTTCACATCCTCGACGAGAGGCTTGTGAACTATTTCACAAGCAAGGAGGCCGTCATGCACGGCCCGTAAGGGTTGCCTAACCCTCGGCGGTGTGACCCAGGTGACTTAGGGTGCCGATCGAGGGAAGCGGTGAACCCCGACTCGAAAACCGCAGCGGCGCGGAAAGGATGGCGAAAACCCGTGCTGATGTTGCCCGTGCTGACCCAGGCGAGCACCCCTTCGGTGCCCAACCTGAACATGTACCTCCCCCTGGTCCTCCTGTTCGTCCTTGCTCTCGGCTTCGCGGTGCTCTCGGTGCTGCTCGGCCCGCTGGTCGGCCCGAGCCGTCCCAACAGGGCGAAGACCGCGGCCTACGAATGCGGTATCGAACCGTCGCCGCAGCCGGTCGTCGGCGGCGGCCGGATGCCGGTCGCGTACTACATCACCGCGATGCTGTTCATCCTGTTCGACATCGAGATGGTCTTCCTCTACCCGTTCGCGGTCTCCGCGGACGCGCTGGGCATGTTCGGCCTGGTGGAGATCGTGCTGTTCATCGCGACGGTCGGTTTCGCGTACGCCTACGTGTGGCGTCGCGGCGGCCTGGATTGGAACTAGAGAAGCATGGGCCTCGAAGAAAAACTCCCCAACGGCATCCTTCTCGCGAGTCTTGAAGGCCTGGTCAACTGGGCGCGCAAGAACTCGATGTGGCCTGCCACCTTCGGTCTCGCCTGCTGCGCGATCGAGATGATGACCGTCGGCGGTTCCCGGTACGACATCGCCCGCTTCGGCATGGAGCGCTTCAGCGCGACACCGCGCCAGGCGGATCTGATGATCGTCGCCGGCCGCGTCACGCAGAAGATGGCGCCGGTGCTCCGCCAGATCTACGACCAGATGGCCGAGCCCAAGTGGGTACTGGCGATGGGCGTCTGCGCCTCGTCCGGCGGGATGTTCAACAACTACGCCGTGGTGCAGGGCGTCGACCACATCGTCCCGGTCGACATGTACCTCCCCGGCTGCCCGCCGCGCCCCGAGATGCTGCTCGACGCGATCCTGAAACTGCACGCCAAGATCCAGGACGAGCCGATCAACGCCCGCCGCGCCGCGATCCGCGCCGCCAGTGGTGAGCGCACCGAGCTGATCGCCTCCTCGATCAAGTACGCGAAGAAGTGAGCGACGTGCCCGACGAAAACGCAGAAACGCCGGAGATCGGCGGCGAGCAGTCCAGCGCCGACCGGCCCGAAGGCGGCCTCGAGCCGCAGGGTGTCCGTCCGGCCGAACCGGTCGTCACCGGTAGAGAGCGCCAGGGCATGTTCGGCGTGCGCGGCACCGGTGACACCTCCGGCTACGGCGGCGTCCGTCTCCCCGCGTACAACCCGCCGCCGGCGGAGCGCCCGTACGGCGGGTGGTTCGACGAGTTCGCCGACGAGTTCTACGCGGCTTTGGCGGACAACAAGGTTCCGGCCGGCGCGGTCCTGCAGACCACGGTCGACCGTGGCGAGATCACCTTCTACGTCGCCCGCGAGCACCTCGTCGAGATCGCGCGGACCCTGCGCGACGACACCGGTCTCCGGTTCGAACTGCTCAGCTCGGTGTCCGGTGTCGACTACGGCGTCGACGTCCCGCAGCGGCTGCACTCGGTGTACCACTTCACGTCGATGACGTACCGGCGCCGCATCCGGCTGGAAGTCACCCTCGACATCGAAGACCCGCACGTCCCGTCGTTGGTCGGGCTCTACCCGACCGCCGACTGGCAGGAGCGGGAGACCTGGGACATGTTCGGCATCGTCTACGACGGTCACCCGGCGCTGACCCGCATCCTCATGCCGGACGACTGGGACGGCCACCCCCAGCGCAAGGACTACCCGCTCGGCGGGATCCCGGTCGAATACAAGGGCGCGGAAATCCCGCCGCCGGACCAGCGGAGGTCGTACTCGTGAGCACCGAAAACCTCTCCGACGTCACGACGGGCACGGCCACGGGACCTCAGGGCGCGGACAGCACCGACGACGTCGACTACGCCGACTCCCGGGACAGCGCCGACAGCACCGAAGTCCCCGAAGCCGATTCCCGGGACACCACCGAAGGCCGCGTCTACAGCGTTTCCGGTGGTGACTGGGAAGACGTCATCGAGGATTCCCGCCACGACGAGCGCATGGTCATCAACATGGGCCCGCAGCACCCGTCGACGCACGGCGTACTCCGGCTCGTGCTGGAGATGGAGGGCGAGACCGTCACCCAGCTCCGCTCGGTCATCGGGTACCTGCACACCGGGATCGAGAAGAACTGCGAGTACCGCACGTGGACCCAGGGCGTCACCTTCGTGACGCGCATGGACTACCTCGCGCCGCTCTCCACCGAACTCGCGTACTGCCTCGGGGTCGAGAAGCTGCTCGGCATCCAGGCCCCGCGCCGCGCCGAACTGCTGCGCGTGATGCTGCTGGAGATCAACCGCATCGGCTCGCACCTGGTCTACATCGCCACCGGCGGGATGGAACTGGGCGCCACCACGGCGATGACGCTCGGCTTCCGTGAGCGTGAAGAGGTCCTGCACCTGCTGGAGCACCTCACCGGTCTCCGGATGAACCACGCGTTCATCCGCCCCGGCGGCCTCGCGCAGGACATGCCCGCCGACTACCAAGAGGTGGTCAGCGCGTTCGTCAAGACGATGGACGAGCGGCTTCCCTTGTACGACAAGCTCTTCACCGGTCAGCCGATCTGGCGTAACCGGCTCAAGGGCGTCGGCTACCTGCCGGTGGACGCCTGCCTCGCGCTCGGTGTCACCGGCCCGGTGCTGCGCAGCGCCGGTCTCCCGTGGGACCTGCGCAAGACCGAGCCGTACTCCCGCTACGACGAGTTCGAGTTCGACATCCCGACCTCGACCGACGCGGACTGCTGGGCGCGGTACCTGATCCGCGTCGAGGAGATGCACCAGAGCCTGCGGATCATCAAACAGTGCCTGAAGAAGCTCGAGCCGGGCCCGGTCATGGTCGAGGACAAGAAGGTCGCCTGGCCCGCGCAGCTCTCACTCGGCAGCGACGGCATGGGCAACTCGCTCGAGCACGTCCGCAAGATCATGGGCCAGTCGATGGAATCGCTGATCCACCACTTCAAGCTGGTCACCGAGGGCTTCAAGGTCCCGGCGGGCCAGTCGTACACGACGGTCGAGTCGCCGCGTGGCGAACTCGGTGTGCACCTCGTGTCCGACGGCGGCACCAGGCCGCTGCGGGTACACGTGCGCGAACCGAGTTTCGTGAACCTGCAGTCGATGCCCGCGATGGCCGAAGGCGGCCTGGTGGCGGACGTCATCGCCGCCATCGCCTCGATCGACCCCGTCATGGGGGGAGTGGACCGTTGAGCACCCAGCCCGGAACGACACCGACACCCGAGCCCGGCACCGATTTCGCCGAGCAGACCCACGTCGCCGCCGGCGGTGACGTCGACGTGATCGCGATCGCGCCGGATCCCGCCGAGGCGGAAGGGTTCCTGGAGAACGCGAAGCTCGAAGACATCTTCGATGCCGACACCTACGCCAGGGCGCAGAACCTGATCTCGCGCTACCCGCAGTCGCGGTCGGCACTGCTGCCGCTGCTGCACCTGGTGCAGTCGGTGCAGGGATACGTGAGCCAGGAAGGCATCGCCTTCTGCGCCGCGCAGCTGGACCTGTCCGACGCCGAGGTCAGCGCGGTCGCGACGTTCTACACCATGTACAAGCGCCGCCCCTGCGGCGAGCACCTGGTGAGCGTCTGCACGAACACGCTGTGCGCGGCCATGGGCGGCGACGCGATCTACAAGAAGCTCCAGACGCACCTCGGTTCCGAGGAGAAGCCGCTGGGGCACAACGAGACCGCGGGTACGCCGAACGAGCAGGGCTCGATCACCCTCGAGCACGCCGAATGCCTCGCGGCCTGTGACCTCGCCCCGGTCATCCAGGTCAACTACGAGTACTTCGACAACCAGACCGAGGACAAGGCCGTCGCGCTGGTCGACGCGTTGCAGGCGGGCAAGAAGCCCGCCCCGACGCGCGGCGCGCCGTTGACCAGCTTCAAGGGCGCCGAACTGCAGCTCGCCGGGTTCTTCCCGGAGGACGCGCAGCAGTACCGCACGGACGTCGACGGTCCTTCGCAGGCCGTCGAAACCCTGCGGGGCGCGCAGGTCGCGCAGGACCGCGGCTGGACGGCACCGGCCATGAAGGACGTTCCCTTGCCGGAGGTGCAGAAGAAATGACCGCCGATCCCATCACCCCGGTCCTCACGAAGCGCTGGCTTTCGCCCAACTCCTGGACGATCCAGTCCTACGAAGCCCTCGAGGGCTACACCGCGATCCGCAAGGCCCTCAAGGGCACTCCCGAGCAGATCGTCCAGCTGGTCAAGGACTCCGGCCTTCGCGGCCGTGGCGGCGCGGGCTTCCCGGCCGGCATCAAGTGGTCCTTCATGCCGCCGAACGAGGACAAGCCGCACTACCTCGTCATCAACGCCGACGAGGGCGAACCGGGGACCTGCAAGGACATCCCGCTGATGATGGCGGACCCGCACTCGCTCATCGAGGGCTGCATCATCGCCTCGTACGCGATGCGTTCGCACCACTGCTTCATCTACGTCCGCGGCGAGGCGCTGCACTGCATCCGCCGTCTCAACGCGGCCGTGCGAGAGGCGTACGAAGCGGGCTACCTCGGCCCGAACATCCTCGACTCCGGATTCGGCCTCGACATCACCGTGCACGCGGGCGCCGGGGCGTACATCTGCGGCGAGGAGACGGCGCTGCTGGACTCGCTGGAAGGCCGTCGCGGCCAGCCGCGGCTCAAGCCGCCGTTCCCGGCCGCCGCGGGCCTCTACGCCGCGCCGACCACGGTGAACAACGTCGAGACCATCGCCAGCGCGCCGTACATCATCAACGGCGGGTCCGACTGGTTCCGCCAGATGGGCCGCGAGAAGTCGCCCGGCCCGAAGATCTACTCGATCTCCGGCCACGTCGAGAGGCCCGGCCAGTACGAATGCCCGCTCGGCACCACGCTGCGCGAACTGCTCGACATGGCGGGCGGCATGAAGGACGGCGTCCCGCTGAAGTTCTGGACGCCGGGTGGTTCGTCCACGCCGATGTTCACCAAGGAACACCTCGATGTTCCGCTGGACTTCGAGGGCGCGGCGGAAGCCGGGTCGATGCTGGGCACGACGGCCGTGCAGGTCTTCAACGAAACCGTTTCCGTGCCGTGGGCCGTGATGAAGTGGACGCAGTTCTACGAGCACGAGTCCTGCGGCAAGTGCACGCCGTGCCGTGAAGGCACGTACTGGCTGGCGCAGATCCTGGAGCGCATGGTCGAGGGCAAGGGCACCGAAGAGGACATCGACACCCTCCTCGACGTCTGCGACAACATCCTCGGCCGCTCGTTCTGCGCCCTCGGTGACGGCGCGGTCTCGCCGATCCAGAGCGGGATCAAGTACTTCCGCGAGGAATTCCTCGCGTTGTGTCAGGTAAACAAGCGCGAACTGGTGGGGGCGCAGGCATGACGATCGCACCCGACAAGCCCGGAACATCCACTGAGGACACTCCGGTCCCCGAGGGCCACGTCAAGCTGGTCATCGACGGTGAAGAGGTCATCGCGCCCAAGGGCGAGCTGCTGATCCGCACCGCCGAGCGGCTCGGCACGGTCATCCCGCGCTTCTGCGACCACCCGTTGCTCGACCCGGCGGGCGCCTGCCGCCAGTGCCTGGTCGAGGTCGAAATGGGCGGCCGCCCGATGCCGAAGCCGCAGGCCTCGTGCACCATGACCGTCGCCGACGGTATGGTCGTGAAGACCCAGCTGACCTCGGCCGTCGCGGACAAGGCCCAGCAGGGTGTGATGGAGCTGCTGCTCATCAACCACCCGCTGGACTGCCCGATCTGCGACAAGGGCGGCGAATGCCCGCTGCAGAACCAGGCGCTGGAGCACGGCCGTACGGAATCCCGGTTCGTCGACGTGAAGCGGACGTTCCCGAAGCCGCTGCCGATCTCCTCGCAGGTGCTGCTGGACCGGGAGCGCTGCGTGCTCTGCCAGCGCTGCACCCGGTTCTCCCGCGAGATCGCCGGTGACCCGTTCATCGAGCTGCTCGAACGCGGCGTCCACCAGCAGATCGGCACGGCTGAGACCGCCGACGTGCTGGACCTGGCTTCCCGGACCACGTCCGGCCAGCCGTTCCAGTCGTACTTCTCCGGCAACGTCATCCAGATCTGCCCGGTCGGCGCGCTGACGTCGGCCGCGTACCGGTTCCGCTCGCGGCCGTTCGACCTGGTGTCCGCGCCGAGCGTGTGCGAGCACTGCTCGTCCGGCTGCGCCGAGCGGACCGACTTCCGCCGCGGCAAGGTCATGCGGAAGCTCGCGGGCGACGACCCCGAAGTCAACGAAGAGTGGCTCTGCGACAAGGGCCGGTTCGCCTTCCGCTACGCCAACGCCGACGACCGCATCCGCCGTCCGCTGGTCCGCAACGCCGCTGGCGTGCTGGAGGAGGCTTCCTGGACCGACGCGCTGCGTGCGGCCGCGGCCGGACTGGCCGAGGCACGTGACGGCAGGGGCGCCGCGGTGCTGACCGGCGGCCGCCTGACCGTCGAGGACGCCTACGCGTACTCGAAGTTCGCGCGGATCGCCCTGGGCACCAACGACATCGACTTCCGCGCCCGCCCGCATTCGGCCGAGGAACTGGGCTTCCTCGCGTCGCACGTGGTCGGGACGACGCCGGAAAGCGGTGTCACGTTCGGCGAGATCGAGCGGGCACGCACGGTGCTGTGCGTGGCGTTCGAGCCGGAGGACGAGGCGCCGATCGTGTTCCTGCGGCTGCGTAAGGCGGCCCGCAAGAACCGCACCCGCGTCGTCCACTTGGGACAATGGACCACCTCCTCGGTGCGCAAGACCTTCGGTGAGCTGCTGGCCTGCGCGCCGGGCAGCGAGGCCGCCGCGATCGACGGCATCGCGCAGCACGCGCAGGACGTCGACGCGGCACTGACCGCCGAGGGGTCGGTGATCCTCGTCGGCGAGCGTGCCGCCGAGGTCCCCGGTCTCTTCTCGGCCCTGCACCGCCTGGTGGAGCGCACCGGCGCCCGGCTCGCGTGGATCCCGCGTCGCGCGGGTGAACGCGGTGCCCTGGCGGCGGGCGCGGCGCCGACACTGCTGCCGGGTGGCCGCTCGGTCACCGACGCCTCGGCTCGCGCCGAGGTCGAAAAGGCCTGGGGCGTCACGCTTCCCGCTACCGAAGGGCGCGACACCACCGAGATCCTCAATGCGGTTACCGGGAACGACCTCGACGGCCTGCTCGTCGGCGGCGTCGACCCGGACGACCTGCCGGACCCGGATCTCGCCCGCCGCGCGCTCGGGAACGCGAAGTTCGTGGTGAGCCTGGAACTGCGTCGCAGCGCGGTCACCGAGCACGCGAACGTCGTCCTCCCGATCGCCCCGGCGGTCGAGAAGGCGGGCAGCTACCTGAACTGTGAAGGCCGTCGCCGCGAGTTCGCCGTCACCCTCGAAGGCACCGGCGCCCTGCCGGACTGCCGGGTGCTCGACACCCTCGCCGTCGAGATGGACGCGGACATCTTCACCCAGACTCCGGCCGCCGCCGCCGCCGATCTGGCCAAGCTGCCTGCTAGGAACGGCTCTTTCCTTGCAGAATTTGCCAGTAACGGACCGTTCATTGCACGCGCCGAGCCCAAGGACGGCCAGGCCCTCCTCGCCACCTGGCGTCAGCTGATCGACAACGGATCGCTGCAGGACGATGAGCCACACCTCAAGGGCACCCAGCGCGAGGTCGTCGCCAAGCTTTCGGCGAAGACCGCCGAAGGCCTGGGCGGCACCGTAAAGGTCTCCACCGAACGCGGTTCCATCACGTTGCCGATCGAGGTCGCCGACCTGCCGGACGGCGTCGTGTGGCTTCCGGGCAACTCCGACGGCTCGGCCGTCCGCGCCGCGCTCGCGGCCGGACACGGCTCCGCCGTCAACCTCACCGGAGGTGAGAAGTGACTCCGTTGCTCAGCCAGATACCGGACGCCACCGAGCGGGCGGCGCTGCTGGCGGACGACCCGTTGTGGCTGATCCTGATCAAGACGGTCGTCATCCTGCTGATCGGCCCGATCCTGACGATCTTCCTGATCGTCTGGGAGCGCAAGGCCGTCGGCCGGATGCAGAACCGCCCCGGCCCCAACCGGGTCGGGCCCGGCGGCTACCTGCAGTCCCTGGCGGACGCGATCAAGCTGCCGTTCAAGGAACAGATCATCCCGGACACCGCCGACCGCAAGGTGTACTTCCTCGCGCCGGTGATCTCCGCGGTGCCGGCGCTGATCGCGCTGGCGGCGATCCCGTTCGGCCCGGTGGTCTCGATCTTCGGTGAGCGGACCGTGCTCCAGCTGGTCGACCTGCCGGTCGGCGTGCTGGTGATCCTGGCCTGCTCCTCGATCGGCGTGTACGGCCTCGTGCTGGCCGGTTGGTCTTCCGGATCCCCGTATCCGCTGCTCGGCGGGCTCCGCTCGGCAGCGCAGGTGATCTCCTACGAGATCGCGATGGGTCTGTCCATTGTGGGCGTCATCCTCTACGCGGGTTCGATGTCGACCTCGCAGATCGTCGAGTCGCAGCAGACCGGCTGGTACTTCTACCTGCTCCTGCCGAGTTTCGTGATCTACCTGATCTCCATGGTCGGTGAGACCAACCGCGCCCCGTTCGACCTCCCCGAGGCCGAATCCGAGCTGGTCGGCGGTTTCCACACCGAGTACAGCTCGATGAAGTTCGCGATGTTCTTCCTCGCCGAGTACGTCAACATGGTGATCGTTTCGGCGTTCGCGACCACGTTGTTCCTCGGTGGCTGGAAGTTCCCGTTCGTCGGCGCCGAGCACGCGCTCAACCAGGGCTGGCTCCCGCTGCTCTGGTTCACCGCGAAGCTGTTCATGCTGCTGTTCGGCTTCATCTGGCTGCGCGGCACGCTGCCGCGGCTGCGGTACGACCAGTTCATGCGGCTGGGCTGGAAGGTCCTGGTGCCGGTCAACCTGGTCTGGATCGTGGTGATCGTCTCGGTCCGCGCGGTCACGAACTCGGGCGGGCTCTCCACCCCGCAGATCCTCATCGGCGGCGGCGCGCTCATTCTCGTCGTCGTCATCCTGAGCCTGCTGCTGCCGGACAAGAAGGTCCCGGACGACGACTACGTCCCGTTGACCGGTGGCGGGTTCCCGGTGCCGCCGCTCGACCTGCAGGTTCCGGATCAGACCCCGCGTCAGAAGGCCCTCGCGAAGGCCGAAGCCCGGGCGGCCAAGCGCAAGCCCGCGGCGGTTTCCAGTGGAAGGGAGGCCGGCGATGGGGATGTTTGATCCCATCAAGGGTTTCGGTGTCACCTTCGGGATGATGTTCAAGAAGGTCGCCACCGAGGAGTACCCGGAGGCCGGCGCCCCCGCCGCCCCGCGTTATCACGGCAGGCACCAGCTGAACCGGCATCCGGACGGGCTGGAGAAATGCGTCGGCTGCGAGCTGTGCGCGTGGGCCTGCCCGGCGGACGCGATCTTCGTCGAAGGCGGCGACAACACCGAGGAGGCACGCTTCTCACCCGGTGAGCGATACGGCGCCGACTACCAGATCAACTACCTGCGCTGCATCGGCTGCGGGTTGTGCGTCGAGGCCTGCCCGACCCGGTCACTGACGATGATCAACTTCTACGAGCTGGCCGACGACGACCGGCAGCGGTTGATCTACACCAAGGAAGACCTCCTCGCGCCGCTGCTGCCCGGGATGGAGCAGCCGCCGCATCCGATGCGGCTCGGTGAGAACGAGCAGGACTACTACGTCAACGGCCCCGAACTCGCACGGCAGCCGGCTGAGCCGAAGGAGCCGGTCAAGTGATCACGGCTTTCCTCGCGCAGACCGACGTCTCGGCCGGGATCACCACCGGCGAGACCATCGCCTTCTGGGTGCTCGGCCCGCTCGCGCTGCTCGGCGGGCTCGGCATGATCTTCTCCCGTAACGCCGTGCACTCGGCGCTATGGCTGGTCCTCGCGATGCTGTGCCTCGGCGCGCTGTACATGATCCAGCAGGCGCCGTTCCTCGGCTTCACGCAGATCATCGTCTACACCGGCGCGATCATGATGCTGTTCCTGTTCGTGCTGATGATGGTCGGCCGCGAGAGTTCCGACTCGGTCGTCGAAGTCCTTCGCGGGCAACGGGTCATGGCGACCCTGCTCGGCATCGGCGTCGGCGGGCTGCTCGCGGCGGGTCTCGCCCGCTCGCTGGCCAACGTCACCCCGGCGCTGCCGCTCGACCCGGCGAGCCTGGACGGCGGCGGCCCCGGCGGCCTGGGACGGCTCATCTTCACCAAGTACTTGTTCCCGTTCGAGCTCACCTCGGCGCTGCTGATCACCGCCGCGCTCGGCGCGATGGTGCTCGCCTTCACCGACCGGCACGCCAAGGGCGGCAAGAAGTCGCAGAAGGAACTCGTCGTCGACCGGTTCACCGGCAAGCACGACCGGCCTTCGCCGCTGCCCGGCCCGGGTGTCTTCGCGACCGCCAACTCGATCGCCACCCCGGCACTGCTGCCGGACGGTTCGATCGCGCCGGAGTCGCTTTCGGACATCATCGAGTCGACCTCGGCCTCGCGGCTGGAAGACGAGCGCAAGCAGGTCACCGGCTCGACCGACGACGCTGTAGGCCCGCACGCTCTCGTGGGCAAGCCTGAAGGGGAGAAGGAATGACCCCGACGTACTACCTGCTCCTGTCCGCGCTGCTGTTCACCATCGGCGCGGTCGGGGTGCTGGTGCGCCGCAACGCGATCGTCGTGTTCATGTGCATCGAGCTGATGCTGAACGCGGCGAACCTGTCCCTGGTCACGTTCGCCCGGATCAACGGGTCGCTCGACGGTCAGGTGATGGCGTTCTTCGTGATGGTCGTGGCCGCCGCGGAGGTCGTGGTGGGGCTGGCGATCATCATGGCGATCTTCCGCACCCGGCGCTCGGCCTCGGTCGACGACACCAACCTGCTGAAGTACTGAGGGTGCCGCCTCATCCCCACCACCCACCCTTGACGGACGCGCTCCGCGCGACTGATTGGATTCGAGAGTGACCGCATCATCGTGGCTGCTGGTGGCCTTCCCTGCCCTCGGCGCCCTTGTTCTTCTGCTGGCCGGTAAACGCGCCCGCCCTTGGGGACACCTCCTCGGCAGCGCGACCGTCTCACTGTCCTTCGTCTACGGCCTGATCCTCTTCTTCACGGCCGACACGAAGAACATCGCGGACGTCAAGCTGTTCTCGTGGATCCCGGTTTCGGCGCTGCAGGTCGACTTCGGGCTCCGGATCGACGCGCTGTCGCTGACGTTCGTGCTGCTGATCACCGGCGTCGGCATGCTGATCCACTTCTACTCGATCGGCTACATGGCCGAGGACCGCGACCGGTCGAGGTTCTTCGCCTACCTCAACCTGTTCGTCGCCTCGATGCTGATCCTGGTGCTGGGCAACAGCTTCCTGACGCTGTACCTCGGCTGGGAAGGCGTCGGCCTCGCGTCGTACCTGCTCATCGGCTGGTACCAGGACCGCCCGTCCGCGGCCTCCGCGGCCAAGAAGGCGTTCCTGATGAACCGCGTCGGTGACGTCGGGCTCGCGCTGGCGATCTTCCTGATGTTCAAGTACGTCGGGAGCACCGGTTACGCCGAGGTGTTCGGCGCGATCGACAGGATCCCCACCGGCGCGATCACCGCCATCGCGATCCTGCTGCTGCTAGGTGCCTGCGGTAAGTCCGGTCAGTTCCCGCTGCAGGCCTGGCTTCCGGACGCGATGGAGGGCCCGACCCCGGTCTCGGCCCTCATCCACGCGGCGACGATGGTCACCGCCGGCGTCTACCTGGTCGCCCGCGCGCACGAGATCTTCAACGCCACCCCGGACGGCAGGCTGGTCGTCACCCTCGTCGGTACGGTCACGCTCTTGATCGGGTGCGTCATCGGTTGCGCCTACGACGACATCAAGAAGGTCCTGGCGTACTCGACGGTCAGCCAGATCGGCTACATGATGCTCGCCGTCGGCCTCGGGCCGATCGCGTACGCGCTTGGCATCATGCACCTGGTGGCACACGGCTTCTTCAAGGCCGGACTGTTCCTCGGGGCCGGTTCGGTCATGCACGCCATGAACGACGAGGTCGACATGCGGAAGTTCGGCGGGCTGCGCAAGCACCTGCCGGTCACCTTCTGGACCTTCGCGCTCGGTTACCTGGCCCTGATCGGCATCCCGCCGCTTTCCGGCTTCTTCACCAAGGACGCGATCATCGAGGCGGCGCTGAGCCAGGGCGGCTGGCGCGGCTGGGTGATGGGCGGTGCGGCACTGCTCGGCGCCGGGCTCACCGCGTTCTACATGACGCGCCTGATGGTGATGACCTTCTTCGGCAAGGAACGCTGGAAGGAGATCAAGAGCGGCGACGGCCGCGACTTCCACCCGCACGAATCCCCCGCGGTGATGAAGTGGCCGATGATCGTCCTGGCGATCGGCTCGATCGGCGCCGGTGCGTTCTTCGCACTGGGCGACAGGTTCGCCGAGTGGCTCTCGCCGGTGGTCGGACCGCTCGAAGAGGGCGGCCACAGCGTCATCCCGCACGCGCTGGTCCCGATCCTCACCGTGGCGCTCTCCGTACTCGGTGCGGTGGCCGCCTGGCTCTTCGTCGGTCGTAAGGACGTTCCGGTGGAACGCCCAGAGCGGGTCTCCGCCGTGGTCAAGGCCGCGCGCAACGACCTCTACGGCAACACCCTGAACGAGACGCTGGTCGCCCGTCCGGGCACCTGGCTCGCCCGCGCGCTGGTCTACGTGGACAACCGCGGGGTCGACGGCGCGGTCAACGGCCTCGCCGCCGCGCTCGGCGGCGGATCCGGTCGCCTGCGCCGTCTGCAGACCGGCTTCGTCCGCTCGTACGCACTGTCCATGCTGGGCGGCACATTCCTGCTTCTGGTGGCACTCCTGCTGGTGAGGTTCTCCTGATGACTTGGCTCCTGGCAACCATCCTGGTGCCGCTGGTAGGTGCAGCGGTCGTCGCGGGGATGAAGAAGAACGACAGGCTGGCGACGTTCACCGCGCTCGGGGTGTCCATCCTGACCTTCCTGCTGGTGATCCCGCTGTGGGCGAGCTATTCGCCGACGGGGGACCGGATCCAGCAGAAGTCCTCGATGGACTGGATCCCGAACTTCGGCATCCACATCTCGTTCGGCATCGACGGCATCGCGCTGGTGATGATCGCGGTCATCGGGCTGCTGGTGCCGATCGTGGTCGGCTCGCTCGGCCTGACCGACAAGCTCCCGGCCGGGCGCTCGGCGGGCGGGTACTTCTCGCTGATCCTGGTGCAGCAGTCGCTGACCATCGCGGTGTTCGCCGCGACCGACGTCTTCCTGTTCTACGTGCTGTTCGAGATCATGCTGATCCCGATGTACTTCCTGATCGGCGGCTACGGCGGCCCGAACCGGCAGTACGCGGCGGTCAAGTTCTTCCTGTACTCGTTCCTCGGCGGCCTGATCATGCTGGCCTCGGCCATCGGGGCCTACTCGATGGCGTCGGACGAACTCGGCAAGGGCACCTTCGACTGGGAAACGCTCGTCACGGTCGTCCGCGACGCTCCGACGGGCACGCAGATCTGGCTGTTCCTCGGGTTCTTCCTCGCCTTCGCGATCAAGGCGCCGCTGGTGCCGTTCCACACCTGGCTGCCGGACGCCGCGGGCCAGGCGCCCATCGGCGTCGCGGTGCTGCTGGTCGGTGTGCTGGACAAGGTCGGCACGTTCGGGTTCCTGCGCTACTGCCTCCCGATGTTCCCGGAGGCCAGCAAGGAACTCGCGCCGTGGGTACTGGTGCTCGCCGTCGCGGGTGTCCTTTACGGATCGATCCTCGCGGCGGGGCAAAGCGACATGAAGCGATTCATCGCCTACGTGTCGATCGCCCACTTCGGCTTCATCGCGCTGGGCATCTTCACCTTCAACGAGCAGGCGATGGTCGGCTCGGTGTCGTACATGCTCAACCACAGCCTCGCCACCGGGATGCTGATCGTGGTGGTCGGGCTCATCGTGACGCGCGGCGGATCCACCAAGATCTCCGACTACGGCGGCATGGCGAAGGTGACCCCGCTGCTCGGCGGGATGCTGCTCATCGCCGGTCTGTCCACTTTGTCCCTGCCCGGCACGAACTCCTTCATCAGTGAGTTCCTGGTGTTGCTGGGGTCCTTTGTGGACTACCCGGTGTACACGATCATCGCGACGGTCGGCATGGTGCTGGCCGCGGCGTACGTGCTCTGGCTCTACCAGCGCGTCATGCAGGGCCCCGTCCGCGGTGACGCGTTGTTGTCGCCGGCCCCGACGGGGCCTCCCACCCCGGCCATCGATCGGTCGCCGGCTGCGACCAGTACCGCGATCGCCCCCGAACTCGGTGCGACCAAAGCCATCAAGGACCTCGGCGGCAAGGAGATCGCGATCCTGGCGCCGATGGTCGTGCTGATCATCGCGCTCGGGTTCTATCCCAAGCCGGTGCTCGACACGATCACCCCGTCGGTGCAGGCGACCATGTCGTCCGTGCAGGGAGGCAAGTAAACCGTGCTCTTCTTGACTCAGGCGCCACCGGTGAAGGTGCCGTCGATCGACTACTTCGCCGTCACGCCGATCCTGATCATCCTCGGCGCCGCATGCGTCAGCGTGCTGTTCGAAGCCTTCCTGCCCAAGCACATGCGGTGGCCTTCGCAGGTACTCCTGTCCGTGCTCGGGATCGGGGCGGCAGGCGTCTTCCTCGTCTGGTACGCCAGTTCGTCCGCGCCGAAGGACGGCATCACGACGTTCAGCGGCGCGATCGCCGTCGACCGGCCGTCGCTGTTCCTGTGGGGCACGCTGCTGGCGCTGGCGCTGGGCGCGCTGCTGCTGATCGCCGACCGCTCGGTCGAGCCGGGCGGCGCGTTCGTCGCGCAGGCCGGTATCCGCCCGGGCACCTTGCAGGACCGCGCGCAGGTCGGCACCACCGGCATGCAGACCGAGGTCTTCCCGCTGACGCTGTTCGCGCTCGGCGGCATGATGTCGTTCGTCGCGGCCAACGACCTGCTGACCATGTTCATCGCGCTCGAGGTGCTGAGCCTGCCGCTGTACCTGATGTGCGGTCTCGCGCGGCGCCGTCGCCTGCTCTCGCAGGAATCCGCGGTCAAGTACTTCCTGCTCGGCGCGTTCTCGTCGGCGTTCTTCCTCTACGGTCTCGCGCTGCTCTACGGCTACGCGAACTCCGTGAAACTGTCGGACATCGCCAACGCCGCCGCCGGTTCGGACCGGTCGGACACACTGCTGTTCGCCGGGCTCGGGCTGCTCGCGGTCGGCCTGCTGTTCAAGGGTTCGGTCGGCCCGTTCCACACCTGGACTCCGGACGTCTACCAGGGCGCGCCGACCCCGGTCACCGCGTTCATGGGCGCCTGCACCAAGGTCGCCGCGTTCGGCGGAATCCTGCGGGTGTTCTCGGTGGCGTTCGAATCGACCAGCTGGGAATGGCGCGGCGTACTCTGGGGCGTCGCGATCATCTCGATGCTGATCGGCGCGGTGCTGGGCCTCACACAGACCGACGTGAAGCGCATGATCGCCTACTCGTCCATCGCGCACGCCGGGTTCCTGCTCGTGGGTGCGATCGCGATGACCGAGGAAGGCCTGTCGAGCACGCTGTTCTACCTGCTGGCCTACGGCTTCACCACGCTCGCCGCCTTCGGTGTCGTCTCGCTGGTGCGGGACTCGAACGGCGAGGCGACGCACCTGTCCGCGTGGGCGGGGTTGGCGAAGCGGTCTCCGGTGTTGGCCGGGGTGTTCACCTTCCTGCTGCTCGCACTGGCCGGGATCCCGCTGACCAGTGGGTTCGTCGGCAAGTTCGTGGTGTTCTCGGCGGCCCTGTCCGACGGGATGGCGCCGCTGGTGGTCGTCGCCCTGATCTTCAGCGCCGTCGCCGCGTTCTTCTACCTGCGGGTGATCGTGCTGATGTACTTCTCCGAGCCGTCGCCCGACGGTCCGACCGTCACCGTGCCCGGCGCGTTCACCACGACGGCGATCACGCTCGGTGTCATCGTCACGCTGGTGCTCGGGCTGGTCCCAGCGTTCGCCCTCGACTGGGCGGGCTCCGGCGGTTTCGCCCTCAAGTAGTTCTTTCGGTACGAGAAGGCCCCCTTGCCGTCGTGAGGGGGCTTTTTCGTGTCAGGCCGGACTTCGATAGTGGTCCATGACCAAGAACAGCAACGCCTCGATCACCGCCCCTTGGTGCTGGGGCGCAAGAAGTTCATCGCCTACCTCGATGAAGGGGCGCTGCCCCGCCAGATCGGCGGGCGTCGGGTGATGGCGAACCAGCTTCGACATCTCGTCTCGATGGCCGAACGGTCCACCATCGAACGGCGGGTGATCCCCTTCTCGGCCGGTGGTGTACTTGGAGCATCGGCGATCCGGGCTTTTCCTGCATCGGCCCGACGATGTCGAGCCCTACCTTCAGTCCACTGTGGACGCGATGGCACTGGATCCCGTGCGATCGGTGCGCCTGCTCGAGTCGTGCTCAGTGATCGAGGCTCGCCCGCAACGCGGCGACCTTTTGGGCCAGTAGCGTGGGTTCGCCGGGCAAGACGGTGATGTACCGGTTCCGGGGCGAACCGGCCACGTGCATGGCGACCCGTCCGGCGTCGAGGTCCAGGTACGTCAGGCCGTCAGTGGCTTCGATGCGTTTTCCGCCGTCGGGGCGCTTGGCCGCGGCGAAGAACCCGACGCCGAAATACGGCTGCTCGAAGACCTCGTCCAGGCGCCGCGCCTCCCGGCTGCGGGGCTCGGGTTCGTCGTAGAGGTCGCTCCCGGCACCGAGCTTGAAGTTGTCCTGTGGCAGGGAAAACGGGGCGAATCGCGCCGGCGGGTACTCGGGCAGGTTCAGCACGAGCGCCGCCGCGCGATCGGCGGTCCGCACGCTTTTCAGCCACACCCGGCCGCCCTCGCAGATCGCGGTCACCGCCGCCCGCCCGCGAACGGCGACGAGCGCGCTGTACTGCTCCGTCTCCGTCCGCACGGTCGCGTAGTACTCGGTGTTCGGCCGGTCCAGTATGTGAAGGACGTCCTCGAAGTCACTGGTCAACCGCCTGCCCTCGGTGAACCCGAGCCCACCGAGTTCCTCGAACGCCGCCCTGTCCTCGCCGTTTCGTGCCGACGGCGGGATGTAGCGCAGGCCGCCCGCGAAGATGAGATGCGGATCTCCGCAGCCCGCGTGACGGAACGCGGTCAGCAAGGTGTCGAGCGTGATCTCGACCGGGCGCGCGAGCACCACGTGCCTCCCTCCCCTGGGACTGTGGTGCTAGATCTTCTTTTCGCCTATCACCGGCGGCATCGGCTTTTCGGTGTAGCCGCCGAAGGTCTCGTCAGGATCTGGGTTCTGGAGGTACGCTGGCGCCTTCTTCTCCTTGTCGTCCTCGCCCTTCCCTCGGCCCGCGCCGGGCGCCATCGGCATCCCGTTCGCCCCGCCCCGGCCCGCTGCTCCGGCCGCTCCCGCGGTGCCTCGCCCGCCGACGCCCTCGCCCGGCATCCCGGCGCCGCTGCGGCCGCCCATGCCGGGCTGCCCTGGACCGCCTGGCACGCCTGGGACACCGCCTCGGTAGCCGCCACCCGGACCTCCCGGCGACCTACCACCCGTTCCCGGGCCGCCGGGTCCGGGGCCACTCGTTCCTGGACCGAACGGCCCGTATCCGGGTGGGAAGGTGCCGGGCGGGTTGTACCCGGTGCCCGGCTTGCCGGTCGGCCCGAAGTCGAGGTTCGCCGCCGGTGGCACGATCGGGTTGGACTGGGGCGGTGTGTACGAGTTCGCGCGGGTTCCGTCGTCGGGCTGCTGCGCGCCCGGATGGGGCTGGACAGGGTGTGGCTGGACGGGCTGGGACTCGCCCGGCTGGGGGCCGTGGCCGGGTTGGGGGCCGCTGTGCCCAGCGTTGCCTTGACCCGGATCACTCTGGCCGGGCCCCGGCCCACCTGTTGCGCCGGGCCCACTCGGTCCGCGATACGGCTCGCCGATGCCGGGCTCGCGCCCATCCTCGCCGAACCCCTTCGTTGACGGCTTTCCGGAGCTGCCGTCATCCAGAGTCACGGAACCGCCGGGATCGGTGAGCTGCGCGTACTGGGCGGGCAGCTCGTCACCATTGGAAGTGCTGGCCGAATGGTAAGTCGCGAAGGTGTCGATGTTGTGCTGGCTGTCGGCCTGGTAGCCCTTGACCTTGTCGAAGTAACCGACGGGCTTGCCCTCCATCAGGTCGATCGCGTCCTGAGCCGTGGGCTGGGGCTGCTCCGGCGGCACCGGCTTGACCGAGTTCTTCGCCGACCCGAACGCGCCCATCTGCGCGGTGATGGCGCTCTGAGCGCGGGCCAGATGCATCGCGTCATCCATCGAGGCTTCGACGAGCGGCTTCGTCGCGTCCACGGCCGCGCTGCTCGCTCCGCCTTGCCAGCCTGAGGCGGTCTTCTGGGCAAGCACGGTGAGCCTCTGCGCCCGTTCGTGGTGCTTGACGGTCAGGTTGTAGGCACGCGCCTGTGCCTCAGACAGTGACCCGGTGCCTTCGCCACCTGTGACCTGTTCGTAGATCTGGGCGGCGGTGAGTGGTCCTGCCGGCATCAGTTGCCCCCTCGGATGGTGGCCAGCACCCTGATTGCACCTTCACGTGCAGCAGCACAGGGATCCTTCTTGCCGACGTTCGCAGTGGATTGCGTTGCTGCGATGCCGACCGTTTCGGTGTCGCTGATTCCCAACGACACCGAGCAGGCGCCCTCAGCGCGGCGGTCGACGACGCCGTAAGCGGTCACTGGGTATCCGTCTATTGACTCGAGCGGTTCGACCAGTTTGTAGGTGTTCCCCTTGGCCGCATAGACGCTAGCTGTGCCGCCGTCTGGAGAGCTGCCAAAGATCACGTTGACGCGGGGTTGAGCCGTTGAAGGAATGGACCACCTGCATGCCGGGCCCGCTTCACCGTCTGGACGAGGCACGGTTTCGGTGTTAGGCGACCCGAGGAGGTCTTCGACCTGCGTCTTGGTCAGCGCGGTGCAAGGGTCCTGCTTGAATCGCGTCACATCAATCGGGTGCTCGACCTTGGGGACACCTGAAGGCAGGCTGGTCGAGGTTGAGGGGGGTGAGCTTGATCCACCGCTTGTGGGCGTGGGCGTGCCATTGGTGGTGGGGTTGGAACAGGCCGCGAGGGCGAGAGTGGCCAAGCTGAGCATCAGGGCGGTGCGTTGCATCAGAAGATGCCCTTCGGCTGCTGGTTGATGACCGTTTTGGCATGCTCGTCTACGGTGGCGTACTTGCCGAGAGCAGCTATGTACTTAGCGGCCATGTTCTTGCAGTAGGTGATGCGCTGATTGAGAGCTTCCATGAGCGCAGTACCGGACTGTTGCGTGATCGTGGCATTGTCCCCGCTCGCGTACTCACAGCCCGGAGGTCGGACCTTGACGATGAACTCTGCATGTTCAAGGTCGTCGGTGTACTCCTGGGCTAAAGCATTCCACTCGTTCACCAGTTCGTGAAGCGTCGCCTCGTCGTACTTGAACCCCGCGCCGTCCGCTACCGGTGTGCCGTAGGAGCCGCCGGTTGGCGGGGCTTTGCAGATCGAATCCGGGTTGAAGCCTGGCTGGTAGACAGGTGATCCCTCAGGCACGGCCATGCACCCCCGCCGCCCAGAATCGATCCCCGCTGAATGGGCGAACCCGCCCCGAAGTCACCGTCGTCATGTGCCCCTCCCGTGGCTACAAGGCGCGTTATCCGCGATGCACCCTGCGTAATCCGACGCCGGGAAGATTACCAGGGTTCCGGAGGCGGCGAACACGTCCGCATAAAGTTCCGTTCCCTCCTGAATAGCGTGGTGGATGATGGTGACTATCCGTGAAATCGATCGTATGAATGGTCCCGAATGGCGGGGTACATGCTGCTGAGTGACAGGTGACCTGCGCATACTCTGCGTAATAAAGTTCGAAGAGTGATTCTCGGCGCAGTACTCGTCGGGCTGTTGACGGCATGTATGGATTCCGTGGCCACGACCCCACCGCGACCGCAGTTTCCGAAATGGCAGCCAACCGCAGGAAGGCGGGCGATACCCGGCCCGTTACTCGCGAGCCCAAGGTGAAGGACGGCAGGAAGCACTGTTCGCTCGTCCGCGACGAGTACGAGGTACTCATCGTCCACGACATGGACCCGCGGCACACGTCGCTCCGGAACGACGGAGCCGTAGTCGACCTGGGCGGGGTGAAGGCCTGCCAGTTCGAAACCCGCCGTGAGGGCGGAGTCAGCGGCTGTGCGGTCACAGTCCCGGTCAGCTTCCACCGGGCGATCAAGTTCGAGATCGGCCCCGGAAGCCGGAGCAAGGACTGCGAACTCCTCCGCGACTTCGCCACCGCCGGTGCGGCGAAGCTTCCTCGCGAGCTGGTCTATCCGCCGGACGGTCAGGACAACGCCCGAGTCGGGGCCTGCGCGAACTAGGTCTCCACAGCGGGGGCGAGAACTGCGATCCGGCCATGAACGCCCAAGTGCCCGCGGGCGCGGAGCTGATCCTCGCCGCCGGCGCGGTGTTCCGCGACGCGGTCAAGAAGACTTTCGGGCTGGACTTCGAGCCGATCGCCACGCCGGGGACCTGTTACTTCGTCGAGCCACTGCGTCGGCTGCAGATCGAGGCCGGGGCCACCGCGAAACGGTGGCGCGCCGGGGGAGTGGCTCGCGGATCCGGACGGGACCTTCAAAGATCACCAGCGGACTTCGTTCAGCGGAAACCCGGGCTTCACGTTCCGCTCCAAGGACGATCGCGAGTTCTTCCTTTACGTCTCGCCGCTGGGGAATCTCGACGCGCGCGGAAATCTCCGGTTGACGATCTCGCCCGAGTGGGAGCGGGGCATCGACGATTGGGAGCGTTCGAAGGCGGTCTCGGCCGTGGACGTCGCGGGTGCGGACTGTGATGGAATTGGCGAATGGCGACCCACTTTCGGGTGACCAGGTGACGTCCGCGCCGTCGTAAGCTTCCTTCATGTACATCGAGCGGGTCCGGCTGGAGAACATCCGCGGCTTCAGCGGTGCCCGCACCGTGGACCTCCGGTTGCCCGGCCCCGGTTGGGTGGTGCTCGCCGGGCGCAACGGCTCTGGCAAGACCTCGCTGCTGCGCGCCATCGCGGTCGCGGCGGCACCGGACGTGGCCTGGGGGCTGCTGTCGGACGCCGGGAGCTGGATCTCGACGGACCAGACATCCGGGTCGATCGAGCTGTCGGTGATGCGCGAGGAGGGCCCGGCGCCGGTCGAGGTCCGTTGGCTCGACTCCGGCCTGCTGCCGATCTCCGGACTCCCGCCGGGCCAGCCGTTCTGCGCGGCCTACGGACCCTTCCGGCGGCTCGCGGGCGGCAGCGGGGAGGCCGAGTCGTGGATGCGCGGCGCCGGGTCGCTGGCGCGGATGGCCAGCCTGTTCCACGAGGACGCCTCGCTCGCCGAGGGCGTCACCTGGCTGATCAACCAGCATCTTCGCGCCCTGGAAGGAAAAGCGGGCGCCCGCGAGTTGAAGGACGCGGCGCTGGAGATCCTCGGTGACGGGCTCCTGCCCGGCGGCTACCGGATCCGGGACGTCGACTCGGACGGGCTCTGGGTCGAATACCGGGGCGATCGTTTCCCCTTGCGCGAGATGAGTGACGGCTACCGCACGGTGACCGCGCTGGTGGTCGACCTGCTCAAGCAACTCGACGGCGCGGGCCTCGATCACGAGAGTCCCGGTGTCGTGATCATCGACGAGGTCGACGCCCATCTCCACGTGTCGTGGCAGAAACGCATGGGCCCGTGGTTCAAGGCGCATTTCCCGCGGATCCAGTTCATCGTCACCACGCACAGTCCGTACGTCTGCCAGGCCGCCGATCCCGGCGGGCTCATCCGGCTTTCCGGGCCGGACGAGGAAGTCCCGCCGAGGGTGGTCTCCGAGGAGCTGTACGAACGGGTCGTGTTCGGCACGGGGGACGACGCCGTGCTCTCCGACCTCTTCGGCCTGGACACGCCTTATTCGCCGCAGGCGGTCGAACTGCGCGAACACCTCGCCGAGCTCGAGTTCCAGGTGGCTTCCGGGCGGGCCGACGCGAACGGTGTCCGGGAATGGGAACGTCTCCGGGACATGCTGAGCAGCTCGCCGCCGAGCCGGGTCGACGAGGTGGCCAGGCGGTTGGAGGCCGACGATCGGTGATCGGGATCCGCCGGATCGCGCTGCCGGAGCGGGTGGTGGCCGACCTTGAAGACCTGACCACGCGGATCCCGTCGGGTGACAGCAAAGAAGCGCGACGGCTTTGGCGGGTTTCCCGTGCTGTGCGGCGTTCTTTGCGGGCGGGACTGGACGTCATGGCCGCCGGTCGCGGGTACTGCATGTACTGCGGTGACGGCCTCGGGTCCACTGTGGACCATTTCGAGCCGATAGCGCGGAATCCGGGGCGCGCGTTCGACTGGCTCAACCACGTGCTCGCTTGCGAATACTGCAACAGTCACCACAAGCGCGACCTGTTCCCCGTCGACGACTACGGCAACAGCCTGCTGATCGACCCGACCGCCGAAGACCCGTTGGAGCACCTGTTCCTGGTGTTGTCGATCGGGACCTATCGCGCGCTGACCGAAAAGGGCGAGCAAACGATCAAGGTGTGCGGCCTGAACCGCGCGCAACTGGCGCGTGGTCGGGAAACGGCGGTCACCCAGGTGAGCGCGCTCGTCACGGGCTGGTGGACCGCGCGCGAACTGGACGACGACGTGAAGCGGCGCGCGATGGTCTGGACCCTGCTCGACCAGCCGCACGCCGACGTCCTGCACGCGATGCTCCGGCAGGCGGGGATGCCCGGCGCCCGCGCCGTGTTCCGTAAGGACGACGAACTCATCGACCTGCTTCGCGCCCCGGAACTCGCTGAAGACCTTCAGCTCTCCGGCGGCGCGGTGTAGGCGGCGAGGGTCGCGTCGGCACGTGTGCGGGCGGTGGCCGCGTCGGTCCCGTTGGCGACGTCGGCCTCGTACCAGGCCTCGCTGCTCAGCGTCATGAACCGGACGCCGTCTTCGCTCACCATCCAGGCCATGGCGGCCTCGGGGTCGTTGGCCTCGCCGGATTCGAGGTGCAGTGCGAGGCCGTGCAGCATCATGTCCCAGCCGATGCCGACCGCGCCCGGGCCGAACTGCTTCCAGTGCTCGCCTGCGACGGCGGTGTGGTCGAGTTCGAACCGCGTCCGCCCCTCGGCTTCGGCACTCAACCGGACCTCGACCCAGCTGATGTCACCGCCGTACTCCCAGGTCACGGCGAAGCTCTTCGGCGGATCGCAGCGTTCGACCGTTCCGCCCGCGTTGCCTTCGAACTGGTACTTGCCGCCGACGCGCAGTTCGCCGCTGATCGGGAGGAACCAGCGCGGGATACGTTCGGCGTTGGTGCAGGCGTTCCAGAGGTCGTCGAGGTCGGTGTCGTAGACCTGGCAGACGGTGGCCGTCACCGCCTCGCCCGCTTCGACCACGCGCTTGCCCAGCTCGCGCTGAACGGAGTTGAGGTGGCTGGTCACGTCGACCATGGGTGTCCTCCTTGGCTCGGCTGCGGCCAAAGTATCAGCGTAGACTTATATAAGCCAGGGTAGAAAAGAGACGCCCGGGATGGCCCCGGGCGCCCCTTTCCCTGGCGTGATGGCTTAGGGGGTGGGGGAGCAGGCCGCGCGCCCGATGACCACTTCACCGGCGATGCCGGAGGCGGGGGCGAACTTGATCCGCAGCACGGTCAGCCCGATGCTGCCGTTGCCGGGGAGGTGCTGTTCGGCGAAGATCACCTCGGCGAGCAGGGTCCCGTCGGCTTTGGTGAGCGGCTTGACGTAGCCCGCCGGCACCGGCTGCGGCAGGGTGCCGAGCCCGCTCGCCGCGCTGTAGGTCCAGCTCGCGCTCGTGTTCTTCTGCGTCGCCGAACAGGAGACTGTGTAGTTGCCGACGGCGATGCGCGGCCCGCCCGCCGAGGCCAGTGCCGACAGCTCGAAGCCCTTGCCCTTGGCTTCGGACTTCGTCGTGGTGATGCCATTCATCGAGGTGGCGACCGTGGTCACGCACGTCGTCGTGCCGCCACCGAACGTGATCCCGGTCCTCGCCACGGGACCGGACGAGTTGCTCGTCGGTCCCTCGACCGCGCAGTCGCCGAGTGACGAGATCGAGACTGGCGCGGAACTGCCCTTGGTGAAAGCTGCGGAGCCGAGCGAGGCGACGCCCGCGGGGTTGGCCGCGGCGGCAGGTGTCACTCCGGCGGCGAGACCGGCCAGCAGCAGCGCGCCGACCAGGCCGGCCCGACTTGCGACGGTGGCGCGCATGGGCGTTCTCCTCACGTGATGGAGACCGAGCCGGGTTGGCCGTTCTTCCTCGTGTCATCACTATCTGCGTGTCGGATTCGATCGTTGCGCGCGTGCCGGTCGTTTCACTCGACCGTGGATCATGGACACCCATTGGATATTCAGGTTCGCATTCGGATACAGTTCTGTATATTCGAGTTCATGCCGACCTACCGCGTCCTCGTCAACGGCAAGTTCGACCACCCCGACGCCGACACCCGCGCTCGGCTTCTCGCCGAGCTGGATCAGCACCAGGCGATCGGGTTCACCGAGGACGGCTTGTTCACCTACAGCGCCCACCTCGGCGCGTTCACCTTCCGGATCACGCTGGTGGGCGAAGAAGAGCGCGACGTGCTCGACGAGGCCGAACTGAAGGTCATGGAACTGCTGGACGCCAAGGGCTACCCGTACCGCGACGTCGCGGGAAAGGCGACCTGCATGGACGACATCAAAGTTCGGCGCCGCTGACCTCAGGCTTTCAGGAAACCTCGCTCGCCGGGGCCGCGAAGGTGTTGCACGCCGAAGTGTCCTTTGCGTTCAAGCCGCGCTTCTGCCACAACGCGCCGTTCTTCGCCGAACCGTGGGTCTCGCTGTCCGCGGCCTCGAGCCCGGTTTGCTTGAGCGGGGTGAGGAGCTTGGCGGCGATCGAGCCGCGGCCGGCGGCATTGGCCAGGAACAGGGTGCTGAAGCAGTCGGCCTGCAGTTCGAGCCGCCTGCTCAGGTCGAGGATCTTCGTCTGGTCACCGTCGGCCTCGCGGTAGAGCGCGTCGTGCTTCGACATGATGCCGGACTGCTCCTGGACGTGGTGCCCGTACTCGTGGGCGAGCAGGAACAGCTGGGTCAGCAGGTCGGGGCCGCCGTATTCGAGCTGTCTCGGCAACGGGACGAAGATCGTCGGGCCCTCGGAGCAGTAGAAGCCCATGGCCTCCGCAGCGGGCGGAGGAGCGCCGCAGGGAGTGGTCTCGACGTCGTCGGTGGTGACCTCGACCGGGATCCGCGGCTCGTCGACCTGGGTCAGGGTGGGATGCCACGCCTGCTCCAGGCAAGGGAGCAGAGCCAGGTAGAACGCCTCCAGCTTCTCCTTCGCGCGCCCGAGTCTCGGCAGCTCACAGGTCACCTTCGGCATGGTCACGCCGGGAGCGACGAGGGGGTTGTCCGCCGTCTCGTACTTTCGGATCGGCACGGGCGGACGCGAGGTCGAAGGCGCGGAGGAAGCGGAAGGCGCCGAGACGGTCGGCTGGCGGGTCTGTCCGGCGCCGGCCTTCGACTCCTTCACGCCGCCCACCACCAGCGCGGCGACGACCAGCATCACCACCATGAACACGGCGAACAGGATGACGGTGATCCACACCGTCGAACGCTGCTCCCGATGGTCTTCGGCGGGAGGCGCCCACGCCGGTCTTTCGCCGGAATCATCCGGTGTCGTCATGCTTTTTCCCCAGTTCGTGCGATGAGCCGCAGGATACTCGGCGGGGGTGTCATATTCGTCACCGTTTCCCCTGGACAGCACGTCAACAGGCCCGAGTGGGTAGCCACTACGCTGGAAGCAATCCCGAACCGGTGTCAAAGAGAGCGGAGCCGACGTGTCTGTGTCTTCACCTGCCCCAGGTGGTGCCATCGAGGACCTGCGCGCGTCCGTGGGGCTCCAGATCGACGACGAACAGCTCCTGCGCACCCTCGCGACCGGTCTCGCCGACGTCGAGACCCTCCTTCGTGAAGTCGTCCGCAGTGACGTCAAGGCCGTCGAGGACGCCGCTTCGCATCTGGTCGAGGCCGGGGGCAAACGTTTCCGTCCGCTGTTCACGCTGCTGTCTTCGCAGTTCGGGCCGAAGCAGGGCGACCAGGTGGTCACCGCCGCCGCGGCGGTCGAGCTGGTGCACCTCGCGACGCTGTACCACGACGACGTGATGGACGAGGCGACGATGCGCCGCGGCGCGGAGAGCGTCAACGCCCGCTGGGACAACACCATCGCGATCCTGACCGGCGACTTCCTGTTCGCACACGCCTCACGGCTGGTCGCGGACCTCGGCACCGACGCGGCCCGGATCATCGCCGAGACCTTCGGTGAGCTGGTCACCGGCCAGATGCGCGAGACGGTCGGCCCGGCCGACGGCGACGACGCGGTCGAGCACTACCTCACGGTGATCGCACAGAAGACCGGTTCGCTGATCGCCACCTCCGGCCGTTTCGGCGGGATGATGTCCGGTGCCCCCGATGAGTACATCGACGCGCTTCGACGCTTCGGCGACATCATCGGGACGGCGTTCCAGATCTCCGACGACGTCATCGACATCGCCTCGGCCTCGGACGAACTCGGCAAGGCGCAGGGCACGGACCTCCGCGAAGGTGTCCGCACGCTCCCCATGCTGTACGCGCTGGCCGATCCGGCCACCGACCCGCGCCTGGTCGAGCTGCTTTCGGGCCCGATTTCGGACGACAAGCTCGTCGCCGAGGCCCTGGACCTGCTGCGGGTCTCGTCCGGACTCGAACGCGCACGCGAAACTCTTTCCGACTACGCTCGTCGGGCGCGTGCCGAGCTCGCGGCGCTGCCCGTGTCGCCGGCCCGGGACGCCTGCGCATCGGTCGCCGACTACCTGGTCGAGCGAACGCATTGACAAGGGGCAGGTTAGATGTCCATTTTCGGACAGGTTTGGCTGTGGAGCCTGCTGGCGTTCGTCGTCGGCGCGTTGCTCACCTGGCTGGTACTGGTGCTTCCCGCGCGCAAGCGCATCCGTGAGCTGGAAAGCTCGCTGACCACCGCGCACGCCGAGACGTCCCGGTTGCCCGCCGGGGTGAGCTTCGGCGCGGGGGCCGCGGCCGCCGCGGGCGGGACCGCGTACTTCACGAAGCCGTCGCACGACGAGCTGGACGAGGAGTTCGCGGCCGCCGAGAAGCCGACGCCCGCGTACCCCGAGACCCTCACCGAGCAGGAGCCCGCGCAGCCGTGGTCCGAACCTGTCGAGGAACAGACCCCGGAGCCCGCTCAGGACGTCCACGAGGACTTCGCCGAGGAGCCGGGGCCGGAGCACGTTCCTGCCGCGACGCAGACCTTCGAGCCCGAAGAAGAGTACGAGGCCGAGTACCGCACCGCGCCCGAGGCGGACCTGGAGCCTGATCCGGAGCCCGCCGCCGAGCGGACGCAGTTCATTCCGGCGGCCCTGCTGGAGCCGGAATCAGAGCCCGAGCCGGAGAACCCGTACGCCACCGCGGCGACCGAGTACCTCCAGCCCGCGTCGAAACTGGACGTCGAGCCGGAACCCGAGCCCGAGCCGGTATTGCCGAGCGAAGTGCCGTACCGGTCCCGCCTGGAGATGCAGCTGGACCCGGAAGGCGTCGAGACGCAGCCGGAGCCGGTCTCGTTGTTCAACCCCGCGTCGCGCGTGGACACGGAGCAGGCGCCCATCGAGACCAACTGGTTCGAGCGGGAAGAAGAGCTGCAGAACCCGCCCGCGTACGCCTTCGGTTCCGACGAAGAAGCGCAGGCCGGCCTCCTCGGCTCGGAGCCCGAGACGCCCGCCGAGGCCACCCAGGTGTTGCCCAAGCGCACGCCGCGAGGAGGCGCTGTGCGCGGCGGTTTCGAGCCGCCGCAGCCGATCCAGCCGTCGATGCGGGCGATCGAGCGCCGCGAGCCTGACCTGTCCGGTGGGCGGAGCGGCTCGCTGTTCGAGCCCGCCGTCCAGCCGGGCGACGCGATGCCCGCGCCGGAGCCCCCGCCCGCACGGCAGACCGCCGCTCCGGTGGCCGAGTCCGTTCCGCCCGGCCCGTTCGGTCCCGGTTCGGCGATGCCTCGGCCGGGCGGTGGGCGTCCCGCCGACGACTTCGCGGTCAAGGCCAGCGTGACGGCCCTGCGGTACTGCACCGAGGACTCGCCTTCGTTCCCGAAGATGGTCGCCGAGGTGTGGTTCCGGACCGCTTCGGACGCGGAGCGCGTGGGGTTCCGTCCCCTCAGCTGAGTCCCAGAGATGTGATGAACGGGACTTTCCTTGCGAAATCGCAAGGAAAGTCCCGTTCTATTACGTTTCCGCACCCCAGTGTCAGCTGAGCACGGTCCAGGTGTCCTTGCCCCGTAGCAGCGACTGCAGGTTCGGCGCCTTCGCCGCGCGCGCCTCCTCGACCTGGGCACGTGCCTGGTCGTCGTAGGTCGGCCGCGAGACCTGACGCAGGATGCCGGTCGGCACGTGGTTCAGGTTCTGGTCACCGAGCCGCGACAGCGCGAACGCGTACGCGGTGTCCTGGATCGCCGGGTCGTGCACGACAAGGTTCTCCTCGCCGATGTTCGCGACCTTCCCGACCTCCAGTCCGCCCCAGCCGCCGCGTGTGACGCCGTACTCGCCCTGCGGCCCGAACTTGATCGGCTCGCCGCTCCGCAGCGCGATGAGCCGGCTCGCGGCTTCGTCCTTGTCCTTGAGGACGTCGAACGCGCCGTCGTTGAAGATCGGGCAGTTCTGGTAGATCTCCACCAGTGCCGAACCGCGATGCTTCGCGGCGGCCTCCAGCACCTCGGTGAGGCCCTTGCGGTCCGAGTCGAGCGCGCGGCCCACGAACGACGCCTCGGCGCCGATCGCCAGCGAAAGCGGGTTGAACGGGGTGTCGACCGAGCCCATCGGGGTGGACTTGGTGACCATGCCCGGCCCGGACGTCGGCGAGTACTGGCCCTTGGTGAGGCCGTAGACCCGGTTGTTGAACAGCAGGATCTTGATGTTCACGTTGCGCCGCAACGCGTGGATCAGGTGGTTGCCGCCGATGGACAGCGCGTCGCCGTCACCGGTGACGACCCACACCGACAGGTCCGGCCGCGCGGTCGCGAGGCCGGTCGCGATCGACGGCGCGCGGCCGTGGATCGAGTGCATGCCATAGGTGTCGAGGTAGTACGGGAACCGGGACGAGCACCCGATCCCCGAGATGAACACGATGTTCTCGCGTTTGAGGCCGAGCGTCGGCAGGAACGACTGCACGGCGTTGAGCACGACGTAGTCCCCGCAGCCGGGACACCAGCGGACCTCTTGGTCCGACTTGTAGTCCTTCGCCTTCTGCGGTTCGGTGTCGGACGGCACGAGATCCAAGCCGCCGAGAGTAGGAATCCCCAGGTCAATCGCGGTCACTTCGCCGCCTCCGTACTGGTGATGATCTCCGTGAACACGCCTTGCAGCTCCTCTGCCTTGAAGGGCAGCCCGGCGACCTTGGTGTACGACTTCACGTCCACGAGGTACTTCGCCCTCAAGAGCATCGAAAGCTGCCCGAGGTTCATTTCGGGGACGACCACGGTGTCGTACGAACGGAGTACGTCACCGAGGTTCCCCGGGAACGGGTTGAGGTGCCGAAGATGCGCCTGCGCGATCGGCATGCCCTCCTTGCGGACGCGGCGGCACGCGGCGCCGATGGGCCCGTAGGAGGAGCCCCAGCCGAGCGCCAGGACGCGTGCCCCGCCGCCGCTCGGGTCGTCGACGACGAGGTCCGCGACGTCGATGCCGTCGATCTTGGCCTGCCGCAGGCGGACCATCTTCTCGTGATTGTCCGGGTCGTAGGAGATGTGGCCGGTCTTGTCGGCCTTCTCCAGCCCGCCGATGCGGTGCTGCAGACCGGCCGCGCCCGGCACCGCCCACGCGCGGGCGAGGGTCTCGGGGTCGCGTACATACGGCCAGAACTCCCCGGAACCGTCCTCGGCATTCGGCTCGGTGGCGAACTCCACCCGCAGATCCGGCAGTGTCCGGACATCCGGGATCAGCCAAGGCTCGGAGCCGTTCGCGATCGCGCCGTCCGACAGCAGGAAGACCGGCGTGCGGTACTTCAGCGCGATCCGGGTGGCTTCCAGCGCCGCGTCGAAGCAGTCCGCGGGGGACAGCGGCGCGACGATCGGGACCGGGGACTCGCCGTTGCGGCCGAACATCGCCTGCAGCAGGTCGGCCTGCTCGGTCTTGGTCGGCAGCCCTGTCGACGGGCCGCCGCGCTGGACGTCGACGACGACCAGCGGCAGCTCGGTCATCACCGCGAGGCCGAGTGCTTCGGACTTCAGCGCGACACCGGGCCCGGACGTCGAGGTGATGCCCAGTGCGCCGCCGTAGGAGGCGCCGAGCGCCGCGCCGATGCCGGCGATCTCGTCCTCGGCCTGGAAGGTGAGGATGCCGTAGTTCTTGTGCTTGGACAGCTCGTGGAGGATGTCCGACGCGGGGGTGATCGGGTACGTGCCCAGCAGGATCCGCAGGCCGGACTGCTGCCCGGCGGCGACCAGTCCGTACGCCAGCGCGGTGTTCCCGGTGATCTGGCGGTACGTGCCCTGGTTCAGCTTCGCCGGGGCGACTTCGTACGTCGTCGCGAACGACTCCGTCGTCTCGCCGTAGTTCCAACCCGCCCGGAAGGCCAGGATGTTGGCCTCGGCGATGTCGGACTTCTTCGCGAACTTCTCGCGCAGGAAGCGTTCCGTGCCTTCGGTCGGCCGGTGGTACATCCAGGAGAGCAACCCGAGCGCGAACATGTTCTTCGCGCGCTCAGCGTCCTTTTTGGACAGTCCGGTCTCTTCGAGTGCGCCTCTGGTCAACGTCGACATGGCCACCCGGTGGACTTGATAGGCCGAAAGGGTGTCGTCGTCGAGGGGGTCGTTCTCGAAGCCGACCTTGACCAGGTTCCGCTTCGTGAAGTCGTCGGTGTTCAGGATGATCGTCCCGCCTGACGGAACATCGGCGAGATTCGCCTTCAGCGCCGCAGGATTCATCGCGACCAGGACGTCCGGCCGGTCGCCCGGCGTCAGGATGTCGTAGTCGGCGAAGTGCACCTGGAAGCTCGAGACGCCCGGGATGGTCCCCTGTGGCGCACGGATCTCCGCGGGGAAGTTCGGCATGGTGGACAAGTCGTTGCCGAAGGCGGCCGCCTCCGAGGTGAACCTGTCGCCCGTCAGCTGCATGCCGTCACCGGAGTCGCCGGCGAACCGGATGACCACCCGGTCCAGCTTGGCGACCTCGGTGGGCCTCACGGCCGACAAGGAGCCGTCGCCGTTCGCGCTCGTGCTCATAAGTCAGGGATTCCCTCTCTCCCGACGTGCGTCGTCCCCGGCAGCGCCGGAGACCGGCGTGCCTCGCCCGGCGATGTCGGCCAGGTCACAGGTGCCATCTCCCGAGGTTAGTCCTCGGGACACTTCCCAGGTTGCCGCATGCAATGGCCTGGACCTACTTCTCGAGTGTCCTGAGCTCGTCGCTGAGCGGGGGTTTTCCGGTTTATGTGTTACCGATGGTAACGGTTAATGATCTGCCTCGATTGTGAGCCGTATCTCCCTCCAGCGTAGTGAAGTCCGGTCGAGGAACGGTCATTGGCCGGTCATCGCCGCCCTGAGCTTGGCGAGCCGTTCGGTGAATGCGGGCGCGGCGAGTGACGCGAGCTGCGGCGCGATCTCGGCGTCTACGGCGGCCGAATGGTCGGTCAGTGAAGCAGTGTGCCGAAGCGTGCGCTTCGTCACGAGAAGGACGTCGCGAGGCGCGTCGACGGCGGGTCGTGCCAGCTCACGGGCGGCCTCGATCAGATCTCCTTCGACGAGGCGGAGTGCGAGCCCGGCTTCTACAGCGGCTTCGGCGCTGACGACTTCTCCGAAGAGTGTCATCGCCGCGGCCTTCTGCGGGCCGACGAGCCGTTGGATCATCCAGGTCATCCCGCCGCCGGGGTGGATGCCCAAGTCGAGAAATCTGGCCACGAACTTCGCCCTCGGTCCCACGATGCGGACGTCCGCGGCGAGCGCGAGGTTCAGTCCGGCGCCAACGGCCGCACCGCCGACCGCCGCGATCGTCGGCAAGGAACACCGGGCCACCGAGAGAAAGCCGTCGTAGATCGCGCGGAGCCCGTCCTCCCGTGCGCCGGCGAGTGTGTCGAGGTCCGCGCCCGCGCAAAAGGCCGGTGGTGCACCGGTGATGACCAGTGCGTGGACACTCTCGTCGGCTTCGGCACCCGCGACGGCCTCGGACAGTTGGGTGGACAGGGTGAGGGTCAGGGCGTTGCGGGTCGAGGGCGCGTCGATGGTGAGCACGGCGACGCCGCCGTCATGGCTGGAGCGGATCTGATCGGTCACGGTGTCGAGGGTTTCATGCCTCGGGGGTCGGCGGGCGTTCCAGTAGCCGGGAAAGGACGACGGTGGAGACCGTGCGGTCGACGATCTCCAGGCCGCGCAGCCGCTCCAGCGCGGTCTCCAGATGGTGGATGTCCGAAGCGCGCAGGTGGACGATGGCGTCGGCCGCGCCGGACACCGTGTACGCCGCGACGACCTCCGGCAACGGTTCCAGCCGGGCGCGGATCCGGGCCGGGGTGATGTTGCCGTTGCAGGTCATCTCGACGAACGCCTCGGTGCCCCAGCCCAGCGCCTCGGGGTCGACGACCGCGGTGAAACCGCGCAGGACCCCGGTTTCGAGCAGTCTGTCGACCCGTCTTTTCACTGCGGGCGCGGACAAGCCGACGACTTTCCCGATGTCGGCGTAGCTGGACCTCGCGTTGGCCATCAAACATGAAACGATTCGCTGGTCGATGGTGTTCACACGCAATGTTTAGCAGGTATATGCGCAGCGAACAGCGATTGATTGCGGAATTGGGTAACCTTACCCTTCGAGTATGCCGGTACTAGAGCAGCCCCGTGTGCCCACGACGCGCCGCTACCTCATGTGCCCGCCGCGATACTTCGCGGTGGATTACGTCATCAACCCGTGGATGGACCCTTCCGTCCCGGTCAGCGTCGACACCGCGATGGCGCAATGGACCGAACTCCGTGACACCTACCGACGCCTGGGCCACACGGTCGAGGAGATCGACGCCAAGCCCGGCCTGCCCGACATGGTCTTCGCCGCGAACTCCGGCACCGTCGTCGACGGCCGCGTCCTCGGCTCCCGGTTCCGCGCCCCGCAGCGCACCGCCGAGGCCGAGCACTTCCGCCGCTGGTTCGTCGAACACGGTTACCGCGACCTCACCATGCCCGAGAAGATCAACGAGGCCGAAGGCGACTTCGCCTGGACCGGCAAGGTCCTGCTCGCCGGCACCGGCTTCCGGACCGACCCGGCCGCGCACGCCGAAGCGCAGGAGGTCCTCGGCGTCCCGGTCGTCTCGCTGCGGCTGATCGACCCGAGCTATTACCACCTCGACACCGCGCTGTTCGTGCTCGCCGAGGCCACCGACGCCGCGCCCGCCCAGATCGTCTACTACCCGGAGGCGTTCTCGGCCGGGTCGCGGAAGGTGCTGGAGCGGATGTTCCCGGACGCCGTAATCGCGGACCGGGCCGACGCGGCGTGCTTTGGGCTGAACGGGGTGTCCGACGGACGCAACGTCGTCCTGCCGGTCGAAGCGACCGCTTTGGCGGCTCGGCTGACCGAACGCGGCTACGAGGTCGTCTTCGTCGACATCTCCGAGCTCAGGAAGGCGGGTGGCGGCCCGAAGTGCTGCACCCTGGAGATCCGCAAGTAATCCGTTCGTGGACACCTTGCGCGATCATGTAACTACTCCATTCGCCAACTCGATTAATCGGGAAACACTCGGTCCCGAATGAGGTGCGGATGGTGATCCTGGCGATCGGCGGCGTGGGCAGACCCGTGCGCGCGCTGGATCCGGGCGAAAACGAAACGTGGGTGACCGTCGAGCAGTTCGAGCGGGTGCTCGACGCGGTGACCGGATGTGAAGACGTCGGGCTCACCTTCGACGACGGCAACTCCTCCGACGTCGAGATCGTGCTGCCGAAACTGCTCGAGCGCGACCTCACGGCGGAGTTCTTTCCGCTGGCCGGCCGCATCGGCCAGCGGGGCTTCGTCGACGCCGACGGCCTCCGCGAGTTGGTCGAAGCGGGGATGACGATCGGTTCGCACGGCTGGGAGCACCGTGACTGGCGGCGGCTCGACGACAGGCACGCCCAGCGTGAACTCGAAGTCGCGCCGAGGCTGCTCGCCGACCTGAGCGGGAAGCCCGTCCGCGCGTACGTGCCGCCGTTCGGCGCCTACGACCGGCGGGTGCTCAGCAGGCTCCGGCGTTCCGGCGCGACGAGGATCTACACCACGGAAGGCGGCGCGACGTCACGCGACGGCTTGTTGCGTCCGCGGACCAAGGTCCGGTACGACGTCGACCAGGAGTGGATCGACGGCGTACTCGCTGATCGGGCCGGCCTGTACCGTCGAGCGGGACGGGTGCTGGCCCGAGTCTCCAGGCTTGTCCATCGTCCAGGGCTGACCGAACCTCGCGACGTGTGAAGCCCCTTTTCGAGTACATGAAGGCCCCCTTCCCTGCGCTAGGCGCAAGGAAGGGGGCCTTCATGTACTTCCGCCAGGCGAAGCGGCTGTGCCGGGGTGAGGTGGGAATTGGGACACTGAACGTCCCGACTCCCGCATCGTCAGCCCGCGGGCCAGGTACGACGCAGGTAAGCGAAGCCCAGTACGGAACATTCCGGCGTTACCAGAAGGCAACCGCGAGGACGTTCCGGCGTGTACGGCAGATCGAGACAAAACCCTTACGTCCCGCCTGTAGCGTTTCCGACCGCTTGAGCGATGAGTAATTCCCTTGCCGCACAGGCATTCCGTCAAAAGCAGGCGAACTCGCGGCGGCGGTAACGAACCCGGTCCTCCGGCCGACCAACTCCTCAGCGGCATGCGGCTGGAGGAATTCGTCATGAAGATCAGTGTCTTCGGGCTCGGTTACGTCGGTTGTGTGTCGGCGGCGTGCCTGGCGGGGCGCGGGCACGAGGTCGTCGGGGTCGACGTGAACCCGGTGAAGATCGACCTCATCTCCAGCGGCAAGGCGCCGGTGGTCGAGGAGCGCATCGGCGAACTGACCGTGGAGGTCGTCGCGAGCGGTGCGCTGAGAGCGACCACCGACGTCAGACAGGCGATCGCGGACAGCGAAGTGTCCCTGATCTGCGTCGGTACCCCGTCGGCGCCGAACGGCAGCCTGTCGACGGCGTTCCTGGAGCGCGTGGCCGATGAGATCGGCGAAGCGCTCAAGACCAAGACGCAACGGCACACCGTCGTCTTCCGCAGCACCATGCTGCCGGGTACCTGCCTCGACCTGCTGGTCCCCATCCTCGAGAAGTCGTCCGGTCTCACCGCCGGCGTCGACTTCGGTGTCGCGGTGAACCCCGAGTTCCTGCGCGAGGGCAGCAGCGTCAAGGACTTCTACGACCCGCCCAAGACCGTCATCGGCGAGCTCGACGCGGCCAGCGGCGACGTCGTGGCGGCGCTTTACGAAGGGCTTCCCGGCGAAGTCTTCCGCGTGGCGATCCCCGTCGCCGAGATGACGAAGTACGCCGACAACTCCTTCCACGGGCTCAAGATCGGCTTCGCGAACGAGCTGGGTGCCATCTGCCGCGCCTTGGGACTCGATTCGCACCAGGTGATCGACGTCTTCCTCGCCGACCGCAAGCTCAACATCAGCCCCGCCTACCTCCGCCCCGGGTTCGCCTTCGGCGGCTCGTGCCTCCCCAAGGATCTGCGCGGCCTGGTCTACGCCGCGCAGCGCGCGGACGTCGCCGTCCCGATCCTGGCGCACGTCCTGCCGTCCAACGACGAACACCTCCAGCGTGCCTTCGACCTGGTCGCGCGCACCGGCAAACGGAAGGTCGGGCTGTTCGGCCTGTCCTTCAAACCCGGCACCGACGACCTTCGCGAAAGCCCGCTCGTCGAGCTCGCGGAGCGCCTGCTCGGCAAGGGTTACGACCTCCGCATCTACGATGCCAACGTAAGCCTTTCGCGGCTGATGGGCGCGAACCGCGAGTACATCGAGGGCAGGCTGCCGCATCTCGGCCAGTTGCTGGCCGGCTCCGTCGACGAGGTCATCGACCACGCCGAGGTCTGTCTCATCGGCTGCACCGACCCGGACGTCCTCGCGGCGCTCCCGGCGGGCGGCGGCCACACCATCATCGATCTCGTCCGCGTACCCGACGCCGACCGGCGCCGGACTGAAGAGGGATATGTCGGTCTTGCCTGGTAAAGCTCTCATCCTCGTCGAGAACCTTTCCGTCCCCTTCGATCGCCGTGTGTGGCAGGAATGCCAGACGCTTTCGGGCGCCGGCTGGGAAGTCCACGTCATCTGTCCACAAGGGACGAAGCGGGACGCCGAGGCCGAAGTCACCATCGACGGCGTCCACATCCTGCGTTACCCGCTCAAGGCCGCCACCGGTGGTCCGGCCGGATACGTCCAGGAGTACGGCTCCGCGCTGTGGCACACGCTCCGGCTCGCCCGCAAGGTCGGCCGGGTGGACGTCGTGCACGCCTGCAACCCGCCGGACATGCTGTTCCTGGTCGCGCTGTACCTCAAACGCCAGGGCGCGAAGTTCATCTTCGACCAGCACGACCTCTGCCCGGAGCTGTACCTCTCGCGCTTCGACCGCGGCGAGGACTTCCTCTACCGCGCGGTCTGCGCGCTGGAGCGCCGCACCTACAAGACGGCGAACGTCGTCATCGCGACCAACGAGAGCTACAAGGACGTCGCGGTGCAACGCGGCGGCAAGTCACCGGACGACGTCTTCGTCGTGCGCAGCGCGCCCGTGGTCGAGAGGTTCCACCTGGTCCCGCCCGAGCCCGAGCTGAAGAAGGGCAAGCCGCATCTGCTGGCGTACCTCGGCGTGATGGGCCCGCAGGACGGCGTCGACTACGCGTTGCGTGCGCTCGCTTCGCTGCGTGACGAGGTCGGCCGCGTTGACTGGCACGCCGTGTTCATCGGTTCCGGTGACGCCTTCGACGCCATGGTGGCGTTGTCCAAGGAACTCGAGCTGGACGACCAGGTCGAGTTCACCGGCCGGATCTCCGACGAAGATCTCCTGCGCTACCTGTCCTCGGCCGACGTCTGTCTTTCGCCGGATCCCCTGAACCCGCTCAACGACGTGTCGACCATGAACAAGATCATGGAGTACATGGCGATGAGCCGTCCGATCGTCTCCTTCGAACTGCGGGAGGCCCGTGTCTCGGCCGGGGAGGCCGCGCTGTACGCGCCGGCGAACGACGAGCCGGAGTTCGCGAAGCTGATCGCGCACCTGCTCGACTCCCCGGAGGAGCGGGCGAAGATGGGCGAGCTGGGCAGGGAGCGCGTCGCCGGTCCGCTCTCCTGGAAGAACTCCCAGAAAGCCCTGCTCGCGGCCTATGCCGCCGCGGTCCGTTGATCGACTCCCCGGTCGCGTTTCGAACAAGACTCGGGCAATCCTGTAACCAACGCCGCGTTCGAGCCGACGGGATTGATGCCGCACGAAAACGCGCCGATGGGAGATCCCGGTTTGACTGACGATACGGTGCGCCTGTCCATGATCGGGCAGGTTCTGCGCGGACGATGGCGGACCTTGGTGGTCCTCGCCGTCCTCGGTGCCCTCATCGGCGCGGGATCGTCGGTGATCCTTTCCCCCGGCTACCGGACCACGTCCAGCGTGCTGCTTCAGGGCCCGCGCGAGGCGGACGAACTGCTCACCCAGGCCGAGGTGGCGACCAGCTCGGTCGTCCTCGACCGGGCCGCCGCCGTCCTCGGAGACGGTGAGACCGGTGCCGATCTGCGGGACAAGGTGGCCACTTCGGTCGCACAGGGCAATGTGATCACCATCGAGACCACTGGTGACACCGCCGAACAGACGCAGCGGATGGCGGACCAGCTCGCGCAGGAGTTCGTGAAGTACTCCACGCAGATCATCGCCGGTTCCGGTGACGCCGCGGTGCAGCTGGCGCAGGAGCGTCGCGAGACGTTGCGGCAGCAGGTCGCGCAGACCAACCAGCGAATCAGCGAACTCTCCGCGAAGGTCAACGAGGGCAAGACGACGGTGGAGAGCGTCCAGCTCCGCACCGAACTGCAAGGCCTGCGCTCGTCGATCGAGTCGGCGATGTCCAGCCTGAACGCGGCCGACACCGCCAGCGGTCACGGCAACATCGTCGTACTGGGCTCGGCCGAGCTGCCGTCCGCGGCCGCGGCACCCACGGTGGGGCAGCTCGCGCTCGGCGGCGCGGTGTTGTTCTTCCTCATCGGCCTGTTCGGGCACCTCTTCACCGCCCGCACCGACCGGCGGCTGCGGGACGAAGCGGAGATCGCCGCGGCGCTCGGCGGCCCGGTGCTGGCCACCTTCGACGTCGTGGACGAGCAGCCGGCCGGGACCGGTTTGCGGGCCAAGCTCCTCCGTGACGACAAGCCGTGGAACATCCCGCGGGTCGACGTGTTCGCCGACGAGCTCGACTCCGACGTCCAGTACCGGCGCCTGCTTTCCCGGCTCCCGCACCGGCGGCTGCTCGTGCTGACCGCCGACGGTGACCACGCCGGGCGGGCGGCCGCCGAGCGGATCGCCGGTCTCGCCGACCGGTGGTTCACTCCTGTGACGGTTTCCCCGGTGCGGCCCGTCGTCGGAGACACCGACGCCGAAGGTGTCCTCGTGGTGTCGAGCCTCGGTTCCCGGCCGGCCTGGGAGCTGGTCGGGATCGCCGAAGCCTGTGCCGACGCCGGTGTCACCGTGGTGGGCACCGTGCTGACCCGTCCGGTCCGGCCGACCCGCACCCGATCCGGCGCCTCCACCCCCACCGATCACGAAGCACTGGCAGGTACAGCGTGACCAGCGCCGAAAAAGCGAAGTCCGAGCCGCTCGTCGACCTCCAGCGGCTGGTCGTCTCGGTACGCAGACGCCGTCGACTGTGGCTGGCCACCGCGCTGGTGGGGCTGATCGCCGGCGGGCTGGTCGCGCTGTTCCTGCCGTCGCCGCCGACCGCCGTGGCGCAGATCCTGGTCATCCACCCCGACGACTCGCCGACCGACAGCGGGACGCTGATGCGGACCGACGTCGCCGTGCTCCAGACGACGAAGATCGCCAACGAGGCACTGAAGAAGCTGAACAGCACCCAGGCACCGGAGGAATTCCTCAAGGACTACGAGGGGCTGGGCCTGACGAACAACGTCCTCCAGCTGACGGTCAAGGGAAAGAGCGAGGACGAGGCGCTGGCCCGCGCGCAGGCGATTTCCGACGCCTTCATCACCGAGTACATCGCCCGCAACCAGGCGGCCGCGGCGGCGACCCAGAAGGCCTTGCTGGATCAGCGTAACCTGGCCCAGAACGAGCTCACCACGATCGAAGGCGGGATCGTCGCCGAAGAGGCCAAGGGCCGCAACGCCAACCCCGCCCAGCTGGAGCGGTTCTACTCGCGCCGGGCCGAACTGAACTCGAAGATCTCCGACTACGACGGTCGCGCGCAGGAAGCGGGCATCGGGACGCCGAAGGTGGCCGCCGGGACGCAGATCGTGGACGCACCGCGGATCCTGCCGCATTCGCTGCTCAAGACCCTCGCCACCGACGCCGGGATCGGTTTCGCGCTGGGATTGCTCGCCGGACTCGCGCTCGCGGCCGTCACGAGCGTGGTGAAGGACCGGCCGGTGCTGCGCCGCGAGATCTCGCGGCACCTCGGCGCCTCGGTCATCGCGCAGTTGCCGAAGCCGCCGCGTTTCCTGCGGGTCTCGCACGCGGCCACCCGGCGGCAGCGGGTCGCGACGACCCTGGTCCGTGCCGTCCGGCAGGAGGGCGGTTCGGTGTCGGTGCTCGACCTCGGCGCCCGCAAGGTCACCGCCGCGCTCGCTGTCGACATGGCGCGCGAACTGGCGGAGAAGGGGCCGGTCTCGCTCGTCGACGACCTGCCGAAGGTGAATCTTCGCGAGCTGGCAGGCGAAGGGCCGGTCCAGGTGCTGGAGCGCGGCGACGTGCCGGCGGCCGGTAAGGAACGTCGCATCGGCGTCGGGTCGATCGAACCGGGGACGGCGTGGACCGACCTTGAATTCCTCGGCGCCGAAACGATCCTCGTCGTCCAGACCGGGCACGCGAACACCGAATGGCTGCACACCGTCGCGCGGCAACTGGCCGACCGGCGGATCCCGATCGTCGGGGTCGTCGTGGTGGATCCCGATCCGCGCGACCACACCGACGGGACGCTGTGGGACGGCCTGCACACCGCGTTGCGGGGGCGCGCCGGTGCCGTGCCGTCGCCGGTGCCCGTGCCCGCGCGGCCGGTGGCGCCCGCCCGCCCGGTCGTCCCGCAGCGGAAGGTCATGGCCGAGCGGGTCGCCAGGCCCGCGCCGAAACCGGTCGAGATGTTCCCCGACGAGGACGCCCCGGTGCGGCGGCTCTCGAGGGTGGTGCCGGTCGAGACGGACGCGGAACGCACCGTCGAGTGGGTGCTGGAGCCGCCGAGGGAGAAGAAGAGCGCGCGTCGACGTCCTCCGACGCCGTACAAGCGGCCCGAAGACCACGACAACAACGCCGACCAGCCGACCAAACGATTCTCGCCCGTGTCACCGGACAACGCCGAAGCGCTATAGGGAGCGAAAGTAGATGTGCGGCATCGCAGGGGCCTACTTCTGGCCGGACGGGGGACCGCTCACCGATCGGCTCACCAAGATCATCGCCCATCGCGGACCGGATGGTTCGGGCCGGTACGACCATCGTGCCGGTGCCGGGGAAGTCCATCTAGGACACCGCAGGCTGTCGATCGTCGACCTGACCGAGACCGGCGCACAGCCGATGGTCAAGGACGGCCTCGCGCTGACCTACAACGGCGAGCTGTACAACTCGCCGGAGCTGCGGAAGGAACTCGAAGCGGCGGGCGTGCGCTTCCGGGGGACGTCCGACACCGAGGTCCTGCTGGAAGCCTGGCGCGAGTGGGGCACCGACGGCTTGCACCGCCTTCGCGGCATGTTCGCGTTCGGCGTCTTCGACGAGCGCACCGGCGCTTTGACCTTGGTCCGAGACCAGCTGGGCATCAAACCCCTGTTCATGGTGCGCCGAGGCAAGGGCGTCGCGTTCGCCTCCGAGCTGAAGGCCTTGGCCACCGAACTCGGCGGCTCGCTGACCGTCGACGACACCGCGCTCGTCGCCTCCCTGCTCTACTACTGGGTCCCGGACGGGCGTTGCGCGTTCACCGAGGCCGAGAAGCTGCCTCCGGGCAGTTGGGCGCGCTTCCGGCCGAACGGCGACGTGGAGCGCGGCACCTTCTGGTCACTGCGCCAGGTCGCCGAGGAAGGCGCGGACTACGAGGGGGAGTTCGACCTCAACGCCGTCATCGAGGACTCCACGCGCAAGCACCTGATGGCCGACGTGCCGGTCGCGACGTTCCTTTCCGGCGGCCTCGACTCCAGCTACCTGACCGCGCTCGCCGCGCGCGAAAACCCCGGGATCTCCGCGTACACCATCGGTTTCCGGGCAGAGGACGCGAAGTTCGAGGCGATGCCGGACGATCTGATGTACGCGAAGAGGGTCGCCGCGAAGTTCGGTGTCGACCTGCACGAGATCGAGATCGCGCCGCAGGTGCTGGACCTGCTGCCGCGGATGACCTACCACCTCGACGAGCCGATCGGCGACCCGGCCGCGATCAACAGCTACCTGATCTGCACCGCCGCCCGCGAGGCGGGTGTCAAGGTGATGCTGTCGGGCATGGGCGCCGACGAGCTGTTCGCCGGGTACCGCAAGCACCTCGCGAACAAGATCGCCGTGCGGTACCAGCGGGTTCCCGGTCTGGTCCGCCGCCCCATCGAGTCCGTTGTGGACAGACTGCCGGTGGCGACCTCGAAGCGCGGGTTCCGTTCGGTCCGGTTCGCCAAGCGGTTCCTCTCGTTCGCGGAACTGCCGGAGGAGACCGCGTTCCGGCGCAGCTACACGATGTACGACCAGGCCGAGCTCGTGGGGCTGCTGAACCCGGATCTCGCGGGCGCTGTCGACGACGTGATCACCGAGCACGCGGACACCTATCACGACAACACCTTGTCGGACTTCGTGAACCGCATGTGCCTCGCCGATTCCCGGCTGTTCCTGCCGGGGCTCAACCTCGCCTACACCGACCGGTCCAGCATGGCCGCCTCCACCGAGGTGCGGACGCCGTTCGTCGACATCGAGGTCGTGAAGGCCGCGTTCCGGATCCCCGGTGACAAGAAGATCGTGAAGCGCCAAGGGAAGATGGCGTTGAAAGAGGCAGCGCTGTCGATCCTCCCCGCCGAGATCGTGCACCGGCCGAAGGGGCTGTTCAGCGCACCACTGCGGGCCTGGATGAGCCGCGACCTCGCGCCACTGGTGCGCGAGGTGACGAACGAAGGCGAATTGGTGAAGGCCGGGTTCCTCCGTCGTGAGGCCCTGCAACGGCTCGTCGACGAAGACGCGTCCGGGCAGCAGGACCGGTCCAAACATCTCTGGCACATCTTGACCCTCGAGTACTGGTATCGCGGCGCCCTTTCGGCCCGATCCACCCCAGCTCGGCCAGGTGGGTCGTGAGTGCTCTGGGTGTCGCGAAAGCCACTTTCGGGACATCAGATGTCCCGAAAGTGGCTTTCGCGACATGTCCGTGCGCTACTCACGACCAGCCCGACCCACGCGATACCTCCGCCTCCACATCTCACCTTGCCTTACCCCCATTAGGAGCGACGTGAAGCAGGTAGTGCAGAACTACAAGAGCGGGGAGCTGGCGCTCCTCGACGTTCCGGTCCCCGCGTGCAAACCGGGGGGTGTGCTGGTCCGCACCGCCTATTCGCTGATCTCCACCGGCACCGAGATGATGAAGGTGTCGGAGGCGAGTCTTTCCCTGGTGGGCAAGGCGAAGGCGCGGCCGGACCAGGTCGCGAAGGTGATGCAGAGCGTCGCGACGAACGGGCTGGGCGCCACCTACCGCAAGGCGATGAACAAACTCGACTCCTACACCCCCTTGGGGTATTCGCTCTGTGGCGTGGTGGAAGAGGTCGGCTCGGGGATCCACGACGTCGCCGTCGGGGATCTCGTGGCGTGCGCCGGAAACGAGCACGCGCTGCACTCGGAACTGAACTGGGTGCCCAAGAACCTGTACGCCAAGGTTCCCGACGGCGTCGACCCGAGGCATGCCGCGTTCGGCACGGTCGGTTCGATCGCGATGCAGGGCGTCCGGCGCGGTGAACCGCAGATCGGCGACATCGCGCTGGTCATCGGGCTGGGTCTGATCGGCCAGCTGGTCGTCCAGCTGCTGGTCGCCTCCGGTGTCCGCGTCGTCGGCGTCGACCCGGACCCGACCCGCTGCGCGCTGGCCGAGCAGCTCGGCGCGCTCAACTGCGGCGACCCGGGATCCGGTGTCATCGACACCGTGGTCGCGGAGATCAGCGCCGGGCACGGCGTCGATCAGGTGTACCTCGCCGCGGGCGGCAGCACGAACGAGCCGGTGGAGCTGGCCGCGAAGCTGAGCCGCGACCGCGGGCGGGTGATCGACATCGGCAAGTGCTCGCTGAACCTGCCGTGGAACGCCTACTACGAAAAGGAACTCGACGTCCGGTTCTCCCGCTCGTACGGCCCCGGCCGCTACGACCCGGAGTACGAACTCGAGGGCAGGGACTACCCGATCGGTCAGGTTCGCTGGACCGAGCGCCGCAACCTCGAATGCGTCGTCGACCTGATGGGCAGCGGCCGTCTCGACGTCGAGCCGCTGATCTCGCACACCTCGGACTTCTCCGACGCCGTCGAGACGTACCGGAAGCTGAACGAGGGCGAGCTCAAGGCCGTCGCGGTGCTGTTCGAATACGAGAAGCGGACGGCAGGCGTCGGCGAGCAGGCCGTCACCTCGGTTTCCGCGCCCAAACCCTCGGCCGTTCGCGCGGCGCCGAAGGCCGGTGGCGTGCGGATCGGGTTCATCGGCGCGGGTAACTACGCGTCCTCGATGCTCCTGCCGCGGCTGGCGGAGATGGAGCACGTCCACCTGACCGAGGTCGTCACCACCTCCGCGCTCTCGGGCGCGAACGCCCAGCGCAAGTTCGGCTTCGCCCGCGCCTCCACCGATCTCGATACGATGCTCGAAGACTCCGCCATCGACGCGGTGTTCATCGTGACCCGGCACAGCTCGCACGCCGAGCTGACCCGGCGGGCGCTGCTCGCGGGCAAGGCCGTCTTCGTAGAAAAGCCTCTCGCGCTGTCGGAAAAGGAACTCGAGGTCGTGCTCGGTGCGATCGAAGAATCCGGCAACGACCGGTTGCAGGTCGGCTTCAACCGCCGGTTCGCCCCGCTGCTGAACGAGTCGGTGCTCAACTTCGGACCGCGGATCGGCCCGGCTTCGGTGCGGTACCTGGTCAACGCCGGTCAGCTCGACGCCGGCAGTTGGTACAACCAGGCCGACAGCGAGGGTTCGCGCTTCGCGGGCGAGGGGGGTCACTTCATCGACACGGTCAGCTGGCTGCTCGGGTCCGACCCGGTTTCGGTGTACGCCACCGCGACGCCGGGGCATCAGGACCTGCAGATCCTGCTGCGCTACCCGGACGGCTCGACAGCGTCGATCGCCTACACCACCAGCGGTTCGTCGGCGTTCCCCAAGGAGACGATCGACGTCACCGCCGACGGCAAGGTGCTGAAGTTCGACGACTTCGCGCGTGCCTCGGTGTTCGGCCGCAAGAAGTGGGCCAGTTCCCGCATCCCCAAGGGGCGTGACAAGGGTCAGGCCGCCGAACTCGAAGCGTTCGTCAACGCGCTGAAGACCGGCGTCTCGATGCCGGTGTCCGTCGACTCGCTCGTTTCGACGACGCTGGCCACGCTCGCGGTCAACCGCAGCCTGGAAACCGGTTCGCCGGTGCGGATCAACGCCGCTGAGCACGGTGGCGGAGCTGAGAGGACGTCGGGGAAGTGACCACACGCGTGAACCCGCCCGGCCGTGGGCCCCGCTATCGCGGTGGCAGGGCGCCCTCCGCGTCCATCGTGACGTGTTCTACCGACCAGCGCCCTGCCGACGTCGATCGCGGCCGCGGGTTCACCGACAAGGACACGGAGGGCCTTGGCTGATGGATCCGTCCTGGTACCTGCGAAGACTGTCGAGGATGGGGCCCGCCGAGGTCGCGGGCCGGGTCACCGACGTCGTGCGCAAACGCCAGTGGCGCGGGGTCGCGGGCGAGCAGGCGTCCTGGCTGCCGGACCGGCGGTTCACGCGGGTGCCGGGCGAAGACATCCTCGCCAGCGTCTCCGGTGAGGCGGTGAAAGGTTTGCTCGTCAAGGCGGACCGGCTCATGGACGGCCGTGCCGAGTACTTCGGTGTCGAGCGGGACGACCTCGCCGACCCGGATTGGTCGTACGACCCGAAGACCGGACGCCGAGCACCGTCCGATGTGTACTCCTTCGACATCCCGTATCGGAGCGAGGACGCCGTCGGTGACATCAAGCAGATCTGGGAGCCGTCCCGGCATCAGCACCTCACCGTGCTGGCCGCCGCGTACGCCCTGACCGGTGAGGACCGGTACGCCGAGCGTGTCGCCGCGCACCTGAAGTCGTGGTGGGCGGCGAACCCGCCGATGCGCGGGGTGCACTGGGTCAGCGGGATCGAACTCGGCATCCGGCTGCTGTCGTGGGTGTGGGTCCGGCGGCTGCTCGACGGCTGGGCGCAGGCACCGGCGCTGTTCGAGGACAATCCGGTGGCGCTCACCCAGATCTGGCAGCACCAGCGCTGGCTTGCCGCGTTCCCGAGCCGGGGTTCGTCGGCGAACAACCACGTGATCGCCGAGGACGCCGGGCAACTCGCCGCCGCCTGCGCGTTCGACTGGTTCCCGGAATCGGGCCAGTGGCGGGATTCGGCGCTGGCGTCGCTGGACAAGATGTTGCGGCACAACACCTTCGACTCCGGTATCAACCGTGAGCTCGCCACCGAGTATCACGGGCTCGTCCTGGAACTGGGGCTCGCCGGTGCGCTGGAGGCGAAGGCCGCCGGTGTCGTGGTGCCCGAGTCGACCTGGCTCGTGCTGCTGCGGATGACCGACGCGCTGGCGTCCATGGTGGACAACCGGCTGCGGCCGCCGCGGCAAGGTGACGCCGACGACGGCTTCGGTCTCATCGTGGATGGCGCTGTCGGTGACGAAACCAGCCGCTGGGCGTCGTTGCTCAACACCGGATCAGTCCTTTTCGGACGGTTGGACTGGTGGCCGGAGGTACCCGGCGGGGATGTCCGTACCCCGCTCTTCTCCGCGCTGGCCAGGGACATCCAGGTCGGCTCGCGGCGCCCGGCCCGGCGGCGGGACGACTTCGCCGACGCCGGGATGACCATCCTGCGTGGCGGCGAGATCTGGTGCCGCTGCGACGGTGGACCGCACGGCTTCCTGTCCATCGCCGCGCACGCGCACGCGGACGCGCTGTCGGTGGAGGTCCGGCACGACGGTGTCGACATCCTCGCCGATCCTGGAACCTACTGCTACCACGGTGAACCGAAGTGGCGTTCGTATTTCCGGTCGACGGCCGCGCACAACACCCTCGAACTCGGTGACACCGACCAGTCCGTTTCCGGTGGCCCGTTCCTGTGGACGAAACACGCCGTCACCACCGTGATCGGGGCCGGAACGCCGTCGCGCTGGAGTGCCGAACACGACGGCTACGCCCCGGCGGTCCATCAGCGGTCGGTGGAACTGGAGGACTCGACGCTGCGGATCCTGGACGAGGTTCGCGGCGGTGAGGCGCGACGGTGCCGTCTCGCGTTCCACTTCGGCCCGGCCGTCGAGGTCGCGCTTTCCGGCGGGACGGCGACGCTGTCGTGGACGGTCGACGGCCAGGAGCGGCAGGCTTCGCTCGAACTGCCACCGGAACTACGCTGGTCGGCACACCGCGGCGAGACCACTCCGCCGCTCGGCTGGTACTCGGCCGGGTTCGGCCGCCGCGAGCCCGCGTGGACGTTGCTCGGAGCCGGAACCGTGGGCGCCGAGGGCGCGTTGTCCACCCAGCTCACCTTCGACACAGGTAACGAGGATCCCCCATCGTGACCGCACGACCGCATCGTCTCCGCCGGGCAGCGTTAGTGGTGCTGCTCGGCCCGCTGGCGCTCACCGCCTGCACGACCCCGGCCGACGAGGCAGGGCCCGGACCGGATCCGGCCAAGACGCCGTCCGGTCCGACCGCGCAGGTGTGCGACAAGTTGCCGCCGGGTCCGGCGGAAGCGCCGGCGGGGGCGGTGAAGATCGACCCGGCGGTGCCGAACGACCTCGCCGCGAAGACGCGGTCGAGCCCGGCCGGGACGACGTTCTGGCTGGCACCGGGGACGCACAAACTCGGCGACGACCGCTACGACCAGGTCAACCCAAAGCAGGGCAACGTCTACGTGGGTGGCCCCAAAGCGGTCCTCGACGGCCGGAAAATCAACCAGTACGCCTTCTCCGGCAACGCCACCGACGTCAAGATCCAGTACCTGACCGTGCAGGGCTTCGCCGCGCCGCACGACGAGGGCGTGGTCAACCACGATTCGGCCGACGGATGGGTCATCGAGCACAGCGCCGTCCAGGACAACGACGGCGCGGCGCTGATGGCGGGCGCGCGGCAACAGGTCCGGGGGAACTGCCTGCGGCGCAACGGGCAGTACGGGATGAACGCGTACGCGCAGAGCAACGGGATCACCGGGCTTCTCGTCGAGGGCAACGAGATCACCGGGAACAACACCGGCGACTGGGAAAGCAGGATCGACGGCTGCGGCTGCACCGGCGGGGTCAAGTTCTGGTCGGTCAACGGCGCCGACATCCGGGGCAACTGGGTGCACGACAACCGCGGCGTCGGACTGTGGGCCGACACGAACAACAACGACTTCCTCATCGAGGGCAACGTCATCGAGAACAACGACGGCTCCGCCCTGATGTACGAGACCAGCTACAACGCCGTCATCAGCGGCAACACCCTCCGCCGCAACAACTGGGTGGACGGCAAGGGCTACATCGACCGCGGCGACAGCTTTCCGGTGGCGTCGATCTACATCTCCGAGTCCGGCGGCGAGCCGAGGGTGAAGGCGCGCACGGACAAACTGGAGATCTCCGGCAACTCGTTCGAGAACAACTGGAACGGGGTCACCCTGTGGGAGAACTCCGACCGGTTCTGCAACAGCGCGGCCAACACGTCGTCCGGCTCCTGCACGCGGCTGGTGCCCGAACAGGCGAACTGCGCGCAGCCCGCGATCGCGGCTGGCCCGCTGAACGACGACTGCCGGTGGAAAACCCAGCGCGTCGAGATCCACCACAACCGGTTCGTGCTCGACCCGGCCGTCGCCAACTGCGAAGAGAGCTGCGCGCGGATGGCGATGCTCGCGAACTTCGGCACGTTCCCGGACTGGTCGCCGTACAAGGGCGAGGTCGTCCAGCAGGCGATCACCTTCGACCAGGGGAACCGGCTCCACGACAACACCTACTCCGGGCCGTGGAACTTCGTGGCCTTCGAGCCGAGCCGGGTGCTGGGCTTCGGTGAATGGCAGGGCGCGCCCTACCGTCAGGACCAGGGCAGCAAGTTCGCCCGCGCGGGAGGTGGCTGACTTGCTCGATCCCGTGGTCCGGACCGAAGCGGCGATCCGCCGGAGCACACCCAAGGCGGTCGGCATCGCCTGGACGTTGCTGATCATCAACACCCTGGGCTCGACAGGGGCGAAGACGGTCATTCCACTGCCGAGGTCGGTCAGCCAGCTGATCACCATGGGCTCGCTGGGTGCCGCTTTCCTGATCGCACTGGCCTTGAACAGCAGGCTGCGGGTCAGGCCGAGCGCCTACCTCTTCCTGCTCACGGTGTTGCTGGTGCTGAGCACCGCCGCGAGCCTGAACCTGGAAGGCGGGTTCGGCGCGCTGTTCCGCTGCTTCCGGTTCACCCTTTTCCTCGGCACCCTGTGGTTGCTGACCCGCTGGTGGAACGGCGGCCTCGACCTCGTCCGCCAGCACATCCGCACCTACGGCGCGGTGCTGGTGACGGTGGTGATCGGGCTCGCGCTGAGCCCGGGCAACGCGATGCCGTTCGAGTACGGCGGACGGCTCACCGGGACGCTGTGGCCGTTGACCCCGCCACAGGTCGGCCAATACGCGGCCATCGTCATCGGCCTCACGACCTTGTTGTGGCTCGGCGGGAAACTGGACCGGCGGAACGCGCTGATCGTCATCGTCCCGACCTTCGGGATCCTGCTGCTGACCCACACCCGCACCGCGATGCTCGGCCTGGTGGCCGGAACCATCGTGGCGCTGATGTCGCAGTGGATGTCCAGCGCCCGCGCCCGCAAGGTGTTCACCGGGCTGGTCCTCGGCGGGGTGTTCGCCGCGGTGGTGCTGGGCGGGCTGCTGCAGACGTGGTTCCTGCGGGGGCAGTCCGAGGAGAACTTCTCAAGCCTCACTGGCCGGGCGAAGGTGTGGGACGCGCTGCTCAGCGCGCCGCGCACGACGCTGGAGTACCTGTTCGGCGTCGGCCTGACCGACAAGTCCTACGACGGTCTCCCGATCGACAGCAGCTGGCTCGCGGTTTACCACGAGCAAGGCTTCGTCGGGATCGCGATCGTGGCGGCGTTCCTGCTCGTGCTGGTCGTGGTCGCGGTGCTGCGGCCGCCCTCGCCCGCCAGGGCGTGCGCGATCTTCCTGATCACCTACTGTCTTTCCGCCTCCTACACCGAGGCGGGCCTCGGCGACGCGTCGCCGTACCTGCTGCACCTGGCCCTGGCCGCGTCGCTGCTGGTACGTGTGCCCGCCGACGACCCCGAATTCCTCAAGGAGCCCGCGTGAAGGTCCTCGTGATCCACAACCGGTACAGATCCGAGCAGCCAAGCGGTGAGAACAACGTCGTCGACCAGGAGATCGCGCTGCTGGGCGAGGCCGGGCACGACGTCGGCCTGTTCGAGCGGCGCAGTGACGACATCGCGGAGATGTCCCTGCCGCGCAAGGCCGTCGTCCCGCTTCAGGTGCCGTGGAACCGGGCCGTACGCGCGGAACTGGCCCGGCGCCTCGCCGAGGACCGGCCGGACGTCGTCCACATCCACAACACGTTCCCGCTGCTGTCGCCTTCGGTGCTGGCCGCGTGTGCCGAGGCCGGGGTCCCGACGGTCGCGACCGTGCACAACTACACCCTGATCTGCCCTCCCGGCACGCTGTATCGCGAGGGCTATATCTGTACCGATTGCGTGGGACGCAAGCCGATCCCGGCGGTGCGGCACGGCTGCTACCGCGGCTCGCGGCTCGCCACCGTGCCGATGGCGGCGAGCCTGCTGCTGAACCGCAACCGCTGGTGGTCCGGGGTTTCGCGGTTCTTCTGCATCTCACGGGCGCAACGCGAGGTGCTGATCGCCGCCGGGATGCCCGCCGAGCGGCTCGCGGTGAAGTACAACTTCGTCGCCGACCCGGGCAAGACGCGCAAGGGCGCGGGGGAGCATGTGCTGTTCCTCGGCCGGATCACCGAGGAAAAGGGCATCGGCCTGCTGATGAAGGCTTGGGACCAGCTCGCCGCGGTGGGCGGCCCGGTGCCGCCGCTGGTGATCGCCGGCACCGGCCCGATGCAGGACGAGGTCGCACGCTGGGCACACGGCCGCGACGACGTCCGCTATGTCGGGCTCCAGTCCAAAGAGGAGTGTCGAGACCTGATCGCCCGCTCGAACGCCGTCGTCGCCCCTTCGGAGTGGCTGGAGGCGTTCGGCCTGGTCGTGGTCGAGGCGATGGCCGCCGGAGTCCCGACGGTCGCCGCTGCCCACGGCGCCTTCCGCGAACTGGTGGAAGACGGCGTCACCGGCCTGCTACACGAACCCGGGAACCCCGAGTCGCTCGCGGCACGGCTGCGGGAGGTCGTCGGCGACGCCGAAGGGAACCAGGAGATGGGCTGGGCGGCCCGGCTGGTGTACGAACAGGAATTCACGCCGAAGATCGGCCTCGAGCGGCTGATCGGCGGCTACCAGGCCGCGATCGACGCGTGATCGCCGGCCCGCCCGCTCTCCCGCCGCGGGTGCGGGTCCCGCTCTGGACTCTGGGCGCCTGCGGCTTCCTCGTCGCCCTCATCCTCGGCGTGCGTTACGCCGGAACCTCCCACACCGCCGGACTGGACGCCCTCGTGCTGCCGGTCGTCGACCGGGTCGAAGGCCCACTCTGGTACCTGGCGACCGCGATCGACTTCGCGGGCGAACCGGTGGGCGCGGTGGTGGTCATCGCGTTGTTCGGCTGGCTGTGCTTGCGGCACCGGCGGCCGCGGACGGCGATCCTGCTGGTGGCCGCCTCCGGGGTGACCGTGGCGCTGACCACCGGCCTGAAACCCCTGACCGGCAGGCTGATCCACGGCGAGTTCCTCTCCTATCCCAGCGGGCACACGGCTTTCGCGGTGACCGTGGCGACGGTCGTCGCGCTGCTGGTGATCGACGTGCGCGGTCTTGGGCCTCTTGGCGGGACCGGGGTGCTGGTGGGGCTGGTCGCGTTCTCGGCGCTCGCGATGGGGTGGGCCGAGGTGGCGCTGGGGGCGCACTACCCGACGGACACTTTCGGGGGCTTCGGGGTGGCTGTCGCGGTGGTGCCGGTGGTGGCGTGGGCGGTGGACCGGCTCACGCGGCCCGCTTGACGCCGTCGAGCAGTTCCCGGCTGACATCCAAGTGGCCACGCGTGCCGCGCGAAGCTCGGTCGCCGAGAGTCCGTCGAGTTTGTAGAGGATCGCTGCCCGCATTGGGGCCGAGGGGCAGCGATCGGGTATCGGGAGAGTGCCTGTAAAGGCTGCAATCTCCTCACGCTACGCGGTTCGCCTGATCGCGACGTTCGGCCGCGGGTGCCTCTGCGCGGACCAGAACGCGGCTTGAAGCTCGCTGAGAACCCGGTCCGGCTCGGTGCGCAGCCTGGACGGCAGCGTCTGAAGCACGACGATTCCCGCGGCGACGTAACGAGCGTTGCGGGCGACGGTGGCACGATGGTCTTCGAGGCTCGTGTGGTGGCGGTAGGAGTCGATCTCCCAAGCGAAGGCGATCTCGTCGCACCAGAAGTCCGGAGTGGCGATGTAGTTCCCGTCCGCGTCGAAGATCGGGACGTTCCAGTGGCCCGGTGGGAGACCGGAGCGTTGCCAGAGGTGCCACGCGTCGGCTTCGGCGACGGATCTCGCTCCGGCGAGTAGTGGGGTCAGGGCCTTCCTGGGCAGGGCGGTTCCGGCTCGCCCTGCTTGGTCGAGTTCGTGGGAGAGCATGTCGGTGGTGCAGAAGCGGCGTTGGACGGCCTCGGCCATCAGCGCCTGGATCTCGTCTCCGTTCGTGAGCCTTCGGGCGGCGTCGATGACGGCTCGGGGAACGGGCGCGACCGGGAGGCCTCCCCGCAGGTGAGGACGGGGAAGGCGGTGAGTCCGCTCCACGTGGGCGAACTCGACGTCGGCGACACCGTGGTTGGCCGGTATGAGGACATGGATTTCCTCCTGCCGAGGCACCCTCTCCAGACCATGGCGGCGGAGCGCCCAAGTGCCGGTGAGTACCGCGTCCCGTCGAGCGTGGAGCAAGGCGGCGCGGATCCGGTGCTCGTCGGTCGGGGTACCACTGCTTAGCAGCACGATGCCGGGCAGCAGCGTTCGCCAGGGCCCGCCCGTGGCGCACCGGCGGGAGATGGTCCGGCGCGGCACCCCGATCTGTTCGAGATCGGTCGCGCGGACCACTTCCGGCCGGTCCGGAGCGGTGAGCAAGGGGTGAGTGGTCCAGATTCCTCGTCGCACCCGAGCACTATGCGACCGGCCACCGACAATACCTGCCTTACGTGCATGAAAGTCCCAGTCACGAGATCATGTCCGTGACGATGTAGGAATTGGGACACTCAACGTCCCAATTCCTACATCGTCACGTGGCCTCCCCGCTCGTGCCCGAACTTCCGTTGAACATGAACCACGGTTGTACCGAAAGGTCCGGTCACGACCTCAGCACCCACCGTCCCCAAAAGAACTACAAGCATCCTGCGAGTAAGGAGCCCCCTGCCACCCCGAAACGCCCAAGGTCCGCGAAGTGTCATGAACGACAAAACGCCAATCCCCCGAATAGGCGTTGTCGTACCACCGGTTCTCCTGCCGAAAGGTGACCGCGTCCGAAACGGAAGAACCGCGATAAGGCGACCACTCCGGATAGGTCCCGTAATTCGCCAATACAGCCATCCGCCCGCACAACCCCGTGCACGCCGAGCCGATCGAGAACTTGTTGCCGTGAACGGAAACCCGCTGCGTCTTCCACCGGCAGTCGTCGTACAGCGGCGGCGACGCGATCCCCGGCGCCGAACAGGACGAGACCGAAGGGACCAAACGAGTACATGAGCCAGACGATGTGTTCGCCGGGCTGTTGCAGAAACGGTCCGCGTTCTCCCACAGGGTGATTCCGGCCCAGTTGTCCTCGAAGACGTTGTCGACGATCTCCACCGAGGAAGTCCGGGCACGAATACGCGGCTCACCCCCGGACTCGGAAAGGTAGATCGTCCCGACCGGGAAATTGTCACCACGCGCGGCGAAAGCGCGACCCTGCACAAGGGTGTTCCGCCGGAAGGTGTTCCCTCGGACCACGAGGTTGTAGGAGATCTCGTAGAACAACGCCTCCGCCTCGTTGTCCTCGATCAGGTTGTCCTCGATGACGAAGTCGTTGTTGTTCGTATCCGCCCACAGGCCCGCGCCGTGGTTGTGGTGGACCCAGTTGCCGCGGATGTCGGCGCCGTTCACGGCCCAGAATTTCGCGCCGCCGCTGCAGCCGCAGCCGGGGTTCTTCTTTTCCCAGTCGTCGGTGTTGTTCCCGGCGATCTCGTTGCCCTCGACGACCAGTCCGGTGATGCCGTCGCCGGCGCGGTAGGCGTTGATGCCGTACTGCCCGTTGTTCCGCAGGCAGTTCCGCCGGATCTCCTGGCGCGGACCCGCCATCATGGCGGCGCCCCGGTTGTCCTCGATGGTGTTGCCTTCGATGAGCCAGTGCTCACCGGAGTCGTGGTTTACCACGCCCTCATCCCGCGGCGCCGCGAAACCGCGGATCGTGAGGCCACGGAGGACGACATCGCGCGCCTGCTGGGTGAACGCGTAGCGGTTGACACCGCCACCGTCCAAAACAGCGCCGGGAGCGCCGAGATAGGCGTTGCCGTCCTTCGGGATGATCAGGCCGAACTCGTCCGGGCTCAGGGTGTGCTCGCCCCCGGCCAGCCAGAACGTCGTGCCGGCCGGGAGCTCGCGCGTCTTCGTGGAAAGGTCGGTCCCTGGTTCGACGACCACGGCGCCGTCGGGTTTCGAAGGGCTCACCGGTCCCGCGTCGCAGACCGCGACAGGAGAGACCTCAGCCGGTAGAGCCGTGATGACTCCTGTCGCGAGCAGCAGCAAAGTGACCAGGAACGCGGGCATGCCTGAAACGGTAAGCCACTATGGACGGTCCCAGACGGACACTTACAGGTGAACCTTCAGCACGTCTCCATCTCCCCGAACCCGCTGCAGGTGTCCTGCAGATAGGGCGCGGCCTGCCACTGCGCCGCGGTCAGCCGCCGCGACATGTCATGGGCGACGAACGTCCAAGGTCCGTAGTACTTGTTGTCGTGCCACCGGTTCTCCTGCCGGAAGGTGATCGCGTCCGAGATCACGGCGGCCCGGTACGGCGACCAGGCCGGGAAGGTCCCGTAGTTCGAGAGCACCGCCATTCGTCCGCAGAGGCCGAGGCAGCCTTCCATCGACGAATCGAACTCGAACGTGTTCTCGTGCACCGAAACGCGCTGGGTCTTCCATCGGCAGTCGCTGTACAGCGGCTCGGTGGCGATGCCCGGATCGGAGCAGGAGGACGTCGGTGAGATCAGCGCCGTGCACGAGAGCGTGGAGGTGTTGGCCGGGCTGTTGCAGAATCGGTCGGCGTTCTCCCACAGCGTGATCCCCGACCAGTTGTCGGAGAACATGTTTCCCCGGATGTCGATCTTACTGGTCCGGGCGGGCAGCCTCGGTTCTCCACCCGATTCGCTGAGGTACACCGCGGCGACCGGGAAGTTGTCGCCCTTTGCGGCCTTGCTCCGGCCCTGTATCAGCGCGTTGCGCCGGAACGTGTTCCCGATCAGGTCCAGGTTGTAGGAGATCTCGTAGAACAGCCCTTCGGACGCGTTGTCCTCGATCAGGTTGTCCTCGATGAGGAAATCGTTGTTGTTCGTGTCGGCCCAGAGCCCGACACCGTGGTTGCCGTGGACCCAGTTGCCGACGATGTCAGCCCCGTTGACGGCCCAGAACTTCGCACCGCCGCTGCATCCGCAGCCAGGGACCTTCCTTTCCCAGTCGTCGGTGTTGTTCCCGGCGATCTCGTTGCCCTCGATCACCAGATCGGCCAGCCCGCCGCCGAAACGGTAGGCGTTGATGCCGTACTGCCCGTTGTTGCGCAGGCAGTTCCCGATCACCCGCTGGCCGGTCCCGGTCATCATCCCGGCGCCGCTGTTGTCCTCGATGATGTTGCCTTCGATGACCCAGCGTTCGCCGGAGTCGTGGTTGACCACGCCCTGATCACGTTCGGCGACGAAACCGCGGATGGTCAGCCCGCGGATCACCACGTCCTTGGCCGAGGTGGTGAAGGCCGCGCGGTTGAGCCCGCGTCCGTCCAGTACGGCACCGGGCGCGCCGAGGTAGACGTTGCCGTCCTTGGGCATCACCTGCCCGAACTGGTCGGAACTCAGGATGTGCGTGCCGGGCGCGAGCCAGAACGTGCTCCCCGGCGGGCTGAACCGGGTCTTGTCGGTCAGATCGATACCCGGTTCGACGACCTGGGCGCCTTCCGGTGCGGAAGGGACGCCGACGGTCGTGCCGCACACCCCTCGGGTCGGCTCTGGAGTCGCCACCGCTGTGGATTCAACGGCGACCTGGAGCAGTAGTACCGACAGTGCGACGCAGAGCGCGCGTGAGCCGGCCGAGCGATAGGCGATCCCTGAACTCATACCCTTCTCCGAAACACCGGCTTCACCGGACGGCCACCCAGCCACGGCGCCGGATCATCCGCGTCGAGTGCTTTGCGATACACGAGGCAGGCCTGCGAGACCACTTCGACAGTCCGGTTGATGTCTTCTTCGGACAATGCGCTGCTGACCACGAACGACGGTCCGAGGATGCCACCCGTGACCAGTTGCCGCAGGAACAACGTTCGGTAGTCCTGTGACGGTTTTTTTTCCGCGTCGAGCGTGCCGAAGACGAGGTTGCTCGCCCGGCCACGCACGACGACGTGTTCCTCGACCCCCGCCGAGGCCGCGACTTCGCGGACCCCGGCGGCGAGCCGGTCGCCGAGCGCGTGCAGCCGCGCGGCGATACCTTCTTCGGTGTAGGTCTCCATGACCGCGATCGCGGCGGCCAGCGAATGCGTCTCGGCGCCGTGCGTGGTGGACAGCAGGAAGACCCGCTCCCCGGCGGTACGGAGGCCACCGAGTTCCATCAGTTCGCGTTTGCCTGCCAGCGCCGAGACGGCGAACCCGTTCCCGAGCGCCTTGCCGAACGTCGAGAGGTCCGGCGTGACACCGTAGAGCCCTTGCGCTCCGGCCTCGGACCAGCGGAAACCGGTGATCATCTCGTCGAAGATCAGTACGCAGCCGTACCGGTCGGCGAGTTCCCGCAGGCCGGCGAGGTAGCCGGGCGGCGGTTCGAGCTGGGTGGACGCCTCCAGGACCAGGCAGGCGATCCGGCCTTCGTGTTCCCGCAGCACCTGTTCCGTCGCGGGCAGGTCGCCGTAGGGGAACGACATGGTCAGGTCGGTGATCTCGCCGGGGATACCCGACGACATCGGCGTGGTGCCGATGAACCAGTCGTCGATGGAGAAGAAGGCGTGGTCGTGGCAGATCGCCACCAGCGGCCTGCCGGTGGCCGCCCTGGCGAGCTTGACCGCGGCCGTGGTGGCGTCGGAGCCGTTCTTGGCGAACTTGACCATTTCCGCGGTGGGTACGGTCTCGAGGAACTTCTCCGCCGCCCGTTCCTCCATAATGGACGGACGGGCGAAGTTGGCGCCCCGGTCGATCTCGCGGTGGGCGGCTTCGCTGACCCGCGGGTGCACGTGCCCGAGGCTGACCGCGCGCAGCCCTGAGCCGTACTCGATGTATTCGTGCCCGTCGACGTCCCAGACGTGCGCGCCGCGCCCGTGGGAGATGACCGGTGCCAGGTTGTCCGGGTACTGGTCGTCGCCCTTGGCGTAGGTGTGCGCGCCTCCGGGGATCATCGCGTGGAGGCGCTCATTGGCCCGCATGGACTGGGGAAGCTGACGGGACACTTCGAATCACCTCGTGTTCTGTAGTACCGCGGAGAGCGGGAGGGCCCGGCGGTCCCGCTCCGAGACGAAGGCGGCCGGAAGTGGCCAGTCGATCGCCAGCTCCGGGTCGTCGAAGGCGATCGCCACGTCTTCGGCGGGATCATGCGCGCGGTCGATCCGGTAGGAGACGTCGGCGTACTCGGTGAGCGCCTGGAACCCGTGCGCGCACCCGGCCGGGATGTACAGCGAAACCTGCGTCTCCCCGGACAGTTCGAACGTCTCCTTGCCGAGGTAGGTCGGCGAATCCGGCCTCAGGTCGACGACGACGTCGAAGACGGCGCCCCACGAACACCGGACCAGTTTCGCCTCACCCGCACCCGAGCGGAGGTGCATCCCGCGCAGCACTCCTCTTCGAGACCGGGAAACACTGTCCTGGAGGAACCCGTTCGGGTCGATTCCCGCCGACCGGACGACGTCGGCGTCGAACGTGCGGCTGAAGAAGCCGCGTTCGTCGGCGTGCGGTGTCGGCTCGAACAGGTACGCGCCCGCGATGGCGGGCACCGGGATCGTCTTCATCGGACTCCCATCGGCAGGAAGGCGGCCGACAGTTCGGAGAACTGCTCGTCCAGCAGTCGTACTTGCTCCGCGCCGCGTTTCACCAGGGTTTCGGTCAGTTCGCCCGCGCGGCTCTCGAGTTCGGCGAACTGGCGCACCAGTTTGTCGAGATCGATCTCCTTGGCGCGCTGGCAGAACTCTCCGAGGCCCAACGCGGCCATGAGGACGTCGTTCTTGCGGGCGTACCCGACGGACAACGTCGGTTTCGCCAGCTTCAGCGCGCACAGGACGTTGTGGTACCGGGTGGCGACGACGGTCTCGACCGCCGACATCGCCCGCAGCACGTCGTCCAAAGTGGACGTGTCGGCGGCGGTGACCAACGGGGAATCCAGTTCCGTCATGATCTCGTCGACGACCTGCCGGTCGGCTCGATCGCCGATGAACAACCGCACCGGGCGGCCGTCGGCGACCAGTCCGGCGACGAACCGGGTCATTTTGTCCACATAGGACTCATAGATCTCGCCGGCGCGGGCCCGGTCGTCGTTCCCGCCGTGGTAGGCCATCACCCCGACCCCGACGGAGCGGGGCAGCACCGGTTCCGACGGCGCCGAGAGAGCGAAGGCGAGATCGGGGTAGACACGGTCGTCCGTGACGTCCACCCCCATCGCGCGCATCGCGTCCCGTGACGGCTCGTCCCGGTAGGACCGGAACGCCGCCAGCCACGCGGCCCGGCCGATGATCGACCGGGTGATCCGGTGCGTGCTGACGTTGGCGCCGACGCTCACCAGCGCGACCTTGGTGCCGACCAGCCTGCCGGACGCCGACAGCAGCAACAGGGCGTACGGGAAACCCCACGGGCGCAGGGGAAGGGTGGATTCGAGGACGCCCATCCCCGGCACGATCACGACGTCCTGGCGCCGCACCCACGTCGCCGTGCGGACGACGTCGACGAGTTTGCCGAACCCCTTCATGACGATGGACAACGGACCCGAAGCTGTCCGGTACTCACCCTGGTACCAGTTCAACGCGGTCGTCTCGAGTCCGTAGCGTGACGCGACGATTTCCGGACCGCCGCACATCACGCTGAGCGCGGCAGCGGGATGCTCCGCGCGCAAATACCCGAGAACCGCCTCGAAGGAACCGTCGTTGCCCAGATTCCCTGATCCGAGGAGACCGAACAGCCCGATTCTCACGGGCGGGGTCAAGGGACTCGTCCCTCCTGGCCGGCGACGACTGAGACCACGGAAACCTCACGCGGCCCCGTTTCGGCCTCGGCCTGGACCGGCATCCGTCCCATGGCCGGGTTTCCCGCCCGGTTCAGCATCCATTGCCGCAGGTACCGGAAGCACTCGCGCTTCTCGGCGCCGGAGATCGGCGCGTTGCGGATCGCGTTGACGTAACCCAGGACGTACTCGCCGAGCAGCCGCACCATCGGGTGACGCAGCTTGTCGGCCCGCTTCGGGTCGAGGTTGGTCGCACGCCTGCGCACGGTCGGATGCTCGTGTTCGGAGCGGCCGGGGTGGTCACGCCGGAAGTACAGCCAGTCGGGCACCTGGTGGAACCGGCCGTGCAGGGCGAGTTCCGAGATGATCGTGCGGTCCGCGTGGTGGTAGCTGTCCAGCGGCGCGACGCGGCGCAGCACCTCGGTGCGGATGACCGCGCCGTCGTCGTCCCCGCCGGGTGCGAACAGCGTGCTGCGGAAGCGTTCCGCGGCGTGCGGCGAAACCGTGTTGAGCGGGTACTCCAGCGCCTGCGTGACGACGGCCTTCTCGTCGATCATCGCCGTCCACGAGTGCGAGAGGACGAACTCGGGGTGCTCGTCGAGCGCCTCGACACAGCGCTCCAGCAGGTCGCGCGCGTAGAGGTCGTCGTCCGAGGCCCACTTGAACAACTCGCCGCGGGCGACGTCGACGCAGTAGTTGTGGTTGGGCGCGCAGCCGATGTTCACCGGCTGGCGCACGTAGCGAACGCGGGAGTCCAGTTTCGCGTACTCACGGCCGATCTCTTCGGTGCGGTCCACGGACGCGTTGTCCGAGATGATCAGTTCGAAGTTCTCGTAGCTTTGGCCGAGGAGTGCGTCCAGCGATTCGGCGAGGTAGTCCTCGCCGTTGTAGACCGGGAGCCCGATGCTCAGCCGAGGAGCGGTGCTCATGACGTCCTCATTTCTTCCTTCTCCGAAGTCAGATGTTCTTTGAGCGCGGCATGCAGCTGAAGCCACCACACCGCTGACCCGCTGGTGATCGCCAACGCGACCCCCCAAGCGGATCCGGACGCCCCGGCCAAGAAGGCGCCAATGAGCCCGAAACCGACGTAGCCGGCCGAGTTGATCAGCTGGGCGCGAAGGCTCCTTTTCGCAGCGCCGAGCGCACGCAATCCGGCGGCCGCCCCGGTGTTGAACCCCGCAGCGGCGATACCGATGGTCACCGGGAGGATCAGTTCCGAAGCGGGATCCCAGACGTCACCGAGCACGAACCGGCCGGCGTCGTGGGGTACCAGAAGCAAGGCGAGACCCCAGAGCAGGGCCGCCGCCGCCTGGCCGGCGCCGAGAACGGCGCAGAAGTTCCGAAGGCGGTGCGGGGCCCGTTGGAGCACCCGCGCGCTTTCGGCCACCGTGACCAGGGAAAGTCCCATCAGAAGGGCGAAGAACGGTCCGAGCAGCAGTTCGGCGCCGCGTACCGCGCCGACGCTCGCGAGCCCGGCGATCGCGCCGAGGCCGTACATCCGCAGCTGGGTCGAACCGGCGTTGCTGACGTTTTCGACCACGTATCGGGCGCCGAGGTCGCGGTGCCGTTTGAGCCACTCGAGCGTGCCGCGCGGATCCGGCCGGACCCCCGCCTGCAGACAGCCGTACCCGGCGGCGACCGCTCCGGAGAGGCCCCACGCCAGGATGAAGGCGACGACCGTGTCGAACCACCGGTTCGCGACGAACAGTGCCGGGATCAGCGCGATGCCCCAGACGACGTCGTTGACGAACGCCTTTTTCCCGTGCCCGGCGGCGAAGAAGGTGAACCGCCAGGCGTCCTGCAGCAACAAGGTGGGAATGACGATCCCGAGTGCGACGAACGCGCCGCCGATGTCGTCACCCACCAGGAGCCCGGCCGTCACGCTGACGACACCCGCCACGACGCCCGCGGTGAGCGCCGTCCCGGTCGCCCGTGCCGTCGCCGCCCGCCAGGATTCGGTGGACACACCGGAGAACCGCACCATCAGCGGGTCGGTCGTCAGCCCGCGCGAGAGGTTGAGCACCACGCCGTAGCTGACCCAGGCGAGGCTGAACATGCCGAACGCCGTGGTGCCGAGCGAACGCGCGACGTAGAGGCCGACCGCGAAATTGGTGATGCTGGAGACGGCCTGGTCGCCCAAGCCCCAGCTGAGCCGTCCGGCCATGGCCCGGACGGCTTGGGAACGCAGAAGTGATCGCATCGGTCTCTAATCCTTGAGCAATCCGGCGTCGTGCAGCGCCTCTGCGGCGGCGGCGACGGAATCGAACGGCAGCCCTGCCCGCTCGGCGACGTCGAGCAGGCTGTGCTCGCCGTCCGAGAGGTTGAGCACCCAGAGCATGGCCATCTGGGCTTGTTTGGCGTCGCTCCTCCCGCCGAGCGAGTCGTACAGCCCGCGCTTGCCGAGTTGCGGCTCGCCGTAGGGACTGAGGTTGACGTAGCTGCGGTTGCGGTCGAGGACGGCGTGTACGTCCCGCAGGGTCTGGAGGGTCTCCTCCATGGCCGCGGCGGACACGAAATCGAGGTTGTCGGCCGAGGTGTGGTACTCGGGATAACCCGCGTACGGCGTCCTCGTCAGCGATCCGACACCGAGGTTGAAGCCGGGGGAGCAGAACTGGCGCTCGTCGTACCCGTACGGCGAGAAGTCCACGATCTTGTGCTCGCGCTCGGCGAGGACATGGGCGAGGACGCGGTCGATCTCGGCGTCGCCCCGGCGGCTTCGCTTGTAGGTCAGCGATCCCGGGTCACCGGCACACGCCAGCACGAGCCCCGCCTTGATCCGGCCGACGCGGTCGTTGTTGCGGGCGAGCCAGGTGATGGCGCCGATCGTGCCCGGCATGAACAGGAACCGGTAGGTGTAGTGCGGCTTTTCGAGCGCCTGCGCGAACGCGGCCGCGATCGCGATCCCGGCGACGTTGTCGTTCGCCAGCGAGGGGTGGCAGGTGTGACAGGAGATGATCACCTCGTCGGTGACCTCGCCCGGCACGACGTGTTCGGCGTAGGTGAGGTGCCCGTCGTCCAAAGTAGAATCGATGTGCACTTCGTACTCGCCGTCCGGCATCGCGTCGAGGGTGTCTTGTGACAGGCAGAAACCCCAGGTCGGCGAGTAGTAGCTGGTCCGGTACGGCACCCAGGACGGCCGGTCGGCCACGGTGTGCAGGTGTTCGCGCAGTTCCGCCAGTGGCATCTTTTTCGATACCGGGACGCTGTAGCCGACGACGTGCAGGTTCGACTCTTGGAAGTCGACCACGCGGCGGCCGGAGGCGTCCTTGATGTACGCGTCGCGGATGTTCCACTCCTGCGGCACCGTCCAGTCCAGTACCCGGGTGCCGGTGGGGACCTCGTGGATCTCCAGCGGGATGTGCTCGCCGACGATCTCCAGCGTGCGGCGGACGCCGTCGCCGGTGATGCTGCGGCACAGCGGATACAGGCGCTCGACCAGCTTCTCGAGGTCGGCGCCCGTCTCCAGTTCCCGGTGAGTCATCAGCGACGTCGCAGGGTGTCGTCGAGCTCACCGGCGGCGGTGCGGTCCTGCAACCGTGCCAGGCGGGTGAACAGGCGCTGGAAGCCGTGTTCGGTGAGGCCGTGGGTCCGGTAGGCCTCGATCAGTTCGAGCGCGCCGTCCTTGACCGACCAGTCGCAGTCGAAACCGGGGATGGCCGCGCGGAACCGGGAGAAGTCCACCCGGTAGGACCGCGGGTCCGCGCCCGCCTCGCCGGTGATCCGCAGCGTCGAGCCGGGAACGGCCTCGACGACCTCCTCGGCGATCTCGGCGACGGTCACGTTGTTGCGTTCGGTGCCGATGTTGAACGCCTTGCCGTGAATGGCTTCCTTCGGTGCTCCCAGCGCCGCGGTGAAAGCACGGGCGATGTCTTTGGCGTGCACCAACGGCCGCCACGGCGTGCCGTCGGAGAGCACCAGCACCTCGCCGGAGAGGTGGGCGTGCGCGGTCAGATTGTTGAGCACGATGTCGCCACGCAGCCGCGGCGAGAAGCCGAACGCGGTGGCGTTGCGCAGGTACACCGGGCTGAAGTCGTCGTCCGCGAGTTCCTGGACGTCGTCCTCGACCCGCACCTTCGACTCGGCGTACGGCGTCACCGGGCGCAGCGGCGCGTCCTCGTCGACCAGGCCGTCGCCACCCGAGGCGCCGTAGACAGAGCACGTCGAGGCGTAGAGGTACCGCTTGACCCCGGCTTCCTTCGCCAGCTTGGCGAGCCTGACCGAAGCGTGGTGGTTGATGTCGTAGGTCAGTTCCGGCGCCAGCGAACCGAGCGGGTCGTTGGACAGCGCGCCGAGGTGGATCACGGCGTCCACGCCGGACACGTGCTCGGCCGTGACGTCACGAAGGTCGACCTGGTAGCCCTCGGGGTCTTCGGGCTGGGGGCCCAGCACGCAGGTGTCGTAGAGACCGGAGTCGAGGCCGATCACCTCGTGGCCGGCGGCGGCCAGCACCGGGGCCATCACCGTGCCCAGGTAACCCTGGTGCCCGGTCAGCAGCACACGCATGGCTTTCAGCCTTTCGAAGAGAGGTCGAGCGTGAGTTTCTTGAGGTCGAAGGCCTCCGCATAGCGCTGCCCGCATTCGATACCGCGAATGCGGGCGAGGCCGAGGAAAGCTTCCCGGTCGTACCACCGGCGGTGCCGCTGCGAGGCGTAGTGCTCCTGCAGCAGGCGGACCTTCTCCTCGGCCCGCTCGGGGGAAAGCGGGACGTACGCGCATGCTTTGCCGAGGTCGCCGTCCCATTTGGCGATCTCGTACTCCAGCTGGAGATGCGTGCGGAACACCGTCGGCACCAGCGTCGCCAGACCGCGGTGGTCCTGATGCGCGTCGGCCGTGCGCGGCGAGAGGACGAGGTCCGGGTCGGTGCGGAGGCGCAGTTCCTCCAGCCCGTTCTTGGCCTCTTCCCAGTGCGCGGGGAACCGGCCGTCGGGCAGCTTGAGCACGGTGACCTTGACGTCGGCTCCTCGGCAGAAGGCCGCGAGCGCGGCCCGCTCCTCGGCCTCCCGTTCGGTGCCGCCGCCGGACAGGACGAGCGCGTCGACCCGGACGCCCGGGTTTTGGTCGCAAATGGTCAACAAACTGCCGCCCGCCCCGATGGCGATGTCGTCGCAATGCGCGCCGAGCGCGACGATCCGCTCGATCCCGCCGGTACCGAGAGCGATCACGCCGTGCCCGCCGTCGCGGGTTCGCGCTCCCACCGCGCCCACGGGCGGTCTCCGCGCGCGTAGGCGTCGTCCAACTGGACGCGTTCCTTGACGGTGTCGGTCGGCTTCCAGAACCCGCGGTACGGGTACGCGAGCAGCTTGCCCCGCTTGGCGAGTTCGCCGCAGCCATCGGCCACCAGGTCGCCGCCCTCGGGGATGTGGTCGAAGACCTCCTGGCGCAGCACGAAGTACCCGCCGTTCTCCCACAGCGGCATCTCGCTGACCGGGGTCAACGAGCCGATCAGGCCGTCCTCGCCCATTTCGACGCAGTGGAACGACGATTGCGGCGGTACGACCATCATCGACGCGCCGGCGTCGGTGTTCGAGAACCGCTCGATCATCTCCGGCAGCGGGGCGTCGGTGAGGACGTCGGCGTAGTTGGCGAGGAACATCTCGTCACCCTCGAGGTACGGGCGCACCCGGCGCAGCCGCTCGCCGATGGCCGATTCGAGACCGGTCTGCACGAAGGAGATCGACCAGTCCGCGATATCGGTCGACAGCAGTTCCGCCTTGCCGCCCCGCAGGACGAAATCGTTGGAGTCCGTTTCCTGGTAATTGAGAAAGAATTCCTTGATGTGGTGCGCACCGTAGCCGAGGCAGAGAATGAACTCGGTATGGCCGAAATGCGCGTAATAGCGCATCACGTGCCAGATCAGGGGTCTGGGGCCGACCATGGCCATCGGCTTTGGCACATCGGACGCGTCACCGTTGCGCATCCGCATGCCGTAGCCGCCGCAGAAGAGGACTACCTTCACGACTTCACCTCGACGATTTCCAGGTGCGGGATGGGGAAAACCAGTTTTCCGCCCCAATCACCGACAAAGGACAATTGGGCGGTCAGTTCCTCCCGGAGGTTCCACGGAAGGACGAGCACGTAGTCGGGCCGGTCCGCTTCGATGCGCTCCGGCGGGAGGATGGGGATCCGGGTGCCGGGGGTGAACCGGCCGTGCTTGTACGGGTTGCGGTCGACGGTGTACCGCAGCACGTCCGGCCGGATACCGCAGTGGTTCAGCAGCGTGTTGCCCTTGCCGGGAGCGCCGTAGCCGACGACGGTCTTGCCTTCGAGCGCCGCGTCGGTGAGGAACTTGTTCAGGTCGAGCCGGACCTTGGTGACCCGCTCGGAGAACTCGGTGTAGCCGGACATTTCGTGCAGCCCGGCCGCCTTCTCGGCGTCGAGGATCCGCGTCATCCGCTCGCTCGGCTCGCCCGCGACGGCGTCCGGGCGCGCCCACAGCCGGATGGAACCGCCGTGGGTTGGCAGGAGTTCGACGTCCACAACGGACAAACCGCCCCGTGAAAGGGCCCGGCGCGCGGATTCCACCGTGTAGTACTGGAAGTGCTCGTGATAGATCGTGTCGTACTGGTTCTCCTGGATCAGCGTCAGCAGGTGCTGGACCTCGATGCTGACCCAGCCGTCGTCGGCGACGAGGGCACGAAGACCGTGCGTGAAGCCGATGATGTCCGGAATGTGCGCGTAAACGTTGTTCGCCACGACGAGGTCGGCGGAACCGTGCTCCTCGCGGACTTCACGTCCGCTCTCGGGACCGAGGAAGGCGGTCTTCGTCGGCACCCCGGCGTCACGCGCGGCTTGGCCGACGTTCACCGAAGGTTCCACGCCCAGACAGCGGATTTGCTGTGCCACAACGTGTTTGAGCAGGTAGCCGTCATTGCTGGCGACCTCGACGACGAACGAGGAATCATCCAGTCCGAGCCGCTCGACAGCGCCGTCGACGAACGTCTTGGCGTGTTCGACCCAGGAGGCGGAATACGACGAGAAGTACGCGTATTCGGTGAACGTCTCTTCCGGGGTGATCAGCGGCGGGATCTGGGCGAGCTGGCATTCGGTGCAGACCTGCAGGTGCAGGGGGTAAGTCGGCTCCGGGTCCGCGAGCTGCTCCGCGGTCAGGAATCGCTCGCACGGCGGCGTCGCTCCGAGGTCGACGACGCTGGCGAGATGGGCCGAGCCGCAGAGTCGGCAGGTGGTCATCGAAAGGCTCCTAGGCTCGCGTCACGTATCCCAGACGTCGGCACCCCGGGTCGCCTCGTTACATGCCTTTCAGAGCTCTCGTGCTTCTGTCTCCCAACCGAAACCTGACGTCTCGGCCATCGGCGCCGACGTGTCCGCCATCCGGGCGCGGGCCATGGTGACTGAGGGTGAGTTCGGAGCACGAACCGCTGCTCACGTTCCTGATGGCCCTGTTCGTGAAGGCCTCCGGGCTTGGCATCGCTAATACCTGAAGGGGTCGAGCGTGTGCCGGGGGCAGGTCCCTGAACCTCCGTTGATCAAGCTCCGCAACCGGTATGACCCCGCGACGATGGAGGAACGGGGACACTCAACGTCCCCATTCCTCCATCGTCAGCCTCACACAGCGACGAAGAGCCGCCTGACCTACCAGACCTCGGCTTTGCCTGGACCCTGACCTTCAGAGTAGGGAAGGGGCCCTTCTGTAATGGCCGCTTTCTGAACTGCGCAAACGCGCAGGAAGGGCGCGTGACCAGCGAAAACCGATCCTGTTAGTACCGGTTGCTACCTAGCCTTATCGGTGCTCCTGTGCACCCAGTGCGTACCGGTACGCAAGCCGTTGGCCCCCACCTTTGCCCAGGTGGGGGCCTTCTGCTGTCCGCCTCCGTGTTACGACGCTAGAAGTGAACCCCAGCCTTGCGAGCCAGCTTCGTCAGGACGGGGTTGCTTCGCTTGTGCAAAGAGATCAGTACGCGCATGAGTTCCCGGCTGGTCGGGTGAACCTTTGACATCTGCGGTGCTGCGCCCCACGCGTCCGCGAGCGAGGCCAGAGCGCCGTCACGATCCCCGAGAGCGAGCTTTGCCCGAGCAATGTTCATGTGCACCGGACCGACGCGGGTAGCCGGAAGGTCGAGATCTTGACCTTCGAGTCGTTGGGCAACGTCCAGCGCTTCACGGTGGTGTTCAAGATCCACAGCAGTAGCGAGGACGTGCGTAGCCGTGTTCGCAGCACCGAACGTGATCCCGGCGGCGTTGACGTCCACGGGGAACTCTTCCGATGCTTGCCACGCTCCGGCTGAGTGCCGCTCTGCTTCGCTGGAGTTGCCCATACGTCCCGTCAGGGTCAGCCCTCGAAGGTGGAGGATTCCGAGTCCTAGCGCCTTCTCACGGCCGTTTAGGGTGCTTTCCGTAGCCACGATGGCGCGTTCGACCACTGCTAGACCACCGTCGAAGTCGCCGGAGTTGAGGAACGCTCCAGCCTCATCACGCGCAGCAATCGCGGCGACCAGCGGTGTAGCTCGTTCGGCGGCTAGTTTCTGCTTCAGGACGGCTAGGTCTGCGAGATCCATCCACCGATGACGGGCGGCTAGCCAGTACACGGCCGAGTAGAAATCTGCGACCATGGCCCAGGCTTCCGGCGAACCAGCGGCATGGGCGTAGTTGGTGGTATCGCTCAGCAGTTGAGGGAGCCGCGCTAACACTGTGGTCAGGTTGGCATCCCCGCGAAGTTTGATTAGCTCGTTCAGTCCGTGCCGCAGCGATTCCGAGGTCACCAGGGAGTCTCCGGGAAGATCAAACCGCCGGATAGTCGCCCGCAACGCATCCAACGACTCTGACTCGTCCGGCTTCACGGTGTCGGTTCCGAGAACCTCGGCCAAGGTCACACCGAGGGCTCTCGCGAACGCTGCGGCCATGCCCTGACTTAGCGCCCGGTCACCTACCTCGATCTTGCTGACCGTGGAGAGCGACACCCCCGCCGCGCGAGCTAGACCGGTCTGGGTCATGTCCCGAGCTTTGCGCAGCGTCGCCACGTTCCGACCCGGTCCAGGAGGGTCAAGCGCGGTTGCCATGTCTTCAATGGTGGTCGTTGTGCAAAAAGTGTGCAAGTTCCCGACTCCGCTCTGCTGAACACTTGGTGACAGGGAGCGAACGGGCAACGGTTGCCATCCGAAGATCGGTCGCACCCTAACGGAGCAAAGATCACCGCCACGAAGACCTTCCCGACGGCGGTGGTTGAGCTTCTGTCAGCACCGCCGGGGACTCCTTGAAAGGAAACGCCCCCCGCACACCCGGCGGTGCTGTCTTCCAGCCTGCCCGATGTTCTGTGTGCGTCGAAAGGTGAAGGCGTGAAATACTCTGGGGACCGCTGCGAGATCGGTATACACGCCTCGTGCAAGGTTCGCGCCATCGCAACGTATCAAGGTGGAAGCCCGGCAATGACGTTTGTAGACGGATCCGATGAGCTATTTTTCATCACTGGTGATTCGTGGACCGACCTTCACACCGCCATGGAACACGCGGTCGCCCAGGCCAGACAGTGGCTCATTTTTCATCGGTATTGCGGGGACTTCCTTACGGCGTTGTACGGGGCGGTTCCGGAGTCGACGCCGGAGGATGACTGGAAACTAGGGGTGAGGCGATAAGTCTGACGTTCCGTTTGACACACCTGAGAAACTTGACGCGACAACCAAAAGGAGTCAGCAATGACTATCGCAGTCGAAGAGAAAACCGGGCAGGGCCTCGTATCCGAAGACCTATTCAACCGCCTCGTGTCCCGGATCCAGGAAGAACACTCCATCGACTACGGCCAGGCCGCCGCGATCATGGACCAGGCCCTAGCGTTCCTTGGAACCTGCGCCGTCACGACCGAACGGCTTTCGCCTTCCGCGCAGGTCGACATCGGGTGGCACACGTTCATCCTGTACACGCGCCACTACCGCGAATTCTGTGACAGGGCGGCCGGGCGGTTCATCGACCACGAACCGAATGACAGCGACGAGAACAAGGGGGGTCGCGGAGCGAGTGTTGTCACTACCGACGCTATCCGTAAGGCGGGTTACGCGGTGGACCTCGACCTGTGGACCGCGCCCAGTGCAAAATGTAATGATGGCGAAAAGTGCCGTGCGTCAGGGAACGACGGGAACGAGAACACCGACACGAATGATCCGGACAAACGGTAGCGACTAAACACAGAAGGCTGAGAGTGTCGACCAACTACGAGTGGGACGATCTTCCCGACGTTGTGCGAATGAAAGTTCAAGACCATATTGGAGAAGTGGCCAGCGCAACCGCAAATACCGATGGTCAGACATCCGACGTAGCCGCGACCCTTGACCTTGCTAGCGGCGAAAAGGTCTTCCTTAAGGGTGTCTGTGGTATCAGTCGCCGAATGCGGTTCTTACGGAATGAGGCCACCGCCGGTGATATCGCGCTCGGCTTGTCTCCGGAGGTCTTGTTTCATGAAGACATCACGGTCGGGAACGATGATTGGTTCGTAGTTGGTTTCGAGCACGTCACCGGTCGAGCTGCCAATCTCGCCCCCAGTTCGATCGACTTTCCCCTGATTGCCGCCACCGTAAGCAGGATAGCGGAACTGCCCGCAAACGGGTTCCGTTCTCTCCGCGACAGGTGGTCAGGCGGCGAATCGTGGCAAACATTGGCCGACGAAAGCCCTGACACCGTAGCCGCCATGAGTACCCCCGTTGACCAGTTGATCAAATGGGAGCAGATGGCACCAGAACTGGTTCACGGTGACCGACTGGTTCACACCGACCTCCACAAAGACCAATTCATTATTGACGGCGACAGCAAGGTGCACGTCATCGACTGGGGTTTCCCTGGCGCCGGACAGCCATGGATAGACTCGGCCTTCCTGACTATCCGACTCATTGGGACCGGCCACAATCCAGAACGCGCCGAATCATGGGCACGAGAAGCCACGCCCTTGTCTGTTGCCGGAGACGATGCACTGACTGCTTTTACTGTCTATATCTCGGGCTTATGGAGCTATTGGGCCGCCACTGATTCGGAGCCGGGAGCGACGGAGCGCGCACAAATGGCCCGTGACTATGCCGCCTACAGGTTGAGCTTGAAGCTCTGAGACGGCCGCAGAACCACGAAAGACCCTGTCGGGAACCTCTGGCAGGGGTCTAGAGGCCCCCTCCCGGCGCGGGGAGGGGGCCTCTCGTGTTTGCGAGCATCTGTTCTGTGCGAACCACGCGCCTGAGGTTACGCCCCTGCCGGGTGTCAAAGCACCTCAGAGTGCGTCGATTACACCCTTGACCTGCGAATATGCCCTCGCCGGCCGCGGGGCCTTTTCTGCCGTGTCCCCCTGCCGCCACTGAACCAGTAGGTAGTGACCGGTCATGATCGAATCGGTCGCGATGTGACGTGTTCAGGAGGTGGCCCCGCGAGGGGTGAGTCATGGCGGTAGTTCTGAAGTTCGATACGGGACGATCCAAGGGCCGTAGTCCAGTGGCGGGTAGAGCGAATGGGCGGCGCGGTAAGCTTCGCGCGAAGCTTACCAAGAATGATGTCCGTGACATTCTGGTCAAATACTGGGAGGAATGCCAAACGCTGCGTGCGCTCGCCCGTGAGTATGGAGTGAGCACGACGACGATCTACCGGACCGTGCAGGGTCACACGTGGCCGCTGGAGTACCTGCGGTGGCGCCGGGAGGTTAAGGCAGAGGGGCGTCGTCTGCCGGAGCGACGCGACATGTACAACCAGCCGGTGCGGTTCACTGAACCGTGCATCGTGGAGTTGGCCCGGTTCGAACTGGCGGTAAACGTAGGCGAGCCTAGCCCTGTGGGGTCGGTGGCCGAGGTGGCCGCGCGGCATGGTGTGTCGCAGTCGGCCGCCTACCGAGTCTTACAAGGGACGCTTCACGCGACGTGGTTTGACGCGGTGTACGACGACCTGGAGCGCGGGGGTAGCGGGCGCCTCGACGACTAGCATTGATGCAGGCCAGCGGCGCATGATGCTGATTCCACCCATGTACCTGTCAGTTCATATAACCCTATATCTCTCTCTTCTCTAAGGGTTAGTAGTACCTATAGGTACATGGGTGGAATCGACACGCGGCACGTGCCGTGCTGCGGGCAGACGCGGGGCGGAGTGTCGAAGTGTCGAAGTACGGGTGTTTCTAGGTCTTATATAGCTCTCTTCTCTCTAAGGGGATTACAGAAAAAGGGTTCAATCGACACTTCGACACTTCTTGGTATGGCGTGCGCCACAGGAAGGGCGTTTCGCCTGGTCGGATGTCACCCCACCGCCACTGAAGTAAGTAGAGGCCGCAAACAGCCCTGGGGGTGCTCATGTTCCGACGCGCGTGCATGACCTGTCCCCGGACGGCCGTCCCTGGGGGCGCCCACTGCGAGCGCTGCGGGGGTGGCCATCGCCGGAGGGCGGGTGACCGCGTCCGGCAGGCAGTCCGACGAGCGGTCAACCGCGCAGGCGGGGCACGGTGCGCAAGCTGCGGCCACGTCTTCCCGTCGCGGGCCATCGAGATCGACCACGTCGAGGCGCTTCGAGACGGGGGCAAAGATCAGCCCGGCAACATCCAGGTTCTCTGCACTGGATGCCACCGGGCTAAGACGGAGGACGAGAACGTCCGAAGGATTTTCAGGCCGACACGGCCGTTCTAGTTGCGGGTCAGGTCGCCGACTATGGGCAGGCTGTCGGACATTTAGACGGCGAGGAGCTTGCTGAGCGGACCGTTCGGGCCGAGTAGGCCACCGACGATGGGCAGGTCACCAACTACGGGCAGGCCGCCAAGTTGCTGGATGCGTGCACCTTCTGCACTGGTCTGGTCGGTGGCGGCGGTCGCAGTAGGGGCGAATCCGACCAGGGCGGCTGCTACTACCGTGGCAAGGGCGGTCTTCTCGACAAGACGCATGGGGGTTGTGCTCCTGACTAGGCGGGCTTTCGGTGTCCGACGATCCTTCAGGTGTGGCCACGCGCTGTCGATTCCCTGAAAGTGTAGAACTTCCTGACATGGGAGAGCGGGGCTGAAGTCTGCGGCCTGCCGCCGGTCAGAACACCCCGGCCCCTTTTTGCACACGCCCTGAGTGCGAATCCGTTTTTTGAAGTGAGTTTCCGCAGGTCCCGCCTTCGTGTTCCGGGAAACCGCTGGTCGTGAATCGTTGTTAAGGGCGTGAACTCGCCATTTAAGCACTGTGTGAGTCCTGTTAAAGGGGGTTCTGATGTCTGAAGTTCTTTCGCCCGGCGGGGCTTCGCTGGTGCTCCATCGCGTGAACGATGGCTACTACGTCACGGGCACGGACGCTTCCTTGCCGTATTTGGTGGCGAACTATGGCGACATCGCGGCCACCATGGGTGGTGATGTGTCGAAGGTGATGGCCCGGACCACGGGTGGGAGTCTGGTGATCAGTGGCGAACGGTTCGCTTTCGAGTTGCCTGATACTTCGACCGGCCGTGATGTGCGTGAATTGGCTCGGCGTGGAGTGATCGGGTCGTCTTCTATCGTTTTCATTGCTGGTCCGCGACCGATTGGCCGCCCTGCTCGTCCTGTGCGCGATGCTCGCGCCCTTGCTGCTGCTCTTGACTCGAAGGAGATTTCGGCCTCTATGGTTGTCGATGGTTCGAAATATGGTGTGGTGTTCGGTAATCCTATGCGGGCTTTGTTCGAGGTGCGTTCTCGTGGCGGTATCGACGAACTTCCCGCGCGGGCGATTACTGAAATGCCGCTGTCGGGGGTGGGGGCACCGACCATGCGACCGCTTACGGTGCGAGATTACAATTCGCGGGTGCTGAACGCGGTCACCGTGACATCTTTTGACCGCAGCAATCATGTTCGGGTGCCGGTGATTCCCCCTGTCGGTCGAGAGCAGGCAGCGAGCTACATTCCAGCGGGTGGCGTGTACCCGCTCGCCGATGTGGATCTTAAGGCGCTCATGAAGGCACGCCGGGTGGATAAGGTCGGCATTCAACGGCGACTCCCTGAAGACGTCCGGCAGGACTTCGGCCCGGACGTGCTCGCCGCGTTCGAACGCTCATGTCTCAACGATGTGGGCCGCGCGATGGATGCCGCGTTGCTGAACGGCATCCCCGGAGCCCATGAGCCTCACAAGGGCCTGATCGGCAATGGCACCGTGACGCAAGTGGCCACGCTCGCCGCGCTCACGTTCACCGAGCTGTCCGCCGCGATGTCACGTGTTGAAACCCTTGGCGAGGCAACCACTCTTCTCGTTTCCGGTGACGTCCGGCGGCACCTGCGCGAGACCCTCACCCGTGATCAGCGTGAGGAACTGCCTCCGATCGTGCACATTCACGGCGCCACAGATGGCACGGCCGTGGTCTTGGACGGAACGATGGTGGGCGTGGGCGTGCGACAGGCGCCGGATATCCGCCTCGCCGAGAACGTCCCCGGTGACTTCGAAGCGGACCTTTCCGGCTGGCCGTGTCCGCGCGGTTCACCGACACCATTCCTGCCGACAAGTCCGCCGTGCAGGCTGTCCAGGTGGCCGCGTGAAATGGCCCGCGCGGTTCTGGCGATGGGGAACAGTTACCCCGCCGGATATCGAACTCACCGACACTGGCATGGTGCCGCGCTCGCGTCGGCGATTTATTTCCGACGACCTGATCGACCTTCGCTGCTACGAATGTTCGGCAATGTGGTGCGCCGACCGCCACCGCGACGACGTCGCTATCTGCGCATCGTGCGAAGCATTCGCCGCCCCCGTTGTCTGGACAGATGACCCGGATATGGGCGCTACACACGATGACGCCGAATACTGGCGAGACAAGATCATGCGATTCTACGAAGACGTGAAGAAACGGCGCTTCCTCGGCACATCCGTGCTACTGCTGCACCGCGACCGCGCTGGAACAGTCGGGAACGCCCGCATCCGTAAATGAGCACCGAACTTGCTCAACCCGTCGTCGGCCGCGGTGCAAAGTATTCCGATTCTTGACAAATGACCTCTGCGCATTAACGGGTCAATTTTGGAGAGCGCGGGTATTGGACGCGTATCGCTCACTGTCAATAGAAAGTTAGCCGTTGCCTGTGTCAGTTCGACAGGTCAACGAACAGGTGTGACGGGTCAACCTTGAGCGCGTCGGCGATTTTAAAGACTTTATCTATGGAAATGCTGTACCGCCCGGCCTCCACGTGCGCGTAGTAGGACCGGTCCAGGCCTGCCGCTGACGCGACCGCCGTTTGGCTTAAGTCGGCTTCCGTGCGCAGCCGCCGCAGGCGGAGTCCGAACGCCACACGCCGCTCCGGGGCGGGCTCATCCTCTGCGGTCTTCGGCATGGCCACAAGGTAACGCACCCCCCGAATGTGGGATATACGCTACAGTCTGCCGTGTGGAGTATTTCCCACAATCTGACAGATTGAGCACTGGAGGGTCGAACTCATGAGCGTTGAGGACCGGTGGCACCACAAGGGCACCCGCAAGCGCACGTCGGACTACGGCCGGGGCAAGCGGTGGCGCGTGCGGAACAAGGGCGCCCGGACCATGTCCTTTCACAAGAAGAGCGACGCGCAGGCCCACGACGTCAAGGTCAACAACGACTTGCTCAAGGGCCTTGTGCCGTTCGATCCGACGGCCGGGCGCGTCCTGGTCTCGGAGGCGGTCCCCAAGTGGCTCAAAGAGCGCTACTCCGACGTTCAGACCCGCCGAACGGTCGCGTCCCGGTTCAAGAACCACATCTTGCCGACGTTCGGTCACCTGCGGGTCTGTGACATCACCCTGTCGCGGGTCATGGAGTGGTGGGCGGACATGTGCGAGAAGACCAAGCCCAACGGCGAGCGGTACGCGACCAGCACCCTTGAGCTTGTCTACGTCCACTTGGGTCGTTCCTGCGGACGGCGGTCAAGGGCGCTACCAAGCTCCTGCCCGTGCACCCCTTCGACGGGTGGGACGTGGAGGTGCCCCGGCGTGACAGGCGTGTCCGGAACATCTGGGAGCAAGAGCGGGTCAACACCGTGCTTGCCGCCATGCCGGAGCGGGAACGGCCCATCGGGCTCGTGTCGGCGACGTGCGGGCATCGGCAGGGCGAAGCGTTCGCCGTCGCCCTAAAGGACGTGAACCGCTTCCGCAAGGAGATCACCATCCGCCACCAGGTGAAGCGCGTCGGCGGGAAGCTCGTCCTAGCCAAGCCCAAGGGCGGCAAGGTCCGCACGGTCCCGCTCGCCGACGTCACCGCGACCGCCATTGCCCAGCACGCGGAGAAGCATGGAACCACGGTCGTCCGCTGCACGTGCTGCAACAAGGACTGGCACATCGTGTTCACCAACGCCAAGGGCGGCCTGCTCACGTCGGGCGCGTGGAACCGGGACGTTTGGCACCCCGCGATCCAGGCGGACGGCTTGAAGTCCGGCGGGGCCTACGGGATGCACAACCTTCGCCACTACTACGCGTCCCGGCTCATCGAAGGCGGCCCCGGTCACCGGGGAGCGTCCATGGAACAGGTCCGCGACTACATGGGGCACGCTTCGATCGTCACCACGTCCGAGACGTACGGGCACCTGTTTGAGCAGGCTCACGAACGCGCCCGCTCGCTCATGGATGACCTGTTCTCGGCTGTTGTGTACCCGCTGCGTACCGCCGAAGGCCGGTAGCCGTGTTAGCGCAGGTCAGACGGCTACCGGCCTCCGGGGCTACAGAAGGCCCCCTTCACGGACCTGCCTCACACCGTCAAGAAATCACCAACGCGTAGTCCGCATCGGTCGCCGAAGTCTCCGGGTGCCCGTCGGCGTTCACCTGCGTCGCCACGACCTCCACCGTCCACGTACCCGCGGCCGGCTTCTCGAGGATGACGTTCTCCACCGTGTCGATCGTGTTCGGCGACCCGCCCTCGGTCGAGAAATTGCCTGCCTTCAACCCGTTGTTGCCGTAGTACACCGTCCCGTTCGGCGCGGTGACCTTCAGGGTCAGGTCGTTGACCCTGGTGACCGACGCGGTCGGCGAGCCAGCCGGGTCGGTGTAGGCCAGCGTCGCCTTGAACTGCTTGGACCCGTTCACCGCGACCGTGTACTTCTTGGACTGCCCGGTGCTCAGCAGATCCGTCTCGTTGACCAGCACCGGCAGTTTCCACCCGTTCGCCTTGGCCTGCTCGTGCAGGTACCGCACGTTCGCGGTGCCCCAGCCCTGGTGCGTCCGGGTCAGGTCGTGCGAGGTGCCGCTGAACGCGAACTGGTCGGCGCCGTTGATCAGCAGTGCCTTCGCGGTCGCGGCGTGCGGGCGGCTCGTGAAGACGTCGCGGCCCTTGCCGGGGGCGCCGTCGAACACGCCGTCGGCCCACATCTGGAACAGCAGGCCGGCGTTCCCGCAGGTGATCGGGGTGGCGCCGCTCGTACCGCCGAACGACGTCGTGTACGAGGTGTCACTGCCGGACGACGTCGTGTCGATCCGGTCGTAGTAGTTCGACAGCTCCGGTTTGATCCGCCCGTCGGCGGCCGGGCCGATACTGGCGCCGCCGTTCCACTTGTCGTCGGTGCGGCCGAGCGTGTTGTAGTGGTACTGCCCGCCGACCGACAGCACGTTCTTCGACCAGGCCTGCGGCCGCGACCGCTGGGTCCCCGCGTTGCTCTGCGACTGGCAGATCAGCAGGTCGTGGTCGAAGACGATGCGATCGAGCTCGGCCGAAACCGAGTTGTACGCCGTCGTCAGCCCGCCGCCCCAGCTGTTGCTCTGGAACACCGCGCGGTACTTGCCAGCCGGGTCGACCAGTTCCTTGGTGTGGGCATAGCGGTCCGGTTTGCTGTAGGTGGCGAAGATGCCCTGGGCTTCGGGCAGCAGACCGCGTTGCGGCGCGCTCACGCCGGAGGCGAAGATCTGCCCGTACGTCGAGGTGCCGTGGCTCGTGTCGCTCGAGTTCGAGCCGTGCAACACGGTCGGCCGCGCCTTGAACTCCTGGTGGGTGGCGCGCAGCCCGCCGTCCATCACCTCGCCGCGCACGCCCTGGCCTCGATAGCCGCCGACGCTTTCGATGTGGTTCGCGCCGCTGCTTTCCCGCGCGTTCGCCATGTCGGTCCCAGGGGCGGTGATCGCGCCGACGGCGAGCACCTCGGCACCCTGGGCCACGGAGGCGACCTGACCGGAGCCGAGCTTCGCGACGATGTGCTGCCCGCTCTGCGAGATCGCCTCGATGCCGCCGCCGAGCCGCAGGATTCGCTCGGCGACCACGCGCTGGTCCCGCGCGTCGGATTCCACCAGCGTCACCAGGTAGCTGCCGGTCGCGGCCAGTGAGATCTCCACCTTGTCGTCCGGCCGGTATTCGCCGAGCCAGCGGACGAAATCCACTTTCGTGACCGATTCCCTGTTCTCCGGCTGCAGGCGGACCACGTAGGCGAAATCGGGAATGTAGGTCCCGATTCGCACGCCGAGTGCGCGCAATCGCCCGCGTTGCACGTCGGTCAGCGCGCCCCGGACCTGGAGCAGGTAGGCGCCCTTCCAGTCCTGGCTCACGGCCGTCCGCTGGGTGAGCGGGTCGAAGGTTCTGCTGGCCAGCCGGATGAACTGGGGGTCGGCCCCGGCTGGGGCGGCGACGGCGACCCCGCTCGTCAGCATGAGTGCGCCGATCAAGGGTGCGAGAAGGCGGACAGACTTCGACCGTGGCATGAATACCTCCGGGGATCTCTGCGAGGGAGAGGTCTTTCGAAGGTACCGGCCGAAAAGCGTGATGATCAGCCGCTGAACGGCCCAGCCGTGTTCCAGTGTCGCGGGAAATGGAGCATAAACGGTTGAAAACCCGTTTCAGCGGGCGGCGAAATTGCGTCGATCGTCCCGCTGAACCGCGTCAGCCGTTTGAGGTGACACCGGCCCGGTTCACTCCATCAGGGCTTCGGAAAGTTCGCGGATCGCGGTGGTCTCGGCGGTGTGGATGTCCCGGAGCAGCGTGCCCATCGCGGCGAAGCGGTCACCGATCTCGACGTCGGTGAACGGCATTTCGTCGTTGTAGTGCGCGCGGAGTTTCCACATCTCCTCGCCCGCCGACGCGGCCGCGTCCTGCCCCGCGTCGCCTTCGCGGACACCCGCCGACACCGCGCTGACCAGCCCGCGCATCCAGGCGAACTCCGCGTTCGACGCCGGAACGGCGGTCTCGGCCAGTTCCGCCCAGCGTTCGGCGATCCCGCGCCAGGTCGACGCCTGTTCGCCCAGTGCGGGGAGATCGAGCAGCCCGGAGGACTCGGTGAGCGCGTCGGCGAACAGCGCGCGCAGATGCCCGCCCTCCATCCCGGCCGGGGTGACGCTCTCCCACACGGTGAGCAACGCCCCGACGAGCCCGCGCCGCTCGCCGAACGCGCGCGGCCAGCCCTTGGGATCGCGTTCGTCGGTCATCGCCTTCGCCCAGCGCCCCCAGGCGGGCAGCGAGAACGACTTCGACGACGCGGAGAGGTTTCGCGCGCAGTCCGTCAGCCCGCCGCGCACGGCCGCCCGCCAGTCGGCGACCTCGCCGGGTTCGATCGTCGCGAGCAAGTTCTTGTACGAGCCGACCCGTCCGCGCGCGGCGTCGAACGTCTTCCGGTCGACGGTCAGCGGGGCGAGATTCCGGTCGTCGACGAGCACCCGGCCGTCCTCCTCGCCGTACGCGACGACGAAATGCCCGCCGCCACCGGACATCTCCGGCGGCAGATGCCAGTAGCCGAGCGACTCGCGGTCGGGAAGGACGATCACCGGTCGACCCGCTTCGAGGTCCGCGGTGAGCCGTTTCGCGGCGGCGCGTTTGCCGCCGGTGGTGTGGAGGCCCGCCCGCAGCCCGAGACGGTCCACTGTGGACTTCAGCCACTCCTGCGGATATTGCCATCGCGTACGGAAGCCGAACACGATCGTCGACATCGTCTCGTGCGCGAAGTCCCACAGGATGTAGCCCGCCCCGATCCCGCCGGACGCGGCGAAGATCAACGCCTCGCTGGGAGCCTTGCCGTCCGGCCCTTCGACACCGTGGTGCGCCAGTACGGCGGCCACCGCCGACACGTCCGGTTGCAGTCCGCCACGCAATTCGTACTCGCTCACCCCGCCATCATGCCCGTGGATGGCGAGGTGAGCGAGTAGCGTCAGAGCTTCTCGCCCCGCGCCCGATGTCTGGGGTGTGATAAACGGTCTTGGTGATTTCGGCGTCGTCACGGCCTCGTTTTCGCAGTGCTGCTTGAACACGTCGAGCGTCGGGATGGCCTGCGCGAGCAGGGCACACCGGTGTTTCGCGCGTTCGGTGTGCGCGGCGAGGAACCGAGTGCGGTGCAGGCCTCGATCATGTCGTTCTCGGGCCGGCCTTCCTGGCGACGGCCGCCAGATCGGCGCCCAGCGCGCTCGCCCCGTCCGGCCACGTGAGGTCCGGGACTCGCAAACCCGGAGTCACTCCACGCGAGACCTCAAAGATCCCTGATCAAGGAAACCCTGCCGCGTAAGGGATCCGTAACGTACACCGTTTTGGTGCGCTGATCGATCGCGACCGCGCCCCGGGTTCACCCCGAGTGACAGGTCACCGGTGAGCAGGTCACACGGTGTTCGTGCCCTGGTGGACCGCGACGGCCGACGATTCCGAGCGCAGCAGCACGGTCGCCTTCTCCTCGCACGCGCTCGCGTCCACAACGGACAGATGATGGATCGCCGAATTCGCGACGAACACCGTACCGCTCCCGCGGTGCACGGCGACCTGACGCCGTCGAGGACGGCGAGTGTCCCGGTGAGGTCACTGACCGCGTAGATGCGGTTCGCTTGCTCGTCGATGTCGACACTGGACGCTCCCGGCGGGCGGATTCGTGACGAAGACACGGTCGGTCACGGCGTCCACCGCCAGCCCGGTGGGCTCGCCGCCGACCGGGATCATCGCGCCGACGGTGCCGATGGACGGGTTCGAGACGTAGGCGAAGCCGGTGACGGAATTCACCGCGACCGCCTCCGGGGCGCCCCCGACCTCGACGAGGCTCTGGCCGCCGGTGCGAAGGCGAGCGCGGAAGCGCCTGCCGTGGCCGGCGAGAGCAGGGCGCGGCAGCTCAGTTCGGGCCCTCGCGCAGGCGTACGGGCGAAGGAACTCAGCGCCCCCCGACCGCGTTGTTTCCGATGAGTAACCTCCCCTCGTCCGAATACCCGGAGAAAGAAAGGAGCAGGACGCCGTGCACAAACACCGGAACGGGCTGAAGACCGTCGTCCTGCTCGGCACGCTGTCCGCGCTCATCGTCGGGATCAGCGGGTTCTTCGGGCGGGGTGCGCTGGTCATCGGCCTGGTGGTGGCGCTCGGGGTCAACGCCTACGCCTATTTCAACTCCGGGAAGCTGGCGCTGCGGGCCATGTGCGCCCGGCCGGTCTCCGAGGCCGAGCATCCGGCGATGTACCGGATCGTGCGTGAGCTGGCGACCACCGCGCGTCAGCCGGTGCCGCGGCTCTACCTCAGCCCCACGTCGGCCCCGAACGCGTTCGCCACCGGCCGCAGCCCCCGGCACGCGGCGGTGTGCTGCACCACCGGCATCCTCGATCTGCTCGACGAGCGCGAATTGCGGGCCGTGCTGGGGCACGAGTTGTCCCATGTCTACAACCGCGACATCCTCATTTCCTGTGTCGCGGGCGCGCTGGCGAGCGTGATCAGCGTGATTGCCAACATCGCGATGTTCACCAGCGTCTTCGGCGGCGGAAACCGCGAGGACGGCGACAGCCCGCTGGTCGCGTTGCTGCTGGTGCTGATCGGGCCGATCGCGGCCGCCGTCGTGAAGCTCGGCGTGAGCCGGTCGCGGGAGTACCAGGCCGACGCGTCGGGCGCGGAACTCACCGGCGATCCGCTCGGGCTGGCGTCGGCGCTGCGGAAACTCGACCGGGGGACGCGCGCGGCGCCGCTCGTGCCGGAGCCGAAGCTGGTGTCGCAGTCGCACCTCATGATCGCGAACCCGTTCCGGCAGGGCGAGGGCCTCTCGAAACTCTTCTCGACCCACCCGCCCATGGCCGAACGCATCCGGCGCCTCGAAGAAATGTCCCGCCGCTCCTTCTGACCCCACCCCCCTCCCTCCCCGCGTTTAGTCCTCTAGTTGCGGTAATTCACCCTCGAACTACCGCAACTACAGGACTAAACGCGGTAGTTGCGTGCGCAAGGACCGCAACTAGAGGACTACTTGCGTGGGGGCCGCCGACGTCAAACGGCGGTTGCCCGCCCACGGCCGCGAGCCCGGCGAGCTGCTGACCATGCCGGCCGCGCCCTTCGCCCTCGGCGGCACCTGCGGAGCACTTGATCAGCCGGTAGCGCCTTGCGTGCGCGCGACGTTCATCAGGTACTCGCCGTAGCCGGACTTCGCGAGCTTCGCGCCGAGCGCGAAGCACTCCTCCGCGTCGATGAAGCCCATCCGCAGCGCGACCTCCTCGAGACAGGCGATCCGGACGCCCGTCCGGTGTTCGAGGACCTGTACGAACTGGCCCGCTTCCAGCAGCGAGTCGTGCGTGCCGGTGTCGAGCCAGGCGAACCCGCGACCCAGATCGACCAGGGTCGCGCGGTCCTGCCGCAGGTAGGCGAGGTTGACGTCGGTGATCTCGAGTTCGCCGCGCGGGGAGGGCTTGAGGTCACGGGCGATCTCGAGGACCTGGTTGTCGTAGAAGTACAGACCGGTGATGGCCTTGTTCGACTTCGGCTTCTCGGGCTTCTCCTCGATGGAGAGGAGTTTGCCGTCGGCTCCGATCTCGCCGACGCCGTAGCGCTGCGGATCCTTCACCGGGTAGCCGAACAGGACGCAGCCGTCGAGCCCGGTCGCGGCGGCCTGCAGCCTGCTGGAGAAGCCCTGGCCGTAGAAAATGTTGTCACCGAGCACGAGCGCGACTTCGTCGTTACCGACGAAGTCCGCGCCGATGACGAACGCCTCGGCCAGCCCGTTGGGGGCGGCCTGTTCGGCGTAGCTGAAGCTGAGCCCGAACTGGCTGCCGTCACCGAGGAGCTTGCGGAAGTTCGGCAGGTCGGAGGGGGTCGAGATGATCAGGATCTCGCGGATGCCGGCGAACATCAGCACCGAGATCGGATAGTAGATCATCGGTTTGTCGTAGACCGGCAACAGCTGTTTCGAGATGGCCTGGGTGATGGGATGCAGCCGCGTCCCGCTGCCCCCCGCCAGCACGATGCCCTTCATCCAGCGCCCCCGCTTCGTAGTCGTCCGACCTACGACTTCACACTACCGGGTGGACCAGAACGCCGGGCCCTTCGCAAAGATCCGTTGGGGGCTCGACTAGGGTACTGGTGTCAGGCGTTTCTGCGCGGCCTTGAGCGCCGTGCTGCTGGTGGCCTGCTCGGCCGAACACGGGTCGCGTCGTCCCGCGGGCCGCGTCCGAGGGCCTACGTGATTCCTCCGGCGCTCCCATCCCGCCGCCCGGCCTGCGGAGAAGCACTCGGGCAAGGGGAGTGCGACGGTCACCATGGCCTGGCCGATGCGCCTGGGCTTCGTGACCTTCGACTGTCCGAAGTGCTCCGGGCACGTCGCGGTCGACACCGAGAACGAGCTGATCGTCAACGACAGCGGCCCATACAAGGGCACGCAGTGGATCAACGACATGCCCGGCTACCAGGCGAAGGCGTTCACGATCAAGGCGAACGCCGCCTGAACACTGACCATCACCGACGAAAGCGGCCTGCCCGTGCCGTCTTCTCTGTGCCCGACACCGTCTCGTCGGTCGCCGTCATCACCGAGAACAGCGGCCGCACCACGGTGTGGGTGCACGGCGACGACTTCTCGGATCTCCCCGTGAACCAGCTCGGCGACTACCAGGGCGACGTTCCCGTGCCCGGCCCCGCGTTCGTGTCGATCGGAGGGGACGGGACCTGGACGGTCACCGCGTCGTAGGCAGGACGAAGGCCACCTTCGGTGCTCCCGAAGGTGGCCCTCTCCGCTGGAATCAGCGGTAATTCGTGAACTGCAGCGCGATCTCGAAGTCCTTGCCCTTGAGCAAGGCGATCACGTCCTGCAGCTGGTCCTTCTTCTTGCCGGACACCCGCAGCTGGTCGCCCTGGATCTGCGCCTGGACCCCCTTCGGGCCCTCGTCGCGAATGAACTTGGCGATCTGCTTCGCCTTGTCCGACGCGATTCCCTGCAGGATCTTGCCGCTCAACTTGTAGATCTTGCCGGACAACGCCGGCTCGTCCGCCTCGAAGGCCTTCAGGGAGATACCGCGCTTGATCAGCTTCTCCTTGAACACCTCGACCGCCGCCAGCGCCCGCTCCTCGGTCTCCGACTCGATCGCGATCGCCTCCTCGCCGGACCAGTCGATCTTGGTCCCGGTACCCCGGAAGTCGAACCGCGTACCGAGTTCCTTGCTGGCCTGGTTCAGGGCGTTGTCCACCTCCTGGCGATCGACCTTGCTCACCACGTCGAAAGAGGGATCCGCCACGTGTTCTCACACCTCGTACTCGCTTGTCAGGAGCTTCCACCCTAGCCCTGTGTAACCCGGTTGACGGGCCCGCCACGGCCTTGGGTATTCTTTCATCTCGACCGGGCTTGCCCGGCCACGGCGAGTTGCCCGAGCGGCCAAAGGGATCTGACTGTAAATCAGACGGCTACGCCTTCGGGGGTTCGAATCCCTCACTCGCCACACCAGCAAGATCGGCCCCCTGACCAGCTAGAACAGGTCAAGGGGCCGCTCTTGTTATGTGCAGTTGTGTGCAGCTCTGCGCGGCTGTTGGCGGCTGGCCGCGCCAAATACGCGCCAAAGTTCTCCGGGGTCTACTCGCCACCAAGTGCCCTGGTCACGCGGTCTCGGGCGGCTTGCTCCCCGCCGTCAAGGCACTTCGCGTAGACCCTCAGCAGGACGGAGAGGCTGTGTCCGGCCCACTTGGCTACTCGGGTGGACTCCACGCCCCCGTTGAGCCACGTAGACACCGCAGCGTGCCGTAAGTCGTATGGGCGCTTCCCCAGAGGCCCAGCGGCCACCTCAGCCGTGAAAACCCGCTCGCGTGCCGTCGCCCACACCCGGCCGTAGACCGAGCTGCCGACACGACCACCGTCACGGGCGCCCCGGAACAGCCTGCCGTCCGACGCGGTCCCGAACTGCCGTAGGTGCTCGTGCAGTAGCGCGGTGAGTTGGGGCGCGCACGGCACCGTCCGCTCCTCCTCTTCGGCCCGGTGCTTGAGCGGCCCTTCTTCGGACGCCTCGCCGGAGTCCGTCCACTCCTGCCCGATCTCCGGGCGCGCCCTCCTCAGGAGGAGATCCCCCCAGCCTTCTTTGGGCAAGGACAGGTCGGCCTTGTTCAGGCTCGCTACCTCCTCCGGGCGGAGAGCGGCGTAGTACATCAGCCCGTAGAACGCGACCAGGGGCGGACCCTGCTTCCCGACTGTGCCGACCGCTTCGAGCAGCATTCGCCCCTGAATCGGATTCACGACGGATTTCGGGTCTACCTCATGGACGACGAACTTTCGTTTCTTCATCTTCACGTCCTCGACAGGGTTCGCCGTCAGGAGCTTTTGCTCGGGGGACATTGCGTACTCAATCGCGTTCACCAGCGCAACGCGCCGAAGTCGCACGGTGTTCGTTGCTGCCTTCTTCCCGTCCAGCTTCAAATCCAGGGCGCGTAGAACAGTGCGCAACGTGTCCGCATTCGCTAGCTCGCCGACGTTGCGGCTCGCCTTCGCGGCGAATAAGAGCGCTTGTCGGACCTTGTCGGTTTGTGGCGCGTTCCTAGTGTTCAAGTTGAAGGCGGTCTTGAGAGCCTTTCGTAAGGTCTTCGGGTCGCATGGTGCCTTTCCTTTGAGCATGGGTACCGTGATTGTCATCAGGGATTCGGCGAGAGACGCGCGGTACTTGGGTGACGACTCCGGCCACTTCATGTCCGCGTACTCGCAAGCAAACGCAAACCAAGATTTGACCTCGGTTGCGCGAAGCATTGAGACCGGTAGCCCGCTCTGTGTGTCGAACGCTTCTCCCTCGCGTGCGGTGGTGAGCAGCTTAGAACGGAAACTGTCGGCGAGTGCGAACGTGTCGAAGCTTTCGCCGAACTGTTCACCAGCAACTACCCAGCGGGCTCGGTGCGTCGTCTTCCGCTTGCCCTCGTACTTGTAAAGCGTCCAGATTCGGACGTCATGTGTGGTCGCCATCAGGCAGCAGCCTCCTCGCACGTGTCCAGAAAGCGTTCGTACTCGGAACGGCGGATACGGAGGTCGCCGTTCGGCAGTTTCAGGCAGCTAGGTCCGCGCCCGGTAGCGCGCCACTGCTGGAATGTCCGACGTGAGATCTTCATTTCGGCGCAGAATTCGGCGACTGTGAGCCAGTTCGTGGTGGCCATGATGGCGGGTTCTCCTCGCGCGGTGGTGCGTGCTGGTGGCGTGCGCGATGGGCATGGCGGTCTCCTCGGTGGCTTGAGCGGGTGTTGTCGGTAACTTCGGTTACCTCGGTAACTTCGCTGGTCAGACGGTTACCGAGGGATTTTCGGCTCGGTAACCTCGGTAACCGGGTTACCGCAGTTACCGCAGCGATTTCGGTGCGGTAACCGTCTGACCTGCACGGTTACCGGGGTTACCGCAGTTACCGGGATTCCCCGGTGTCGGGCGGTGGCAGGTAGCGGGTCCAGGCGTCGGCGAGCCCGGTCTCACCCGTAGTGCGGTAGCCCTTGGTGGTGGTGCCGTTGTGCTTGAACGCGTGGACCTCGACGCCGTACCGGCCCAGTTCCTTGGACAGGTGGCGGGCGTCGAACGGCTTGCCGTAGTAGTCGGCCCAGGGGCCTTCGTCCATCGCGTGGAGCGCTTCGAGGATGGCGGTGGTGGGCAGGCGCTCGGCCTGGTGTGCGGTGAAGACGTCCCGAAGATCGGCGAGCAGGCGGGTTCCGATGCTTCCGGCGCGGGGGTTGTTGTTGGCCACGAAGTGTTTGCACGCCTCGCGCGCCTTCTTCGGCCACTCGCCCCCGGCGGCGTCGGCGAGCGCGAGCAGGGGTTCCCAGATTTCGGCGGATCGGTCGGTGACGCCGTCGGGCATCTCGGGTTCCGCCTCGCCGACCTGTTCGGCGACGCTGTGGACCCAGTCGGCGAGCCGGTCCCGCAGGGGTTCGGCCTCGGCTTCGATGCGGCGGGTTTTGAAGGGTTCGACGGTTTCGCCGGGGGCGCGGCGTCGCATGTGGACGGTGATGGCGCGGGTGGTGATGGTGTCGGGCATGTGCCCGGCGATCCCCGCAAGGGCGGCGGGGGCGTAGACCTTGAACCGCTGCACTGCCATGGCCTTGGCGTCGCCGACACAGCGCGGGATCGTGGCGGAGCGCTTGTATCCGGCGTTGAGCAGGGCGCGCAGGTCCTCGGTGTTGCCGCTGTTCTTCGGGTTGAAGATGGCGTCCACCTCATCGAACAGGATCGTGATCGGAGCGGCGGACACGAGCCGGAACAGTGCGGCAGGGGAGGCGGACAACGTCATCTCCGGGGAGGCCACGAGGTACTGCGCGACCTCCAGGACACGCGTCTTCCCGCTACCGGGTTCGGCAGAGGACAGGATCAGGCGCGGGGTGATGTAGAAGTGCTCGGCGGCGTGGGTGTGGGCGTACCAGAGCGCGAGCATGGGCGCGCAGTGCTGCGAGGGGAAGACGTTGAAGCGGGACACGAACTCTCCGATCTGGTCTAGGACTTCGGCGCCGTCGGCGGATGTGGCGGTCGGCTCCAGGGGAGGCGACACCACCCGCAGCGCGGGCACGGTCATCAGGCGGCCCTTCCTCGGGTGACAGGGTTTCGGGCACCGGCGGTCAGCCCGGCGTCTACCACGCGGACGACTTCGCGGGCGTTGGGTGGCCAGTGGGCGGAGCCGATGAGGGTTTCCCCGGCGGCGATGAGTTCGGCGCGGGCGGTGGCGTGGTCGATGATCTGTCCGCCCACCTTGCGGCCGATGGTGTAGGCCGCGCTGGAGAGGACTTCGTTGTAGGCGCCTGGTGTGGCGTTGCGGATGCGGTCGCACTCTCCGGCGAGTGCGACCGCCCCGTAGCGGGTGGTGTCGGTGGAGCGGATCTCAAGCGGCCCTGAGTTGGCCGTGGAGCGCCGTTCCGCGCAAACCTGCACTAACCAGCCCGGCAGTTCGGCGGGGTCGGTGTCGTCGGCGAGGTCGTAGGCGCCGTTGGGGAGCACCGACCCCGGCCCCACCACGTATCCGCCTCCGGCCCGTGTGTCCACACAGGAGGTGAGCTGTCCCTGACTGTTGCGCAGCGTCGTCCCTGCCGGGGCGAGGTAGTACAGGTGCCGCCCACCGGACGGGGTGGACACGGTGTAGGTGTCCGGCACCGGTGCCCCGCGTTCGGCGGCGAGGTCGGCGAGTGCGGTCACGCCGTCCGGGCCGGTGTCGCCGTCCTTGGGCATGTCCAGGTCCACCACGACTAGCCGGGACGGGCCGGTGGCTACGCCGATGTTGTAGTGGTCGTCTGACCAGCAGCGGCGGATACGGAGGGGGTCGGTGGTGGCGCGGTTCTCCCAGTCCTTCACGGCGGGCTGCCGCTTGGTTCCCGGCGCGAGCGGGAACACCGCCCATCCCATCCCGGCGAGGTAGAGCGCCCAGTCCAAGAGCGGGTTTCCAGCGTGCGCGGTCATCGAACTACCTTCCACAGTGGACAGTCAGGGACAGTGGTTCAGCAGTGCTTGAGTGCGGCGGCGATGGCGTCGTGCTCGGCCTTGTCGACGCTCATCCGGTAGGTGGTCTTCACCCGCACCCAGTGCGTGACGTAGCCGCACTTGTCTTTGGCGGGCAGCCACTTGGCGGGGTCCTGGTCGCCCTTGGCGCGGTTGGACTTCGCGGTGACGGCGACGAGGACGGCCGGGTCGTTGGCGTAGCGGGTGCGCTGGGCTTCGGTCCAGTCGCGGGTGTGGGAGCGGGACGCTTCTTTGAGCGGCACCATGTGGTCGATGTCGACGGTTTCGGGGTCGGTGACCTTCACGCCGTCGTAGCGGCTGGTCCACTCTCCACTCAGGACCTTGCAACCTTTGCCGGTGGTGACGTTGCGGCCTTGGGTCTTGAGGGTGTCTTCGCGGCGGTTGCAGCCTTTGCCGACGCTGTCCCAGTGGGGCCAGTCGTCGCGGTTGTAGTGGGCTCCGGTGTCGACGGGCTTCACGGCGAGCTTCGCGAGCTGCCGGGTGGCGGTGGTGGCGTCGAGGCCGCTGGGGGTTCCGGTGGCGGCCGGTAGCTCGCAGCCGGTGACGAACAGGGCGGTGAGGGCGAGCGGGACGGCGGCGATGAGGGCGCGGCCGGTGGTGTGCGTGGTCAAAGCGAGTCCTAACGTTGGTGACTGTGTGTGCCTGTCGGAGGCCGTGTTCGGTCAGGGCTAGGGCCGGTGGCGATGGCGGCTAGCCGGGGGTTTTCGGGGGTTTCCGCTGGTCGGCGCGAGGGTGGTCTAGGTCCCTAGAGTCCTGGTCAGAAAGTCGCGGGGTTCTAGAGTGGGGGTCTAGGTCTAGGGGCGCTCCGGTCTAGAGCGCGGCGCGCCCCTAGCCCTAGATTTTTGTCACGCTCGGTTACTCTTGGCTTTGGTGAGGGCGTCGCGGGTGTAGCCGTTGCGGTTGCTGCCCTTGCCGGATTCGGGGTCGGTGGCCCACACCTGTCCGGGCTTCACCCCGTCCGGCTTGAGCGCCGTGGCGAGCGCGGCCGGGGTCCACTTCCCGTAGGTCGACGGGCGCAGCTCGGCGAGCCGGGACACGATCACATCCGACCAGAGCTTCTCCTCACCCTTCTCGAACACCGACAGGACGTCGGCGAGAGTGTCCAGGCGGGCGGCGTCGAGGTCGATTTCCACCCCGGCGGCGTAGCCGGTGATGTTGCCCAGGGCTTCACGGCGGGCGCGGGCACCGGCGGCGATCTTCTTGGCGTCGGTGGCGTCCTTGTAGACGCTGCGCACGATCTTGGCGTCGTCGCCCTCACCGACCAGGTAGCCGATACCCCGGTCAGATCGGGCGAACATCGTTGCCCGGACACCGGCCTTGTGCTGTCCAGTGCCCAACACCATGTCGTTTTCGGTGTGGCCCTGGACTTTCAGGCAGTACCGCAGGATGGCGTTGGCGGAAATGCCGGTGGGCAAGGACTTCGCGTCCGGCCGTTGGGTGGCCAGAATCAGGATGATGCCCAGGGCCGGACCGCGTTTGGCCAGGTCCACACAGATTTCCTCGAACTCGGCACCGTACTTGTCGTGCTCGAACCACACCTGGCACTCGTCCACGCCCACCACGATCGGTGCGAGCCGCAAGTCCTTGCGGGCGGCCAGTTCCGGGGTGACCTTGTTGTCCGGACACACCGATTCCGGCAGACCACGGATCACCTTGGTGCGGCGGCGCATCTCCTCGCGCAGTTCCCGCATCTCCGCCAGCATGCGTTCGACGTCTTCGGCTTCGTCGCCGACACCGTAGGCGTGCGAGCACGGAGCGAGCGGCGACAGGTCACCGGTGCCCTTGAGGTCGTAGGAGTACAGCACCGCGCGCGGGTCGAGGGCGGCCATGAGCAGCAGCTCCCGCAGGGTGACCGTCTTCCCCATCCGGGGCACCGCCCCGATGATCACGGACACGAACATCAGCGTCACGTCCACCCACCGGCCGCGCTGGTCGGTGCCGAACGGCTGGGGCTTGAACAGGTCCACCGTCACGCCCGGCTTCGCCAGCGGCCACGGCTTCTGGGTGGACTTGGACATGTCCTTGTCCCCGACCCACAGCACCAGCCGTCCTTCGTGGACCTTCGCGTCACCCTCGGGCCACACACACCCGATCTGCCGACGCAGCGCAGAAGACAGCTCTTGACGCTTGGCGATGACGTCGCCCGCCGGAACGCCCGACGGCAGGTTGACGTCAGCGCGCCAGCCGTCGCCGTCTCGGGCGATGGGGCTGGGGAACTCGATGCGCTTGCCCTTGGCGATGGCCTGGTTCAACGCGCCGATACCGAGCGAGGACAGGGCGTCCTCGACCATCGCTGACGTCATCTTCGGGGTCTTGCTCTGGTCCACGGCGCGACCGGCCACCGGCTTGTCCTTCGGTGCCCCGAACCAGCCCACCAGCGTCATGGCGAGAACGAGGCAGGTCCAGTTCCAGAACGGGGTGACGTAGGTGATCGCGAGATACACGATCGCGATCAGCACGAGCAGCCCGACCATCACCGGCGCGATCCGGCGGCGAACGGTCTCGTTCCGGACGGCCAGTAGCTTGAGGTAGGCGTCTTGGTCGTTGCGGTCGCGGGCGTTCATGCGCACCGGCTTCGACTCGGCGTCGTACACCCAGCGGTGTACACGAACGGTGCCCCGGCGCAACGCGCCCGGAGCCTTCACGATGGCGCTCGGGACGTACACGGGGACCCGCAGCGCGTGGAACGCGGTCTGGTGTCCGGCAAGCTGGACCAGGAACTTCGCGCGGGACTTGAACTCCTCGGCCGAGAGCAGCCACGACGCGACCAGCGGCCGGGCCTTGGCATCGGCGACGGTCTCCCACCAGGACTTCTTGACCTCCGGCGGGTCCACCTTCACCGTGGACGTGGCGGGCTCGGACTCCTCCACGACCTCGGCGTCGACGGGCTCGGTGTCGCCGGTGGCGGCGTACACGGGGCTGGTCTCGCGCGGGGTGGGGATTTCCTCCGGGGTGCGGGCGGTGCCAGGCTTGAACTCCACGACGTTGCCGTTCACGACACGGCCGTCCGGGCGGTCCTCGGTCTCCGGGTTGGTCTTCTCGGGCAGCGGGTTGGGCGTGTTCACAGAGTTGTCCTTCGCGGGCTCGGGGGTGGGGGTGTGGTCGGCGGTGGTGGACATCAGGCGGCCTCCTCCGAGTCGATGCGGACGGTGGTGGTCGGGACGCTCACAGGGAGCGCGGTGGGCGTGGTGCGGGTTTCGGCGATCAGGTCGTCGGCGACGTTCTTGGAGGTGCCGCGCGAGACCTCGGGGCAGACCTCACGCACCCAGGCCGGGGTGATCTCGATGCCGGGTGCCCAGGCGGCGCGGACCTCGGCGAGGTAATCGGCGCGCAGCTTGCGGCCCTGCTTAGCGGGGGCCTTGGTTGTGCGGGTGGTGCGGCGCGGGGTCCGGGGTGCCGGAAGTGCCGGCGAATCGGACACGGCTTCCTGGTCTGGGGTGTCGGCGGGTACGGAGGGGGTGACCTCGGCGGCCGGGGCGGTCTGCCCCCGCGTATCCGCCTCACCGGTGAAGGCGTGTCCAGCAGCCTTCATGACGGCCTCGGTGAGCTTGTCCCGCAGCACGGGGGCGGTTTCGGCGGCGAGGAACACCAGCACCGGAGGAACGGAGTGCAGCGCGACCCCCGCGACGTCGAGGTGGGTCCAGGACTTCCAGGTGTTCATCACGTAGGTGGCCAGGAACGCGAACCACTTCGTCCGGTGGGCCCACTTCCCGGTCTGGACCTGGTAGCGGGCGGTGATCTGCTCCGCCCGCAGGACGGCGACCAGCACGAGCGACACCATCGGGTCCAGCAGCCACGCCGACAGCCACGCCAGCGACCACATGTCCGCACCGGAGGCGGCGAAGGCTTGGACGTTGACCATCGTGAAGGCGAGACCGAGGAAGATCCCGACCCACAGCAGGACGTCGATCTGGGTGCGGACCTTCTCCACTCGCAGCGCGATCACGTCGGGGTGGTTGGCCAGACGGCGGACCTGTGCGGCGGACTCGGCGTCCTGGCGGAGCTTGTCCGCCTCCGACAGCGGCACGTGCCGTGCGTCCTTCATCTCGGTGGTGGTCATCGGTTCTCGCCTCCCTCGGGCGTCGTGGTCGTGGTGGCGATGGCGTGGCATCCACCGGTGCAGGCGAACACCTGTGAGCCGGTGGCGTCGGCGATCCCGACGGGGCGGGACGGGTGGGTGTCGGTGAGGTAGTCGCGGTGGCAGATCACGCACGCCAGGCCATCGGCCTGCACCGGCGAGAACCCCGTGAAGGTCGTGCTCATCGGCGTCCACCTCCCCGCGTGGTGGTGACAACCTCGGTGATGGCCATCAGCCGCACGATGGTGGCGGCGGCGAACAGGGCTGGGATGATGAGCGCGATCCAGGTGGCGGCGGTGTTGCCGATCTTCACGACCACGAGCCACTGCACGAACGCGATGACGGCGGTGGCCAGGATGAGCCGGATGGTGTTGCCGGTCATGCGGGTCACCTCCCGCACGCCCTTCTGTGCCTTGGTGGCGGACTTGCGCCCGGCACGCCACACGCTGAACACACCCACCAGCGCCAGGCCGCCCAGGATCATGAGGGTTTGCGTGGACATTCAGGCCACCACCTTCGGGAACTCGTCACGGCCGGGCCGTGCGGAACGGATCGGAATCACCGGCGCCAACCCGGCAGGACTGAAGCCGCGGTAAGGGCTGGGGCCTTCGTGCGGCGCGAGGACCGGGGTTCCGGCCACGTAGTCGTGCAGGTAGGAATCCGGTTCGAGCCCAGCCCGGTACCGACACGGCTCACACATGCGGTCGGCCTTGGGCAACTCGGCCCATCCGGTCTCGCCGCACTGGCGGCAGGTGCGGCGGGCGGCCATCGCCTTGTCTAGCGCTGCCTGCCGGGCCGGGGTCATCGGCCGAACGGGCTTCGCGCCGTCGATCAGGAACAGGTCGGCGTGGACCTTCTTCCCTGCACGGGCGCACCGGAAGTACAGAACGGCCACCGGGTCCTGACCACCCGGACGCAACCCCATCGCCCGCAACTGGCGGCGGGTCGCGAGCTTGTCGGTCGGGGCGATGCCCCAGGACAGCAGCGGCAGACCGTCACACGTGCCACGGGTGAACTCCTGCAAGTCCGACCACGGCACCGGCCGCAGCGTCCACGGGTACTGGCGGGCCATCAGCGCACACCCCCACCGGCCACGATGGTGACGGCGTCGCGGACCAGATCCAGCGCGAGAGTGCGGGTGGTGTCGGCGTCGTCCTGCCCACCGGCGGCGGCCAACGCGTCGGCCATCTCGAACAGCCACCCGACACGGTCCGAGAGCGGCGAGTTGGCCGGGTGCGGCCGGGTCCGCATCAGGTGCGCCACGACCTCGTGAGGAATCGGGGTGGTGACCGGGATCGCGGGCGAGAAGTCGGGGCCGTTGGTGCCTACCATGAGAGTCCTTCCCGAGTTACTACCTGTGTGGTGGTGGGGAGTCCCGGTCCGCGTGGAGCGTTCTTGGCGGTTCGAGCCGCGCGGGCCGGGGTCAGAGACAGCGAATACGGCGGCGAGAATCCGGTAGGCGGTCATGTCAGCACCGCCAGCACCAGGGCAACGGCGAGAACGCAGATCCCGACGAACAGCAGCCCGACCGCGCGGGAGATCCGCTGGTACTTCCGCACCGCGACCCCGCCGATGAGCACCACGTCCGCCGCGATGGTCTGCGCGGCCGCTGAACTCGCCGCCTCCAGCAGCGCGGCCGGGCCGTGGTAGACCGCGTGCAACCAAGACCCCGGCGTGGGGAACTGCGAAATCCGGGGACGCAGGGCCGACAGCAGCACCAGCACCGCCCCGAACACCGGAACAGCGGCCGCCCACAGCGCGACCATCGCCGCCGTCGACACCGACCGCGTGGACAGCGCAACCACACCGGCCAGCACCGCAGCCACGATCGACAGCAGCGCCTGTGCCTTCGTATCCGCTTTCCGCAGGTCGTCCCGTACGTGCTCGTGAGCCCGCTGGATCTGCGGCAACGCCTCATCGAAGGTATGCATCACGCGGCCTCGCCCTCAGACGTGGCGGCGGTGGTGTCCAGCAGCGACGGCAGCGCCCGCAGCACCGTCCGGCCGCTACGACGCTCCGAGCGGGTCGCCCGGCGAACGTCGGTGAACGAGTGCGTCACCCGCACATCCGCCGCAACCGTCGCCGCCGCCAACTCCGCGTCCACCGACGCGATCAACGCGTCAACCTCGCGCTCCTCGTTCGTGTAGTCCAGGAAGTCCCACGCCATCGGCGCGGCAGCCTGAACAGCAGAAACATCGAACTCCACCCCGTCAAACGACGCTTCGGCCTGACGGCGGGAGATGTGTGCGGCCCTCATCGGGTCTCCTTCTAGGTCGTGATGTTTGCGACAACCAGAGACTCACATAGGTCAGCTAGTAGAGTCAAGCAAGTACAACTAGTAGAGCTAGCTGGATAGGGACATTCACCTAGATGGGCTAGCAGGGTGTCGGCTATGCTGTCGCAATGAACGCACTTGACCCAGATGACACACGCCCGCCGTTTCAGCAGGTAGCAGGGGTCTTGAAGGCCGCAATCCTTACGGGCACATTGCAGCCAGGTGACCGGCTGCCGTCCTATACCGATCTGGCAGCGCAGTACGGCGTCGCCCCGATGACAGCTCAGAAGGCTGTCGGGGTGCTCCGGGACGAGGGTCTGGTGATCTCCAGGCAAGGGAAAGGCTCGTTTGTCCGGCAGCGCACAGAGCGCTCAGTGGGCCTACGGCCGCATGTCGAAGCAATCTTCGAGAGCGGCGCCGTAGCGATCGACTTCGCCGGTTTCTCGGGGGAGACCCTGCATGGTGTGATCAGCGAGCCGTTGGACAAGGTTCGGTCCGGCCGTCTCCAGCCCGAAAGTCTCCAGATCCGCATCCTGCTTCCGGATCTGTCGAAGCCGATCGGCCTGCCTGCGTTGGCGCCGGACGGCGTGGACTCTCCCGACGTCCGCAAGCGGGCGGAACGGATTGTCCAGCGGTCTACCCAGGGGATCGTCGACACTGTGCAGGAGCTTTCTGCACTCGGTTTGGTGGAGTCCGCGACAGCGCAGGTTCGCGTTTATCATGCCCCGCCGCTCTTTAAGCTGTTCTTGCTCAATCGCAATGAAGCTTTCTTTGGGTTTTACCCAGTGCTTCAGCACTCAGTTGCTATTTCAGGTGAGCCCGTTGAGATCTTTGATCCGATGGGTAAGGATGCCGTTCTGTTCCACTACGCGAGTTCTGAGGATTCGGGTGCTGTGGATTCTCAGTATGTTGAGCAAGCTCAAAAATGGTTTGACAGCGTCTGGGACTCAGTTGCCAAGGATGTGGAACTCTAGTGTCAGACCCGGAACTGGTCGCCCTGCTGCAGGGTGCAAAGGTGTTGCTATTCGACTTCGACGGCCCGATCTGCGACGTTTTCGCTGGGCTGCCAGCGGCGTTGGTGGCTCGCCGGATTGAGCGCCATTTGGACAGCAAGGTAGACTCGGATGACCCTTTGCGGGTGCTAGAGGAATCTCGGCAGTTCGGAGAAGACGTGGTCCGGGCCGTCGAAGATGACTTAGTGATGGCAGAGCTTGAGGCGGTAGATTCCGCCATCCTTACGCCCGGTGGTATCGAATCTATGATTGCCGGTCTGTCTGCGGGGAAAGTGGTTGGCGTCGTAAGTAATAATTCTTCGCAGGCTGTAGCGCGGTTTTTCAAGACATCAGCAGTCTTGTTTGACTTTAAGCCCCTCATTGGGCGCGCCTATGCAAATCCGGGCCTCATGAAGCCGCATCCGTATCCCATGTGGCAGGCCTTGGCGAGCGCCAAGTCCGACCCCGCTGATGCTGTGTTCATTGGCGACTCCATGACTGATATCGAGGTTGCCGCGAAAGTGGGCGTGCGTTCAGTCGCTTTGGCTAACAAGCCCGGCAAGCGAGAACTATTTGAGAAGGCTGACTCGCTAGTCATTGAAGATATGTGTGACATTGCACATGGGTTAGCTAAGTCTGGCTGATTTATTTCAACAGGTCGAGGAACTCGGCCGAAGTTAGGCCAGCTTGGCGGAGAATGGAACTCAGCGTGCCGCGCTTGATAGTGCCGTGCTGGGGAATCACAACCACTCGGCCATCAGAGTGCCGGTACACGGCGTGGCTTCCCTTCGTGCGGACGTACTCAAACCCGATGGACTCCAGTGTGCGAACGACCTTGCGTACCGGGAGGTCGGATAGTGCTGGACTCACGCGGCGTCGCTCGGCACCTGGAACGAGGTCACCAGCGGCGTCGCGGTGGGGTGCGGGTCGGACGCCTCTTCGAGGTACAACCCGACAGCTTCGCCCAGGTTCGACAGCGCCTCATCCAGCGTTTGGCCCTGGCTGGCCACGTCGACCTCCAGGCACTGGGCCACGTACCAGTCCTCTTCCCGATGGACGGCGGCAGTGAAGACGTTCGACATGTCTCCAGGATAGGGCACCTGGCTAGTCGGCCTACTCGGCAAAGCGTGAGGTGTGCGCGTTGGGCATGGGTGTCTCCTTGGTGGTTTGGGCGGGTGTTGTCGGTAACTGCGGTAACTTCGGTAACTTCGCTGGTCAGGCGGTTACCGATGGTTTTTCGGGTCGGTAACCTCGGTAACCGGGTTACCGCAGTTACCGCATCGATTTCGTCTCGGTAACCGTCTGACCTGCACGGTTACCGGGGTTACCGCAGTTACCGGGAATCCCCGGTATCGGGCGGTGGGAGGGTAGCGGGTCCAGGCGTCGGCGAGGCCGCTCTCACCGCTGGAGCGGTAGCCCTTGACGGTGGCAGCACCGGACCGCCGCGCCAAATGCACGCCAAAGTTCTCCGAGATGCGCAGGAAACGTCAGGTCAGAGCGCATGTGGGGATCTCTCTGTAAATCAGACGGCTACGCCTTCGGGGGTTCGAATCCCTCACTCGCCACACCAGAGCGGCCCCGCGACCAGGTCACGGGGCCGCTCTTGTTCGTGCCGTGCGCGGCTCCGTGCGGTCGGCCGCTCCCAGGTTCTCCGGGGGCACCCGTCGCTGAAAGCTCTGGTCACGCGGTCGCGAGCGGACACCATCGCGTGTTGGAGGAGTGCTCAAGAGCGGCCTAGTGGTCCGACCGATCTCGGCGGTGAGGCCAGTCCGGCGCGACAGTCCTGGTGGCCACCCCCTCCGACGCCACCATTGCCTTACCCCTCGGCATGTCCCTTGCCCCTCTCCAGGCGCAGGAAGAGATCCTCGCTTTCTCGGCGGGGCTGGTTCGCGAATGGGGAGGCGCTGTCTCTTGGTGTGGCTGCGACTCCCCTCACTATGCAAGTCACACCCGGACGGCTTTCCTCGGCTGAGGCGCCTGTCTACGCCGATCCGTGGCGCAAGTCGCACCTGCTCTAGCAACCATCCGAGTGACCTGGCCGGCGCGGCTCAGGTCCCGACGAGCGGGCCGGGCGGCCGGTGTTCTTCCTTCTTCTTCTCGACCGGCATCTCCGGCGCACGGGTCTTGCCGGCCTTCTCGGCGAGTTCCGGGGTCGAGTTCGAGTTGGCCAGCGAGAGAAGCTGCGCCAGTGTGAGACCGGTCCGGCCTTCCCAGCTGGGGATGTGGTCCTTCCACTCCAGATCGGCGGCGTTGCGGGCGTCGATGTGGGCGAACAACCTGTCCATCCGCCCGTTCAGTGCCTTCACGGCGTTGCGGTAGTTCTCCATAACCTTGTTCAGTTGCTGCTCGAACTGCCACATCACGCCGGTGATCCCGCCGTCGGTGGTGATGTGCGTTGAGTCCCCGCCCTGGCTTTGGGAGGGTGCTCCGGAAGCAAGGCCGCTCGTCCCCCAGAGCAGCCTGAGCACGTCGAGGCCGAGCTTCCCGTTGGGAAGGGTGCCGATCGCGAGCTCGGCCACCTTGCCGCAGAAGAGCATGGCCTCGCGGTTGTCGCCGCCTTCGTCGAGCCGGTCCAGTGCCGAGTCCAGCGACATCCCCAGCTGGTGCAGGTCGTTCTTGCGGGCGGCCTGGACCGCGAACGCCGCGTCGAGCAGCCCGGACGCCTCGGGCAGATAACCTTCGGCGTCGTCGATGTTTTCGGATCCGCCCGCGAAGTACCCCAGGTGACTCTGCACCAGGTTGAGATACGTGGTGTATTCCCGCGACGCCTCCCCTGACCAGTGGGTGACCAGCCGGTCGCCGATGCCTTTCAGGATGTTCCGGGACTCCTCGAACGCCTCCTTCTTCCGGAGGATGTCGCCCGTCGCCCCCGAGAACGCGCCGAGCTCGCCGTCCACGGCGTACTTCAGCCAGTCCCGCAGCGGGTTCAACAGGAAAAGGGTGTCGTCAGTGGCACCGGGTACCGCGGGCCACTCGCTGCGGGCCTTCTCGCACAGGCTCTTGTACATCGCCGTGAAGGCGCCAGAACTGATGTCGGTCATCGAAGTCCCCTACTTCCCGACGATTTCTCGTTCGATCCGCTCGTACATCTCGGCGATGGTCTTGAGTCGTGACGCCGCCACGTCGAGCGAATCGCCGATGCCCAGCCCGCCCGTGATCAGCAGCGCGATCAGCTTGTTCCGGTTGCGGCCCAGCTCGGTGGCCTCGTCGACCTCGGACCCGAACGCTTCGACGGGCGAGGTGTAGAGGTCACGCATCGACGTCGACGCCGTTCGGACCAGGTTCTCGGCACTGGGCATCCCGTGGCCGCCCTTGTCCGTGGCCATGGCTTTCAGATCGTCGATCTCGACGCTGAACCCCTGGGACTGTGGCATTTGACCCCTCCGTGTCACTTGGTCCGGTCGAACCGCAGACGTGCGAAGACGCTCGTCGGTTTCCTGGATCGCCCGGTCGGGCAAGTATCGATCGCGTCTGCAAACGCGGGTGCTCACCGGTGGTGGTCCGGCCTCTGCGGCCACGCCGGATGGCTGGTCGGCGCGGCCAGGTCCTCAAGGTAGGTGTACTCGCTGAAGTCGTCGTCCGTCGGGGCCGCTTTCCTCGCGCGCGGAGGTTCGGCCGGTGCGGGCGCGGGTTTGACGTCCGCGGCGACCTCGGCCAGCAGCGGCCACAGCTTTTCCTGTGCCTTCGGGGTGAACAGTGCCTGTGCGAGCGGATGCGGGCACGTTCCGGCGGCGACTTCCTCCCAGCTGAACTTGCCGTCCTGGACGCAGTTCGCCGCACGGGTCAGCCGCGGCGGGGCATCGGGCCGGGCGGCCGCGCGGCGATACACCTCGGCCGTGAACTTCGACGCGTCGACCATGACCGCCACCTCCGTCGTTCTCCAGCCGCTACACCGGAGTACGACGACCCTACCGAGCGGTCGGTGAGCACGTCATTCCGACGAGGACCGGTAGCGCAACAGCACGATCCCCGAGGTGAACGTCCGTTCCTCCACCAGCCGAAGCTTCGGAACGCTCGTCGCTGCCTCGAACAGCCGGCGCCCTTCCCCGACCACGACCGGATAGACGAAAAGCCGGTACTCGTCGACGAGCCCCTCGGCGATGAGTGCCCGCACCAGCGAGATGCTGCCGGTCGTCACGATGTCCTTGCCCTCGGCGGCCTTCAGCCGCTCGATCTCCGAACGCAGGCCACCGGAGAGCACTGTCGTGTTCTCCCACTCCGGCTCGGTCAGCGTGCTGGAGACCACGTACTTGCTCACCGAGTCGAGATAAGCCGAGATGCCCGTCTTGTCTTCCGTCTGTTTCGGCCAGTAGCCGCGCATGTCTTCGAAGGTGACGCGCCCGAGGAGGAACGCGTCGGCGTTTTCACGGTGTGCGTGGAGCGTGGCCAGGACGTCCGACAGGTCGACGTCCGGATCGCCGTCGCCTGGGCTGAACCAGTCACCCGCCAGTTCGATCACGCCGTCGATTGTGCTGTTCTCCGTCACGACCAGATCCCGCATCAACCGACCGTACCGCCGACCCCCGACAAGAATGGACCGATGACCGAGCCGCTGCCCTGCCCCCGCCCTCGAACTCGGTGAAGATCCGTACCTTCCGCTCATCGGCAGCCTTCCCGCATGCCACGAGGGCAGGAAGCCGAAGACTGGGAGCGACGGCAGCAAAGCCGTCATGCCTAGGGAAGGGACTTTCCGTTCGTGATCATTGAAGCCGAGAAGGCGGCTACCGGCACGAAGGACTACTGCCCGCCCACCAGGAGTTCGGCGGCACCGCGCGGGACACGCACCTCTACGTGTCGCCGTGAACCGCTCGCCTCGATGCGTACCAGGTCTCGCCCACGGGTTCGCCCGCCATGTTCCAGCTCCATGACACCGTCGGCGTGACGCGCGAATAGATGCCGGGGCCGATGATTCCCACCCGTTCGATCGGATCGGCGGCCTCCCCGTAGATCCGGACACCACGCGCGATGAACGGGTCGGACGAGACCATATCGTCGATGACCAGGGCGACTTTCCGTTGTCCCGCTTGGATGTTGCGGAACTTCCGGGTTGTGAGGACCGACTCGCTCCCGCCGCCGACCCAGACGTGGGTGCCGTCGAACTCGAACGCCAGTGGGACGACGTCGGGCTGCTCGCCGTCCGCTGACAGGGTCGCGAAGCGGGCTAAAGGTTGCGAACGTAGGTACGCGATCTCTTCGTCGGTGAAGGTCACTAGGATGCTCCTCTGGTAAAGGGGGTTCCATGTTCGCGATCACGCCGTTGCACCTCATCATCCTGCTCTTGGCGGTCGCCTTTGTCGCCGCTGTGGTCGTCGCGGTCGTGCTGGCCACCAAAAAGCGTTGAGCTACTCGCGGATCGCGTAGTCGCCGAAGGCTGGGTCAAGCAGTTCGAAAGCCCGCTTAGTCGCCTTCGTCAGCGTTTCGGCGATCTCGTCGTTGCTCTCACCGGCATGGGAGCGCCGGAGGACCTCGCGGAAGAGGACGCGGTCGATCGCGTTGAGTTCGGCGGCCGCCATGACCGGAGTGACGTCGTCCGCGTCGGCGCCGGTCTCGGCCGCGAGGAGCTTCGCAAGCGCCTCCTCGCGGAGTTCGTGCAGCTCACGCAGTCGTGCGGTCAGGGTCGGGCTCTCCAGCACCATCTTCGCGAAGACCGGCCCGGTGAAGCCGATTACGGGCGAGTGCTCCGCTACGGCGTCCAGGAAGGTGCGTCGTAGCGCGGCCAGCGCCGACTCGCCGGCCTTCCTGGAGCCGACGGCGTTCGCCAGCCCGTTTGTGAACTCCTCGTGCTGGTCCAGCGCCAGATCCTCTTTGCGTGCGAAGTAATTGGTAACAGTCTTCTTCGCGACTCTCGCCGCCGCGGCGATCTCGGCGATCGTCGTCTCCTCGAAGCCCTTCTCGATGAAGAGGAGTGTCGCCTGGTCGGAGATCAGCTGCCGCGTCTCCTGCTTCTTGAGCTCTCGCAAACCCACATCCGTGCTGGTCATGAGTAAACTTTACCACCGTAGTAAAAATATCCTTGACGTCGAGTAGTTCGAGTGTAAAATTACGTCCGTACTACCGCTTGAGAAAAGAGGCTCCTTGACCGCTCGAATCCCCCAAGGCAACGAAGACATCGACCGCGCCCAGGTCCGCCGGAACGACCGCCGTCATCAGCAGCCGTTCCCAGGCCGCTCGACGCCGGTGCGCCGCTCGATCGGCGTCCCGCGCCGCCGGTCGTACTGACCGACCAGCACCTCCGAAAACTCACCGCCGACCGAAGGGGATAGCCCATGAACGTCCTAGCCTCCACCGTTTCGCTGACCGTCGATGACGTCGCCGCCTCCAGTCGCTTCTTCACCGAGCACTTAGGCTTCACCGAGCAGATGGCCGCGGAGGGTTTCGTCTCCCTCGGGCATGAGACCGCGAAGGTGGCCATCGTCCTGCTTCAGGCGGGGATCGAGGTCCTGCCGGAGAACCTGCGGCAGCAGCGCGCGGCCGGCGTGATCGTGGCCTTCACGGTCGAGAACCTCGAAGCCGAAGAGAAGCGCCTGCGCGACGAAGGTGTCGAGATCACGTTGCCGTTGCGGGAAGAGCCGTGGGGAGAACGTCTTTTCATGGTCACCGACCCGAACGGTGTACCCGTGGAACTCGTGGAATGGGTGCAGCAGTAAGGAATCGTCGAAGCGGGACTCGGTCCACAGTGGACATTTGTGGATCGAGCCCCGCTCTTCCTCGCGGGAGCTACTTCATCGTGGCGAGCTGGATCAGGTTGCCGCAGGTGTCGTCGAAGACGGCGGTGACCACCGGCCCCAGGTCGACGGCGTCCTGGGTGAACTCGACGCCCAATCCCTTGAGCCTCTCGACCTCGGCGAAGACGTCGTCGACGGCAAACTGGGTGACCGGGATACCGTCGCTGACCAGCGCTCTCTTGAACGGGCCCGCCGCGGGGTGGCCGTCCGGCTCGAGCAGCAGCTCGACGCCGTCCGGGTCGGCGGGGGAGACCACGGTGAGCCAGCGGGCGTCGCCGGTGGGCACGTCGTGCTTCTTCTGGAACCCCAGCTTCTCGGTGTAGAAGGCGAGCGCCTTGGCCTGGTCGTCGACGAAGACGCTGGTGATGTTGATGCGGATCACGGGTTCGGTTCCTCTCGGTCGATGGGCCACCGCTCGACGATCGAGCGCAGCGGACTCGTGTCGATGTGGTGGAACTTGTAGCGGCCCTGCCGCCGGGTGTGCACCAGGCCCGCCTGTTCGAGCATCGCGAGGTGCTGCGAGATGGCCTGGCGCGAAGAGGCCAGGCCGTGCTTCATGGTCAGCCGTCCGCAGATCTCGAACAGCGTCTGACCGTCCTTCTCGGTCAGCTCGTCCAGGATGACGCGTCGTGTCGCGTCGCCGATGGCCTTGAACAGATCGGGATCGACGTCCACGGACCAGTTATAGGCAAGTCGTCACTTGCCTGTCAAATCGGGGTCAGGAGCCCAGGTAGCGCAGGATCGCCAGGACGCGGCGGCTGTAGCCGGCGGTATTGGCCAGCCCGAGCTTGTCGAAGATGGCGTTCACGTGCTTCTCGACGGCGCTCTGCGACACGTACAGCGACTCGGCGATTCCGGCATTCGTGTGGCCCTGCGCCATTTTTTCCAGCACTTCGTGTTCGCGTGCGGTCAGCTTCCGGAGCGGATCGGTGTGCGTGGTCCTCGCGAGCAGCCGCCTGACGACCTCCGGATCGAACGCCGCCCCGCCCGCGGCGACCCGGTCGAGCGCGTCCAAGAATTCGCCAACTTGGGCGACCCGGTCCTTCAGGAGGTAGCCGACACGTTCACCGTCGCCGGTGATCAGTTCAGCGGCGTAGCGCTTCTCGACGTACTGCGAGAGCACCAGCACCCCGATCTCCGGCCACCGTTTCCGGATCTCGAGCGCCGCGCGGAGCCCCTCGTCGGTGTGGGTCGGCGGCATCCGCACGTCGGTGACGATCACGTCCGGCTGAAACGCGGCCGTCGTCGAGAGGAGCGCGTCGCCGTCGCCGACCGACGCCACCACGTCATGTCCCTCTTCGACCAGCAGCCGGACCAGGCCTTCCCGCAGTAAAGTCGAGTCCTCGGCGAGGATCACTCGCACGGCAATACCGCCGTCACCACGGTCGGACCGCCGAGCGGACTGTGCACGGTGAACTCCCCGTCCGCCGCCGCGACGCGCCGCGCGAGGCCGGAAAGGCCGCCGCCGGACTCCCGCGCCCCACCCGTACCGTCATCGGTGATCCGCACCCGCACACTGTCCCCGTTCCGCTCGGCCTCGATGTCGATCCGCGTCGCCGCGGCGTGCTTGATGGTGTTGGTGACCGCCTCGGACGCCACGAAGTAGACGACGGTCTCGATGGCCGCCGGTGGCCGTTCCGGCAGGTCGACACGCAGGTGGACCGGCACCCCGGAGCGTTCCGCGAGCGCCTCCAGCGCGGGGTGCAGCCCGTCCGAGTCCAACGCGATCGGATAGACCCGCCACGACACCTCACGCAGGTCCTCGAGGGCTCGCTGGGATTCTTCGTGCGCCTGCCGGAGCAGCTCCGACGCGTTGTCCGGATCGCCGGTGCGCCGTGCCCGGCCGAGCAGCATCCCGAGCGCGACGAGCCGCTGCTGGACGCCGTCGTGCAGGTCCCGTTCGATCCGGCGGCGCTCGCCATTGACCGCTTCGACCACCTCGGCGCGGCTGGTCGAGAGCTCGGAGACCCGGCGGCGCAACTGTTCCTTCTTGCTGGGCCCGAAGAACCGCCTCGCCAGCTCGCGTTCCAGTGTCGTGACCCCAAGGAGTCCCTGTATGGAAAGAAAAATAAGCAGCGCGCCGAAGAGTGTGGTGGTGACGGGGTCGTACCAGTCGGCCGGGGCCTCGCCGCCGGGTGCTCTGCCGCTGAGAAGCTGGTACCCGATGATCACGCCGGATCCGGCACCGAACAGGATCAGGACGAAGATTCCGGCGCTGAGCAGTCCGAGGACGCACCGCGGGGCCAGGTAGGCCATCGCGCGGCGTCCGGTGTAGTCGGTCGCGTTCTCGGCGCCGAGGTATTTCTCCAGCCGTCGCCGCTCCAGTTCGGACAGTGCGCGGGCGCCGGCGAAGACGGATGGCCGCAGCGCGGGAATCGCGAGCGCGATGCCGCCGAAGAGGACGTAGAAGAACTCCGCGACCGCGGTCATGGCGCCGATCGCCAGGCCCAACGTGCCGCGGAGTGCTTTGCGCGGGTAGCGGCGCATCGCTGCCGAAACAGGCATAACGCCAGGCTAGCGGGGTGTCCGAAGATCGGTATTGCGGTTTTCCGCAGTGATCTGTGCTGCTTCACCGCAGGGTGTGGAACTCGGGCAGTTCGTACGTTCGTTGAAACCGCAGACGACCACGAAAGGCCGCCATGAACCTCCTCCTCGCCGACGCCGCCGACGAACCGATGGGCGGCCTCGCCGGCTGGGCAGTGTCACTGATGGACTCACTGGGAGGTCCTGGAGCCGCGATCATCGTCGGGCTGGACAACCTGTTCCCGCCGATTCCCAGCGAACTGGTGCTGCCGCTCGCCGGGTTCTCCGCGAGTCGGGGAACGTTCACCCTGGCGGAAGCGCTGGTGTGGACGACCTTCGGCTCGGTCGCCGGCGCGATCATCGTCTACTACCTCGGCATGCTGCTCGGCCGCGACCGCACGCGTCGCTGGATGGCGAAGATCCCGCTGGTCAAGACCTCCGACTTCGACAAGACCGAGGCCTGGTTTCAGAAGCATGGTGCCAAGGCGGTGTTCCTCGGCCGGATGGTGCCGATCTTCCGCAGTCTCATCTCGCTGCCCGCCGGGATCGAGCGGATGCCGTTCTGGCGGTTCTTGACTCTGACGACGGTGGGCAGCCTGATCTGGAACACGGTGTTCGTCCTGGCCGGGTACGGGCTGGGGGAGAGCTGGCACCTGGTGGAGGAGTACGCCGGATTCTTCCAGTACTTCGTGATCGCGGCCGTCGTGCTCGCGCTGGCACTCTTCGTGGGGACCCGGCTGCGCGAGAAGAACCGCACCAACGCCTGATGTCGTACGGGGTGCCTGGATCCAGGCACCCCGTACGCGTGTTTCAGGAGCGGAAAGGCCCGGTCACCTCGTAGGTGATCCCGCCCGAGGACGAGCCGGAGGTACCGCGTTGCGACGAGAAGTACAGCCGGTTCCCCGCCGGGGTGAACGCGGGACCGCAGATCTCCGACGAGCTCTGGCCGGAGATACGCAGGAACGGCGCCACGATGTCGTTCGGCGTGATGATGCAGATCTCCATGTTCCCGCCGTCTTCGGCGACGAACAGGTCACCCGACGACGTCCCGGTGACGTTGTCGACGCCGGTCAGCGGCGCCGAACCGGGGCTGACCAGCGAGTCGTCGTAAGCCAGCTCGTACGTGCTGTTCGTGAGGTTGAGCTGCCAGACGCGGTTGTCACCCTTGGTAGTGAACCACGCGGTGTCGTTGGCGTAGTGCAGGCCTTCGCCGCCGCTGAACCGTTTCGCGCCGGACACCTGGTTGCGCGTGGCGGTCGGGGAGCCGTCCGGGTCGGGCACGTTCGCCCAGGTGAAGCTGCCCGACGTCGCCGTGCCCGCCTTCAGCACCTGTAGCGTTCCGGCGGAGAGGTTGCCCCAGGTCGTGGGGACGAAGCGGTAGAAACAACCGTCCGAGGTGTCCTCGGTCAGGTAGACGACCTTGCGCACCGGGTCGGCAGCGGCGGCCTCGTGCTTGAACTTCCCCATCGCGGGCCGCTGGACCGCCGCCGAGGCAGGACCGTTCGGCTGGCACTCGTAGACGAACCCGAGGTCGATCTCCTCACAGGAAAGCCAAGTGTTCCAAGGAGTCTTGCCGCCCGCGCAGTTCTGGCGCGTATTCGACAGGATGCGGTGGGCGCCGGTGATGTTCCCGCTCGCGTCGAATTTGACCGCGCTGGCGCCGCCGCCCGGGGTGATCTCCGAGTTCGACACGTAGATCCAGCCGCTGCCGTCGGCGAACACCGCGCCGCCGTCCGGGGCGCTGTGCCAGGTGTAACCGGTGCTCGCGACCTTCTGGCCGGAGCGCGCGATGACGCGGCTGGTGAACCCCGCGGGCAGCTGGATCCCGTTCGCGTCGGCCGCCTGGAGCGCGCCGTACGGGCTGGGGCCGTTCTGCGCGGGCGCGGCCAAGGCCGTCCCAGAAAGCCGGTTGCCGAACGCCGTGACACCGGCGCCGACCACGGCCGCGCGCAGGAAATTCCGTCGCTTCACTCATGCCTCCAAGACATCCGCTGATGTGGTGGTGCGGGAAAGGAGCGGATCGGAGGTTACGGGTGGAACGGGACCTCCAGGTGAATTCGCGGCGTATTCGCCGCGAGAAGAGAACTTTCGTAGGAAACCTTCACTCAGAACGATTTCCTTCGCTTTGCGCAGACCAGGGGCGTCGTCTCCGCCGCGCTGTTCCGCGATGTCGATGGCGAGGAGTATCCGATCGAGCGGGGCGCATCCTCCATTGCGGTGGTGGCGGCGTCCGATCAGGTGACGCCAGGCGGCGAGATGATCGTCGAGTCCCGGCTCCCCTGGAACGGCCCGCAGTAACGCGCGGAGCAGGACTCGCATCTGGGTTTCGTTGCTGGGCAAGGTGTTCCGGGCCAAGGTGTCGGCCAAGGTGCTGCGTGACTGACCGGTCGTGGCGGCCAGCGCGCGGATGCTGAGGCCGCTTCGGTCGCGGAGTTCGCGCAGATGTCCCATGAACTCCGATTCGGTGTTCACCGGCGTGCCCGCGCCGACACGGGACGGCCGAGGACGGCACCGAGCAGGGTGACCGCGATCCCCGCCGCGATCGGTGCGCTCGTGCCGGCGAAGGTCAGCAGGGTGGTGAATGCGGTGAGAATGCTCAGACAGACAATCTGACCTGCCGAAACGCACCTGCGCCTCGGCAGCAGGGGGTACAGAATTCCGTGACTCATGACCTTGCCCTCTCGAGGCTCGGTGGCCGCACCCGGCGGGGTGGCACGAAATGTACGTTATCAAACCGTGATATGAAGTTTAAGCCTGATTAATGTCCGGATCCGTCCGGATCTTGAAATGCCGAAAGCCCCGGATCCTGAGCGGGACCCGGGGCCTCGGCCTCGCGCTGTTACGCCGCTTGGGCGACCGGAGCCGTCGCCGGGGCCAGCGCGATGTCCAGCACGTCACGGACGTTCGCGACCGTGTGGACGTCCAGCTGGGCCAGCACCTCGGCCGGCACGTCGTCGAGGTCCGGCTCGTTGCGCTGCGGGATGATCACCGTCTTCATCCCCGCCCGGTGCGCGGCGAGCAGCTTCTGCTTGACCCCGCCGATCGGCAGCACGCGCCCGGTCAGCGACACCTCACCGGTCATCGCGACGTCCGATTTCACGACCCGGCCCGAAAGCAGGGAGGCCAGCGCGGTCGTCATCGTGATGCCGGCGCTCGGCCCGTCCTTGGGCACCGCGCCCGCCGGGACGTGCACATGGATGCCGCGGTCCTTCAGGTCGCCGACCGGCAGTTCCAGCTCGGCGCCGTGGGAACGCAGGTAGGACAGCGCGATCTGCACCGACTCCTTCATCACGTCACCCAGCTGACCGGTCAGTGACAGCCCGGTCGAGCCGGACTCGGGATCCGCCAGCGACGCCTCGATGTAGAGGACGTCACCACCGGCGCCGGTCACGGCCAGACCGGTCGCGACGCCGGGGGTCGACGTGCGCTGCGTCGACGCGGGCAGTGAGGACTCCGGCAGGTGCCGCGGGCGGCCGAGGTAGGTCTCGAGCCCGTCGGCGTCGATGGTCAGCGGCAGCTCGACCTCGTCCAGCGCGACCTTGGTCGCCACCTTGCGCAGCACCTTCGCGATGGTCCGGTTCGCGTTGCGCACCCCGGCTTCCCGCGTGTACTCGGCGGCGATGCGGCTGAACGCGTCGTCGGTCAGCGTGACGTCGTCCTTGACGAGGCCCGCGCGGTTCAGCTCGCGGGGGAGCAGGTGGTCGCGGGCGATGGTGACCTTCTCGTGCTCGGTGTAGCCGTCGAGGGTGACCAGCTCCATCCGGTCCAGCAGCGGACCGGGGATGGTTTCGAGCGCGTTCGCCGTCGCGAGGAACACGACGTCGGACAGGTCCAGCTCGACCTCGAGGTAGTGGTCGCGGAACGTGTGGTTCTGTTCCGGGTCCAGCACCTCCAGCAGTGCCGCCGTCGGATCGCCGCGGTAGTCGGCGCCGACCTTGTCGATCTCGTCGAGCAGCACGACCGGGTTCATCGAGCCCGCTTCCTTGATGGCGCGGACGATCCGGCCGGGCAGCGCGCCGACGTAGGTGCGGCGGTGACCGCGGATCTCGGCCTCGTCACGGATGCCGCCGAGCGCGACGCGGACGAACTCGCGGCCCATCGCCTTCGCCACGGACTCGCCGAGCGACGTCTTGCCGACTCCGGGAGGGCCGGCGAGCGCGAGCACCGTGCCAGCCCCTCGCCCACCACCACCCTCAACGGAGCTTCGCCCTGCCTCGATCCCGCGGCGTCCGCCGACCGGGCCGAGACCCGACTCCGCGCGGCGCTTGCGGACGGCCAAGTACTCGATGATGCGTTCCTTCACGTCGTCGAGACCGGCGTGATCGGCGTCGAGGATCTCGCGCGCGGCGGCGATGTCGTGGACGTCGGTGGTGCGGTTGTTCCACGGCAGCTCGAGGACGGTGTCCAGCCACGTGCGGATCCAGCCGCCCTCGGGGGACTGGTCGGACGTCCGCTCCAGTTTGTCCACTTCGGACAGTGCGGCCTTCTTGACGGCGTCCGGCAGTTCGGCGCCCTCGACGCGGGCGCGGTAGTCGTCGTCGTTGGCGGTGCCGTCGAGTTCGCCCAGCTCCTTGCGGATCGCTTCGAGCTGGCGGCGCAGCAGGAACTCCTTCTGCTGCTTCTCCATGCCCTCCTGGACGTCCTTGCGGATGGTGTCGGTGACCTCGAGCTCGGCCAGCTGCTCGCGGCTCCACTTGAGGGCCTTTTCGAGCCGTGCCGAAACATCGAGCGTGGAAAGCAGCTCGAGCTTCTGCTCGGTCGTCAGGTAGGACGAGTTGCCCGCGAGGTCGGCGAGCGCGGACGGGTCCTCGACCTCCTGGACCGCGTCGATCATCTGCCAGCCGCCACGCTGCTGGAGGATCGCGAGGACGACGCTCTTGTACTCGGTCGCGAGCTTCGCGGAATTGTCGTCGGTGGTCTCGGTGGCGACCTCGACGTGAACCCAGCGGGCGGCACCGGGGCCGTCGGCGATCCGGCCGACGACGGCGCGGCGGGTACCACGCAGCAGCACCGCGGTCTTGCCACCGGGCACGCGGCCGATGCGCTCGACGGTCGCGATGGTGCCGAGCTCGGCGTACTCGCCGTGGACACGGGGAACGATCAGCACCTCGGCCTTGCTGGCCGCGCCGGACCGGATCCCCGGGAAGGAAGTCTGGGCAGGCGTGTTGGCCTGGGCGGACTCCACCGCGGCGCGCGTCTCCGTGTCGGCGAGGTCGAGCGGGACGATCATGCCCGGCAGCACGACGTCGTCATCGAGCGGGAGGACGGGCAGGAGGCGGTTGTCGGTCATCTGTGCACTCCTCGGTTAGTTGAGTCTGCTTAGCTCAACTCTCCGATCGACCCGTTTGTTTCCTTCTCGCGTTCGCCGTCAGCGATACCCACCCCTCCGACCTCCGTGCCCCAACGCGGCACGGTTAGCCCGCGAAAGGCGACGCGTCGCCCCTGGAGGTCGGACCTTTGAAGCGATCAAGCGTCACTAAGGCCCCCTTAGAGACGTAGAACGTCGCCACGGGGCCCTCAGGCCATCCGCTCCCCGGTCCTCCGACGTCTACGACCCAACGCGTGACACTTAGCCCGCTAAAGGCGACGCGTCGCGGTCAGAGGTCGGAGGTCAGGGGTGGGTGGCGACACCGCACCAGGCGAATGGCCGGGCGCCTTCCTCGTCTCGCCGCAGTTCTCGCACCGGCCGCCAGTCGGGCAGGTTGACGACGCCGGGTTCCAGCAGCGGCCAGTCCCCGAAGAGGGGCTCGATCTCTTCGCGGTCCCGCATCCACACGGGGTTGCTCGTCTTCCGGTACTGCTCGACCATCCAGCGGAGTCCGTCGGCGTCCTCGCCGGTCTGGCCCCCGAAGCTCATGTGCGACAGTCCCAGCCAGCTGCCCGGCGCCAGCGCGTTCCGGTAGGTCGCGACCAGCGCTGGCGGATCGTCGTGCGGCCCGGCGAAGTGCAGCACGGCCATCATCATCAGGCACACCGGCTGCGAGAAGTCGATCAGCCGCAGCGTCTCCGGATGCCGCAGGACGTCCTTGGGCCGCCGCATGTCCGCATGGACGATCCCGGCCCAGTCGGTCGCCTTATGCCGTTCGAGGATCAGTTCCGCGTGCGCCACCGCCACTGGCTCGTAGTCGACGTACACGACCTTCGCCGTATCGCCCGGCTCCAGTTCCTCTTCGACGATCTCGTGCACGTTCCCGGCGGTCGGGACACCGGAGCCCAGATCGACGAACTGCCGGATCCCGGCGTTCAGCGCCGCGCGCACGACGCGGTTCATGAACTCGCGGTTGTGCCGCGCGCCCGGTTTGACCCACCGCCACTGCCGTTCCAACGCGCGGGCGAACTCACGGTCGACGGCCCAGTTGTGAGTCCCGCCGAGGAACCAGTCGTAGATCCTCGCCGCGGACGGCTTTTCGGTGTCGACCCCGGTCGGCGCCACCGGGGCCGCGTCATCGTCCCTGGTCACAGAAACCCCCTGATCCTCGACGATCAGCCTAGCGGGGTCAGGGCACCGCCGGCCGCCGCTGCCAGTACGTCCAGAGCGGCCGGTAGCCCTGCGCGTACCAGAACGGCGTCGAGCGCGGATTGGCCAGCGCGTGGTGCAGCAGCACGGCTTCGGTCCCGCATTCGTCGAAGACCTGGTGCGCGTGCGCGGCGAGCGCCGACCCCACCCCGCTCGACCGCGCCGGTTCGGCCACCGCCAGCGACGACAGGTAGCCGACCCGGTCGGCCGCGACCCGGTCGCCGATCCACGACGTCTCGTCGGGGAACTGCACCCGCACCATGCCCAGCGCGCGCCCGTACAGCTCGGCGATCCACAAGGTCGGATTTTCGCGGCCCAATTGTTTCGACAGGTCCGCGGTGATCGCTTCCTCCGCGCCCTCGCGCAACGTGACAGAACCGAACTGCGCGTCATAACGCTGCAATTCCAGCTCGAGCCCGACGGCGGTTTCGAGATCATCCGCTTCGGCGGGCCGGATGTGCACTCCGGGAGTGGCGGGCGCTCCCGTCACGGCCAGCCGATCGGCTGGACGGACCGCGATCACCAGCACCGGGGCGAATCCGCGGCGCAGCAATTCGGCCGAGCCGGGCGAATCGCGGCTGGGCCGAACCACGGTCGCCGCCGTTTCGACATCCCCAGGTGGGGCGACCGCCTTCAGATGTTCATCCCATTGGGTGAGTAATGCGTCAAGGGCCGCCTCCGGGCGGGGGCCGGTGAGCCGGGCTTCGAGGCGATGCTCGACGAGGGCCCGCCACGGAGAGTCAACAGAATCGAGGCCCGCCTCGGTCCGTACCGACATTCCGGCAGCGGCCGAGTCGCCCTCTGTCGCGGAGAGTGACACGGAGCCTTCGACAGGCTCCAGTGCAGGCATTTCGGGGAGCAGGGCGTCCACGGTGGCGAGCCGCTCGGCATGCCCGGCGGCGATGGCGTGGCTATTCATAGGACTATTCAAGCCCCTACCGACGGGTCCGCCGGGAACTTCACGAGATTGGCCAGGCCGTGGCGCCAGGTGACTTCCGGTAGTCGGAAGGAACGCGAATAACGCTCCCATTTCACCCCGTGGTCCACGCAGGTCAGCGCGACGCGCCCATTGTTAACCCTGGGGTGATCTCATACTGTCTCGAATGGGACTCGGGTACGCCCTCCGGGGTACTGTATTGCCCTCGTCTCCGAGGTTGCGGTAGGACAAGACCGGTTGGGCAGCCGGGAAGGAAGGTCGGATGCCGGACACGAACGGCAAGCCCGGAAGCGCCGCACAGGCGGCACCGGGCAAGGGAGGGGCCGTTACGGAGGCTCGTACCGACGAGCGGCGATTCCGCGTCTACACCTTCACCGTCCTCACCATGGGCATCGCCGCCGCGGCCGCGGTCAGCCTGTGGCTGGACTTCGAAGCCTCGGACGACTTGTTGTGGATCGGGCCGATCCTCGCGCTCGCCTTCCTGCTGGCCGAACAGCTCGGGATCAACGTCGACGTCCGCAGCGGTATTTCGTGGACGATCTCGTTCACCGAGATTCCTCTGGTCATCGGATTCTTCGTCGCACCCTTCGAAGTCGTCCTCGCCGCGCATCTCGCGGCGGGCATCGGCACCCTGCTGGCACGCAAGGTCGCCGGCCGCGTCCTCTACAACGCGGGCGCGTTCCTGTTGGAGATCACCGGCGCGTTCGCCGTGGCAGGACTGGTGAAACAGGCCTCCGGCGCCCACGACATGACCTGGATCGCCGCGCTGGCAGGCACTTTGACCGCGCCGCTGGTCAGCACGCTGCTCGCGCTCGCCGCCGTTCGCGTGCTGCGCCGCCGCATGCGGGTCAGCACCGCGATCCGGCTGACCGGCCGCATCCTCGTCGTCGGATTCGTCAACGCCTCGGTCGGTCTTTCCGGTTATTTGGTCATATCCGGTACTCCGAAGGCCTGGCCGCTCGTACTGGCCGTCTTCCTCGGGCTCACCGCGTTGTACTGGGCGTACTCCGATCTGCTCCGCGAACAGCGCGACATGGAAGCGCTGTCCGACGTCAGCCTGATGGTCGCGCGCTCCGGTCAGCAGGCCGCCGCGCGTCCCGCCGGGCGAGCCGACGAACTCGTCGGCGGCGTGGACGTCCGCGAGTGGGCGACCATCGCCGAACGCATCAAGGACCAGCTCGCCGCCGGCCGCGTCGTGCTCAGGCTGCGGCTGGAACCCAAGGACACCATGCGGATGGTCGTCGCGGGTGACGAACTGCCGCCCGTGGACCCGGCCGCCGACGACCCGTTGCTGCGCCTGCCCGGCGCGCACGTCCGGCATTTCCGGATCACCGAAGCCAATCCCGATGTCCGCTCCGCGTTGCTCGACCGCGGTGCGCAGGAGGCGCTGGTCGTCCCGCTGCGCAGTGCGAACCAGCTCCTCGGCGTCGTCGAAGCGCACGACAGGCTGTCCCGCTGGCGCGGTTTCGGCAAGTACGACGTCCAGCTGCTCGGCACGATGGCCAGCCACCTCGCGACGTCACTGGACAACCGGCGCCTCCTCGCGACCCTGCGCCACGACGCCTACCACGATCCGCTGACCGGCCTGCTCAACCGGCCGGGCTTCCGCCAGGTCGCCAAGGAACCGTTGCGGGAACAGGTCGACGCGGTCGTACTGCGGGTCGACCTCGACGTCTTCTCCACCGTCAGCGACGCGCTCGGTTACGTGTGGGCCGACAGGATGGTCATCGCCGCCGGTCGCCGGATCCGCGACGCGCTCGGCCCCGACGTCCCGCTCGCGAGGCTCGAAGGCGCGTCTTTCGCGGCACTCCTCGTCGGCTGTGCGCCGGAACGCGCTCAAGCCGCCGCGGAACTGCTCCGCGCGGAACTCGTCGCCCCGTATCCGGTGGACCGGCTTTCCGTCGAAGCCAACGCGATGATCGGCTACGCCACGTCCTCCGCCGAAGACGACGACCAGGTCGACGTCGACGGGCTCCTGCAGCGCGCCGACGTAGCCGTCCGCGCGACCAAGGGCGGGGAAGAGGTCCGCGGCTACATGGCCAGCATGGGCCAGATCTTCATGCGCCGGTTCCAGATGGTCACGCAGTTCCGGCAGTCGCTCGAAGAAGGCCAGCTGAGCGTTCACTACCAGCCGAAGATCACCTTGCCGAACCGGCAGATCCAGGGTGTCGAGGCCTTGGTGCGCTGGGTGCACCCGGAGTTCGGCAGGCTCGGCCCGGACGAGTTCGTCCCGGCGATCGAAGCGGCGGGCCTCATCGGCGTCCTGACGTCCTTCGTGCTCGAAGAGTCGCTGAAGCGCGTGCGGAAGTGGCTCGACGAAGGCCTGCGCATCTCCGCCGCGGTGAACCTGTCGGTGCGAAACCTGGCCGACGAGGACTTCCCGACGAAGGTCGCCCGTGAACTCGACCGCTTCGGCATCCCGCCGGAGTTGCTCACCTTCGAGCTGACCGAATCCGGCGTGATGTCCGACCCGCAAAAGGCACTGCCGATCCTGCGGGAACTGCACTCGCTGGGCATCGTGCTCGCCGTCGACGACTTCGGCACCGGCTACTCGTCGCTGGCCTATCTGCGGCAGCTCCCGGTCGACCAGGTCAAGATCGACAAGAGCTTCGTCCTCGGCATGGGCACCGACCTCGGCGACCTCGCCGTCGTGCGCTCCATCGTCGAACTCGGCCATTCGCTCGGCCTCACGGTCGTCGCCGAGGGCGTCGAGGAAGACGTCGCGCGGGATCAGCTCGAGGCGATGGGATGTGACGTGGCACAGGGTTATCTCATCTCGCGGCCGCTACCGGAGGACCGCTTGGAGGCGTGGCTGCAGGCTCGCACGGCGCGCTCGCCGGGTCGACACTCCGAGACCGTTCTAACCCTGCTGACCTGAGGTTTTGCGGTAAAGTGACCCCTCCTTCACGGGGGTCACGGAGGTGTTGCTAATCTTTCCAAGTCCTCGCGAGAGGGCAAGGCCCCTTTAGCTCAGTCGGTAGAGCGTTTCCATGGTAAGGAAAAGGTCTACGGTTCGATTCCGTAAAGGGGCTCGCAACCTCAACCGCGTCACGCAAGCGTGTCGCGGTTAGGGTTATGTAAGGGCGGTGTAGCTCAGCTGGCAGAGCAAGCGGCTCATAATCGCTGTGTCGCCGGTTCAAGTCCGGCCACCGCTACGCGGTAATCCTGGGTATCCCAGGCCTAGTAGAGAAGGAAATGCTGTGGCTGCCACTGACGTGCGACCGAAGATCACGCTCGCGTGTGAGGAGTGCAAGCACCGCAACTACATCACCAAGAAGAACCGGCGCAACAACCCGGATCGCCTGGAGATGAAGAAGTTCTGCCCGAACTGCGGTACGCACCGGACTCACAAAGAGACCCGCTGAGCGTCTGGCGGTTCTACAAGTCTCACCCGAAGCCGTCCTGGTCACCAGGGCGGCTTCGGGCATTTTCGGGTTCGGTAGCCTGATCGGGTGGCCTTGGACCAGTCGTTCACCGGGCGGGTGTACCCGCCGACCAGTACCTATGAAGTGAGTCGCGAGAAGATCCGGGAGTTCGCCGACGCGCTCGGCGACGCGAACCCGCTCTACCTCGACGCCGAAGCGGCGAAGGCGGCCGGTCACCCCGACGTCATCGCACCGCCGACGTTCCTCACGATCATCAACCTCGCCTCGATCAACGCGATCGTCACCGATCCCGAGCTGGGGCTCGACTATTCGCGGATGGTGCACGGCGACCAGCGGTTCACCTACGCGCGGCCGGTGCACGCGGGCGACGTCCTGTCGCTCACCACGCACATCGACAACATCATGACCCGCGCCGGGAACGACTTCATCAACCTGCGCGCCGAGATCTCCGGCGCCGACGGCGGCCCGATCGCCACTACGCACGCCCAGCTCGTGGTCCGAGGGGAGGGCGCGTGAGCACGTTCACCGCCGGAGAAGAACTGACGCCGCTGACCATCGACGTCACCAGGGACCAGCTGGTGCGCTACGCCGGCGCTGCGCTGGACTTCAACCCCATCCACTGGAACGAGGCCTTCGCCAAGGAGGTCGGCCTGCCGGACGTCATCGCGCACGGCATGCTGACCATGGCGCTCGGCGCGCGGCTCGTCACCGACTGGCTAGGCGATCCCGGCCGCCTCGTCGACTACTTCGCGCGCTTCACGCGCCCCGTGGTCGTGCCGAACGACGGCACGGCGACGATCGAGTTCACCGGGAAGGTCGCCGTGGTCAACGACGACGGCACGGCGCGGATCGACATCACCGCCAAGTTCGACGGCAAGGCCGTCCTGGGGAAGGCCCAAGCGGTCGTCCGCGCCTGACCTCACGGCAGCTTGAGCAGCTTCCCGATGACCTCAGCCATGCCCTCCTCACCCCGGGCGTTCGGGTGCAGCGGCGCGGCGGGCACCGCGGGCGCCGGGCCCTCGACCCATCGCCGGTTCGCGGCAGTGCACATGTCCCGACCCTTGCTCGCGGTCGACATGTCGGCGAAGCCCGCTTCGTGTTCCTTCGCCGTCTCCTGCAGCGTGGTGTTCAGCCGCTCCAGCGACTCGCGGAAGTAGGCGACGTCCCCAGCGCCGACCGGCAGGACCGGCCAGCAACCACTGTCGTCGTCCGGAAGCACCGTTGGGTACCCGACGACCACGATGCGTGCTTCGGGGGCCTTCGAGCGGATCTGGTCCAGGACCCCGCCGAGCCGGTCCGCCGCGGCGGTGATCCGCTCCGCGAGTTGGTCGCGGCCGCCCGCGGTCAGCCGGGTCTTGCAGGGCGAAGCGGTCTGGTGCTGCGTCGCGCATTGGCCCGCGAAGCCGACGAAGCCCACGTCGTTGCCGCCGATACCGACGGTCACCAACGTCGTGTCGCCGTCGATGGCGTCGAGCTGCGGAGCGTTCGTGCCGTCACGGGTCTTCTGCTCGCCGGTGAGGTGCTCGGTCGTGGCGCCACCGCAGCTGACATCGACGAACTCGGCCGGACGCAGGCTCGCGGCGAGCAGGCTCGGATAGTTGTTGTCCGAGCGGTCGCAGCCCGTCGGCGCTCCCACAGGTCGTCCCGTGCCCGGCGAAGCCGTGTACGAGTCACCCAGTGCTACATAGCGGCCCGCGCCATCCGATGTGGTGACCCCCGCCGGTGTCACCGACGTCCCGCGCTCCCACAGGTGGTAGGCGATCCCCAGGACGGACAGCACGATCACCAGGAACAGACAGCCGCCGCCAGTTCTCCGCTGCGTCACCCATTCGTTGTACGCGACCTGGGTCACGTTTGTCATCGGTCCGACCGTCGGTGAATTGTTCAGCTCGACGGCGGCGAAGCCTGACCCCTTTCCGCGGACCTCAGTCGTTCGGGACGAGACCGCGCAGCTCAGCGGCGAGATCGAGGGCGTGCGTGACGTCCCGAGCGAGGTAGTGCGGGTCGACGAAGGCCTCGGTGACCCCGGTTTCGGCGGCCGCCTCCAGCTGCGCCGCGACGTCCTTGAGGTCGGTGCCCGGCTTCGGATTGATCCGCAGCACCCGCCGCAGCGCGCCAGGGTCACGGCCGGCCTTCTCGGCCGCGCTCACCACGGTCTCCCAGAGCTTCGCGAGGTAGGGCGCGGGCGGCCCGGCGGGCAACCAGCCGTCCGCGCGCCGCCCGACGCGGTCCAGCGCCGCCGCCGACAGCCCGCCAAGCAAGACCGGCGGATGCGGGTTCTGCGACGGCCGCAGTCCCACCTTCGACGCCGGGATCTGCCAGCGCTCGCCCTTGTGCTCGACGGGGTCGCCGGTCCAGAACTCCCGAAGGACGTCGAGAAGCTCCTCCAGTTGCTTGCCGCGGGCCTTCCACGGCGTGCCTGTCGCGGTGTACTCGTCGCGAAGCCAGCCGGTGCCCAGCCCGACGTCCAGCCGGCCACCGCTCACCTGATCCAGTGAAGTGAGCATCCGGGCGAGCACCACGGCCGGATACACCGTCCCGGTCAGCGTGCTGGTACCGAGCCGGACCTTCGTCGTGACGCTCGCGGCCACCGTCAGCAGGATCAGCGGATCGGCGAAGGTGACGAATTCGGGCGGATAGGGCCGTTCCGGGGTGCCGCCGGGATAGAAGTCCGACGGCGTAACCGGGGCCAGAACCCGATCTCCGACCCACAAGGACGCGTATCCGAGTTCCTCCGCGGCCGTGGCGAAACCGGCGACGGCGTCCATTGTCGCGAGGGTTCCGTACTGCGGAAGGGCGATTCCCAGACGCATCACGGTCACCGTGCTTCCGCGAGCAGTCGGCCCATCCTGGTGATCCCCTCGGTGAGATCGTCTTCGGCCAGCGCGTAGGAGATCCGGAAGTACCCGGGTGTCCCGAACGCCTCGCCGGGTACCACGGCGACTTCGGCCTCGCGCAGGATCAGCTCGGCCAGCGCCACCGTGTCGGCCGGTCGCTCACCGCGAATCTCTTTACCTAGCAAAGCTTTCATCGACGGGTAGACGTAGAAGGCGCCGAGTGGCACCGGAGTTTCGACACCGGCGATCTCGGAAAGGAGCGAAAGTGCGGTCTTGCGGCGAGAGTCGAACGCTTCGCGCATCGCGAAAACGGCGTCGAGCGGACCGCTCACCGCCGCCAGCGCGGCCCGCTGCGCGACGTTCGAAACGTTGCCGCACAAATGCGACTGATACGCCGTCGCCGCCTTGACCACGTCCTGCGGGGCGAGCAACCAGCCCACCCGCCAGCCGGTCATCGAGTACGTCTTCGCGACCCCGTTGAGGACGACCGTCCGGTCGGCGAGTTCCGGGACCACGACGGGCATCGAAGGCGCTTCGGCGCCGTCGTAGACCAGGTGCTCGTAGATCTCGTCGGCGATGACCCAGAGGCCGTTCTCGTAGGCCCAGCGCCCGATCGCCTCGACCTGTTCACGCGGGTACACCGCGCCTGTCGGGTTCGACGGCGAGACGAACAGCAACACCTTCGTGCGCGGCGTCCTGGCGGCTTCGAGCTGCTCGACGGTGACCAGATAACCCGTCGTCTCGTCCGCCGTGACCCGCACCGGGACACCGCCGGCGAGGGCGATCGACTCCGGGTAGGTCGTCCAGTACGGCGCGGGCAGCAGCCCCTCGTCGCCGGGATCGAGCAGGGTGGCGAACGCGGAATAGACCGCTTGCTTGCCGCCGTTGGTCACCAGGACACGGCCAGGGTCCGCTTCGAACCCGGAGTCGCGGGCCGTCTTCGCGGCGATCGCCTCACGCAGCTCCGGCAGCCCGCCCGCGGCCGTGTAACCGTGGTTCACCCTGTCCCGGACGGCCGCTTCGGCGGCTTCGAGCACGTTGGCCGGGGTGGGGAAGTCCGGCTGCCCCGCGCCGAACCCGATCACCGGACGGCCCTGCGCCTTGAGCTCCCGGGCCTTCGCGTCGACGGCCAGCGTGGCCGACGGCGTGATGCCGCCGATGCGGGCGGAGACGCGTGGAGCCGGCGAAGCCGAGGGTGGGGGAGCGCTCATGGCGACATCGTGGCACGATCATGGGGTCGGCCGTGGGGGAGTTTCCTCACGGAAGGCTGCTCCGCGCCGCTTTGAGGGGCGCGGTTGCGAAGCTGTTCGGGGGTTGCCGTAGACTTCTGGTCTCGGAACGCACTACGGTCATCCCCGCCACGGCGGTGGGGACGATGGAATGCGTCCTCGGGAGCCCTAGAGCATCGGGGTTCCGAAGGGGTGTAGCTCAATTGGCAGAGCAGCGGTCTCCAAAACCGCAGGTTGCAGGTTCAAGTCCTGTCACCCCTGCGTAAACGAACTGGTGAAGGCGGAGGAGTGGTCGTGAGCGACAGCGACGCCAGCGGTGAAAAGGCGCAGGACGGCGTCGGGCGGAAGCCCGACGAACAGTCCCGCCCGGTGACCGCCGCTGCCCGGCGTGAGCGCCGTGCGTCCGCGCGCCCGTCCGGTAAGTCCGACGCCAAGTCGGATGACAAGACCCGCCCCGCCGGCAAGGCGAAGGCCGGGGACAAGACCGAGAAATCCAAGGACGCCAAGAGCACGGCGACCCCGAAGCGCGACCGCAAGCCGAAGCAGGCGTCGATCTTCGCCCGGCTGATGCGCTTCATCCGCGAGGTCTGGGCCGAGCTGCGCAAGGTCATCTGGCCGAACCGCAAGCAGATGGTCACCTACACCGCGGTGGTGCTGGTCTTCGTGGTGTTCATGGTGGCGCTGGTGAGCGGCCTCGACCTGGCCTTCAAAGAGGTCGTCGGTGCCGTCTTCGGCAGCTGAGGCAGCCGGTCGCGGTGCTTGAGCGCACCGCACGGTGGCCTGCGCCACGGCAACCGATCAACTGAGAGGACGGAACGTGACCTCCGACAACGGCACAGCAGCCGGTCATGAGCTGACCGAGCTTTCCGACGAGCAGGTGCACGCGGCACTCGGCGACGAGCAGTCCGAGCACCTGGACTCCGTCGAGGTGCCCGCCGCAGGCGACGAGGTCGACGAAGCCGGAGATGTCGCGGAGGCCGAAGAGGCTTCCGTCGAGACCGAAGACGACGACACCGCCGCCGAGCCCGAGCCCGACGAGAACGTCGACCCGGTCGAGAAGCTGCGCGCGGAACTCAACGCCGCTCCCGGCGAGTGGTACGTCGTGCACTCGTACGCGGGTTACGAGAACAAGGTGAAGACCAACCTCGAGACCCGTACCCAGACGTTGGACGTCGAGGACTACATCTTCCAGATCGAGGTCCCGACCGAAGAGGTCACCGAGATCAAGAACGGCCAGCGCAAGCAGGTGCAGCGCAAGGTGCTGCCCGGCTACATCCTGGTCCGGATGGACCTGAACGACGCCTCGTGGAGCGCGGTGCGCAACACCCCGGGCGTCACCGGGTTCGTCGGTGCCACGTCGCGTCCCTCGCCGCTGACGGTCGAAGAGGTACTGAAGTTCCTCGCGCCCAAGGTCGAGGCCGCCACTCCCGCCAAGTCCGGCAAGGGTGAGGCCGCCGCGTCGGAGTCGCAGCTGGGCGGCCCCGCGGTCGAGGTCGACTTCGAGATCGGCGAGTCGGTCACCGTCATGGACGGCCCGTTCGCGACGCTGCCCGCGACGATCTCCGAGGTCAACGTGGACGGGCAGAAGCTGAAGGTCCTGGTGTCGATCTTCGGCCGGGAGACCCCGGTCGAGCTGTCGTTCAACCAGGTCTCCAAGATCTGACGGCCGCCAGACGGCCGGCAGTCCCCGCGTACTGGCAGGTGTGCGGGGGACTCAAGTCAGTAAGAAGGAACCAACGAAATGCCACCCAAGAAGAAGAAGCTTGCGGCGATCATCAAGCTGCAGATCAAGGCGGGTGCGGCCAACCCCGCGCCGCCGGTCGGCCCCGCGCTGGGTCAGCACGGCGTCAACATCATGGAGTTCTGCAAGGCCTACAACGCCGCGACCGAGTCGCAGCGCGGGGACGTCGTCCCGGTCGAGATCTCCGTGTACGAAGACCGCTCGTTCGACTTCAAGCTCAAGACGCCGCCGGCCGCGAAGCTGCTGCTGAAGGCCGCGGGCGTGGAGAAGGGCTCCGGCGAGCCGCACAAGACCAAGGTCGCCAAGGTCACCTGGGACCAGGTCCGCGACATCGCGAAGACCAAGGAATCCGACCTGAACGCGCACGACGTCGACCAGGCCGCGAAGATCATCGCCGGCACCGCCCGTTCCATGGGCATCACGGTCGTCGACTGACGCTGTTTTCAGCATCACGTGGGAGAGCCAGTGCTGGCTCACGCACCACACTGATCCGTTTGAAGAGTTAAGGACAGAAGCATGACCAAGCACAGCAAGGCCTACCGTCAGGCCCTCGAGCTGGTGGACCGCGAGCGGCTGTACGCCCCGCTCGAGGCCGCGAAGCTGGCCAAGGAGACCTCCAAGACGAAGATGGACGCCACCGTCGAGGTCGCCATGCGCCTCGGTGTCGACCCTCGTAAGGCCGACCAGATGGTCCGCGGCACCGTGAACCTGCCGCACGGCACCGGTAAGACCGCTCGCGTCATCGTTTTCGCCGTCGGTGACAAGGCCGCCGAGGCCGAGGCCGCCGGCGCGGACGTGGTCGGTACCGACGAACTGATCGAGCGCATCCAGGGTGGCTGGCTCGACTTCGACGCCGCGATCGCGACGCCGGACCAGATGGCCAAGGTCGGACGTATCGCCCGTATCCTCGGCCCGCGTGGCCTGATGCCGAACCCGAAGACCGGCACCGTGACCCCCGCGGTCGCGAAGGCCGTGACGGACATCAAGGGCGGTAAGATCAACTTCCGCGTCGACAAGCAGGCCAACCTGCACTTCGTGATCGGCAAGGCGTCGTTCGACACCGAGAAGCTGGTGGAGAACTACGCGGCCGCGCTGGACGAGGTCCTCCGCGCCAAGCCGTCGTCGGCCAAGGGTCGCTACCTGAAGAAGGTCACGATCTCCACGACGATGGGCCCGGGTGTCCCGGTCGACCCCGCCCGGACTCGCAACCTCCTCTCCGAGGACGCGTAAGGCTGAGTTAGACATCACTGAGAAGGGGCGGTCCCGCTACGGCGGGGCCGCCCCTTTTTCGTGTTTGCTGGAGGGCATGCCTACTTTCGCGTCGTTCGACGGGCTCCAGCTGAGTTACACCGTGTGGGAGGGCGAAGGACGCCCGGTGCTCCTTCAGCACGGCTTCGCCGCTGACACGAACGCCAACTGGATCGCGTCCGGCGTCGTCGCCACGCTTCAGCAGGCGGGGCTGACTGTGCTCAGCCTCGACGCGCGTGGGCACGGGCGGTCGGCGAAACCGCACGACGAGGTGAGCTACGGCGACGACGCGATGGTCCGCGACGTGTCCGCGCTGCTCGACACGCTGGGCCTCGACGAGGTGTCGATGGTGGGCTACTCGATGGGCGCGATGATCGCGCTCGGCGCGGTGGCCGCCGATCCGCGGATCCGATGCCTCGCGATCGGTGGGGTCGGCTCGGGGATCGTCGACTTCGGGGGTGTGGACACGCGGGTGGTCACGCCGGAGGCGATCAGCGAGGCTCTGCTGGCGGAGGATCCCTCGACGCTTCCGCGCGCTTCGGCGCCTTTCCGGGTCCTGGCCGACGCTCTGCGCGCGGACCGCGTCGCGCTCGCCGCCGCCGCGCGCGGGACCGCGAACCCGAAACTGGACCTGACGGCCATCGCCGTCCCGACCCTGGTCCTCGCCGGCGACAACGACCCGCTGGCCGCCGAACCCGAACGCCTGGCCGCCGCCATCGCCGGTGCCCGGCTCGTCCGCGTCCCCGGCGATCACCTGACCGCCGTCACGCACCCCGCCTTCGGCTCCGCGCTGACCGGCTTCCTGACCTCGCACGACCTCTGACCGGCGTCGACTTTAGCCCCCTGATCGCGATCCGGCGGGCACTTGCGTTTCGCCCCCTAATCGCGATCTGGGGTGGACCAGGCCCAGGTCAGTTGCCGGTGGGCGGAGGCGGGCAGGGCTCGGGAGAGTTCGTGTGCCCGGTGATCAGCCACTGGCCCATCTCGACTTCCTGCAGGGTGAAGCTGCCCAGCGGGGGGCCTCCGCTGATGCTGTACCAGCACGAGTGGATCGTCAGGTTCTGCCGTGGGACCACACTCGACTTCGGCTTCACCGCGTAGATATACGTCGTGCTGTCGGTGACTTTGGCGTTCAAGGCCAGGACAGCGGTGCCGCAGTCCGGGTAGCCGAGATTCCGGGCGAACTCGGTCTGCGCCTGCTCGCTCATCGACAGGCAGGCCTTCTGGACCCGGAGGGCAGGCTCGTACCGCTTCCCGATGGTGTCGTAGATGGCCCGCACGGCTTCCCAGGGGTTGGTCGAAAGCACCTGGTTGGTGTGGTGTTTGCCGCCTCCGCCCTGAACGAACGTCGCCGTGTCCTGCCCGGCGTCGCTGGGGAAGATCTGCCGGTAGGCGATGGTGGCCCCGACGCAGATCAGCACGATCACGATCACCCAGGCCAGGAGCTTCCCACCCAGACGCCGCAGCCAGCGCGGCACGCGCGGCTGTGGGGCCCTGACGAGTTCGCCGGGAGGAGGTCCCGGAGGTGACGGCGGCTGTCCGTGATGCTGGGTCACGGGCTGCGTGGGCTGGGTCGGCACGAGGCCCTGCTGCTGGGCCTCGGTGAACTTCAAATAGTCCTGGAACTGCTGAAACTGCTGGAACTGGCGCAGTTGCTCGTCGTTCAGCTGGGGCGCGGGCTGACCTCCCGCCTTGGGCTCGATGTCCGTGCCGGGCTCACTGCCCGGCTTTCCGTCATCACGCTGCTCCGCCACGTCACCATGATGCCCCGCCGGACCCCCGACGCACTCCGCCGGTCGCGTTTAGCGGGCTAAACGCGACCTGGGAGGGCCCCGTGCGGAGGCCGGGAGAGGGTCGCGTACTCTTGTCAAGGTTCTACCGAAGACCGCTGGTCTTCTCCTGGTCATCTGGCCTGGAGAACGAAGGCCCCGCTAGGGCGGGCGACCCGCGCAGGAGGAACGAGGCTCGCTCGCGACGCATTCTGTCGCCTGCCCTGACGCCCCGCGCCTGTCTGCGCTGGGGCGTTTCGTCGTTTCAGGGCTCTCAAGGCCAGTGGACCACTAGCCAAGAGAGGAGGCGACCATGGCGAAGCCCGACAAGGAGGCGGCCGTCGCCGAGATCGCGGAGAGCTTCCGCAGCAGCTCGGCCACAGTCGTTACCCAGTACACCGGCCTCTCCGTGTCCCAGCTGTCCCAGCTGCGCCGCGCTCTCGGCACCAGTGCCAAGTACCGGGTCGCGAAGAACACCCTCGTCAAGCGTGCCGCCACGGACGCGGGCATCGAGGGCCTCGAAGACCTGTTCGTCGGCCCGACCGCCATCGCCTTTGTCGAAGGTGAAGCTGTTGACGCCGCGAAGGCGCTTCGCGACTTCGCGAAGGACAACAACGCGCTTGTGATCAAGGGCGGCTTCATGGACGGCAAGACGCTGTCCGTGGACGAGATCAACAAGATCGCCGATCTCGACAGCCGTGAGGTCCTGCTCGCCAAGGCGGCGGGCGCGTTCAAGGCGAAGCTTTCCCAGGCCGCCGCGCTGTTCCAGGCGCCGGCGTCCCAGGTCGCTCGCCTGGCTGCCGCGCTGGAGGACAAGCAGCGCAACGCCGGTACCGAAGCAGCCGAAGCACCCGCCGAGAGCTGAACACCCCCACCCCGAACTTTTAGTTCGTTTCAGAGAGGAAAGCCACCATGGCGAAGCTGAGCACCACCGAGCTGATCGACGCCTTCAAGGAGCTCACCCTTCTTGAGCTGTCCGAGTTCGTAAAGGAATTCGAGACCACCTTCGACGTCACCGCGGCCGCCCCGGCTGCCGTTGTCGCCGCCGCCCCGGGTGCCGCTGCCGCCCCGGCCGCCGAGGAGCAGGACGAGTTCGACGTCGTCCTCGAGTCCGCTGGTGAGAAGAAGATCCAGGTCATCAAGGTCGTCCGTGAGGTCGTCTCGGGTCTGGGTCTGAAGGAGGCCAAGGAGCTGGTCGAGGCCGCTCCCAAGGCCCTCCTGGAGAAGGTCGACAAGGAGGCCGCCGAGGCCGCCAAGGAGAAGCTCGAGGCCGCGGGCGCCAAGATCGCCATCAAGTGATCTCGGGCGCGTCAGCGCCTACCGCAGCACCGTCGAAGGGGCGGGCATCCACCACGGATGCCCGCCCCTTCGCTGTTTCCGTCCTCCTGCCCGGTCGACTTTCGCGGGCTAAGTGCGACGCGTAGCCACGCTAAGCACCTGGGTCCCGGAGCGCGTTCAGCCCCCTAATCGCGATCCGCGCGGCAAGAGCGGGAGGCGAGCTGGAGGGGTCCGGTAGGAGGCCCGCTGACCTGCGTTTAGCCCCCTAATCGCGACGCGGCAAGGCGCCGACCTGGGCAAGGGGCGTTGTGGGTCTGCGCGTGGGGGTGACGTGCACTACGGTGCTGCAAGCGGTGCACGGGTCGGTAGCGGACCGAGCGAAAAGTTACCCGCGGGTCTGGCCAGAAAAGAAAACTGGTGAGTAACCTGTTCGCACTCAGCTCGTTACACCTGGTTGACGCGGGTATCGCTGCGCGGACGCGTGCGTTCTCTCGAGCCAGTGACACGAGACGGCAGTGCGCGACGACGCGGAACAGCTCCTGGAGGTGCGATGGGTGCCGAGGTGGTCATCGAAGGTCTTTCGAAGTCCTTCGGTAAGCAGGCCATCTGGCGGGACGTCACGCTGACCCTGCCTCCGGGCGAGGTGTCGGCGATGCTCGGTCCGTCCGGAACCGGTAAGTCCGTCTTCTTGAAGTCGATGATCGGTCTGCTCAAGCCGGACCGTGGCCGTTGCATGATCAACGGCGTCGACATCGTGACGTGCTCCGAACACCAGCTCTACGAGGTGCGCAAGCTCTTCGGCGTCCTTTTCCAGGACGGCGCGCTGTTCGGTTCGATGAACCTCTACGACAACGTGGCGTTCCCCCTGCGCGAGCACACGAAGAAGTCGGAGACCGAGGTCCGCCGGATCGTCCTCGAGAAGCTCGAGATGACCGGTCTCAACGGCGCCGACAAGAAGCTGCCCGGTGAGATCTCCGGCGGTATGCGCAAGCGCGCCGGGCTCGCCCGCGCCCTGGTGCTGGACCCGCAGATCATCCTGGTCGACGAGCCGGACTCCGGCCTCGACCCGGTCCGCACCACCTACATCTCCCAGCTCTTCCTCGACGTCAACGCGCAGATCGACGCGACGTTCCTGATCGTCACGCACAACATCAACCTCGCCCGCACCGTCCCGGACAACCTGGGCATGCTCTTCCGCAAGGAACTGGTCATGTTCGGCCCGCGCGAGGTGCTGCTGACCAGCGAGGAGCCGGTCGTCAAGCAGTTCCTGAACGGCAAGATGGACGGCCCCATCGGCATGAGCGAGGAGAAGGACTCGGCCCAGCTCGCCGCCGAGCGCGCGATGTTCGAGGCCGGTCACCACTCGGGCGGTGTCGAGGACGTCAGCGGGGTGCCGCCGCAGATGCAGCCGACGCCGGGTGTGCCTACGCGGATGGGCGCGGTCCGCCGCAAGGACCGCGTCATGCAGATCCTGTCCGGTCTCCCGCACGAGGCGCAGCAGAGCATCATCGAGTCGCTCTCCCCGGAGGAGCAGCAGCACTACGGTGTCCGCCCGCAGCGGCTCGCCGCCGCGGGGCATCGTTCGCAGCAGAGCGACGGCTCGATGCCGAACCACCATCAGGGTCAGCTGCCCGACGACCAGGTCGCCCACATCCCGCATCCGGGGAGATCGGGCAACCACCGCATGCGGCCACATGATCCGGGGTCAGGTGGCTCGTGAGCTCACCCGCTTCATCGGCGAAGATTCCCGGGATCGGCATGTTGCGCGAGACCGGGAACCTGTTCGCTCTCGGCCTCGACATCGTTCGTGGCATCTTCCAGCGCCCCTTCCAGCTGCGGGAGTTCATCCAGCAGGCCTGGTTCATCGCCAGCGTCACGATCCTGCCGACGGCGCTCGTCGCGATCCCGTTCGGCGCGGTCATCTCGCTGCAGTTCGGTTCGCTCGCCCGCCAGCTCGGCGCCCAGTCGTACACGGGCGCCGGGTCGGTGCTCGCCACCGTGCAGCAGGCCAGTCCGCTGGTCACCGCGCTGCTGGTCGCGGGCGCCGGCGGTAGCGCGGTCTGCGCGGACATCGGCGCGCGGACGATCCGCGAAGAGATCGACGCCATGGAGGTGCTCGGCGTCTCCGCGGTGCAGCGGCTGATCGTGCCGCGTGTGCTCGCGATGATGCTGGTGGCGCTCCTGCTGAACGGCATGGTCAGCGTCATCGGCGTGCTCGGTGGTTACTTCTTCAACGTCGTCCTCCAGGGCGGGACGCCGGGCGCGTACCTGGCGAGCTTCTCCGCGCTGGCCCAGCTGCCGGACCTCTGGGTCGGCGAGCTGAAGGCGCTGATCTTCGGCTTCATCGCCGCGGTCGTCGCCTCCTACCGGGGACTGAATCCGTCCGGCGGCCCGAAGGGCGTCGGCGACGCGGTGAACCAGGCGGTCGTCATCACGTTCCTCATGCTGTTCGTGGTGAACTTCGTGATCACGCTGATCTACCTGCAAATCGTGCCAGGAAAGCTGGACTGACGCATGACCTTTCTCGCACGTGCCAAGGGAGTGGCCAACCGTCCTTTGCAGACACTGGACAACCTCGGCGACCAGATGTCGTTCTACGGCCGCGCGTTGCTGTGGACGCCGCGGACGTTGCGCCGCTACACCAAGGAGGTGCTGCGGCTGCTGGCCGAGGTGAGCTTCGGTTCCGGTTCGCTCGCCGTCATCGGCGGCACGGTCGGCGTCATGGTCGGCCTGACCCTGTTCACCGGTGTGCTCGTCGGCCTTCAGGGTTACTCGGCGCTGAACTCGATCGGCACCTCGGCCTTCACCGGCTTCCTGACCGCGTTCTTCAACACCCGTGAGATCGCGCCGCTGGTCGCGGGTCTCGCGCTGTCGGCGACGGTCGGTGCCGGGTTCACCGCCCAGCTCGGCGCGATGCGGATCTCGGAGGAGATCGACGCGCTCGAGGTCATGGGCGTGCCGAGCCTGCCGTACCTGGTGACCACGCGGATCATCGCCGGTTTCGTCGCGGTCATCCCGCTGTACGTGATCGGCCTGCTGAGTTCGTATCTGGCGTCCCGGCTGGTCGTTATCTATATCTACAACCAGTCAGCGGGTACCTACGACCATTATTTCGACCTGTTCCTACCACCACAGGATGTGCTCTATTCGTTCATCAAGGTGCTGTTGTTCAGCGTCTTGATCATCCTGTCCCATTGTTATTTCGGATACCGGGCCTCCGGTGGCCCCGCCGGTGTCGGCGTTGCGGTCGGTAAGGCGGTCCGGCTGAGCATCGTCACGGTGTCCATCATGAACTTCTTCATCGGTTTCGCGATCTGGGGAACCGACGTCACGGTGAGGATCGCAGGATGATGCAGGGTTGGGTGGGTTGGTGAACACACTGCGGCGCAGGTTGTTGGGCCTGCTCTTGGTCGCCGTGCTCATCGGCGGGGTGGCGTTGAGCATCGCGCTGTACCAGCGCGCGTTCACGCCCGTGGTGAGCGTGAAACTCCAGTCGGGCAGCATCGGGAACCAGTTGCTGAAGCAGTCGGACGTGAAGGTCCGCGGGCTCATCGTCGGTTCGGTCAAGGACATCGCCGCGACGTCGGAGGGTGCCGAACTCACACTCGCGCTGAATCCGGAGTCGGCGAAACTGATCCCCCAGAACGTTTCGGCGCGATTCCTGCCGAAGACGTTGTTCGGTGAGCGCTTCGTTTCCCTCGAAATCCCGGACGCCCCTTCGGCGAAGACGATCGCCGAGGGTGACGTGATCACCCAGGACCGCACGTCCAGCGCCGTCGAACTCGAGCAGGCCTTCGCCCATCTGATGCCGGTGCTGCAGGCGGTCCAGCCGCAGAAGCTGTCGAGCACGCTTTCGGCGATCTCCACCGCGCTCAACGGCCGCGGCGATCAGCTCGGTGACACGCTCGCGCAGCTCGGCACCTACGTCGGCGACCTGAACCCGCACGAGCCCCAGCTCCAGCGGAACCTCAAGGAGCTGGCGGAGTTCTCGGACAACCTCGGTGCCGTCGCCCCGGATCTGGTGCAGACCTTGGACAACCTGAGCACCACCACACGCACCGTGGTCGATCAGAAGATGAACCTGCAGAACCTCTACGGCAGTGTCACCCAGGCCTCGGTCGACCTGCGGACCTTCCTGCAGAACAACGCCGACAACCTGATCCGCCTCGCCGACAGCGCCCGCCCGACGGCGGAACTGCTGGCGAAGTACGCGCCGTCGTACCCGTGCGTGATCGGGCAGATGGCCGCCAGCCTGCCGAAGATCGACAAGGCGCTGGGCAAGGGCACCAACCGGCCCGGTCTGCACGCGACCATCGAGGTCACCGTCAACCGCGGTCCGTATCTGCCGGGCAAGGACGAGCCGAAGTTCGAGGACAAACGTGGCCCGCGCTGCTACGACCTGAAGCAGTTCCCGGACCCGTTCCCGCAATACCCGCCGGACGGCCCGATCAAGGACGGCAGCACGGTCAAACCGCCGTCCCGGTCGGCCAACGACGGTCTCTCGCCCTCGAACGGTTTCGCCAGCGTCGGTGGTTACAACGGTGGGGGAGCGCCCGGCGGTAGCCCGTCCTACAGCACGTCCGAATCGGACTTCCTCGCGCAGCTGGTCGCCCCGCAGGTCGGCATGGCCGCCGCGGACGTGCCCGGCTGGGGCTCGCTGCTCGTCGGACCGCTCTATCGGGGAGCGGAGGTGCACGTCAAGTGAGGGGTCTGCTCGCACCGCTGATCAAGCTCTGTGCCTTCGTCGTGATCACCGTGCTGTTCACGACGATCCTCGGGATCAGCATCGCCAACATCAACACCACCAGCACCAACGCCTACAAAGCGCGCTTCAGCGACGCGACCCTGGTGCTGCCCAACGACGACGTCCGCATCGCGGGCGTCCGGGTCGGGCAGGTCAAGGAGGTCCGCATCGTCGACCGCCGCCAGGCCGAGATCGAGTTCGAAGTGGACGCCGGTCGCAAACTGCCCGCCGGGGTGACCGCGCAGATCAAGTTCCGAAACCTGGTCGGCCAGCGCTACCTGTCGCTCGGGCAGGGCACCGACTCCTCTGGCAAGACGCTGGCGCCCGGCGGGAACATCCCGCTGGAGCGCACCACGCCCGCGCTCGACCTGACGCAGCTGTTCAACGGCTTCAAGCCGCTGTTCACCGCGCTCAACCCGGACGACATCAACAAGTTGTCCTACGAGGTCATCCAGGTCCTGCAGGGTGAAGGCGGCACGATCGAAAGCCTGCTGCGGCACACCGCGTCGCTGGCCACCACGATCTCCGACAAGGACCAGGTGATCGGCGAGGTCATCGACAACCTGAACTCGGTGCTCGACACGGTCAACGCGCATACGCCGCAGCTGAACGACCTGATCGTCAAGCTGCAGCAGCTGGTCTCCGGACTGGCCGCGGACCGCGAACCGATCGGCGACGCCATCGCTTCGCTCGGCACCCTCGCCCAGACGACGTCCGGTCTGCTCGGCGAGGCCCGCGAGCCGCTCAAGCAGGACATCGCCGCGCTCGGCACGCTGACGAAGAACCTCAACGACAGCCAGCCGATCGTCGAGCACTTCATCCAGTTCATGCCGCAGAAGGTGACGGCGCTGACCCGCACCGCCGACTACGGCTCCTGGTTCAACTTCTTCGCCTGTGAACTGACGGGGGCCGTCGCCCTGCCTCCGCTGATCAACGAGCCGATCAACCTGCCGCTGCTGCCGGTGAACCGGGCGAGGTGCACGGCATGAAGTCGTTCCAGAAACGCAATCCGATCCCGATCGCGCTGGTCGGTATCTCGGTGCTGCTGCTCGGTTTCCTCGCCGCGCTCAACTCCGAGGACCTGCCGGTGATCGGCGGCGGGACGACCTACAGCGCGGACTTCAGCGAAACTTCGGGCCTGCAGGAGGACAACGACGTCCGGGTCGCCGGGGTGAAGGTCGGCAAGATCTCCGAGATCAAACTCGACGGCGACAAGGTCAAGATCTCCTTCAAGGTCAAGGACGCCTGGCTCGGTGACAAGACCAGCGCGGCGATCAAGATCAAGACCGTGCTCGGCCAGAAGTACCTGGCGCTCGACCCGCAGGGGCAGCGCACGCTCGACCCGAGCGCGACCATCCCGCGTGACCGGACGATGTCGCCGTTCGACGTCCTCGACGCCTTCCGCGGGCTTTCGCAGACCGTCGACGACATCGACACCGCACAGCTGGCGAAGAGCTTCGACGTCATCACGGAGACCTTCGCCGACACCCCGGCCGACGTGAAGGGCGCTCTGAACGGCCTTTCCCGCCTCTCGGACACGATCGCGTCGCGGGACTCGCAGCTGTCGACCCTGCTCGCGAACACGCGGCAGGTCTCGCAGACGCTCGTCGACCGTGACGCCGAGTTCCAGAAGCTCCTGTCCGACGGGAACAAGCTGCTCGGCGAGGTGTCCCGTCGCAAGGACGCGATCACCGCCCTGCTGGACGGCTCGCGCACGCTCGCCACCCAGCTCAAGGGGCTGGTCGACGACAACGACGCGCAGCTCGACCCGGTGCTCACCCAGCTCGACCAGCTGACCTCGATGCTGCAGCGCAACCAGGACGCCCTCGGCCAGGGCATCGCGCGGTTCGCGCCGTTCATCCGGGTGTTCACGAATACGATCGGCAACGGCCGCTGGTTCGACAACTACATCTGCGGACTGGTCCTGCCGTCGTTCGGGCCGATCAACGAGAAGGGGTGCTACGAGAAATGAGTACCCGTCTCGGTCAGAGCCTCACCCGGGGCTTCACCATCGCGATCGTGCTCGCGCTGGTCGTCGCCGGCGCACTGTGGTGGACGCTCAAGGACGCCGGCCGCAACCACGTGACCGCCTACTTCGCCGGTACCGTCGGACTGTACGAAGGCAACAGCGTCCGCATGCTCGGTGTCGACATGGGCAAGGTCACCAGGATCCAGCCGATGGGCAACCAGGTCCGCGTCGAACTCGAATACGACCGTTCGGTGGCGGTGCCCGCGGACGCGAAGGCGATCATCGTGTCGCCGTCGCTGGTCAGCGACCGCTACGTGCAGCTGGCCCCGGCCTACCAGGGCGGCCCGCGGATCGACGACGGCGCCGTCATCGGCCTCGACCGCACCGAGGTCCCCCTGGAAGTCGACGAACTCGCCGCCAGCCTTTCGCGGGTCAGCAAGTCGCTCGGCCCCAACGGCGCCAACAAGAACGGTTCGCTGTCGAACCTGCTCGACACCGCCGCGAAGAACTTCGACGGCAACGGGCAGGCACTGCACGACACGATCACGAAACTCGGCCAGGCCGCGGGCACGTTGTCCGGTAACTCCGGCGACCTGTTCAAGACCGTCGAGAACCTCGGCTCCTTCTCCCAGACACTGGTGAACAGCGACTCGCAGGTCCGCGACTTCGAGCGGCAGCTCGCCGACGTCAGCGGATTCCTCGCGGGGGAGCGGGAAAACCTCGCGGCCACGGTGAAGCAGCTGTCCGACACGCTCACCGCGGTGCAGGCGTTCATCGAGAAGAACCGCGACCGGCTCAAGTCCAATGTGGACAAGCTGGCCAGTGTGACCAAGGTGCTCGTGGACCAGCGCGGCGCACTCGCCGAGATCCTCGACGTCGCCCCGGTCGGCCTCGGGAACCTGGTCAACACCTACAACGCCTCCTCGGGCACGCTCGACGCGCGGGCCAACCTCAACGAGCTCACCCAGCCGCCGCTGGTGATGGTGTGCAACCTGCTCAAGCAGACCCCGGACGCGCTCGACGTGCTGGGCGACGCGTGCAAGGGGATCGCCGGACTGGTCGACGGGCTGGTGCCGCTGCCGTCGATCGCGCAGGTGATCCAGTCCTCGCAGGCGGGCCAGCTGCCGCCGCTTCCGCTCCCCATCGCGGGGCAGCTCTACGGATCGGCGGCGAAATGATCAAAAGGACACTCGCCCTCGCGGCCGCCGGAACGGTCGCCGCGCTGACGTTGAGCGGCTGCGCCTTCAGCGGGATCTACGACATCCCGCTGCCCGGTGGCGCCGAACTCGGCGACCACCCGTACACGGTCAAGGTGCAGTTCCGGGACGTGCTGGACCTGACCCCGCAGGCCGGGGTGAAGGTCAACGAGGTCGCCATCGGCCGTGTCGAAGCGATCGGGCTGACCCAGGACGGCTGGAACGCCGAGGTCACCGTCCGGGTCAACGGTGACGTGAAGCTGCCGGCGAACGCGCTGGCCAACGTCAGGCAGTCGAGCCTGCTCGGTGAGAAGTACGTCGAGCTGGCCGCACCCGCGGACGGTCAGGGCAAGCTGGCCGACAACGCGGTGATCCCGCTGGCGCGTACGAACCGCAGCGTCGAGGTCGAAGAGCTGCTCGGCGCGCTTTCGCTGCTGCTCAACGGTGGTGGCGTCGAACAGCTCAACACCATCACGAAGGAACTCAACAACGCCACCAGTGGCCGCTCGCCGGAACTCAAGGCGCTGCTGAACAACACCAACCAGCTGGTGACGAACCTGGACAAGCAGTCCGCGAACATCACGCGGGCACTCGACGGGCTGAACCGGCTCTCGCTGACCCTGAACGGCCAGAAGGACAAGCTGGTCGGCGCGGTCGACAACCTCGGCCCCGGTCTCGGCGTGCTGGAACAGCAGCGCGGTCAGCTGGTCACCATGCTCAACGCGCTCAACCAGCTCTCCGGCGTCGCCGTCGACACGGTGAACAAGAGCAAGGAAGACCTCGTCGCCGACCTCAAGGCATTGCAGCCGACGCTGCGGAAGCTCGGCGAAGCGGGTTCGGATCTGCCCAAGGCGCTGGAGATCCTGCTGACCTTTCCGTTCAGTGACGCCGCCTACGACGGCGTCAAGGGCGACTACTTCAACCTGTTCGCGAAGGTCGACCTGAACCTGAACGAGATCCTCAAGAACCTCGGCCGCAGCCGTGAGAACCCGCTCAAGGACATCGTCCCGGTGCCGGGACTCACCGGTGGGACCGAGGGACCCGGCGTGAATCCGCCGCTGCCGATCCCCGACAGCGTCGGCGGCGTCGGCGGCGTCGCCGGCAACCAGGCGAGCGCGCCGCAGGGCGGCGGACAGCCGCGACAGACCGGACCCGCCGGGATCTTCGGCCTGCTTTCGGGAGGTGCGGGCTGATGCTGATCCGTCGGACGAAGCTCCAGCTGGTCGCGTTCGCGATCATCTCCGTCGTCGCGATCGTGTACGCGCTGATCCGGTTCGCCGGTCTCGGCCAGGTCTTCGGCGACGAGGGCTACACGGTGAAGCTCGAACTCAAGCAGTCGGGCGGCATCTTCCAGAACGCGGAAGTCACCTACCGCGGCTTCAACATCGGCCGCGTCGGCGAGCTGCGCCTGACCAAGGCCGGGCTGGAAGCCGACCTCGACATCGCTCCCGACGCCCCGCAGGTGCCCGCCGATCTGGACGCCGTGGTCGCGAACCGGTCGGCGGTCGGCGAGCAGTTCGTCGACCTGCGACCCAAGGGAGAGAAGGGCCCGTTCCTGAAGCCGGGATCGGTCATCCCCGCAGACAAGGTCAAGACGCCGGTGCCCACCGAGCAGCTCATCGGTGACCTCGACAGCCTCGCGGCGTCGGTGCCGACCGACTCGCTGCGCAAAGTCGTCGACGAGTCGTACAACGCCTTCAACGGCACCGGCCCGGACCTGCAGCGGCTGCTCGACACCGCGCGCAGCTTCACCACGACCGCGCAGGAGTATCTGCCGCAGACCATCCAGCTGCTGGAAAAGGGTGGGCAGGTCCTCGAGACGCAAAACGACATGGCGAGCTCGATGAAGTCGTTCAGCGCGGACCTGAACAAGCTCTCCGGCACGCTGAAGAACTCCGACGCCGACATCCGGAAGCTGATCGGGATCACCCCGCGGGTGGCGACCCAGATCAGCGAGGTGCTCGCGGAATCGGGGCCGGGACTGGGCGCGCTCACCGCGAACCTGCTCACGACGTCGAACCTGCTCGTGACCCGGCTCGACGGACTCGAGCAGGGCCTGGTGACCTATCCGATGCTCGCGGCGGGCGCGAACACCGTCGCCAACGACGGCACCGCGCACCTGGGCCTCGCGCTCAACCTGTTCAACCCGCCTTCGTGCACCAAAGGCTACATCGGCCTCGACAAGTACCGCGAAGGCACCGACACGACGGTGCGCCCGCCGAAGGACGACGCGTACTGCGCCGAGCCGAAGGGCAGCCCGATCAACGTGCGCGGTTCGCAGAACGTGCCGTACAACGGTGTCCCGCAGATCCCGTCGCAGGGCGACGTCGCCGCCAACGCCGGCCGGTCGGCCGAGGAGCTGGCCAGCCTGCGCGCGGCGCAGGGCATGCCGAGCGTCCTGCAGAGCCCGGGTGTCAGCCTGGCCAGCCTCGGGGCGCTGCTGGGCCTGCCCGGCTGAGCCCGAGACCGTATACCTACCCTGGAGTGTCATGAGTTCTTCTCGATCGCGGACCCTGGTCCTGGGGGCGGCGGCGTTCGCCCTGGCCGCCTTCGTCGCCGCTGCGCTCTTCGGGATCCAGTGGGCAGTGGCCGCCTCCGACGACAACGCCGATCTCGCGCGTTCGCGTGACGACGTCGTCAAGGCGGGCGGCACCGCGATCAAGGCGTACACCGAGGTCGACTTCGAGAACCTCAACGAGTTTTTCGAGCGGCAGAAGACCGTCTCCGACGAGAAGATGGCCGAACAGCTGAAACAGCTCGAGCCGACTTACCGCAAGGCGCTCGGCGACGCGAAGACCAAGGTCGCGACCACGATCCAGGACATCGCCGTCGAGGAACTCGACGACCACGAGGGCAAGGCGAGCTTCCTCGCCGCCATCACCACGCAGGTCACCCAGGGCGACAAGGCGAGCTCCAAGGCGTTGCGCCTGGAGGTCTCGATGACCCGGGTCGGCGATGAGTGGAAGCTGTCCGGGATCGACAACGTGCCCCTCGTCGCGGCCGGCCAGTAAGAGCGTCACCCAGAACGGAGTCCGTAGTGCCCTCCTCCCGCCGCCAGCCCCCTCGCAGCACTCCGCCGGTGCGCCGCCCACGGGTGGCCGGTCTGCGACGGCCTGGCTCCTCTTCCGTTTCCGAGGTCGACACGGCTCCTTCGGTGGAGGAGACGCCTGAGGTGAAGCCGTCGCCTGAGGTGAAGCCGTCGCCGCGTCCGTCGCCGAGGCCTGCTCCGCGTCCGGCGCCCGAGCCTGCCGAGGCCGTTGAGGAGCCTGCTCAGGCTGCTGCGCCTGCAGTGGCCGCTGTCGAGGCTCCTGAGAGCACTGAGGCCCCTGAAGACGAGGTTGTCGCGAAGCCGAGTCCGCGTGCGAAGGTCCGGGCGGCCGCCAAGGCGAAGCCGGACGACATCGAAGAGGCCGAAGCCGAGGTCGCTTCCGAGTCCGACGCTGACTCCGACTCCGATGAGAAGCCGGAAAAGGCGAAGAAGCCGGTCTCCACGCAGCTGATCCTGGCGGGCGCGCTGGTCGTCGTCGGGCTGCTGCTGGCCGCGTCCGCGGTGCTGTTCAAGATCCAGGCCGACGACGTGTCGAGCTCGACGGACAACACCGCGCTGCTGGACGTCGCGAAGACCGCGCAGGTCAAGGACCAGGTCGCGAAGGCGACCGAGGCGCTGTTCTCGTACGACTACAACAACATCGCGAAGACCGAGACCGCGGCGGGCGATCTGCTGGTCAACGACGAGGTGCGGGCGAAGTACAACCTGCTGATGGGCGAGGTCAAGCGACTGGCCCCGCAGCAGAAGATGGTCGTGACCTGCAAGGTCACCCGCAGCGCCGTCATCCGGCTGGAAGGTGACCGGGCCGACGTGATGGTGTTCGTCGACCAGAGCTCGACGCGGGCCGACACGAACAAGACGACCGCCGGGAGCGCGCAGCTGCACTTGAACGCGGAACTGCAGGGCGACAAGTGGAAGATCACGGCGATGAACACCTATGCCGCTCCGCCCAACCCAGCCGCTTCCCCAGCCCCCTCCAAGTAGCCCCGCCCCGGAGCGCGTTTAGCCCCCTGATCGCGCTCCGGCCGCCGGGCGACCTGCGTTTAGCCCCCTAATCGTGATCTGGTGCTCCGGCGCTTCGGTCAGGAACGCTGCTTGCCCCGGGGTCCGGTCGTGTCGCGTTTAGCGGGCTAAACGCGACACGGGGCCGCCGTGAGTTGGGTCAGGGTGTGATGATCGAGTTCCCTCGGTTGAGCTGAGGGATGGGGCCTTCACGGATCGGGACCGGCGACCAGCCGAAGCCGAACCACTCTCGCCCTGACCCGAATCGCCACTGACGACCCCGACGGCCACCGCCCACCGCGCCATCCCCGTACGCGGCCCTCAGCGCGCACCCGGCCGCCCTCGACGGGGGGCTCGCTACCGCGTCGTGTTTAGCCCCCTGATCGCGATCTGAGGGCCTCCCTGTGAACCGCCCCAGAAGACGCACCGGCCACAGCCGCCACAAGTCCCAGCCCGCCCAAGAGCACTCCGCCCCCCGACCCGGTGACTCTCCGGAACGGCCCCCGGCGGGTCGCGATTAGCCCGCTAAACGCAGGTCGGTGCCCCAACGCCGTCACCTGCGGGTACCGGGCGGTAACCAGGATGGCCGTCCTGTGAAGCCCTCGTCGCGGCGCTACTTCGACGCTGCGCCAACCGGCGGGTCCGCCGCGCGGCATCTTGACTCAGAGCCCGCGTGGGGTCACGCTTACTGCCAACGGCGAGAACCGGCGGTGCCCTTGCGGGAGGGACGGTCCGGGGAAGCCGAGGAGAGGCATACCTGAAGACGTCGCGACGCAGGCTGGGCCCCATCAGGAGCGCCCCCTGGACATACCGTGACGTTCGGGCTAGACTGCCTCTTTGCGCTGCCCTCTTTCAGGCTGCCCGGAGCCGGTAGTTAGGATAGTGGGCACACGGCACCCTTGACAGTCCGCATCAGCTGTTGCTGACGCGGCTGCTCACCGCTCATTGTCCCCGGAAGGACGCATCTTGGCAGTCTCTCCCGCGAACCAGGCCACTGCTGCGACCACCTCGGCTGTATCTCGCTCGGAGTCCACGGGAATCCCGGGAGCCCCCAAGCGGGTCTCCTTCGCAAAGATTCGCGAGCCGCTCAACACCCCGAACCTGCTCGACGTGCAGATCAGGTCCTTCGAATGGTTCACCGGCGACGAGGCGTGGTTCGAACGCCGCGTCGAAGAAGGTGAAGAAAACCCGGTCGGTGGCCTGGAAGAGGTCCTCAACGAGATCTCGCCGATCGAAGACTTCTCCGGATCCATGTCGCTGTCCTTCTCCGACCCGCGCTTCGACGAGGTCAAGGCCTCCGTCGAGGAGTGCAAGGACAAGGACATGACGTACGCGGCCCCGCTGTTCGTGACCGCCGAGTTCGTGAACAACAACACCGGCGAGATCAAGAGCCAGACGGTCTTCATGGGCGACTTCCCGGTGATGACCGACAAGGGCACCTTCGTCATCAACGGCACCGAGCGTGTCGTCGTGTCGCAGCTGGTCCGCTCGCCTGGTGTGTACTTCGACACCAGCGTCGACAAGACCACGGACAAGGACGTCTTCAACGTCCGTGTCATCCCGAGCCGGGGTGCCTGGCTGGAGTTCGACGTCGACAAGCGCGACACCGTCGGCGTCCGCATCGACCGCAAGCGCCGCCAGCCGGTGACCGTGTTGCTGAAGGCGCTGGGCTGGACCACCGAGGCGATCCGCGAGCGTTTCTCCTTCTCCGAGACGCTGCTCGCCACCCTCGAGAAGGACCACACCGCCGGCACCGACGAGGCCCTCCTCGACATCTACCGCAAGCTGCGCCCGGGCGAACCCCCCACCAAGGAGAGCGCGCAGACGCTGCTGGAGAACCTGTTCTTCAAGCCGAAGCGCTACGACCTGGCCAAGGTCGGCCGGTACAAGGTCAACAAGAAGCTCGCCCTCACCACGCCGTACGACACCGGGACGCTGACCGAAGAGGACATCGTCTCGACGATCGAGTACCTGGTCCGGCTGCACGCGGGCGAGGACAAGGTGACCGTCGGCGACCAGACCATCCCGGTCGAGACCGACGACATCGACCACTTCGGCAACCGTCGTCTCCGCACCGTCGGCGAGCTCATCCAGAACCAGATCCGCGTGGGTCTGTCCCGGATGGAGCGCGTCGTCCGTGAGCGGATGACCACGCAGGACGTCGAGGCGATCACGCCGCAGACCCTGATCAACATCCGTCCCGTCGTGGCGGCGATCAAGGAGTTCTTCGGTACTTCGCAGCTGTCGCAGTTCATGGACCAGAACAACCCGCTGTCGGGGCTGACGCACAAGCGTCGTCTGTCCGCCCTCGGCCCGGGTGGTCTGTCGCGTGAGCGCGCCGGCATGGAGGTCCGTGACGTCCACCCGTCGCACTACGGCCGCATGTGCCCGATCGAGACGCCGGAAGGCCCGAACATCGGCCTGATCGGTTCGCTCTGTTCGTACGCGCGGGTCAACCCGTTCGGTTTCATCGAGACCCCGTACCGCAAGGTCGTCGAGGGCCGGGTCACCGACCAGGTCGACTACCTCACCGCGGACGAGGAAGACCGGTTCGTGAAGGCGCAGGCCAACGCGCCGATCTCGGATGACGGCACCTTCGTCGAAGACCGCGTCCTGGTCCGTAAGAAGGGCGGCGAGGTCGAGCTGATCGACCCGCTGGACGTGGACTACATGGACGTCTCGCCGCGACAGATGGTCTCGGTCGCGACGGCGATGATCCCGTTCCTCGAGCACGACGACGCGAACCGCGCGCTGATGGGCGCGAACATGCAGCGTCAGGCCGTGCCGCTGCTCCGCAACCAGGCGCCGTACGTCGGCACCGGCGTGGAGCTGCGGGCCGCGGTGGACGCCGGTGACGTGCTCGTCGCCGAGCAGTCCGGTGTCGTCGAGGAACTCTCGGCCGACCTGATCACGATCATGCACGACGACGGCACGCGGAAGAGCTACGGACTGTACAAGTTCCGCCGCTCCAACCACGGCACCTGCTTCAACCACCGCCCGATCGTCAACGAGGGTGACCGGGTCGAGCAGGGTCAGGTCATCGCCGACGGCCCGTCCACCGAAAACGGTGAGATGGCGCTCGGCAAGAACCTGCTCGTCGCGGTCATGCCGTGGGAGGGCCACAACTACGAGGACGCGATCATCCTCTCCGAGCGCCTGGTGCAGGACGACGTGCTCACGTCGATCCACATCGAGGAGCACGAGATCGACGCCCGCGACACCAAGCTGGGCGCCGAGGAGATCACCCGGGACATCCCGAACGTCTCCGAGGAGGTCCTGGCCGACCTCGACGAACGCGGCATCATCCGCATCGGTGCCGAGGTCCGCGACGGCGACATCCTGGTCGGCAAGGTCACGCCCAAGGGTGAGACCGAGCTGACCCCGGAAGAGCGCCTGCTCCGTGCGATCTTCGGCGAGAAGGCCCGTGAGGTCCGCGACACTTCGCTGAAGGTGCCGCACGGCGAGACCGGCAAGGTCATCGGCATCCGCGTGTTCTCGCGAGAGGACGACGACGAGCTGCCCCCTGGCGTCAACGAACTGGTCCGCGTCTACGTGGCCCAGAAGCGGAAGATCCAGCCGGGCGACAAGCTCGCCGGCCGCCACGGGAACAAGGGTGTCATCGGCAAGATCCTTCCCGCCGAGGACATGCCGTTCATGGAGGACGGCACGCCCGTCGACATCATCCTGAACACCCACGGTGTCCCGCGACGGATGAACATCGGCCAGGTCCTGGAACTCCACCTGGGCTGGCTGGCGTCGCAGGGCTGGAAGATCGAGGGCAACCCCGACTGGGCGAAGAACCTCAACGAGGAGCTGTACGACGTCGACCCCGGCACGAACACCGCCACCCCGGTGTTCGACGGTGCCAAGGAAGACGAGCTGACCGGCCTGCTCGGTGCCACCAAGCCGAACCGCGACGGTGAGCGCATGGTGAAGCAGAACGGCAAGGCCACGCTGCTGGACGGCCGCTCCGGCGAGCCGTACCCGTACCCGGTCGCGGTCGGCTACATGTACATCCTGAAGCTGCACCACCTTGTCGACGACAAGATCCACGCCCGGTCCACCGGTCCGTACTCGATGATCACGCAGCAGCCGCTGGGTGGTAAGGCGCAGTTCGGTGGCCAGCGCTTCGGTGAGATGGAGTGCTGGGCGATGCAGGCGTACGGCGCCGCATACACCCTGCAGGAGCTCCTGACCATCAAGTCGGACGACGTGGTCGGCCGCGTGAAGGTGTACGAGGCGATCGTCAAGGGGGAGAACATCCCCGAGCCGGGTATCCCCGAGTCGTTCAAGGTGCTCCTGAAGGAGCTCCAGTCGCTCTGCCTCAACGTCGAGGTGCTGTCCAGCGATGGCGCCGCGATCGAGATGCGCGACTCCGACGACGAGGACCTCGAGCGCGCCGCCGCCAACCTCGGCATCAACCTGTCCCGCAACGAGTCGCCCTCGGTGGACGACGTCGTGCACTGACGGCTGTCCGAGGCGGGGCCTGCCTCCCGTGGGTCCCGCCTCGACCGCCAACCCCTCTAGTCGACTCAACCCCAAGGGGATGCAAAGACGTGCTGGACGTCAACTTCTTCGATGAGCTCCGCATCGGCCTCGCTACCGCCGACGACATTCGTCAGTGGTCCTTCGGCGAGGTCAAGAAGCCGGAGACCATCAACTACCGGACGCTCAAGCCCGAGAAGGACGGCCTCTTCTGCGAGAAGATCTTCGGCCCGACCCGGGACTGGGAGTGCTACTGCGGTAAGTACAAGCGGGTCCGCTTCAAGGGCATCATCTGCGAGCGCTGTGGCGTCGAGGTCACCCGTGCCAAGGTGCGCCGTGAGCGGATGGGCCACATCGAGCTGGCCGCTCCCGTCACCCACATCTGGTACTTCAAGGGTGTTCCCTCCCGCCTCGGCTACCTGCTCGACCTGGCGCCGAAGGACCTCGAGAAGATCATCTACTTCGCGGCCTACGTGATCACCGGTGTGAACACCGAGCTGCGGCACACCGACCTGCCGACCCTCGAGAACGAGATCGGCGTCGAGCGCAAGAACCTCGAGACCAAGCGTGACGCGGACATCGAGGCACGGGCGCAGAAGCTGGAAGCCGACCTGGCCGAGCTGGAGGCGGAGGGCGCCAAGTCCGACGTCCGCCGCAAGGTCAAGGAAGGCGGCGAGCGCGAGATGCGTCAGCTGCGTGACCGCGCCGGTCGCGAGCTGGACCGTCTCGAGGAGGTCTGGACGACCTTCACCAAGCTCGACGTCCGTCAGCTGATCGCCGACGAGCTGCTCTACCGCGAGCTCATCGACCGCTACGGCGAGTACTTCACCGGCGGCATGGGCGCGGAGGCCATCCAGAAGCTGGCCGCCGAGTTCGACGTCGCGGCCGAGGCCGACCACCTGCGCGACACCATCCGCAACGGCAAGGGGCAGAAGAAGCTCCGCGCGCTGAAGCGGCTCAAGGTCGTCGCGGCCTTCCAGATGACCGGCAACGACCCGCGCGGCATGGTGCTCGACGCCGTCCCGGTGATCCCGCCGGACCTGCGCCCGATGGTCCAGCTCGACGGTGGCCGGTTCGCCACCTCCGACCTGAACGACCTCTACCGCCGGGTCATCAACCGCAACAACCGGTTGAAGCGGCTGATCGACCTCGGCGCGCCCGAGATCATCGTCAACAACGAGAAGCGGATGCTGCAGGAGGCCGTCGACGCGCTGTTCGACAACGGCCGCCGCGGCCGCCCGGTCACCGGTCCCGGTAACCGCCCGCTGAAGTCGCTGTCCGACCTGCTCAAGGGCAAGCAGGGCCGGTTCCGTCAGAACCTGCTCGGCAAGCGTGTCGACTACTCCGGCCGTTCCGTCATCATCGTCGGCCCGCAGCTGAAGCTGCACCAGTGCGGTCTGCCGAAGGACATGGCGCTCGAGCTGTTCAAGCCGTTCGTCATGAAGCGGCTGGTCGACCTGAACCACGCGCAGAACATCAAGTCCGCCAAGCGGATGGTGGAGCGCTCGCGCCCGCAGGTGTGGGACGTGCTCGAAGAGGTCATCACCGGCCACCCGGTGATGCTGAACCGTGCGCCGACCCTGCACCGCCTCGGTATCCAGGCCTTCGAGCCGCAGCTGGTCGAAGGCAAGGCCATCCAGCTGCACCCGCTGGTCTGTGAAGCGTTCAACGCGGACTTCGACGGTGACCAGATGGCCGTGCACCTCCCGCTTTCCGCGGAGGCGCAGGCCGAGGCCCGCATCCTGATGCTGTCGGCGAACAACATCCTTTCGCCGGCGTCGGGCCGCCCGCTCGCCATGCCGCGGCTGGACATGGTGACCGGTCTGTTCCACCTGACCCGTCTCACCGAGAAGGCCGAGGGTGCGGGCAACGCGTACTCCTCGCCCGCCGAAGCGATCATGGCGTACGACCTCAAGGCGCTGAGCCTGCACGCTCCGGTCAAGATCCGCATCGTCGACCGTCAGCCCGCCAAGGCCGACGAAGCGGCGCTCGCGGAGAAGGGCTGGGAGCCGGGCAAGGCCTGGCTGGCCGAGACCACCCTGGGCCGCGTGCTGTTCAACGAGCTGCTGCCGGCGGACTACCCGTTCATCAATGAGCCGATGCCGAAGAAGCGTCAGGCCCTGATCGTGAACGACCTCGCCGAGCGGTACTCGATGACGCAGGTCGCGCAGACCCTGGACCGCCTGAAGGACGCCGGTTTCTACTGGGCGACCCGTTCGGGCGTCACGGTCGCGATCTCCGACGTGCTGGTCCCGACGGGCAAGAAGGCCATTCTGGACGAGTACGAAGGCAAGGCCGACCAGGTCGAGAAGCGGTACCAGCGTGGTCAGCTGTCGCACACCGAGCGCAACAACGAGCTCGTCAAGGTGTGGACGCAGGCCACCGAAGAGGTCCACAAGATCATGGAGACGGCGCTGCCGGACGACAACCCGATCGCGATGATCGTGAAGTCGGGCGCGGCGGGCAACATGACGCAGGTCCGGTCGCTGGCCGGTATGCGTGGGCTGGTGTCGAACCCGAAGGGTGAGTACATCCCGCGTCCGATCAAGGCCAACTTCCGTGAAGGCCTGTCGGTGGCGGAGTACTTCATCGCGACGCACGGTGCCCGTAAGGGTCTGGCGGACACGGCGCTCCGTACCGCCGACTCGGGTTACCTGACCCGTCGTCTGGTGGACGTGTCGCAGGACGTCATCGTCCGCGAGGTCGACTGTGGCACCACCCGCGGCATCAACATGCCGATCGGTGAGGACATCGGCGACGGCAAGGTCCTGCGTGACCAGCACGTCGAGACCAGCGTGTACGCGCGGAACCTGGCGACCGACGCGGTCGACGCCAAGGGCAACGTCGTGCTCAACGCCGGTGACGACATCGGCGACCCGGCACTGGACAAGCTCATCTCGAGCGGGATCGCCAAGGTCAAGGTGCGTTCGGTGCTGACCTGTGAGTCGGCCGTCGGTATCTGCGCCACCTGCTACGGCCGGTCCATGGCGACCGGTCAGCTCGTCGACGTCGGCGAGGCCGTGGGTATCGTCGCGGCCCAGTCGATCGGTGAGCCGGGCACGCAGCTGACGATGCGTACGTTCCACCAGGGTGGTGTCGCCGGTGACGACATCACGACCGGTCTGCCCCGTGTCCAGGAGCTGTTCGAGGCCCGGGTCCCGAAGGGCAAGGCGCCGATCGCCGACGTCGATGGCCGCGTGCGCATCGAGGAGAGCGAGCGGTTCTGGAAGATCACGCTGATCCCGGACGACGGCAGCGAAGAGATCGTCTTCGACAAGCTGTCCAAGCGTCAGCGGCTCGCGAACACCTCGAACGGCCCGCTGGGCGATGGTGACCGCGTCAACGTCGGTCAGCAGCTGCTCGAAGGCACACCGGACCCGCATGAGGTCCTGCGGGTCATGGGGCCGCGCGAGGCGCAGATGCACCTGGTGGACGAGGTCCAGAAGGTGTACCGGGCGCAGGGTGTGTCGATCCACGACAAGCACATCGAGGTCATCGTGCGGCAGATGCTGCGCCGCGTGACGATCATCGACTCCGGTGCCACGGACTTCCTCCCTGGCGAACTGCCCGAGCGGACCAAGTTCGAGGCGAAGAACCGGGCGTCGGTCGCCGAGGGTGGCGAGCCGGCCTCGGGTCGCCCGGTGCTGATGGGGATCACGAAGGCCTCGCTGACCACGGACTCGTGGCTGTCGGCGGCTTCGTTCCAGGAGACCACACGTGTCCTGACCGACGCGGCCATCAACGGCCGTTCGGACAAGCTCGTTGGCCTCAAGGAGAACGTGATCATCGGTAAGCTGATCCCGGCCGGTACCGGGATCAACAAGTACCGCAACATCCAGGTGCAGCCGACCGAGGAGGCGCGGGTCGCCGCTTACGCGATCCCGTCCTACGACGACGGCTACTACACCCCGGATGTGTTCGGCTCCACGCCGGGCGCCGCGGTGCCGCTGGACGACTACGACTTCGGCCGCGACTTCCGCTGATCGAAGCGAAATCCACGAGAAGGGCCCCTGCCGATTCGGCGGGGGCCCTTCCCGTTTTTCGGGCAGTTCCGGTTCTGACGCCTCTGTTCGAAATGCATGTTGGCAGTCCACGAATCTCGCTCGAGTGATCGCGTTCTACGCGGGCCGGCGTATCCGCAGAGGTCCGCCGCGGCGGATACGGGGCCTTCGGCGCCATCGGCGGTCTTCCGGAGTGCGCCGGGCAGTTCCACGGCGCCCAGCGCCCTTCTGAACGTCTTCGGCGTGGCCCTGTCTCACTTCGTCCGGGAGCCCCGCGGACCCACCGAGAGTACATAACGAACTCATAACGCCCCAGTGGTCGCCGGACGCGGCTCACTGGTCCGTTGTGACCTGAGGTAGTGCCGCCAGGTGGCCTAATTCCCAGTGTTCGGAAAATCGCCACCTGTCCGGCCTAATGGCGCATCCGCATGCTGGGAAGTTCACTCTGTCGTGTTGTCTCCCATTCTTTGATCACCAGATTGACACCTGGGCGGGTTCACACGAGTATTTCGCCCATGCAATCCCCAGTCGCCTTGGTGTGGCGCCGGCACGTTGACTTGCGGCAGCAAGCAAGCGCGCTGTGTATGGATTCCTGAAACGGATGTGCCCGTTCTTCGTGCGCTGACGTTTTCCGCTGTGCCGCAACGGTTCCCTGCTTGAACCGGCGGTTGATTGCTTTCCCTTGATCCGGGCCGGTGACGCCTGCGCGAAAAGGGGAGAGATGTGCCGATTGTCTGGCGCTTCGGTAGCGAAAACAGGGAGAAAGAATGCTATCCAACTCGCCCAGGTGGCGAAAAGTGGTGATAGGCGCCATCGCGACGGCGCTCGCCGTGGGAACGGTGACCTATACCGGCTCCGCCACGAGTGCCTACGCTGATGTCCAGGTCGTCAAGGACGCGAAGAAGGCGGCTGACGGCAAGGAGTACTGGGTCCAGAACCACCTTGTGTCCAAGGATGTCGCGGCGTCCAGGAGTGCAGACGGGCAGCGCAAGAAGTGGCTGCTGGTCTGGGCCGGTGACGAGAACATCGCCGACACCCTGGTCAAGGACATCAAAAATCTGCCGGGTTCGCTCGGCGGCGGCCTCAACAAGATCAAGAACGCGTTGCCCGGTCCGGACTTCCTCGCCGTGATCGACGCGACGCAGGGTTCGCCGACCTACGGCAAGGTCGTCAACACCGCCACCGTCGGCCCGCTCGTCGAGAACGAGCCGCACCACATGCAGTACGTGTGGCACAAGGGCGACACGATCTACGCCGGTGCGCTGTTCGCCGCCGCGACGTACGCCTTCGACGTCTCCGCGTTGCCGCAATTGAAGCTCAAGGGCGTCAGCCTCCCGACCCAGACCCTCGGCGGTTCCGTGCCGGACGCGTACTGGGTGCTCAAGGACGGCACCGCGTACGGCACGTACATGGGCGGCCCGGTCGTGCCGGGCCCGCACACCTACGCCAACGGTTCCACCGTGGTGGGCAACGGTTTCGCCGGCAGTCCCGGTGAGGTCGTCCGCTTCGACCAGAACGCGCGGGTGCTTTCCGAGTCCCCGGCGGCCACACCGCAGGGCGACAACAAGAAGCTGTGCGACAACCTCCCGCAGCTGGACAAGCCGACCTGCGCCAACCCGCACGGCATCCAGGCCCGCGAGGATCTCGACACCCTGGTCACCAGCGACTACGCCGAGCCGCGGAACATCATCCTCGACCCGGTGAAGCAGCCGTCGCCGTACCTGCGGCGGCCGACCGTCCGCACGTGGGACATCTCCGACCGCGACAAGCCGAAGCTCAAGGCGGTCTCGTACCTGCCGGACGGTCCGAGGGCGGACCCGGCGGACCCGCTGCACGCGGAAAGCCGCGCGGTCATGGAGACCACGGTGACCAACTTGCCGGGCCACAAGGGCGCGTTCGCCCAGACCATGCAGGGCGGCGCGGTGTTCTATACGCCGGACATCACCGCCAAGGAGCCGCACTGGATCCAGGTGTTCGACGACGGCGCCGCGAACAAGGCGATCCACCCGGACAACGATTCCAACGGTGGCGGCTCGAACGGCGGCTGGATCCAGACCAGCCCCGACGACAAGTACCTCTACCGCGCGATCACCGGCCGGTCCAAGGGCGCGCTCGGTCCGGACGACCCCGGCACCACGGGTGGCGTGTACGTCCTCGACATCCAGAAGTTGCTCGCCGCGGGCGACAAGGTCGAGAACATCAACGGCCGGATCGACACGAAGGAGAAGTCCCAGCAGGGTGGTGGCGGCGACCTGCCGACCGTCGTCGGCGCGGCCGCGATCAACCCCGGCACGCCGGGTGGTGGCCCGCACTGGGGGGCGTACGACAACTTCGTCCTCGGCGACGACGGCTACTACCGCGAAACAGACAAGCCGCAGCACCTCGCGGTGTCGAACTACTTCGTCGCACGGTCCGGTTTGGACGGTGACCACAAGGTCAACCTGCTGAACCTCGGTCAGGACGGGAAGCTCGCGGTCGACCGGAACTTCCGGGACGAGTTCACCGGAGGAGTCGGGATCAACTTCAACCGGAAGACCTGGCCGCACGGGTCCTTCGGCAACGCCAAGCCGCACTCCGAACTGTTCGTCGTGGCTGACGCGGATCTCAAGTAACCCTGCTCGGCGCGGAAGTCCGTGGGTGGCAGGCGCACCCCGTCACCCACGGCTTCGCCGATCTACTCGGAGAAGGTCCCCATGGATCACCACGTCATACCGGCGAGTTCGGGTTCGACCGGAGTCGGCATCGCCTTGGTCCTGCTCCGGCTCGGCCTGCTGCTGGCGACCGCTTTCCTCGCCGGCACCGGAATCCTGCGCCCGCTCGTGGGCGAACTGCCGAAACGCCTGTACCTCACCATCGTCGCGCTCGGCGGGGTTTCCGCCGCGCTGGCGGCGGTTTCCGCTTTCGCGACCGACGTCAACGTCATCGCGCTGATCGTGCACCTCGTGCTCGCGCTGGCCATTCCGATCCTCGTCAGGTGGCCGTCCGCCGGGCGCTGGGCGTCCCTCGTGCTCGCCGCGTTGGTGGTGCTCGAAACCTCGCTCGGGCGGACCGGCGTCGAATTCGCCATCGACACCGTCTACGTCGCGGCGGCGGCCTTGTGGTTCGGCGTCACCGTTCTTTCCGTCTGGGTGCCCGCCGGCCGGTGGCGCCAGACGAACTTCCGGCTCGGCCCGCTTTCCCTGACGCTGGGCGGACTTCTCGTCGTCGCTGGTGCGGTCCAGCTGTTCTCCTCGGGTCTCGGGTTGGACCGACGGATCTACGAAACGCTCTTCGGCATCACGTTGCTGGTGATCGCCGTGCTGCCGGTCGTCGCCACCGTCGTCGCCGGATTCTTGTTCTCCGGACCGGAATCCACGCGTGCTTACCAATTCGGCGCGGTGGCCGTGACCCTCGGTTTCGTCGCTTGGAGCGCCCTCGCGGCCATCCCTAAACCGCCCGCTCCACCGATTCCCGGAGTCGCTCTGCTCGCCTACGCGTCCGTCGGCGACCGACAGTTCCCGGTGCTGGTGAGCCCGCAGCGGCCCGGCAAGAACCTCGTCCATTTCCCCGCGAGCGCGGGCGACGACCTGTCCGCCGGAATCGAAGGCGGCCTGATCGGCAAGGCCATCGTGCGTCCCGGTGCCGAGGGCACCTGGGCCGAGGTCGACCTGCCGAAGGGGCGCGGCGACCTGATCATCAGCCGCGGCGGCGAGAAGACGACGATCGAGGTCGACGCGGGTGAGGAACAGGGCCCCGCGATCGAGGACGTTGACGCGCCCGAGTGTGCTTCGGCCGCGCTGGGCGGCCTGATCGCCGACCGCCGCGAAGTCCTCACCTCATGTCCTGCGGACACACTTTCCGGCGAGGACAGCGGTTCGCTCGTGAAACTCGTCGAGTTCCTCGCCGGGCGCAAGCCTTCCGCGCTCACTCTCGTCGAGGACGCCTCGCCGCGCGGTACCGCCGCCGCGAAGCTGGTCCGGGAGACCGCCGCACGCGTCGGCCTCCCGGTACAGGCCGAGGCCGGGCCGGACACCGCGCTGTTCGTGGTGTCCGGCTGGGCGGGCGGCTATACGGCGATGACCCGCGCGGCCGAGTCCCAGCGGCTCAAGCCGACCCACCAATACGGCCTGTACCTCGCGCCCTGGCTGCTGAACGGCCCGATCGTCAACTCCGTCGCGAGTTCCTCGCTGCCACTGAGGTTCGACCCGCGCGAGCAGGTCGCCGTGAGTTTCGCGGTCGCCGCGGGCAACGCCTTCGGCGGCGAAAGCCCCACCCTCGGCGGCTTCCGCACCTGGCTCGGAGACCAGTGGAGGTCGATGAACGGCGACGTTCAGATCTTCGCGGCGGCACAGGTCAACGCCATGCCGATGTACCCGGGCGAACCGCACGCGGTCGGGATGATCGCCGACCGGAACTACGCGGGGCAATGGATCCCCGACGGCACGATCGTGCCGGTCAGCTCGGTACTCCGGTGAAGGATTCCGCTCGATTCCAGCAGCGGTAAGGAAAAGGAGAAGAGATGAAGCGAATCGCGGCCCGTGTGCTGCTGCCGCTCGCCGTCGCGGGCGCGCTGTCCGGACTTGCCGGCGGGGTCGCCTCCGCCGACCCGTCGCCGGGCCTGCCGACCGGTGGCGGCGGCCCCGCGGTCTGGCTGATCCCCGGCCTCGACCTCGGCGGCCTGCTCGGCGGAGTCGTCCCCGTGCCCACCGAACTCCTCGCCCCGATCTACGGGATCATCACGCCGATTTCGTAAGAACCCTTATCAGTAAAGGAGAATCTCATGAAAAAGACCTTCGTCCGCGCGGTCACCGGTGCGGCGCTCACTGGCCTCGTCGTACTCGGCTCGGCCGCTCCGGCGCTCGCCGTACAGGCCGCCCCGAGCGATGTCGTGGTCGTCGACGAACCCGACACGAGCGACCTCGACAACATCTGGACGTTCGCGCCGCTCGGCGTCCCGGTGCTCGGCCTCCTCCAGTCCCTCAACGGCGTCCCCGGCCGGCTGCTGCCGTCCTGACTTCCGGGCGGCGCGGCTCTCGGGCCGCGCCGCCGCTTTCGTGAGAAGAACCGATGGCAGGCAGACAACTGATCGGGCACATCACCCATCGTGGGGATCGTAATGGCCGCACTCGCGACCTGTGGTGCTGCTCAACGGCGCGGCGACTTTAGCGGGCAAAGTGCGATCCGGGGCCTGGTGCGGGGCCGGCCCCGGCGTGGCGACTTTAGCGGGCAAAGTGCGATCCGGTGGCCGGGGAAAATGGGTGGCCGGGTTGGGCAGAATGGGGCCATGAGCTGGAGCTTCGAAGTCACCCCCGTCGATCACCCGGACGCCGCCCAGTTGCTGCGCGAGTACCTGGACGAAATCGCGTCGCGGTTCCACGGGCGCCCGATCGCCGAAGACGAACTCGACGCCCTGCTCGAGGAGCACCACAGCAGGTACCTGGTCCCGCCGGCCGGCGCCTTCCTTCTCGCGTGGCGCGACGGGGTGCTCGCCGGCTGTGCCGGGCTCCGGATCGTCTCGCCCGAAATCGTCGAGCTCAAACGAGTCTTCCTCCGACGTTCCGAGCGGGGCAGCGGCGGTGCGGCGCTGCTCGTGGCCGCCGCCGAGGACGTCGCCCGCGGTCTGGGGGCCACGACCATCCGCCTGGACACCCGTAGCGATCTGGTCGAGGCGAGGGCCCTGTACGCGCGCCTCGGCTACGACGAGGTCGAGCCCTTCAACGACGACCCCTTCGCCCACTGCTACTTCTCGAAGTCCCTGGTCGAAGCCCTGTCGGATCGCGTTTAGCCCGCTAAACGCGACGCGGGCGCGGAGCGTAGGTCGCCTTCGTGAGGAGGGCACCGGCGAGGGCGGGGGCCAGGCCGATCAGCAGCAGGAAGACGCCCGCGTCCTTGCCTTCGATCAGCGGATGCCACCACAGCGGTGTCACGGAGATGTCGACGACGTCACCTCGCTCCGGAAAGGTCCCGAACGACATCCACCGCAGGTCCTTGACCTCGTGCGTCTCGCCGTCGAGTTCGTAGGTGCCGTCCACCAGGTTGCCGTTGCCGCAACTGGTGCAGTTCGACGTGCCCGCCTCCGCCAGGAGGGTCGCGGTCACGGTCAGCCGCGCCTCGGGTGCGAGCCCGGTCAGCGCGGTCAGTGAGTTCACCGCGAGCGCCAGCCCCGGCAGCACCAGGGCGAGCGCGACGACCGAGCGCGCCACCAGCGACAGCGAGGACAGCGGCTGACGGCCCCCCGCTTCCCGGCGCCGGTTGAGCGGGCCGCGGAGCCCGGCGAGCGGCCCCCGCCTGCTCCCGAGCCATCCGGCGTCACTGGTGTCGGAAGCCGCCGCGACAGAACGGAAATCCGCGTCGCTCCAGTCCACCGTGGACGCCAGGACCGCCAGACGGCGGGAGTCGGCGAACATCGTCTCTTCGGTCAGCGTCCCGGCTTCGGAGACCCACAGTGAGCCGCCATGGAACGCCACTTCGCGGACCCGGAACCACGAGTCGCCGTTCAGCAGTTCACAGACGGCGGGGGAGAGCAGGGCGCGGGCGAACTCCGGATCGGACGTCACCACGGTGAACCGGCGGTCGAACTCCGTGCCCGTCTCGAACCGTCGCAGCAGCGCGTCCGGCTTCGGTGCCCCGACGGTGTTCCGCGTGATGCGGGCGTCCTCCAACGGTGTGAACCGCTCCGGCTCGAAAGCACCTGTCTTGGGTGTGATGACGACCGACGGCACGACAGGCGTCCGAAGCTGGATCAGGGCGTACGCCCCATCGGTCAGGTCAGCTGTCCTGGCTGCCCCCGGGAAATCGTCGAAACCACCGAGCCGGTACTCGACCCCGAGCAGCCGATGCCCGTTGTGGCCGAACTCGACCGCCGTCACCACGGATTCAGGAAACGTATAGGCGACAGCGATTCCCCGCGAGGGAAGCACCCCGAAGCCCGGCTCACCGGCCCCGTCGAGCCTGCCGATCCAGGTCTTCTGCCAGTAGCCCCGCCACGCCGCCAAAGTCGCGATGACCAGCGGGAACGCGAACCAGAGCCAGCCTGGAACCGCACTCCCGGACCCCGCCGAAAGCCAGTACAACGACGTCTCGGAGACGAGGATCCCGCAGAGGGCGTAGCTGACGGCCGCCGCCGTGGGCCGCCGTCCATCGAAGCGCTCGCCGAGCAGCAGCAACGCCAGGGCCAGGGTGTACCCACCGGCGACGAGCCACGGCCCGGCCAGCTGATCGTCCATCGGGCGACCCTACTGGTCCATGTCGAGGTTCTCGCGGGTCTCCTCTTCGGTGTGGTGCCCGCCGGTGCGGCCGTACTCCTGCCCGGCGATGGTGGTCCTCGAGTTGTCGATGGTCTTGTTCACGAAGTCGAAGCCCGCCTTGCCCGCGTACGCCGAACCCTTCGAGATATCGGCGGGGTTGACCCCGACCACCTGCTTGATCGCCTGGTTCGGCACACCCTTGAGGACGTCCTTCGCGGCATCGCCGAACGTGCCGAGCTGGGTCCCGGAGCCCTTGGCGAACGCGCCGACGATCGACTTCTCCTGACCGGGCGTCATCCCGATCTTGCCTGCCTTCGTCAGCTTCGAACCCTGTTTGACCAGGTCGTCGGTCCACTTGAGCAGGAAGCCCATGAACTTGTCGAGCAGCTTGCCGAGCTTGCCGAGGTGCTTGGTGATCTTGCCCATCGCGCTCGCGGCTTTGGCGATCGTCGCGGTCATCGCGGCGGCCACCGAGGAGCCGAGGCTGACGACAGACGCGGCCAGCGCGGGCAGCCAGATGTAGATCGCCCAGGTGACCAGCTCGGAGATGATCGACTTGACGACCTCTTCGATGACGGTCATCACCATCGACCACATCTGCAGTGTCTCGGCCACGGTCCCGGCGCTGTTGCCGATGCCCTTGATGCCGACCGCGAAGTCGCCGAGCGCGTTGCGGGCCGCGTCGCCGGCCTCGCCCACCCAGTCCTTCAGCGAGTCGTCACCGGTCTTGACGAAGTCGTCGGCCAGTGTGACGAAGCCCTTGGCGATGTTGCCGAAGTTTCCGGCCGCGGTCTTGAGCGCCGGGCCGTCACCGGTGACGAAGTGCAGCGCGTCCTGCAGCGGCTGGATCAGCTCGATCAGGATGTTGAGGCCGTTGCTGACCAGCCAGCCCACCGGGTCGAGCACGAAGCCCGCGAGATCCGCCCCCGCCCCCGCGATGAAGCCCGCGCCGTCCTGCACCAGCTGCCCACCGGCGGCCGCGAGGTCGCCGGGCCCCTGCGCGGTACTGAACTTGTCGTAGGCGTTGGCGACGGTCGTGACGCCCTTGCCGGCGACAGGCACCTTCTTCGCCGCGTCGAGCGCGTTCTTGCCGAAGCTGTCGTCACCCGTGATCTTGACGCCGCCTGCGACGCTCGCCTTCTCGTCGGTCATGCCGTCCCCCAGCTCACTTCGGTCCGTCGATCTTGGCTTCGTACTTCCCCAGGGTGATCGTCGCGTCGTTCTCGAAGCCGTTGTAGATCGACGCGGCCTGGTTGAGCTTCCCGGAGAAGGCGTCGACCCCGGTCTTCATCAGCTCGAGCAGCTCACGCAGGTCGGCGAGCTTGCCGGTGTAGGTCTGCTTCACCGCGAGCCCGATCAGGCCCCACGACTTGTCGGTGACGTCGGCCTGGTCGACGAGCCCGCCGAACTTGCCGGCCTCGTCCTTGTAGTAGCCGAGGTTGTTCGCGTAGTCGGTCAAGGCCTGCGTCTTGACCTCGTGTCCTCCGGGGCCGCCCATCAGCGTTCCTCCTGGTCGTCGAACAGGTTCTTGAGGAACTGGTCACCGGCCGAGTTCCCGCCCGCCGCCGACGGGCCGGGAGTCGGTTCGTCCGACCGCCGGAGCACCGTCTCCTCGCTGAAGTCGTCCTCGTTCCGAGGGCGGCGGGCGGGGCGGGCGGTGTCCGCCGGTGGCTCCTCCGACAGCTGAGACCGCAGATCGTCGGCTGTGGTTCCCAACGCTTCCGCTTGGGCTTCGAGAACCTGTTCTTCGACGTTCAGATGGAACGTCCCGCCGAACTGCTCGTCGACGATCCCGGCCTGCTTCCGCGCCGCGTCGGCCACCGCGGTGTGCAAAGTGGACAGAAGGGTGGCGGCGAGCTGTTGTGGTTGCTGCCGAAGGGCTTCCGGGGACAGGCGGATGTCCTTGACCGACCCTCCCGGGCCCGCGACGACGGTGACCGAACGATCCGGCGACGTGGCCACCGACTCCAGTTCCGCCAGTTCCGCCTGCATTTCGCCGACCTTCGCGAACTGAGTTTCGGCCTTGTGGATCTTGGACTGGAACTTTTCGAATTCCGCGACCAGCTGTTCGAACTCGGCCGACATGGAGCCTCCCCGTGCCTGTGCGTGTGACCGGTGTCATCGTGACCCATTCGCCGGTTTGACGCGATGGTGTGCTTTCCGGATCCATCCGGGTCACCCGTTAGGGGAAATAGGTACCGTGATTCGCTGAGTAAGGCGGTGTCAGTGGAGCGAGGGGAGGCGTCGTGGACGCCGAGCAGCAGAAAACCGCCGAGGAACTCCGGCCGGGGAGTCACGCGACGCCGGAGGGGGCTCCCGTGCATCCGTTGATCGACCTCGGCCGGGATCCGCGCCCCGGCCGGGCGGACCACGCCAAGCCCGACGAGGAATGAAGGCTGGGCGCGTAGCGCTGCCGTCGAGGGCGGTGACGGGGGCGTGGATGGAGAACCATGCCGAAACGCCGTTCCATCAGGGTGGCCGCGGCGTGACGCCCAGCACGATATAGTTATCGACCCCCCGATTTGGTCGGTCAGGAAGTGGCCGGGTATCTTTGGAGACCGTGCCCGGCAGGCGTCGGGCCGTCCCGTGTGCCGTGCGGCGTGAACGGGGTGCTCAGGCATCCGGTTCGAAGGCTTCGCCCACAGGGGATCCGACGGAAAATCCCTACGGGAAGTTACCGGTCGCAAGACCGTGACGCGGGCCGACACGCCCGACCGCGGGGGCCGGAGACAGACACGTAGTAGCAAGATCGCGAACAGAAAGCTGGTCCATTGCCCACGATCCAGCAGCTGGTCCGTAAGGGCCGCCAGGACAAGGCTGCCAAGCAGAAGACCGCGGCCCTCAAGGGGAGCCCGCAGCGGCGTGGTGTGTGCACTCGCGTGTACACCACAACCCCCAAGAAGCCGAACTCGGCGCTTCGCAAGGTCGCTCGTGTGAAGTTGACCAGCGGCATCGAGGTCACCGCCTACATTCCCGGTGAAGGCCACAACCTGCAGGAGCACTCGATGGTGCTCGTGCGTGGTGGTCGTGTGAAGGACCTTCCGGGTGTCCGTTACAAGATCATCCGCGGTTCGCTCGACACCCAGGGTGTCAAGAACCGTAAGCAGGCGCGCAGCCGGTACGGCGCGAAGAAGGAGAAGAGCTAATGCCCCGCAAGGGTCCGGCCCCCAAGCGGCCGCTGATCTCTGACCCCGTCTACGCATCCCCGCTGGTCACCCAGCTGGTGAACAAGGTGCTGAAGGACGGCAAGCGGTCCCTGGCCGAGCGCATCGTCTATGGCGCTCTCGAAGGCGCTCGCGAGAAGACCGGCACCGATCCGGTCGTCACGCTGAAGCGCGCCCTCGACAACGTGAAGCCCACCATCGAGGTGAAGAGCCGTCGTGTCGGTGGTGCCACCTACCAGGTGCCGATCGAGGTCAAGCCGGGTCGCTCCACCACTCTCGCGCTTCGCTGGCTGGTCTCCTTCTCCGCGGCCCGCCGCGAGAAGACCATGATCGAGCGCCTGCAGAACGAGCTCCTCGACGCGAGCAACGGCCTCGGCGCCAGCGTGAAGCGGCGTGAGGACACGCACAAGATGGCCGAGTCCAACAAGGCCTTCGCGCACTACCGCTGGTGATGACCGCCCGGCTGCCGATCAAAGCCTTGCCGGGCCCCAATTTTGAGACAGGGGAACACTCTCGTGGCACGTGAAGTGCTGACCGACCTGAACCAGGTCCGCAACATCGGCATCATGGCCCACATCGACGCCGGTAAGACCACCACCACCGAGCGGATCCTGTTCTACACCGGGGTCAACTACAAGATCGGTGAAGTCCACGATGGCGCCGCCACCATGGACTGGATGGAGGAGGAGCAGAAGCGGGGTATCACCATCACCTCGGCTGCCACCACCACCTTCTGGGCCGATCACCAGATCAACATCATCGACACCCCGGGTCACGTCGACTTCACCGTCGAGGTGGAGCGATCGCTGCGCGTGCTCGATGGTGCCGTCGCCGTCTTCGACGGCAAGGAAGGTGTCGAGCCGCAGTCCGAGCAGGTCTGGCGTCAGGCGGACAAGTACGAGGTTCCTCGTATCTGCTTCGTCAACAAGATGGACAAGCTCGGCGCGGACTTCTACTTCACCGTCCGCACCATCGAGGAGCGCCTCGGCGCCCGCCCGCTGGTCATCCAGCTGCCGATCGGCGCCGAGAACGAGTTCGAAGGCGTCATCGACCTGGTCCGCATGAAGGCGTTGACCTGGCGCGGAGAGGTCCAGAAGGGCGAGGACTACGCCGTCGAGGAGATCCCGGCCGAGCTCGCCGACAAGGCGGCCGAGTACCGGGAGAAGCTGGTCGAGGCCATCGCCGAGACCGACGACTCCCTGATGGAGAAGTTCCTCGAGGGTGAGGAGCCGACGGAAGCCGAGCTCAAGGCCGGTATCCGCAAGCTCACCGTGAACCGCGAGGCGTACCCGGTGCTCACCGGTTCCGCCTTCAAGAACAAGGGCGTGCAGCCCATGCTCGACGCGGTCATCGACTACCTGCCGTCGCCGCTGGACGTTCCGGCCGTCGAGGGAACGCTGCCCGACGGTGAGACCGTCGTGTCGCGCAAGCCGTCGACCGAGGAGCCGTTCTCCGCTCTGGCGTTCAAGATCGCCGCGCACCCGTTCTTCGGCAAGCTGACCTACATCCGGGTGTACTCGGGCAAGGTCTCCTCCGGCGCGCAGCTGATCAACGCCACCAAGGAGCGCAAGGAGCGCATCGGGAAGCTCTTCCAGATGCACTCCAACAAGGAGAACCCGGTCGAGGAGGCCCAGGCGGGCCACATCTACGCGGTCATCGGCCTGAAGGACACCACCACCGGTGACACCCTCGCCGACCCGCAGAACCCGGTCGTCCTCGAGTCGATGACGTTCCCGGCGCCGGTCATCCGCGTCGCGATCGAGCCCAAGACCAAGGCCGACCAGGAGAAGCTGTCCCTGGCGATCCAGAAGCTGGCCGAAGAGGACCCGACGTTCCAGGTCAACCTGGACGAGGACACCGGCCAGACGATCATCGCGGGTATGGGCGAGCTGCACCTCGAGGTGCTGGTGAACCGCATGAAGTCCGACTACAAGGTCGAGGCGAACATCGGCAAGCCGCAGGTCGCCTACCGTGAGACGGTGCGCAAGACGGTCGAGAAGCTCGACTACGTGCACAAGAAGCAGACCGGTGGTTCCGGTCAGTTCGCGAAGGTCATCGTCAAGCTCGAGCCGCTTGAGTCCACCGATGGTGCTCTTTACGAGTTCTCCAACAAGGTCACCGGTGGCCGCGTTCCGCGGGAGTACATCCCGTCGGTCGACGCGGGCGCACAGGACGCCATGCAGTACGGCGTGCTGGCGGGCTACCCTCTCGTCGGGTTGAAGTTCACCTTGCTGGACGGTGCGTACCACGAGGTCGACTCGTCGGAAATGGCCTTCAAGATCGCCGGCTCCATCGCGATGAAGGAAGCCGCGAGGAAGGCCAGCCCGGTCATCCTCGAGCCGCTGATGGCCGTCGAGGTCACCACGCCCGAGGACTACATGGGCGATGTGATCGGCGACCTCAACTCCCGCCGTGGCCAGATCCAGGCCATGGAGGAGCGCGCCGGTACCCGTGTCGTCAAGGCACTGGTGCCGCTGTCGGAGATGTTCGGCTACGTCGGTGACCTGCGGTCGCGTACCCAGGGGCGTGCCAACTACTCGATGGTGTTCGACTCCTACGCAGAGGTTCCCGCGAACGTCGCGAAGGAAATCATCGCGAAGGCGACAGGGGAGTAGTTCCCTCTCGCTCGCGGGCATAAGGAAAACTCCTGAACGTCCGCACCACCCACCGAGAAACGAATCTCCGTCTGACGACAGCCACGTCGGCCGGTGAGTAAGCAAAACAGTCCAGGAGGACATTCCAGTGGCGAAGGCGAAATTCGAGCGGACCAAGCCGCACGTCAACATCGGGACCATCGGTCACGTCGACCACGGTAAGACCACTCTGACCGCGGCGATCACCAAGGTTCTGCACGACAAGTACCCCGAGCTGAACACGGCGTCGGCGTTCGACCAGATCGACAACGCGCCGGAAGAGAAGCAGCGCGGCATCACGATCAACATCTCGCACGTCGAGTATCAGACCGAGAAGCGTCACTACGCCCACGTGGACGCCCCCGGTCACGCGGACTACATCAAGAACATGATCACCGGTGCGGCGCAGATGGACGGCGCGATCCTCGTGGTCGCGGCGACCGACGGCCCGATGCCGCAGACCCGTGAGCACGTGCTGCTCGCGAAGCAGGTCGGCGTGCCCTACATCGTGGTCGCGCTGAACAAGGCCGACATGGTCGACGACGAAGAGATCCTGGAGCTCGTCGAGCTCGAGGTCCGCGAGCTGCTGTCCTCCCAGGACTTCCCTGGTGACGACGCTCCGGTCGTCAAGGTCTCCGGCCTGAAGGCCCTCGAGGGCGACGCCAAGTGGGGCGAGAGCGTTCTCGAGCTCATGGCGGCCGTCGACGAGAGCGTGCCGGACCCGGTGCGCGAGCTCGACAAGCCGTTCCTGATGCCGATCGAAGACGTCTTCACGATCACCGGCCGTGGCACGGTCGTGACCGGCCGTATCGAGCGTGGCCGCGTCAACGTGAACGAAGAGGTCGAGATCGTCGGCATCAAGGAGAAGTCGACCAAGACCACCGTCACCGGTGTCGAGATGTTCCGCAAGCTGCTCGACCAGGGCGAGGCCGGCGACAACGTCGGTCTGCTGGTCCGTGGCATCAAGCGCGAGGACGTCGAGCGCGGCCAGGTCGTCGTGAAGCCGGGCACCACCACCCCGCACACGGAGTTCGAGGGCTCGGTCTACATCCTGTCGAAGGACGAGGGTGGCCGTCACACCCCGTTCTTCAACAACTACCGCCCGCAGTTCTACTTCCGTACGACGGACGTGACCGGCGTGGTGACCCTCAAGGAGGGCACCGAAATGGTCATGCCGGGCGACAACACGGACATCAGCGTTGTGCTGATCCAGCCGGTCGCCATGGACGAGGGTCTGCGTTTCGCCATCCGTGAGGGTGGACGGACCGTCGGCGCCGGCCAGGTCACCAAGATCAACAAGTGATTCAACGCCACCCGGGGGTCTGATACACCCCCGGGTTCCAGGCGTCAAATCACGTGTGCGACACTATTCAGGTTGCTCGTCCTGGGGCGGCCGAACTCGCGGTTCTTCGGAAACCGGGTTCCGGCCGCCCTGGTATGAGCGGCCACGGTCCGTGGAGCTCTTCCTTCGGGTGAGGCCAGCGGGCGCGGCGGTTGAGACGGCACAGCCGGATCGCTGCCTCCTCAGATGAGGAAGACCAGCAAGACGACGATCCCGCGGGATCCGTCTGTGCGTCGGGCGCGACACGCCCGACCGCGTGGACCGGGGACAGGGCCGTTGAACTGCGAGAACCCCGGCCCAGCCGAAGGTTTGAAGAGACAAAGCGGCACGAGACGACAAGGAACGCAGCCACCATGGCGGGACAGAAGATCCGCATCCGGCTCAAGGCCTACGACCACGAGGCGATCGACACCTCGGCGCGCAAGATCGTCGAGACGGTCACGCGCACCGGCGCCCGTGTTGTCGGGCCGGTGCCGCTGCCCACCGAGAAGAACGTTTACTGCGTCATCCGCTCGCCGCACAAGTACAAGGACTCGCGCGAGCACTTCGAGATGCGCACGCACAAGCGTCTGATCGACATCCTCGACCCGACGCCGAAGACGGTCGACGCGCTCATGCGCATCGACCTGCCGGCAAGCGTCGACGTCAACATCCAGTAGCGGCTGGCGAGCGGCGGAGAGTAAGAGACTCATGTCTGACAGGCAAATGAAGGGCATCCTGGGCACCAAGCTCGGCATGACCCAGGTCTTCGACGAGAACAACCGGGTCGTCCCGGTGACCGTCGTCCAGGCCGGTCCGAACGTGGTCACCCAGGTTCGGACCCAGGAAACCGACGGCTACAAGGCCGTGCAGCTGGCTTTCGGCGCGGTCGACCCGCGCCGGGTGAACAAGCCGCGCACCGGCCACTTCGACAAGGCGAGCGTGACCCCGCGTCGTTTCCTTGCGGAGCTGCGTACCACCGACGCCGAGACCTACGAGATCGGCCAGGAGATCACCGCCGAGGTGTTCGAGGCCGGTATCGAGGTCGACGTGACCGGTACCAGCAAGGGCAAGGGTTACGCCGGCGTCATGAAGCGTCACGGCTTCAAGGGCCAGGGCGCGAGCCACGGTGCCCAGGCCGTGCACCGCAAGCCCGGCTCGATCGGTGGCTGCGCCACCCCGGGCCGCGTCTTCAAGGGCCTGCGCATGGCGGGCCGGATGGGCAACGACCGGGTCACCACGCAGAACCTGACCGTGCACGCGGTGCGTGCCGAGGACGGCCTGCTGCTGATCAAGGGCGCCGTGCCCGGTCCCAAGGGCGGCCTGCTGTTCGTTCGCAGCGCCGCGAAGGGTGGTAACTGATCATGACCAGCGTCGAGCTGAAGACCCCGGCCGGTAAAGCCGACGGCACGGTCGAGCTCCCCTCGGAGATCTTCGACGTGCAGGCCAACGTGCCCCTCATGCACCAGGTCGTGGTGGGCCAGCTGGCCGCCGCGCGCCAGGGCACGCATGACACCAAGACCCGCGGTGAAGTCCGCGGTGGTGGCAAGAAGCCTTACCGCCAGAAGGGCACCGGCCGCGCCCGCCAGGGTTCGACCCGTGCGCCGCAGTTCACCGGTGGTGGCGTCGTCCACGGCCCCACGCCGCGTGACTACACCCAGCGGACCCCGAAGAAGATGAAGGCCGCCGCCCTGCGTGGCGCCCTCTCGGACCGGGCCCGCGCCGGGCAGCTGCACGTCGTCACCGAACTGGTGACCGGCGAGAAGCCGTCCACGAAAGCCGCCAAGGCCGCCATCGCCGCCGTGACCCAGGCCAAGCGCGTTCTCGTGGTGCTCCACCGCGACGACGAGCTGAGCTGGAACTCCGTGCGGAACCTGGCCGAGGTCCACATCATCACGCCCGACCAGCTCAACACCTACGACGTGTTGGTCAACGACGACGTGGTGTTCACCAAGGCCGCTTACGACGTGTTCGTCGCCGGTCCCGTCAGGGGCAAGGGCGCGAAGGCCAGCGCGCGGTCGAGCGAGATCGAAGGGAGTGACGAGCAGTGAGTGCGATCGCCATCCCCGATCCCCGCGACATCTTGCTCGCGCCGGTGATCTCCGAGAAGTCCTACGGGCTGCTCGAGGATCACAAGTACACGTTCATCGTCCGCCCGGACGCCAACAAGACCCAGATCAAGATCGCGGTCGAGAAGGTGTTCGGCGTCAAGGTGGTCAGTGTCAACACGGCCAACCGCCAGGGCAAGCGTAAGCGGACTCGCGCCGGCTTCGGCAAGCGCAAGGACACCAAGCGCGCCATCGTGACTCTTTCGGCTGAGAGCAAGCCGATCGAGATCTTCGGCGGACCCACCGCGTAAAGGACTGAGCTGACACATGGGCATCCGCAAGTACAAGCCGACGACCCCGGGTCGTCGCGGTTCCAGCGTCTCCGACTTCGCCGAGATCACTCGGTCCACCCCGGAGAAGTCGCTGCTGCGTCCGCTGAGCAAGACCGGCGGCCGTAACTCCAGCGGCAAGATCACCACCCGCCACAAGGGCGGTGGCCACAAGCGTGCGTACCGGCTGATCGACTTCCGCCGGAACGACAAGGACGGCGTTCCCGCCAAGGTCGCGCACATCGAGTACGACCCCAACCGGTCCGCTCGTATCGCGCTTCTGCACTACGCCGACGGCGAGAAGCGCTACATCATCGCTCCGGAAAAGCTCAAGCAGGGTGACACGGTTGAGAACGGCCCCCGCGCCGACATCAAGCCGGGTAACAACCTGCCGCTGCGCAACATCCCGGTCGGCACCGTGATCCACGCGATCGAGCTCCGCCCCGGTGGCGGCGCGAAGATGGCGCGGTCCGCCGGTGCCAAGGTGCAGCTGGTGGCGAAGGACGGGCCTTACGCCCAGCTTCGTCTCCCGTCGGGCGAGATCCGGAACGTCGACGTGCGCAACCGCGCCACCATCGGCGAGGTCGGCAACTCCGATCACTCCAACATCAACTGGGGCAAGGCGGGTCGTAACCGCTGGCGCGGCAAGCGCCCCACCGTCCGTGGTGTCGTCATGAACCCGGTCGACCACCCGCACGGTGGTGGTGAGGGTAAGACCTCCGGTGGTCGTCACCCGGTGAACCCGAACGGCAAGCCCGAGGGTCGCACCCGTCGCCGCAAGGCTTCGGACGCGATGATCGTCCGTCGTCGCCGTACCGGCAAGAACAAGCGCTGAGCAGGGAGGTAGAAGCACATGCCACGTAGCCTTAAAAAGGGCCCCTTCGTGGACGACCACCTGCTCAAGAAGGTGGACGTTCTCAACGAGTCGGGCAAGAAGACCGTCATCAAGACTTGGTCGCGACGCTCCACGATCATCCCGGATTTCCTGGGACACACGATCGCGGTGCACGACGGTCGCAAGCACGTCCCGGTGTTCGTCACCGAGGCGATGGTGGGTCACAAGTTGGGCGAATTCGCCCCGACTCGGACCTTCAAGGGCCACATCAAGGACGACCGCAAGTCGCGCCGCCGCTGAGCGGGCACGAGAGAACAAGGAAGCTAGCGATGAACGCCCAGAACGACGTGGCCGAGGCATTGCCGACGGCTTACGCGCGGGCTCGCTTCGTCCGGGACTCGCCTACCAAGGTGCGCCGGGTGATCGAGCTCATCAAGGGACGTAGCGCCGCCGACGCCTTGGCCGTGCTCCGGTTCGCCCCGCAGGCGGCCAGCGAGCCGGTCGCGAAGGTGCTCGCCAGCGCCGTGGCCAACGCCGAGAACAACCTCGATCTCGACCCTGACACCCTTTGGGTCAAGAACGCCTACGCCGACGAGGGTCCGACCCTCAAGCGCATCCGTCCGCGGGCCCAGGGCCGCGCGTACCGGATCCGTAAGCGGAGCAGCCACATCACCGTAGAGGTGGAGTCGCGTCCGAAGGCCGAGGCCAAGAAGGCACAGGGCAAGAAGAAGGCAGGTGGCCGGTAGTGGGCCAGAAGATCAACCCGCACGGCTTCCGCCTGGGTATCACCACGGACTGGAAGTCGCGTTGGTACGCCGACAAGCAGTACGCGGAGTACGTGGCCGAGGACGTCAAGATCCGGAAGCTGCTGTCCACGGGCATGGAGCGCGCCGGCATCTCCAAGGTCGAGATCGAGCGCACCCGTGACCGGGTCCGCGTCGACATCCACACCGCCCGGCCGGGCATCGTCATCGGCCGTCGTGGTGCGGAGGCCGACCGGATCCGCGGCGCGCTGGAGAAGCTGACCGCCAAGCAGGTCCAGCTGAACATCCTCGAGGTCAAGAACCCCGAGGCCGACGCCCAGCTCGTCGCTCAGGGTGTCGCGGAGCAGCTGAGCAACCGGGTGGCGTTCCGCCGCGCGATGCGCAAGGCGATCCAGACCTCCATGCGTTCGCCGCAGGTCAAGGGCATCCGCGTGCAGTGCGGCGGTCGTCTCGGCGGTGCCGAGATGTCCCGCTCCGAGCACTACCGCGATGGCCGCGTCCCGCTGCACACGCTGCGCGCCGACATCGACTACGGCTTCTTCGAGGCCAAGACGACGTTCGGTCGCATCGGTGTGAAGGTGTGGATCTACAAGGGCGAGCTCGTGGGCGGCCTCAAGGCCCGTGAGGCGCGCGACGCCGCCGCGGCCGCCGAGCGTGCCCCGCGCCGTGACCGTGGAGACCGTCCCGCCCGCCCGCGCCGTTCCGGTGCGTCGGGCACGACGCCGACCTCGACCGAAGCCGGACGGGCCGCCGCTCGAGAGGCAGATGGCAGCGCCGCTGCCGCCGCCAAGGGCGACGCCGCCCCCGCGGCCACCGAGGCCCCGGCTGCTGAGACTGCAGAAAAGACGGAGGGCTGACACGTGCTCATCCCGCGCAGGGTCAAGCACCGGAAGCAGCACTCCCCGAAGCGCCACGGTGCCGCCAAGGGCGGTACGAATGTGAGCTTCGGCGAGTACGGCATCCAGGCGCTTGAGCACAGCTACGTGACCAACCGGCAGATCGAGTCCGCTCGTATCGCCATGACGCGTCACATCAAGCGTGGTGGCAAGGTGTGGACGACCATCTACCCTGACCGCCCGCTGACCAAGAAGCCGGCGGAAACCCGTATGGGTTCCGGTAAGGGTTCGCCCGAGTGGTGGGTCGCCAACGTGAAGCCGGGTCGCGTGATGTTCGAGATCAGCTTCCCGAACGAGGAGACCGCCCGCGAGGCGCTCCGTCGCGCGATCCACAAGCTGCCCATGAAATGCCGCATCGTGACCCGTGAAGGTGGTGAGTTCTGATGGCGAAGGCAGGTGCCGCTCTGGCATCGGAGCTTCGTGAGCTCACCGCGGAAGAGCTCGTTCTGCGTCTGAAGGAATACAAGGAGGAGCTTTTCAACCTCCGCTTCCAGATGGCGACCGGACAGCTCGACAACAACCGCCGTCTGCGTACCGTCCGCACGGACATCGCGCGGATCTACACGGTCATGCGCGAGCGTGAACTCGGCCTGTCCGTTTCCCCTGACGCCGAGAGTGAAGGTGCCGCATGAGCGAGCAGCCCACCGAGGCGGCCGGCCGCAACGACCGCAAGGTCCGTGAGGGCTATGTCGTCTCGGACAAGATGAACAAGACGATCGTGGTCGAGCTCGAGGACCGCAAGAAGCACCGGCGCTACGCCAAGGTTCTCCGCAGCACCAAGAAGGTCAAGGTGCACGACGAGAACAACGAGGCGGGCACGGGCGACAAGGTCACCTTGATGGAGACCCGCCCGCTGTCGGCGACCAAGCGCTGGCGCCTGGTGCAGATCGTGGAGAAGGCCAAGTAAGTAGGGCTCTTTTTGAGTCCCTTAGTTCCGCAAGGCTCGCGCTTCGGCGCGAGAACCAGCGCGACATACAGGAGTTGACGTGATCCAGCAGGAGTCGCGGCTACGGGTTGCCGACAACACGGGCGCGAAGGAAATCCTTTGCATCCGCGTTCTCGGCGGTTCGGGGCGGCGCTACGCGGGTATCGGCGACATCATCGTCGCCACCGTGAAGGACGCCATGCCGGCCGCCGGCGTGAAGAAGGGTGACGTCGTCAAGGCTGTCATCGTTCGCACGCGCAAGGAGCGCCGTCGTCCGGACGGTTCTTACATCCGCTTCGACGAGAACGCTGCTGTGCTCATCAAGAACGACAATGAGCCCCGCGGCACCCGCATCTTCGGCCCGGTGGGCCGCGAGCTGCGCGACCGAAAGTTCATGAAGATCATTTCGCTCGCGCCGGAGGTGTTGTAGAGCATGAAGGTGAAGAAGGGCGACACGGTCGTCGTCGTCGCCGGCAAGGACAAGGGCGCCAAGGGCAAGGTCATTCAGGCCTACCCCGAGCGCGAGCGCGTGCTGGTCGAGGGCGTGAACCGGATCAAGAAGCACACGCGGATCTCCCAGACCCAGCGCGGCGCGCAGTCCGGCGGCATCGTCACGCAGGAGGCGCCCATCCACGTCTCGAACGTGATGGTCGTCGACTCCGACGGCAAGCCGACCCGGGTGGGCTACCGCATCGGCGAGGACGGCAAGAAGGTCCGGGTCTCGCGCCGGAACGGTAAGGACATCTGATCATGACCACCGCAGAGAAGATCGCCCCGCGCCTCAAGGTGCGGTACCGCGAGGAGATCAAGGGACAGCTCCAGGAGGAGTTCTCCTTCGAGAACGTCCACCAGATCCCGGGCGTCGTCAAGGTCGTCGTGAACATGGGTGTCGGTGACGCCGCCCGTGACAGCAAGCTGATCGAAGGCGCCATCCGCGACCTGGCCGCGATCACCGGGCAGAAGCCCGAGGTTCGCAAGGCTCGCAAGTCCATCGCGCAGTTCAAGCTGCGTGAGGGCCAGCCGATCGGTGCGCGCGTCACGCTGCGCAACGACCGGATGTGGGAGTTCCTCGACCGGCTGCTGACCATCGCGCTGCCGCGTATCCGTGACTTCCGCGGGCTTTCGCCGAAGCAGTTCGACGGTAACGGCAACTACACGTTCGGTCTCAACGAGCAGTCGATGTTCCACGAGATCGATCCGGACGCCATCGACCGCCCGCGCGGTATGGACGTCACTGTCGTCACCACCGCCAACACCGACGACGAGGGCCGCGCGCTGCTTCGCAAGCTCGGCTTCCCGTTCAAGGAGAACTGAGTCGATGGCCAAGAAAGCACTGGTCCACAAGGCCGCGAAGACGCCGAAGTTCAAGGTTCGCGGTTACACGCGCTGCCAGCGGTGCGGTCGCCCGCACTCGGTGTTCCGCAAGTTCGGGCTCTGCCGGATCTGCCTTCGCGAGATGGCACACGCGGGCGAGCTGCCCGGTGTCCGCAAGTCCAGCTGGTAAGAGTCTTTTTTAACTCCCACTTCGCCACAGGCCCCGCGCTCCGCAGGGAACCAGGGCGAGAAAGGTTGACAGGTCACCATGACGATGACCGACCCCATCGCAGACTTCTTGACCCGTCTGCGTAACGCGAACTCGGCTTACCACGACGAGGTCGTGCTTCCCCACTCGAAGATCAAGGCGAACATCGCCGAGATCCTCAAGCGCGAGGGCTACATCGCGAGCTACCGCGACGAGCCGGGCGAGAAGCACAAGAACCTCGTCGTGGAGCTGAAGTACGGCCCCAACCGTGAGCGCAGCATCGCCGGCCTCCGCCGCGTGTCCAAGCCCGGGCTGCGGGTCTACGCAAAATCGACCGAACTGCCGAACGTTCTCGGTGGCCTCGGCGTCGCGATCATCTCGACGTCCTCCGGCCTCCAGACCGACCGTCAGGCCAAGCGCAACAGCGTGGGCGGCGAAGTCCTCGCCTACGTCTGGTAAGGAAGGGGGCACAGACATGTCACGCATCGGAAAGCTGCCGGTCGCCGTCCCCTCCGGGGTCGACGTGACCATCGAAGGTCAGCAGATCAGGGTCAAGGGACCCAAGGGCACCCTTGAGCACATCATCGCCGAGCCGATCACCGTGGAGCGCGCCGAGGACGGCACGCTGCAGGTGAAGCGTCCCGACGAGGAACGCAACAGCCGTGCCCTGCACGGTCTCACCCGGACGCTGGTCAACAACCTTGTCGTCGGCGTGACCGCGGGCTATGAGAAGAAGCTTGAGATCCACGGTGTCGGTTACCGGGTGCAGGCCAAGGGTTCGGACCTCGAGTTCGCCCTCGGCTACAGCCACCCGGTGAAGATCGAGGCCCCGGAAGGCATCACCTTCAAGGTCGAGACCCCCACCCGGTTCTCGGTTTCGGGCATCGACAAGCAGAAGGTCGGCCAGATCGCCGCGGTCATCCGCAAGCTGCGCCGCCCGGACCCGTACAAGGGCAAAGGCCTGCGCTACGAGGGTGAGAAAATCCGCCGCAAGGTCGGAAAGACGGGTAAGTGATCATGAGCGACACGACTACGAAGCGCAAGCCGGTCGGCAAGGACATCTCGACCCGCCGCCGCGTCGCGAAGGCCCGTCGGCACTTCCGGCTCCGCAAGAAGATCAACGGCACGGACCTGCGTCCGCGTCTGGTCGTCAAGCGGTCCTCGCGGCATATCGCCGTGCAGCTGATCGACGACCTCGCCGGCAAGACCCTGGCGTCGGCGTCCACCCTCGAGGCGGACGTCCGTGCGCTGGACGGCGACAAGAAGGCCAAGGCCGCCAAGGTCGGGGAGCTTCTCGCCGCTCGCGCCAAGAACGCCGGTGTCTCGGCTGTGGTGTTCGACCGTGGCGGTAACGCCTACCACGGCCGCATCGCCGCACTGGCCGACGCCGCCCGTGAAGCGGGGTTGGAATTCTGATGCAGATGCTCGTGAATGGAAGGAAAGCCTGATGCCGGGACGTACACGGCAATTCGGCGGCGGCCAGGGCGGACCCGGCGGGCAGGGCGGCAACGACCGCAATGAACGTCGTGGTGGCGGCCGGGATCGTCGCGACAGCGGTCGTGGCGGGGCCGGCCAGGACAAGACCCCGCACCTCGAGAAGGTCGTGACGATCAACCGCGTCGCCAAGGTCGTCAAGGGTGGTCGTCGCTTCAGCTTCACCGCCCTGGTGGTCGTCGGTGACGGTGACGGTCAGGTCGGCGTCGGCTACGGCAAGGCCAAGGAAGTTCCCGCGGCCATCGCCAAGGGCGTCGAGGAGGCGAAGAAGAACTTCTTCCGCGTTCCCCGCGTCGGTGGCACCATTCCCCACCCCATCCAGGGTGAGGAAGCCGCCGGTGTCGTGCTGCTCCGTCCGGCGTCCGCCGGTACCGGTGTCATCGCCGGTGGTCCGGTGCGCGCGGTGCTGGAGTGCGCGGGTGTCCACGACGTGCTGTCGAAGTCGCTTGGCTCCGACAACGCGATCAACATCGTGCACGCGACCGTGGCGGCCCTGAAGGGTCTGCAGCGTCCCGAAGAGGTCGCGGCCCGCCGCGGTCTCCCGCTCGAGGACGTCGCCCCCGCTCGGATGCTGCGTCAGCGTGCGGGTCAGGGGGTCTGACATGACTCAGCTCAAGGTGACCCAGGTCAAGAGCAAGATCGGCACGAAGCACAATCACCGTGAATCGCTGCGCACCCTCGGGCTGCGCAAGATCCGGCAGAGTGTCGTGCGTGAAGACACCCCCCAGGTTCGCGGCCTCATCCACACGGTCCGCCACCTGGTGGAGGTCGAGGAGGTCAAGGCATGACTGCCATCAAGATCCACCACCTTCGTCCGGCTCCGGGCGCGAAGCGCGAGAAGATGCGCGTCGGCCGTGGTGAGGGCTCGAAGGGCAAGACCGCCGGTCGCGGTACCAAGGGCACCAAGGCCCGGAAGAACGTGCCCGCCGGTTTCGAGGGTGGGCAGATGCCCATCCACATGCGGCTGCCGAAGCTGCGCGGCTTCAAGAACCGTTTCCGTACCGAGTACCAGCCGGTGAACCTGGGCGACATCGCCCGCGTCTTCCCGGACGGTGGCAAGGTCGGCAACGAGGAGCTCGTCGCGAAGGGCCTTGTTCGCAAGAACAAGCTCGTGAAGGTACTCGGCAACGGTGACCTGAACGGCGTCAAGCTGGACGTCACCGCCGACGCTTTCTCCGGCTCCGCCAAGGAGAAGCTCTCCGCCGCCGGTGGCTCCGCCACCACGCTCTGAGCTTTCTTCGCTCGCTTCACCGAAAGGCCCGCCCGGCTCCGCCCGGCGGGCCTTTCGCTTGCGCTCCTCCCGGCGGCTTCGACTTTCGCGGGCTAAGTGCGATCCGGTCCCTTCTCCCCGGCGCTCCCGCCGACTTGCGTTTAGCCCCCTAATCGCGATCTGGGGCCAAAGGCACAGAGAGCGACTTTCGCCCCCTAATCGCGCTCCGCCGGTCGCCCAGGTGCCCGCCGCTCAGATCGCGATCAGGGGGCTAAACGCACCAGGCGGCGAGCGTGGCGGGCGGGGGTCTGAGCTGGAAGGCTCGCGAGGTGAAACACCTTCCGGGCAGGATCCGCAGCCCTTTCAGCAGCAGCCGGTCGCGCCGCCGACGGTCATCTCGGTGTCAGGTCCCATGGACCCCGCAGGCGTGCCGGTCCGGTCTGACCAGCCCGAGCCTCGCGGGCAGGTCGCAGCGGGCCTGGCGGCTCTGGCAGTGGTACTGACCCTCGTCGGCTGCTTCTTCCCGTTCTTCACCACGGAGCATCGACTCGACTTCGATCGCAGCGACAAGCTCGTGATCGTGGTCGTTCAAGGCGCGTGGGAAACAATGATCAACCAGCCCGGGGGACGCAGCCTTACGATGTCGACGTCGCCTGTCGGTATTCCTCTCCTGATCGCCGCGACGATCCTGTTGGCGGCCACGATCGTCAGCGCCCGTGCCGCCCTCTTACGACGGCCGGGAACCTTGGATCGATGGTTCGTCACCATCGGGGCGGTATTCCTCCCAGGAGTCGTCTCACCGTCACCATGCTGGGATCCGGACAACAGCTGGGAGAACCCACCGAATCGGCGATGACGCTCAGTGCGGGCTTATGGGCTCTGTTCGCGGCCGTGGTCGCCGCGGTGGGCGCGGCGGTCATGACTCACCGTGTCGAGGAGGTCGAAATGCCGGTGAGCGATGAGCCGGGGCTCGCGGACCTGCCCACTCCAAGGACGGCATTTACATCGCGGTGCTGCCGCCGGAACCTCAGCCGATGTCCCCTCCGGACTATTCAGCCTTCGTCCCTCCGCCGGATCCCGGCCCGAAAGCGCGCGATTAGCCCGCTAAAGGCGCTCGCGTCGGTCGACACCGTGGGGGTGGAGGTGGCCGATGACTGGGCGGTGGTCTTTTCGGTGCGGCGGTGCTCGTGGCTTTTACGCCAGGGGCGAACAATCAGCTCAGCCTGCACCACGGCATGACACAGGGTGGATGGAAAGGGCTGGTGGGCCTGTTAGGCCGATTGGGTGCATTCACAGTGTTGATCGCTACCGTCGCCGCAGGACTTGGGCAACTCCTCGCCGCCTCCGAAGTTGCACTCACAGTGATCAAATCGGTAGGTGTCCCCTATCTGGTCTGGATCGGCGGACGGCTGCCGTGGCCGACGTTCCGCGGTGAGCGGACCGCTGGTCCCGGGGCCGCAGGACACTGAATCCGTACCGGCCCCGCAGGTCGCGAGGAAGGAATTCGTCGTCGCGATCACGAACCCGAAGGCGATCCTCATCTTCGCCGCGTTCGTGCCCCAGTTCATCGACGCAGCTCACGGCTCCTTTTCTGCCCAGATCGCGACCCCCGGCGCCATTTACGTGGTCGCCGAGCTCGTCGCGGGCGTGACCTCCATCGGAGCCGGCGCGCTCGTGAAGTCGCCCGCAACGTCGATCGGGGTACCGGTGTCGTGTGCCTCGGCATGGCGGGAGCCCTCGCCGCGTCGAGCCTCTGAACCCACCCCCGATCACGGTGCGTTTAGCGGGCTAATCGCGATCCGATGGGCTCGGAAAGCACGGAACGACAAGGCGATCTGTCAAGGTTCCGGAGCGAGAAGCGGAAGCCGATCAACCTCGCGGACCAACCTTCGTTCGGAAAACCCACACGCACTGCGGACACGCCCCGTGAAGCTGTTAGAGTCGGCGACACGCTTCGGGACGAGTGTGCCCCGAAGCGTTCCTGGCTTGTGCCAGAAAGCTGTGTGTTCCTGCCGGCCCTAGGTCGGCCAAGCCGATCGTCGGTACGACAGCCGACGACGCCGAGGAGGTCCCCCGCGTGCTCAGCGCCTTCCGCTCGGCTCTCGCGACGCCGGATCTACGTAAGAAGATCCTGTTCACGCTAGCCATCGTCGCGGTCTACCGAATCGGTGCCACCATCCCGGCCCCGGGCATCTCGTACTCCGCCGTCCAGAAATGTACGGAAACCGGGTCGCAGGAGGGCGTCTATCAGCTGCTGAACTTGTTCAGTGGCGGTGCACTGCTGCAGCTGTCGCTGTTCTCGACCGGCATCATGCCGTACATCACGGCGAGCATCATCGTCCAGCTCCTCACCGTGGTCATCCCACGGTTCGAGGAGCTGAAGAAGGAAGGCCAGGCCGGCCAGGGCAAGCTGACCCAGTACACCCGGTACCTGACGATCGCCCTCGCGGTTCTGCAGGCCACCGGTGTGGTGGCGCTCGCCGACCGCAAGCAGCTCTTCCCGCAGTGCGACACCGCGATCATCCCGGACAACAGCGTCTACACGCTGGCCATCATCGTCATCACGATGACCGCCGGTACCGCCGTCATGATGTGGCTGGGTGAGCTGATCACCGAGCGCGGCGTCGGAAACGGTATGTCCGTCTTGATCTTCCTGAACATCGCCGCCCGCATCCCGATCGAGGGTGGCAACATCCTCAGCAGCGCGGGCCCCGTGGTGTTCACCCTCATCTGCGTGTTCGGCCTGGTGATCATCGCCAGCGTCATCTTCGTCGAGCAGGGCCAGCGCCGGATCCCGGTGCAGTACGCCAAGCGCATGATCGGCCGCCGCATGTACGGCGGGACCTCGACCTACCTGCCGATCAAGGTGAACCAGGCCGGTGTCATCCCGGTCATCTTCGCCTCGTCGCTGCTCTACCTGCCGGATCTGATCAGCCGCCTCGTCGCTGACGCCAACAGCAACGCCGGGTGGCAGGTCTTCATCCAGAACTACATCGTCAACCAGTCCAGCTGGGCGCACGTCCTGCTGTACTTCGCGTTGATCATCTTCTTCACGTACTTCTACATCACGATCACGTTCAACGTGGACGAGCGTGCGGAAGAAATGAAGAAGTTCGGTGGCTTCATCCCGGGTATCCGCCCGGGCCGTCCCACCGCGGAGTACCTCAGCTACGTCCTCGGCCGGATCACCCTGCCGGGCTCGCTGTACCTGGGCATCATCGCGATCCTCCCGAACTTCTTCCTGTCCGTTACCGGTAGCGGGAACAACCAGAACTTCCCGTTCGGTGGCACGGCTGTGCTGATCATGGTCGGTGTCGGTCTCGACACCGTGAAGCAGATCGAAAGCCAGCTGATGCAACGTAACTACGAAGGGTTCTTGAAGTGACGCGCCTGGTTCTTGTTGGCCCTCCTGGCGCGGGCAAAGGTACTCAGGCGGTAGCACTGTCGGAGAAGCTCCGGATCCCGCATATCTCGACCGGCGATCTGTTCCGCGCCCACGTGGGGGAGCAGACGCCGCTGGGCCAGGAAGCCAAGCGCTACCTGGATTCCGGTGAACTCGTGCCCGATTCGGTCACGAACGAGATGGTGCGTGAGCGTCTTGCCGAACCCGACGCCAAGGTCGGTTTCCTGTTGGACGGCTTCCCCCGCAACACGAAGCAGGCTGACGTCCTCGGTGAGATCCTCGGCGAGGTCGACACCGAACTGAACGCGGTCATCCAGCTCCAGGTCTCCGAAGACGTCGTCGTCGAGCGGCTGCTGTCCCGTGGCCGCTCGGACGACACCGAAGAGGTCATCCGTCGTCGCCAGCAGATCTACGTGTCCGAGACGGCTCCGCTGCTCGAGTACTACGCGGACATCCTGGTCACGGTCAACGGTGTCGGCTCGGTCGACGAGATCTCCGTCCGCGTGCTGGAAGCGCTGCGCGACCGCACGTGAACCTCGGAGGACTGCGTGTACTGCAACGGCTTCGTCGTGGGCGCATGATCGAACTCAAGACCCCGGGCGAGCTCCAGGCGATGCGCGCGGCCGGTCTGATCGTCTGGCGCACCCTCACCGCGGTGCGCGAGATCGCCAAGCCAGGGGCGACGACGGCCGATCTCGACGAACTCGCCGAGCAGACGATCCGCGACGCCGGCGCGGTGCCCTCGTTCAAGGGTTACCACGGCTTCCCTGCGTCGATCTGCGCTTCGGTGAACGAGCAGATCGTGCACGGCATCCCGTCGAAGACGCAGGCCTTGAACGAGGGCGACATCATCTCGGTGGATTGCGGCGCGATCCTCGACGGTTGGCACGGCGACTCCGCGGTCACTCTCGCGATCGGTGAGGTGTCGAAGGCGGATCTCGCGCTTTCGGCGGCCACCGAGGCGGCGATGTGGGCGGGGATCGCCGCGGTGTCATCCGGTGGGCGGCTCACAGACATCTCGCATGCCGTGCAGACCGCGGCCGAGAAGGCCGGCCAGGATGACGGCATCGAGTACGGGATGATCGTCGAGTACGGCGGTCACGGGATCGGGCGCCAGATGCACATGGACCCGTTCCTGCCGAACCTCGGTAAGCCCGGCAAGGGCCCGAGACTCAAGACCGGAATGGCGCTCGCGATCGAGCCCATGCTGACCGGTGGTGGTGGTGGTGGTGGTGAGACCGTCGAGCTCGACGACGGTTGGACCGTCGTGACAGCGGACGGCTCGCGGGCCGCGCACTGGGAACACACCGTCGCCATCACCGACGACGGCCCGTGGGTGCTGACCGCCCCCGAAGACGCCTGACCCTCTCCGGCCCCAGATCGCGTTTAGCCCGCTAAACGCAAGTGCGCCCAGGTGGGCGCCAGGTCGCGGTTAGGCCGCGAAACGCAAGTCCGCCCGCTGGTCGGCGCAGTGCCCCGCCTCGCCTGAGGCGTCTGGGCGCTGCCCCCATCGGGCACACCTCGGGGCCGCCGAGCACGCCGGGCAATAGGCCCGCCAGGTCGCGATCAGCCCGCTAAACGCAGGTCGGTGGAGGCGTATGATGGGGGAGGTCGCTTCCGGCGAGCCCGGGGCATGTAACACAGTTACCCCCCGTCTGGGCCTCGCGACACGGGTTGCGTACACTGTCAAGTCGGTGTACTCATCGCGCCCGGATCCTGCGCGCTCGTGAATTCTCGCGAACGAACATTGGACCCCGGGTGGAGTGTGCCGACGCACCACCCAGCCAAGCACTCAAGCTCTGACTGATAACACAGCGTAGCGACAGGAAATGCGGAGGACATGGGCAAGAAAGACGGGGCCATCGAGGTCGAAGGCCGCGTAGTCGAGCCGCTCCCCAACGCGATGTTCCGCGTCGAGTTGGAGAACGGCCACAAGGTCCTTGCACACATCAGCGGCAAGATGCGGCAGCACTACATTCGCATTCTGCCCGAGGACAGGGTTGTCGTGGAGCTCTCGCCCTACGACTTGTCTCGTGGTCGCATCGTCTACCGCTACAAGTGATCACGACGAGTTAGTACAAGCAGGAGAGCAGGAGACGTGAAGGTTCAGCCGAGCGTCAAGAAAATCTGCGACAAGTGCAAAGTGATCCGCCGTCACGGCCGGATCATGGTGATCTGCGAGAACCTGCGGCACAAGCAGCGGCAGGGCTGATCACTCGCACTCGTACAGAGTGGATTGACGGCTACACAATCTCCCCGCACCTGCCGGGCCGTGCGAACGGCCCGGTTCACCCCCGGACTTCAGGCCGGGGCCGGGACACCCGAAGCGCGAGCCGAGGGCACGACAGGCGAGTCGGTCCCGGGACCGGACGGGGAGCAGACCTGAAGACGAATTCTATGAAGGAGCATCAACGCCAATGGCACGACTCGCTGGCGTAGACCTCCCCCGCGAAAAGCGGTTGGAGATCGCGCTGACTTACATCTACGGCATCGGCCGTACCCGCTCGAAGCAGCTCGTCGCGGCTGCCGAGCTCAACGCGGACACTCGCGTCAAGGATCTGAGCGATGACGACCTCGCCAAGCTGCGGGTTTACATCGAAGAGAACTTCAAGGTCGAGGGTGACCTTCGCCGTGAGGTGAACGCCGACATCCGTCGGAAGATCGAGATCGGGTGTTACGAGGGCCTTCGCTGGCGTCGCGGACTTCCCGTCCGTGGTCAGCGGACCAAGACGAACGCCCGTACCCGTAAGGGTCCGAAGAAGACGGTCGCCGGCAAGAAGAAGGCTGGCAAGAAGTGAGCGTCCAGGGCAAGAAGGTCGTGCAGATGGGCGGCGTTCACCGCCGCGGCTCGGCATGTGTCTCGCCCAAGGCGCTTTACGCCCGCCCGATGGCGCTCCGCAACCTGTACACCGACGCCGGTTCGATCATCCGGCGCGGCCAGGCCGAAGCGGTCGCCGCTCACCAAGAGAACGCGCGCTAACAGGAGAACCCTCAGAACATGCCACCGAAGTCTCGTACTGCGGCGGGGGCCAAGAAGGTCCGCCGTAAGGAAAAGAAGAATGTCGCGCACGGCCACGCGCACATCAAGAGCACCTTCAACAACACCATCGTCTCGATCACGGACCCGACCGGTGCCGTGATCGCGTGGGCGTCGAGTGGTCACGTGGGCTTCAAGGGCTCGCGTAAGTCCACCCCGTTCGCCGCGCAGATGGCCGCCGAGAACGCCGCCCGCAAGGCTGCCGAGCACGGCATGAAGAAGGTCGACGTTTTCGTGAAGGGCCCGGGTTCGGGCCGCGAGACGGCGATCCGCTCGCTGCAGGCGGCCGGCCTCGAGGTCGGCACCATCCAGGACGTGACCCCGCAGCCTCACAACGGCTGCCGCCCGCCCAAGCGGCGCCGGGTCTGAGGAACGGGGAGGAGTAAGAAGAAATGGCTCGTTACACCGGCCCCGCGACGCGTATTTCGCGTCGCCTCAAGGTTGACCTCATCGGCGGCGACCAGGCTTTCGAGCGTCGCCCCTACCCGCCGGGCCAGCACGGCCGCGGGCGCATCAAGGAGTCCGAGTACCTCCTGCAGTCGCAGGAGAAGCAGAAGGCTCGCTACACCTACGGCGTTCTCGAGCGTCAGTTCGTCCGGTACTACAAGGAAGCCGTCCGGCGTCCGGGTAAGACCGGTGAGAACCTGCTGCAGATCCTCGAGTCCCGTTTGGACAACGTGATCTACCGCGCCGGCATCGCCCGCACCCGCCGTCAGGCGCGTCAGCTGGTGAGCCACGGTCACTTCGTGGTCAATGGCGTCAAGGTCAACGTGCCCTCGTACCAGGTCAGCAAGTGGGACATCATCGACGTGCGGCCGAAGTCGTTCGCGATGCTGCCCTTCGTCGCTGCCAAGGAGTCGTTCGGCGAGCGTCCCGTTCCCGCGTGGCTCCAGGTTGTTCCGTCCAACCTCCGGGTGCTGGTCCACCAGCTCCCGGAGCGCGCTCAGATCGACGTTCCGGTCCAGGAACAGCTGATCGTCGAGCTCTACTCGAAGTGATCCATCACCGGGCCGGGGAAACCCCGGCCCGGTGTGGGCACGGGCGGCGGCGCCCGGAGTGCGCCGCCGTTTCGCCATCCCTTTCGGTGTCATATGGCGGGCGCCGTTTGGAAAGGAATTAGGAAAGATGCTGATTTCCCAGCGGCCGGCTCTCGGCGAAGAGACGGTCAACGAGACCCGCTCCCGGTTCACCATCGAACCGCTGGAGCCCGGCTTCGGCTACACGCTCGGCAACTCGCTGCGGCGCACGCTGCTGTCGTCCATTCCGGGCGCGGCCGTGACGAGCATCCGCATCGACGGTGTGCTGCACGAGTTCACCACCGTTCCCGGGGTGAAGGAAGACGTCACCGACATCATCCTGAACCTCAAGGAGCTCGTGGTCTCCTCGGAAGAGGACGAGCCGGTCACCATGTACCTGCGCAAGCAGGGCCCCGGTGAGGTCACCGCTGCCGACATCGTGCCCCCGGCCGGTGTCACCGTGCACAACCCGGATCTGCACATCGCGTCGCTGAACGGCAAGGGCAAGCTCGAGATCGAGCTCGTCGTCGAGCGCGGCCGCGGTTACGTTCCGGCCCTGCAGAACAAGCAGGCGGGCGCGGAGATCGGCCGGATCCCGGTCGACTCCATCTACTCCCCGGTGCTGAAGGTGACCTACAAGGTCGAGGCGACCCGTGTCGAGCAGCGCACCGACTTCGACAAGCTGATCCTGGACGTGGAGACGAAGCCGTCGATCACGCCGCGGGACGCTGTCGCGTCGGCCGGTAAGACGCTGGTGGAGCTGTTCGGTCTCGCGCGCGAGCTGAACGTCGACGCCGAGGGCATCGAGATCGGCCCGTCGCCGCAGGAGGCGGACACCATCGCCGCCTACGCGATGCCGATCGAGGACCTGGACCTCACCGTCCGGTCGTACAACTGCCTCAAGCGCGAGGGCATCCACACCGTCGGCGAACTGGTCTCGCGCAGCGAGGCCGACCTGCTGGACATCCGCAACTTCGGCGCGAAGTCGATCGACGAGGTCAAGCTCAAGCTCGTCGGTCTCGGCCTCGCGCTGAAGGACAGCCCGCCCGGGTTCGACCCGACCGCGGCCGCGGCCAGCTACGACGGTGAAGGCTGGTCCGAGGGCGTCGACAGCATCACGGACGGAATTTCGGACAATGGCCACGACGATGGCCAGGACTACGCAGAGACGGAGCAGCTGTAGGGCCAGCTTCGGCTCCCTCACCGGTAGGGGTGGGGGAGCCCCGGCCTCCAGCTGTGAGCTGAACGAGGAGAACCGATGCCCACCCCCACAAAGGGACCCCGTCTCGGCGGGTCGCCCGCGCACGAGCGGCTGATCCTGGCCAATCTGGCCACGCAGCTGTTCGAGCACGGCAAGATCACGACGACCGAGGCGAAGGCCCGGCGGGTGCGCCCGCTGGCCGAAAAGCTGATCACGAAGGCGAAGCGGGGCGACCTGCACAACCGTCGTCAGATCCAGCGCATCGTGCGCGACAAGGACGTCGTGCACAAGCTGATCGCCGAAATCGGTCCGTTCTTCGCGGAGCGTCCGGGTGGTTACACCCGGATCACCAAGACGATGGCACGCAAGGGCGACAACGCCCCCATGGCGGTCATCGAACTGGTGGCCGAGAAGACCGTCACCGCCGAGGCCGAGGCCGCGCGCAAGACGAAGTTCGCCAAGGACGAGCCGAAGGCTGCCGCCCCGGCCGCCGAGGAGACCACCGAGGCAGCCGACACGGCCGCCGCTGACGCTCCGGAGGCCACCGAGGCTCCCGCCGCCGACGGAGCCGCTGAGGCCCCCGCCGCGGACGCGGACAGCAAGAAGGACTGACGTCCTGACGGCACCGAACACCCCGGACGAGCCCGCCACTCCCACTGCGGAGGGCGGGCTCGTTCGTCTGCGTCTGGATGTCTCTTACGACGGCACCGATTTCTCCGGCTGGGCGCGGCAGCCCGGGCGGCGCACCGTTCAGGGACTCCTCGAAGAAGCGCTCGCGAAGCAGCCTCCAGGAGCCTCGGTCCCGAAGTCCGTCGTCGTCGCCGGCCGCACCGATGCCGGTGTGCACGCGGCCGGCCAGGTGGTCCACGTCGACGTGTCGCCTTTAGCGGGCAAAACGCGATCCGGTCGCCTTGAACTGGACGAGCAAGGTATTCCCGACCTGGGGCGGATGCGTCACCGCTGGAATCGGTACCTGCCGGGTGACGTGCGGGTGCTGGGTGCTCGGGTGGCCGCCCCGGGGTTCGACGCGCGGTTCTCCGCTGTGCGACGGCACTATCGTTACCGCGTCTCGGATGCGCCGTGGGGAGTGGATCCCTTGCGGCGTCACGACACCTTGGCCTGGGGACGGCCGCTTTCGATCGACGCGATGAACGAGGCGTCGGCGTCCCTCTTGGGGCTCCAGGACTTCGCGGCCTTCTGCAAGCAGCGCGAAGGCAGCACGACAATTCGCGAGCTGCAGCGGCTTGTCTGGCGGCGGACCGGACCACACGCGGTCGAGGTCGACGTCTCCGCTGACGCGTTCTGCCACTCGATGGTGCGCAGCCTGGTCGGGGCACTGCTTCTGGTCGGAGACGGCCGTCGTGCGCTGGGTTGGCCCGGCGACGTCTTGGAGAACCGCACGCGCGACAGCGCTGTCGCTCCCGCACACGGCCTGTCGCTGATGGCCGTCGACTACCCGCCGGACACGGAACTCGCCGCCCGCGCCGATCAAACGCGCGCCATGCGCACCCCCTCCTGACCCGGGCGCGGCACAGTTAGCGGGCTAACCGGGCCGCGGCGGGCACGCAGGACGGCCTCGACGATGCCTTCGAAATCGGTCGCCAGGTCTTCCGCGGTGACGATGACGAAGCGCCAGCCTTCGGCTTCCGCTCGTCTTCGGCGTTTCCGATCGTGAGCTCGTTGCGCTGGCGTGTTGTGCCAGCGTCCGTCGTATTCGATTGCGACCTTGTACTCCTCGTCTCCTAGATCGAGGCGAGCGACGAAATGACCCGTTCGAGAGATGACTTCGAACCGAGGTGTCGCCGTAATTCCGCCGGCGGCCAGCACGATGCGAACCTCCGATTCCGGGGGCGACTCCGCGCGAGGATCGGACAGTCGTAAAGCATGTCTGGCCAGGCGGATTCCTCGATTGCGGCGACCGTAGAACTCCCCGTTGAGATGTAGATCGCGCAGCTTCTCGGCTCTCATGAACTGGTCCAGATCGGGGACGCCGGTGCGGAGCCGTCTCACCCAACCGGATTTTCGAGGAGAAAGCCGCAGGAGCAGGTCCAGCGCGATCCGGGTCTTACGCGCGATACGAATGCCGTTCCACGGCCCCGATTCTTCGGGCCTGATCTCGGTACGCCGAATCTTGATTCCGTCTATCGGTCCGAAGCGGTATTTCTCCGGTACGACCATCTCGACCGGATCGTTGGGGTTGGCCAGCTCGATGCCTTGAACGGTCGCAGCCGATCGTCCGGTCAGCACGGCTTCCGGAGGCGCCAGTAGCGCGGCGCCTCGGCAGCGCAGCTCGTGCGTGACCTCCACGTCAGCGCGCGTGTAGACGTCCTGGAACAGCCTCCGCACGCTGGGACCGCGGAGGCGGCTTGCCGTGATGAGGCCTGCTTTGCGTGCCTCGGAGCCACGGAAGACGTCGGGGAGATGGGATGAATCGAATGGTTTGGTCATGCCGACACCGTGATCGAAAAGACCGACAACGCATGGCCGTCACAGGTCCTTCAGGGGCGACTTATCCACAAACCCCGGCTTATCCACAGTCCGCGCAGTTGCCCCTTGACGGACAACCTCCCCACCCGCTTCCCGAGCCAGGTCGACTTTAGCGGCCTAATCGTGAAACGGGGCGGGACGCAAAACGGGGACACTGTCCGATGTGGACAGTGCCCCGCAGAGCGCGATCAGGCTGCTAAAGTCGCCGCGCCGGCTTAGTCGCCGCGGCGTACGGGGCCCAGGATCTGCTGCTCTTTCGCGGTGGTGACCAGGCGAAGAGGGCGCCACAGGTTGCGTCCCAGTGCGACGACTTGGTCGTCTTTCAAGGCCGTGAGCTGCTTCATCATTTGCGGCGGGAGTCGCCAGATCCGCGCGGCCAGTTCGGCCTGTCCAGGCGGGAGCCGCTGCATCAGCACCAGGTCGGCCGCGTTCGCGGTCGCCCCGGCCTGCGGATGCAGATAAGGCAGCACGTAGACCGTGGTCTGCCACGGCGACCGCGGCGGGAACAGGTCCTGCGGTGTCGGGCCGCCGTCGGTCACCACCAGCAGCGGCGCGTCCTCGGACGGACGCGGCAGGTCCACCGGCGACAACCGCCGGATCTGTACCAGCGGCGACGGCCTGCCGTTGGGCTGATTGCCCGCCGCCTGGGGGAGAACCTGCCACGCGGCCGGTCGCCCGGTCGCCACGACGACCCACGCTCCGACCGCCATCGCCCGCAACGCCACCTGGCGAGCCAGGTACAGACCTCCGACGAGAACGATCCGGGTCGGCGTCGAGCGGAGCGCGGAGATCGTCAGCGGCTCACCCTTGAGTCCGGAGCCGAGGACGATCCCGCCTCGGTCGCCGGACGGGCTGATCGCGTCGAGCATCGCCGGGTCGACGGTGAATTCCGGGGCGATACCGGCGTTCTGGCCGGCGTCACGCATACGGGTGCTCATGCCGTGCCTCCGATCGGCAATGTCGCGGAGAACCCGGAGATCTGCAGGCCGCGCAACGGCGTCAGCGCCACGCCCAGCCGGTCCGAGATGCCCTGCAGCCGCTGGTCGGCCGCGTCCAGTTCACGCGGGTTCCGCGCGCTCAGGCGCACGATGCCCCGCAGGCCGATCTTGCCTTCATCGGCGGACGGCGAGATCGACATCGCCACCGTCGCCGACAACGCGCGGACGCTGGTCAGCGCGTTCAGGCTGCCGCTGATCTTGCCCTTCGGCCAGCTGGTGATCGCGTAGCTCGCGTGTCCGATGCCCGCCGCGGTAACGCCGGTCCAGCGCTCCTGCAGGCCGACTTTCGCGGGCGAACCGGCGACCGCGGTCAGTTCCGCGGCCGAAATGCTGGACCGCAGCAACTCGTCCGGGTCGAGAGGCCGGGTCGGCACGCCCTGCGACTCCAAGGCGTTGCGCACTCGCGACAGCGCACCGATCAGCGCGCGATGCGCACCGACGACGCCGCCGCCGCGTTCGCGGATGGCGGCCGGGCACCGGCGCGGGTCGAGCCGGATGGCGACCCACGTCGTCCGGCGCGCGGCCGCGGGGAGCGGGCCGAGTACCTCCATGTAGGAGCTGAGTGCCGGCGAGTCCGACGGAAGGGACGCACTGCCCGGGTAGCAGTGCCAGATCATCTGGATCGAGTCGAGGACCACGCCGCGGTCTTCCAAACACGGCGCGAGCGCGGACAGCGGCAGGCTCGGCGCGCCGCCGGCCTGGGTGATCAGCGCGGGCGCGGGTTCGACGAGCAGGACCGCGGTCCACGTCCCGTCGTTCCACGCGAGGCCGACCTGCTGGCGTTCGTGGTCGACGCCGTGCGCGACGACGAGATCGGGAACGGCGAGGCGAAGCAGGTTCACCCGGGCGTCGTCGGGGCCGGTGACGGCGTCCTCTTCGGTGGCGAGCGTCTCGATGCTGCTCGGCGGAAGCGGAGCCGCCACGCGATCGTGCGAACGGAACATGTACCGCATGGTGAGTCCAGCCCATTGGGTGAACCAGCGGCCGCCCCAGCGCAGGAACGCGATGATGATCGCGACCCCGAGCACACCGATCGCGACGTACTTCAGCTTCATGTCGATCGCGAGGAGAACGAGACCGATCGCGAGCCCGAGTTCGAGCACGACCAGGTTCGCCACGGGCAGCGGACCGAGGTTGATCCCGCCGGTCCGTCGCCGCGCCGGCGCGGCGATCCGCGGCGCGGGGGTGGCCGGAGGACCGGGCTGCGGGCCGGGGCCGCCGGACGGAGGACCGCCCGGGCCACTCGGACCACTGGGGCCTCCAGGACCACTAGGTCCCCCAGGACCTCCGGGGCCGCCTGGCCCCTGCGGTCCGCCAGGGCCACCGGGACCACCGGGACCACCGGGTCCACGAGGAACCCCGGGGCCTCCCTGGCCGCCGGCCGGGCCACCAGGACCATTTGGTCTGCCGGGCCTTGGCGGCGGCCCCGGCGGGCGACCTGGAGGTTGAGACCCCGGAGGGCCGGGCGGACGTGGAGGAGTGGTGACGGACATCCGCGCTTTCTCTTCCCCTCGTGCGTGCTGCGTACCCGGAAAGCCGGTCCCGAGGAACTTGACACTAGCTGGGGTTGGTAGAAACCCCACACCAGACGGTCCCCGTACGGCTATCCTGCGGAACCGTACCGCGACGGGGAGGACTGTAGGTCGAGAATGCCATCAACACCGACTACTAAGTCTCAAGTTCAGGCTTATCAGTTCGTTCTGCGCCGGATGCAATCCGCGCTGGTCCGTCGCGACGCCGTCATGCTCCACGACCCGATGCGCACGCACACGCGCGCCACCATCGTGGGCATCGTGCTGGCCGCGCTGGGCGTACTGGTCTTCGTCATCTGGGGGCTGTTGAGCCCGAAACCCTCCGTTCCGGAGGCGGGCAACATCGTCATCGGCGAACAGTCCGGAACGGTGTACGTCGTTGCGGGGAACCCGAAGAAACTGATTCCGACCTTCAACCTCGCTTCCGCACGGCTGCTGATCATCGCGCAGTCCAAGCAAGGGGCGCAGCAGGCAGGCAGCAAGCCTTCCGGGCCCGCACAGGCCTCCGAAGTGAAGAACCCCACAGTCGTTTCGGACGAACAGCTGAAGAACATTCCCCGCGGTCAGCTCATGGGCATTCCCAACGGCCCGCAGCTGATGCCGACGGAAGGCCAGCGTGTCGCCCCGGACTGGGGTGTGTGCGACGAGGTCATGTACGACCCGACGGTGCCCAGGCCAGATCTCACGAAGACCGAGACGACCGTCTACGCGGGTGTGAAACAGCTCGGAAACCGTGAGCTCGGCCAGAACGAGGCATTGATGGCCAGGGGCGCCAACGGCAGGATCTATCTGATCTACCGGCTGGCGTCGAATCCCAACCTCCCGAACGCGAACGCCGTCAAGGCCGAGATCAAGCCCGACGCCAGTGCCGTCCTCTCCGCGTTGAAGCTGCCCGACCAGCCTCGCGGTATTTCCCAGGGCCTGCTGGACGCGATCCCCGAGGTGCCGGAGCTGAAGCAGCCGGACGTCACGGGCAAGGGCGAGAACCCCAGCTTCGAAATCGAAGGCATGAAGGTTGGTGACGTCTTCTCCACCGAGCAGGCCGAAGGGCGGAAGGACTTCCACCTCATCACGAGGGAAGGGATCCAGTCCATCTCCCCGGCCGTCGCGGACATCGTCCAGACCGGGAAGAACGACGGCAGCACTTCGGTCATGTCCGTGGCGCTGGGCAAGATCCGCAACGTCACGCGGGTGGCCGCCGGGCAGCCGGGCTTCATCGAGCTCGACGCCTACCCCCAGACCGTGCCGACGGTGCTCAACGCGACCCAAGGTTCCCGGGTGTCCTGCCTGAGCTGGTCCATCACCGGCGACGGCAACAGCCGGGACGGTCACACCGCGGTTTTCGTCGACGACAAGCTGCCGAAGGGCAGGAACGCAGACGGTTCCGCGCCCGGGGTCAAGATCGGTACTCCCGGCCCGGTCGGCGCGCCGATCAACAGCTTCTTCATGGAGCCCGGTTTCGCGGCGGTCGTCCAGTCGGCGACCGGCAAGGAGACCTTCGACAAGGGGCCGATCCAGCTGATCTCCGATCGCGGGATCCGCTACGGCATCCCTGACGCTGTCACGGCGGACTCGATCGGGCTCAACAAGCGCGTGCCCGCACCGGAGTCGATCGTCAGGATCCTGCCGGTCGGCGCGTCGCTGAACACGCAGGACGTACTTCGCGCGTTCGACACGGTGCCGATCGACGACAGGGCCGGATCGGTCGCCACGCAGGGGCAGCAGCCTCCGGCGGGAAACTGATCGCGGGAACCTTCGGGGCGGCACAAGCGTCTCAACGCCCAAGCACTGTCGGGTGAGTGGAGGGCGCAGTGGCCGGCCTGAAGATCGACGGCACCGTCGTCGGTGACTACGCGAAGCGGGTCGACGCGGCCGCCGGAGAACTCGAGCTGGCGGCCGCCGAGGTGACCGGAGACGGCATCACTGTCGAATCCCACGGCACGCTGGGGGAGGAGCTGGGCCTCGGCGCGTCTTACGGACGCGCGGCCGAGGCCATCCAGCGTCAGCTGGTGGAAGGCGCGGCCGCGCTGAGGTCGGCGTCGGAGGCCCTCCGCACGGTGACCGCGCGGCACGCCGGGCACGACGACGAGGCCGCCCAGATGATCAAGCACGCCGTGGAGCTCTGAACCGCATGATCGCCGAGTCGGAGAACCCGACCGATTCCATCCCGCACCCGATGGCGTCCGCGCGCCCTGCCGCTCCTGTGGCGGCGCCGAGCGCGTTTAGCCCGCTAAACGCGCCTGGCTCGGCAGGTGAGGACCTCATCGGGGATGCGGAGCCGCATCTCGCCTTTGTTTCGGAGCTGTCCGGCCATCTGGGGCTGATCGATCCGGTCGAGGCCTACCTGACTCCGCTGGCGGGGCGCTGGGAGGACCTGAAGGACGAAGCGGGACGGCTCCGAAAAGCGGCGATGACCGCGGCCACCGTGTCGAAGGAGCTGTCGGAGGACCTCGGCCGTCTCGACGCCGGGTGGTCCGGCAAGGACGCCGATGCGTTCGTCGCGTACATCGGGGACATCAACATCGCGGGCTCCGACGTCGAAGACGCCCTGAACACGCTGGCGGGTTCGCTCGACGAACTGGTGTTGTCGATCCGTCGCATCCTGGCCGACCTCGTCGAAGTCTTGGTCGACACGGCCGAACTGACCTCCGAGACCGCGATGCTGCCGGTCGGTGGCGTCCGGCGGGCGCGAACTCAGCTGGAAGAGGCGCAAGAGTCGGCCAAGGCGCTTTTCGAAGCCGGCCGCGACGTCCTCGAGGGCTTTGTGAGGCTTTGTGACGGGGTGGACGATCCCGATGCTGTTTCGCGGAGCATCGAGATCGCTCACCGGTACCCGCAGGACGAGTTCAAGCTCCATGACGATTCCACGGCGGCGGGTGCGCCGACCGTGGAGAAGGACGCCGCGGAATCGGATTCCAGTGCCGCGTCCGAGGAACAGTCGACTTCGCCGTCCGCGGCCGCCGACCCCGCCGACGGCCGGAAGACCGGGTCGCAGGAACCGCTGATCGAACAAGGACAGGCGCCGATCCCGGAGGTCGCGTCCGTGCAGGCTTCGCCGCCTCAGGGCCAGGCCGCGGCCGGGTCGGGGACGGGGATGATGCCCATGGGGATGGCGCCGATGGGGATGGGCATGGGCGGTGGAGGCCGGGCGGCTCACCAGTCGAAGACACGGCCCACCTCGAAGCCGTCCGATGTGGTCGGCGAGCCTGGCCAGGTCGTCCCGCCCGTGATCGGCGAGGACGACAGCCCGGCGAAACCCGCTCCGAAGCCCAAACCCGCCAAGTAGGTGCCCCACGCGCCCGAGCGACTTTAGCGGCCTAAGTGCGATCTGGACGGCTCGGAGGCGAGTCCAGGGCAGATCGCACTTAGGCCGCTAAAGTCGAGGCCTACGGGGTTTTGCGGCCTGGTGAGGTGGTCGGCCGGTTGCGGCGGACCGAGTGCACCACGAACAGCGTGACGAGCAGCGCCACCAGGCCCCCGCCGGTTCCGGCGAGCGCGACGATCATCGGGGCGGGATCGCGGTCGTTCGCGGGCGGCAGATCCGCGGGCAGCTGGACGGGCTTGGCCTTGTCCGCCTCCGACGGCACGATCGCCGTCAGTGCCGCGATCGGGTCGATGACCCCGAAGCCGACGAAGTTGTCCCGTCCGCCCGGCGCCGCGGGGTGCTGCGCCGTCGCCTTGATCCGGTTCATCACCTCGCGTGCCTGCAGACCTGGGAACTTCGCGCGCACGAGAGCGGCCACGCCGGCGACGTATGGCGCCGCGAAGCTGGTCCCCTGGATGGCACCCGGCTCTCCGTTGCCCTCGATGGTCAGGTTGGCCAGGCTGTTCGAGCCGTCCGCCGGGTCGAGGGAAATGATCTTGGTGCCCGGAGCGGCGACGCTGACCCAAGGTCCGTTGACGCTGAAGTCCGCGACACCACCGGTGTCGTCGATCGCCGCGACGGACAGGACGTCGTCGGCGAACCACGGCGGCGTGACAATCATCTTGGGGGATTTGGGGTCCGGCTGGTCGTTCTGCGGACATTTGTCGCCGACGTTGCCCGCCGCCGCGACGACGACCACGTCACGGTCGACGGCGTAGTTCACCGCCGCCTGAAGCTGCTGCTCGCCCAAGGTGATGCTGCCGGTGGCCGGACGACAGTTGTCGACCGACATGTTGATCACCCGGGAGCCCTTGTCGACGGCCCGGACCACAGCCTGCGCGAGCGTCTTCAGCGTCCCCGCGGTCTTGCCCTGTTCCTGCTGCCGTCCGCCCTTGTCCTGCCCCGGTGCCGTTCCGCCTGCTGCACCGTTTCCCTGTGAGGACGGCGGAAGCTGCGAACTGGGTTTGTTAGACGAAGCAGGCGGAGCGGAGCTGGATGCCGTGCTGGGCGGCGGTTCCGCCTTCTTCTCGGCCTCTTCGTAGTTCTGGCTGGACTGCCGGATCGACAGGATTGTGGCGTCCGGCGCGACCCCCCGGAACCCGATACTCGCGTCGGGCGGGTTCGCGGCGATGATCCCCGCCACCTCGGTGCCGTGGCCGTCACAGTCCTCGAGCCCCGGTGCCTTACCGGCGGGGGTCGCGACGTAGTCGCCCCCGGATTCGACACGTCCGCCGAAGTACGGGTGCGCGCTGACGCCGGTGTCGATCACCGCGACCTTGACGCCCCCACCGACCGACTTGGTGGCGCCACGCATCAGCTGGTGCACCTTTTCGATCTGCAGGTACTCCTGGCCCCACGGGCGGTTCTTGATGTCGACCTGGTCGCCGCCGAGCTTGCTGCGCTGTACGCACTCGGTCTTCTTCTCGTAGGTCTTGTCCGGCTTGCCTTCGTCCGCCGGTTTCTTGCTCCTGTCCACCGGCGGCGGAGTCGCGTAGTAGCCACCGGCGTCCGGCGCGACGCTGCTTTGCTGCGCCCACGCGGGAAGTGCGACCGACGCGGGCGAGAGAACACCGATACCGGCCGCCAGCAGCACCGTTCCGGTACGCCCGGCGAAGCCGAGGTGGCGGACGCGCGTCCCCCTGGACTTCCGCGCTACAGCCATCAGAGCATCATCCGATCGGGTCGTCACTTGAAGTTGAGGTGGCGCAGCGTCGTGTAGAGATCCATGACGCCGAGCGCCAGCGGGAGCACCGTCGCGATGAAGACGGCCTCGAAGATCTCAACCGTCCGCCGCAGCGGCGGCGAGAAGCGCTGGTTCGGGAAGATCACGCCGACCACGAGCGCGCCGGCGCCGATCAGCACCAGCGCACCGAACACGAACAGGACGCGGTTCAGCGGGCTCGCCGACCACATCCAGCCGAGCAGGATGCCCGCGCCCGCCACCATTCCGGTGGTCAGCAGCGCGATGGCCTGCGCGCCGTTCGCGTACGCCCGCGCCCGCAGAAGCAGGACCAGCGTGGCGACCACACCGAGGATCGGGCCGAAGATCGACGGCGACGTCGAGGCGATGATCGCGAACAACGCCGTGGCCGCGCCGCAGCCGGTCAGCAGGCCGGTCATGTACTCGTGGGCGACCGCGGTGCGACGCTCGATGGCGCGGTAGTCCGGGAAGCCCGAGTCTTCCTTGAGTTCCTCGGCGCTGCCGGGAACGTGCGGCGTCGGGAGGGCCGCGAGCTTGATCGTCGCGCGCGGGAGGATCGAGATGCAGGCCAGCGAGAACGCGGTGGCGCCGGCGGCGACACCGGCGATCGGGGTGTCGATGAGCGTCGCGGCCAGGAACGTCAGCGCCGAGATCGTGGCCGTCGTCGCGGCCGCGATGAAGGTGGTGATCCCTTGCCCGATGACGAGGATGCAGACCGCCGCCACGATGATCACGAGGGCGCTCGCGAGCAGCAGGTTCGCCCACAGGGACAGCCCTGGCACGATGTAGAAGCCGCTGACGAAGGCCAGCGGCAGGCCGCCCGTCGCGGCGATCAGGACGCCGGTCGCCTCGGCCTTGTAGGCCTTGGCCAGCGTCGCGCCGATCGCGACGCACGCGATCGCGCCGACACCGCCGGCGATCGCGGCGGCGAGGGCGTTGCCGCCGTAGAACGACCCGCTGGTGAAGAGCGCGAGGGCCGCGAAGAACAGCGCCAGGCCGCCCGCGATGTGCCCGAAACGACGCGCCGTCTCCTTGGTCCACGGACGGAAGCTGTCCGGGGACGACTCGGCGATCGCGTCGACGACGTCGTCGTACAGCGGCGGAGGCGGGTTCTCGTTGCGTTTACGCAGCTGCAGCAGTTCGCCGTCGACGACGCCGAGGGACGCGAGGGTCCGGCTCGGGTCGAGAGGCGCGTCGCCCAGCTTCGCCAGTGCCCAGCCGCCGTGGCGGGCGCCGCCGTCCGGCGTCGCCTCCTTCGCCATTTCCAACAGCATGGGCAGCAGGTCCGCCACCGCGACGTCAGCCGGCAAAGCCACGTCGATCCGGGTGCGTGGCGCGACCACCGTCACCCTGCTGAATACCGTCGTGCCCGTTGCCACTGCCTTCCCCCTGCCCTGAAAGTCTGGTCACCGGGGAACCTATACCGAACCCGGGTGCCCACATCATCGACTGCCGGAAAAAGACCGGCGAAAGTGCGCAGGCGCCCTCCGCGGCCCTCTCACCGGCGGCCGGGCGCGGCGACTTTAGCGGGCAAACTGCGACGCTTAGCGGCCCTAAGCATCCGGGAGGTCTCACGGCCGCCGGATCGCACTTAGGCCGCTAAAGTCGCCGCGCCCTGGTCTGGAGCCCGCGGGTTCGTTGGGGTCTGTCGGTCCGGAGCCCTACACTCCCCGGCATGCGTATGGCCCCGGTCGGGGTCGTTCTCGGCGTTGTCCGGATTTCACCGGTCGCGTTCGATAGGTTGTCTCGCGCACCCGTACGCGCACCAACGGTGGCCGCCATCGTCGAGTTTGAAGAGGGGTCCTTCGATGAGCACGCTGCAGTTCAAGAAGTCACCGCGCCTGGCGGCACCGCGCCCGCCGGGCGGCGAGGTGCATCTCGAACCGCCGCCTGAGGTGCCGCGCACCATCCCGGGCAACATCGTCATGAAGCTGCTTCCCGCGGTGATGATCGTCGCTTCCCTCGGGATGATGGTCTTCATGTTCACCACGGGTGGACGCAATCCCATGATGATGATGATGGGCGGCATGATGGTGCTCAGCACCGTCGGCATGATGGCCGGTGGCGCGGGCAAGGGCGGTGGCGCCAAAAAAGCCGAGATGGACGAGGACCGAAAGGACTATCTGCGTTACCTCGGCCAGATGCGTGACAGGGCCCGTGAGGCCATGGTCGACCAGCGCGCCGCGCTCGAGTGGGTCCACCCCGACCCGCAGACGCTGTGGTCGCTGGCCGCGAGCCGTCGCATGTGGGAACGCCGCCAGAACGACCAGGACTTCCTCCACCTCCGCGTCGGCCGCAGCTCGCACCGTCTCGCGACGCGGCTCGTGCCGCCGCAGACCGGTCCGGTCGACGAACTGGAGCCGATCGCGACGCTGGCCCTGCGCCGGTTCGTGCGCGCGCACTCGATCGTCCCGGATCTGCCGACCCAGATCACCCTCCGCGGATTCGCCGCGGTCAGCATGCAGGGCGACCGCGGCCTCACCCGCGGCCTCACCCGGGCGATGCTTGCTCAGCTGGTCACCTTCCACAGCCCCGACGACGTCCTCATCGCGGTCGCGACGGCGGGCCGCGCCAAGGAGGAGTGGGAGTGGGCGAAGTGGCTGCCGCACGCCCAGCACCCGGCGCTCGCCGACGGTATCGGCCAGCTGCGGATGATGGCGGGCTCCCTCGCGCAGATCGAGGAGTGGCTCGACGAAGAACTCCGTGACCGCCAGCGGTTCTCCCGCAACGCGACGCCCGCCCCGGACCAGCCGCACGTCGTCATCATCGTCGACGACGCCGAGGTCACCCGCGAGGAGCAGATCATCCTCGAAGAGGGTCTGGTCGGCGTCACCCTGATCGATCTTTCCGACTCCATCGGCAACCTCGCGGCCCGCCGCGGCCTGCGGCTGGTCGTCGAGGAAGACCGCCTCGGCGCGCGCAGCGCCGGCGGCGTCGAGTGGTTCGGCCGCCCGGACACGCTCAGCGTCGTCGAGTCCGAAGCGCTGGCACGACTCCTCGCCCCGTACCGCGTCGGCACCGCCGCGCAGGACGCCGCCGAGGAAGAGCCGCTGCTGTCCAACCCCGGTCTGCTCGAGCTGCTGGGCATCCCCGGTGACCCGATGACTTTCGATGTCCAGCAGGCCTGGCGCCCGCGCCCGATGCGGGACCGTTATCGCGTCCCGTTCGGCGTCGGCGAGTACGGCCAGCCGGTCGAGCTGGACATCAAGGAAGCCGCGATGGAGGGCATGGGCCCGCACGGCCTGTGCATCGGGGCGACCGGTTCCGGTAAGTCCGAGTTCCTCCGCACCCTGGTGCTGGGCATGCTCGCCACACACTCGTCGAGCACGTTGAACTTCGTCCTCGTCGACTTCAAGGGTGGTGCGACGTTCATGGGGCTGGACGCCGCGCCGCACGTCTCCGCGGTCATCACCAACCTCGCGGACGAGGTCACGCTGGTCGACCGGATGAAGGACGCGCTGGCCGGTGAAATGAACCGGCGCCAGGAAGCGCTGAAAAACGGCGGCAACTTCAAGAACGTCTGGGAGTACGAGAAAGCGCGCGAGAACGGCGCCGACCTCGACCCGCTGCCCGCGCTCTTCATCGTCTGTGACGAGTTCTCCGAGCTGCTGGCCGCGAAGCCGGACTTCATCGACCTGTTCGTCGCCATCGGACGGCTGGGCCGGTCGCTGCAGATGCACATGCTCCTCGCGTCGCAGCGGTTGGAAGAAGGCAAGCTGCGCGGTCTCGACTCGCACCTTTCCTACCGCATCGGCCTGAAGACCTTCTCCGCCGCGGAATCCCGCGCCGCGATCGGCGTGCCCGACGCGTTCGAGCTGCCGTCCGTGCCCGGTGGCGGTTACCTGAAGTACGACACCTCGACGCTGGTCCGGTTCAAGGCCGCGTACGTCTCGGGCCCGTACCGGCCCGCGGGCATCAAGGCGGCGGGCCCGGTCGCGACCGTGGTCCGCGCGGACAAGCGCCCGCAGCTGTTCGTCCCGGACTTCGTCGAACTGCCGAAAGAGCCGGAGCCGCAGCAGGTCGAGGCCGCGCCGGTCGAGCAGGCCAAGCCGGAGGAGGCCGTCGAGCCCAGCGAGCTCGACGTGGTCGTCTCCCGGCTGATCGGGCAGGGTCCGCCGGCGCACGAGGTGTGGCTGCCGCCGCTGAAGGAACCGAACTCGCTCGACACGCTGCTGCCGAACCTGAACCCCACCGACGACCGCGGTCTGTCCCCGGTCGGGTTCTTCGGCAACGGACGGCTGCAGGTGCCGATGGGTATCGTCGACCGCCCGTACGAGCAGCGTCGTGACCTGCTGTGGGCCGATTTCTCCGGTGCCGCCGGGCACGGTGTGATCGTCGGCGGGCCGCAGTCGGGCAAGTCCACCATGCTCCGGACGCTGATCATGTCCATGTCGCTGACCCACACCCCCGAGGAAGCGCAGTTCTACGCGCTCGACCTCGGTGGTGGTACGTTGGCCGGTCTCCAGGGCCTGCCGCACGTCGGTGGCGTCGCCGTCGCCCGGCGCGAGCCGGACAAGGCCCGCCGGATCGTGGCCGAGCTGACCACCCTGCTCACCGAGCGGGAAGGCCGGTTCGGTGCGATGGGCATCGACTCGATGAACGAGTTCCGCAACCGCAAGCGGCGCGGCGAGATCAAGCCTGAGGATGACGCCTTCGGTGACGCCTTCCTGATCGTCGACAACTGGAAAGCGCTGCGCGACGACTTCGACGAGCTGGAGATCTCGATCACCAAGCTCGCCACCCAGGGTCTTTCCTACGGCGTGCACGTCATCATCGCGGCGAACCGGTGGGCGGACATCCGCCCGGCGATCAAGGACATGATCGGCACCCGGTTCGAGCTCCGCCTCGGTGACCCGAGCGAGTCCGACATCGACCGCCGGGTCGCGGTGAACGTCCCGTCAGGCCGCCCCGGCCGCGGTCTGACCAGGGACAAGCTGCATCTGCTGACCGGTCTTCCGCGCATCGACGGATCGAGCAACCCCGATGACGTCGCCGCCGGTGTCGCCGACGCGGTGGCGAAGATCAAGGGCGCGTGGCGTGGCCGCCCGGCGCCGCAGGTCCGCCTGCTGCCCGAGATGGTCACCTACGACGAGGTGCTCGGCATCGACACCAAGCGCCACACGAAGCTGGTGCCGATCGGCGTCAACGAGGAAGACCTCCAGCCGATCTACCTCGACTTCGCGGCAGACTCGCACTTCTACGCTTTCGCGGACGGGGAGTCGGGCAAGACGAACCTGCTGCGGCAGATCACCCGTGGCATCACCGAGCGGTACACGACGCAGGAAGCGGTCATCATCCTCGTCGACTACCGGCGGACGATGCTCGGTTTCGTCAGCGGAGACCAGCTGCTGGGCTACGCGGTGTCCGCCGCGCAGCTGGACAGCATGGTCAAGGACGTCCACGGGTCGATGACCCGGCGGCTCCCCGGTCCGGACGTGACGCAGGAGCAGCTGAAGACCAGGTCCTGGTGGACCGGTCCGGAGCTGTTCGTCATCGTCGACGACTACGACCTGGTCGCCACGCAGACGAGCAACCCGCTGAAGCCGCTCGCCGAGTTCCTCGCGCAGGCGAAGGACGTCGGTCTGCACGTCATCGCGGTGCGCCGGAGCGGCGGCGCGAGCCGGGCGATGTTCGACCCGATCCTCGGCAAGCTGAAGGAGATCGCGGCGCCCGGTATGGTCATGAACGGCTCGCGTGACGAGGGCAACCTCGTCTCGAACGTGAAGCCGAGCCAGATGCCGCCGGGCCGAGGCAATCTCGTGACCCGGAAGCACGGCAAGCAGCTCATGCAGGTCTCGTGGATCCAGCCGGACTGATCTCCCGCTGAACCAGGTGAGGTCCCGGCTGGGCGAGGGGTGACGACGACGATCTGCGGGAGTGGCTTGTGACTGTGCGGGTAGCGGTGGACTTCGGGACATCGAGCACCTGCGTAGTCGCTTCGATCAACGGCCGCGAGCCTCAGGTCGTCGTGGTGGACGGGCAGCCTCTGATGTCGTCGGCGGTCTACGCCGCGCCGGACGGGACGCTGTTCGTCGGCCAGGAGGCGGAACGGCAGGCGGCGGTGGATCCGTCGCGCTACGAGCCGAACCCGAAGCGCCGGATCGACGAAGGCGACCTGCTGCTTGGCGACAACGTCCTCCGCGTGACCGATGTCGTCCGCGCCGTGTTGAAGCGCGCGGTGACCGAGGCACGCCGGCTCGCCGGTGACGCCGAGGTCGAGCTGCTCGTCCTGACCCATCCCGCCGATTGGGGCGCGACGCGGACCCGTCTGCTCCGGCAGGCCGCGGGCGGTCTCGCGCGCCAGGTCGCCCTCGTGCCGGAGCCGGTGGCCGCGGCGGTCTATCACGCCGCGACCTTCGCCCCGGCCGAGCTCAATTCCGAGCGCACCGTCGAGTTCAGCGGCAGGCCAGGTGACGCCCTCGCGGTGCTGGACCTCGGCGGTGGCACCGTCGACGTCTCCGTGGTCCAGCGCATGCCCGGCAGTCCGGCGGATCGCAGTTTGCCCGCTAAACGCGCCGGGTTCCAGGTGCTGGCCACCCGGGGGGATCCAAGCTTCGGGGGCGCGGACGTCGATCAGGCGCTCCTGGAGCACGTGGGTTCGCTGGTGTCGTCCGTCGACCCGCCGGAATGGCGGAAGCTGGTCGAGGGCCGCGAGCTCACCGACCGGCGCCGCCGCCGTGTCCTGCGACAGGACGTGCGTGGTGCGAAGGAGACGCTGTCCCGGCACGCGTACACCGACGTTCCGATGCCACCGCCGTTCGCCGACGCCCACGTGACCAGGGAGGACCTCGAGCGGCTCATCACGGGCCCCCTCGGACGCGCCGTCGAGCTGACCGTGGCCGCGATCGGCGATTCCGGGCTGCGGCCCAAGCAGCTGACGGCGATCTTCCTCGTGGGCGGGTCGAGCCGGATTCCGATGGTGTCGCGGCTCGTGCACGAGCGGACCGGTGTCGTGCCCACGACGTTGGACCAGCCGGAGACCGTGGTCGCGCGAGGCGCTCTGCGCGCGGTGCTGATCGACCCGGACCGCACGGGTTCGCTGGCAGGCTCAGCTGTCTCCCGCGTCGGCGCGCCCGCCCCCAACGACCGGCGCCCCGAAACCCAGCGCCCCCAGTTCCCTCGCCAGCCCGCCACGCCCCCGCAAAGCGCGTTTAGCCCGCTAAACGCGACGCGGCAGGGGCCGCCGTCGCCCCCGAGGGGACAGCACGGGATCACCACACCGCCACCGTGGCGGCCGGGTGAGCCTCCCCGGGACGCCAAACCCGCCGAGCGGGGCGGCAAGGCCAAGAAGACGCCCTGGATCATCGCCGCGGCCATCGTGGTCGTGGCCGCGGCCATCGGTGGCGTCCTCTTCGCGGTCAACAGCGGGGAGGACGTGCCGGAAGGCCGGACGCTCGCCCAGTACGACTACCGCTTCATCGCGCCGATGGACTGGATACAGACCGACGACCGCGTCGCCAAGCGCCAGGTGGTGATCCATCCGAACGACTCCTTCACCGGGGACGACCTCGTGGTCGCCCAGGAGTTCGTGATGAACTACGACGCGACGGTCGACAGACAGAAACTCGTCGATGAACTCGGGCGCGAGGCGGAGGACGAGCCGGCGCGATACAGCGGCTTCAACGGTTCCGCGAACTACGCCGGTAAAACCGTCATCTACTACCGCGAGACCAAGCCGAGTGCCCGCGTCGACTGGTACGTCGTCGCGCAGGGAAAGATCCGCGTCCACATCGGTTGCCAGTACGGCACCGGATCACCGCTCGAACAGCGGGTGAGCGCGGCCTGCGAGCAGGTCGTCAAAACGATGGCGGTCGTCAACTGAAGGGGGAGGCATATGCCACCCGAACCCGAGACCGCCGCCGAACATTTCGCGCGCACAGGGCGTGACGCGGTCACCTATGCCCGGCAGGTCGCCCGCACGGCCAAAGCGCGGTACGAACGCCGGCGCGGCGAAAACGCGGAACTGGCGAAGCAATTCGGCAAGGGACGGCTCGCGGGCGGTGAGACCGCGCCGACGCCCGCCGTCGTCCGGAACGCCGCCAAGCGGTTCCGCGCGGGCGCCGGTCTTCCGGTTCCCGCTTTGCCCTCGGCGGCAGACTTGGTTCCCTTTCGGCCACAACCGGCGACCAGACGGCCACGGGTGAGTGACGACGACGAGGACTTTTCGCAGTCGCGAATCATGAGCCGCGGCGATTGACCGGCCCCTGTGCACTTGCTAAGTCGCGTGGTGAAAGCGCTTTTCCGTACGGGAATCGCAGTGCGCCCGCCGGGTTCCCGCGTTCGGTTCCCGCCGGGAGCGTTAACGCAAGCAACTACTTGAAACCAACGAGCGACAAGGGGAACCAGACGTGGCAGTGTCTCCGTCGTAGGTCCGTACCAAACGAACTTCACCGAGTACGGATAAACCACGAACGAAGGGGGTAGCTCCCATGGCTGGCGGATTTACCGGGACAGTTGAGCAGTTCACTCAGTCCGAGAAGCGCGTGACCGAGGTTCGCGTTTCGATGGACCAGAACCTGAGCAAGCTTCGCGACAACATCGAGGCCACCCGCGCGGGCTGGACCGGTGACGCGGCGCTCGCGTTCAACAACGTGATGAAGCGCTTCGACGAGGCGGGCCGGGGTCTCAACCAGGCTCTCCAGAACATCGGTGACCTGCTCGAGCAGGCGGGCTCGAAGTACAACGCTTCCGAGCAGCAGCAGCAGGAACTGATCAACTCGGTCAACAAGGGCTTCGGCGTCCTCGGCTGATCTTCTCTCTACCCGTTCACAAACCAAGACTTTCTTGAGCACTGGAGGAAACCATGGGCGAAATTAAGGTCGATTACGCCACGATCCACGCGGCGGCGGACGACTGCACGTCGACCGGCGGTGAGCTGGAGTCCCTGTTCGGACAGCTGAAGAGCGACCTGGCGCCGCTGGTCAACACCTGGGACGGTGACGCGAAGACCGCGTACATGGCCGCTCAGCAGGAGTGGGACACCAAGTTCGACGAGCTCAAGCAGCTCCTCGCGCAGGTCGCCGGCGTGCTGCCGCAGCTGGCCGACGGCTACCAGAGCACGGAGCAGGGCGTCACCGGCCTGTTCTGAGTCTCACGCTCCGAACGAGCAACGGCGGGCAGGCATCTTCGGATGCCGAGCCCGCCGTTTCGTTTGTGTGAAAGAAAAGCCGCGACGGTGTGCCGTCGCGGCTTTCCCGCGCGTCAGTGCGGCGCGCCGACCTCGAACTCCGGGGTGGTGTTCAGCACCCGAACGGTGACCTTCTTCTGCTGCCCCGAAAGGTCGATCGAGCAATCGAACGTGGTGCCGTTCTCCACCGGTTGGCCGGAAGGACATGCCACGTTCTTCACGTCCGGCTCCCCGTAGTGCTCGCTCAGCACACGGGTGACCCCGTCCTGGACCGACTTCTGGTCGAGACTGTCACCCGCGAACGCGCCGAGCAACCAGGCCCCGACGCCGCCCGCGACCACGACGGCCGCGGCGATTCCGCCGATCAGCAACGTCTTCTTCGAAACCTTCGGCTTCTTTTCCGGCTGCGCACCGAAAGCGCCGAGTCCGCCGTAGTGGGAGGACTGGGCGGGCTGGAATCCTCCGCCGTACTGTCCCTGCGGGGGAGGGCCCGGAATCTGTTGCTGTGCTTGCCAATCCTGCTGCGGCGCGGGCTGCTGCTGCCACGCCGTGCCCGGCGCCGAGGCGCCGGTTTGTTGCCAGGGCCCGGAAAACGAACCGGTGACGCCGGGCTGCTGCTGCCACTGTCCCGTGTACGAGCCGGTGCTCGCGGCGTTGGGGTCGTTCTGCTGCCACTGCCCGGAATGCGGTCCGGTGGCCTGCTCTTCCTGCTGCTGGTTCCCGGGATTCGCCGGTGGCTGCCACCACTGCTGCGGCTGTTGTGGTTGCTGCGGTCGCTGCGGCTCAGTCATGCCTCAGACGCCTTTCAACTCGTTGAACCGGCGGTTGAAGTCGTCCTTGGCCGCCTTGTCCGGCAGCACGGTGATCTGCGAGGCGTCCGGCAGCCTCGGCAGATCCTGCGTGGTCGCCTTGCCGGTGAAGCGGAAGTCGTAGCGCAGCTCGATCTTGTGTCCGCCGCCCTCGATCTTGGCGTCCATCACGATCTGGTTCAGCGTCCCGTCCGCGTTGAGGGAGACGGTGGTCCGCACCGGGGCCTTCTTCATCTCGTCCGTGATCGCCCCGCTGATCGACGGCGGCAGGATCTCCACCCGCCGTTCGATGAACTTCCCGAACGGGACGTCGGCGGTCAGCTCGATCCGCTTGTCCGGAAGGCTCTTGGCGCCCTTCACGATCTTCCTGTCCGCGTTGTAGGACACGGCGATCGCGTCGGCCATCTTGCAGGCGGTGATGATCCCGACCCACGCGCAGGGAATGGTCAGCCCGGTCTCCGACTTCGGCATCGAAACCCACGCCGTCGGAGCGAGGCTCTTGTACGCGGGCCCGAGGTACGCGTATTCGACGGTCCCGTCACCCGGGGTGTACCAGTCGATGCTGTCGTCCGGGTTCTTCTGCGAGCGCTGGCGGCTGACCCGGCCTTCCGGGGATCCGGTGCGGGCCGAGGAGATCGTGCTGCGGACGTACTTCTCGTCGAAGCGGAAGTAGGCGCCCGATTCACTGGTGACGTCGCGCTGGTCGCCGATGGTGTCCTGCAGCTTGTTCATCGCCGCCTCGAACTTCGTGCCGACGTAGGTCGCCGCGTCGTCGCCCTTCGGCACGGCGGTGCCCGCCCGGGCCTGGCCGCAGGCGGTGGTGAGCGCCAGCACGGCACCCAGCACGCACAAGATGGTCGTTGGCCGTTTGTTCATCGCCGTTCCCCTGATCGAGTCCCCCGCGCGCGGTGCGCGTCCGGATCGTCTCATCCTCTCCCGCGAAGGACGATGCCGTGGGCGGTTCCGCCACACCGGCGGGGTACAGTTGCCACGCGCCCGCCGGGCGCCGGTCCTAGTATGGGACCCCGGACCGACCCCCGCTTCGCAGTAGGGTCGGGCGTGGGGGTATCTTCATATGTCGTTGTGCGCTGCGGCGCGTAAGCGCTAGGCCCGCACAGAACCCACACGCAATGTTGACGACGAGGTAGACCCTTGCCCACGTACAGCCCCAAGCCCGGCGACGTCACTCGTGCCTGGCACGTGATCGACGCCGAGGATGTCGTGCTCGGCCGGCTCGCGACCGAGGTCGCCACGCTGCTGCGCGGCAAGCACAAGCCGACCTTCGCCCCGCACGTGGACACCGGTGACTTCGTCATCATCGTCAACGCCGAGAAGGTCGCGCTCACCGGAAACAAGCGCGAACAGAAGTTCGCGTACCGGCACAGCGGTTACCCCGGCGGTCTGCGTAAGCGTTCCTTCGGCGAGCTGCTCGACACCAAGCCCGAGCACCTGCTCGAGAAGGTCGTCAAGGGCATGCTCCCGAAGAACAAGCTCGGCCGCGCCCAGGGGAAGAAGCTCAAGGTCTACGCCGGCCCTGAGCACCCGCACGCCGCGCAGCAGCCGCAGGCGCGCGAGATCACCAAGATCGCGCAGGTCGCGCAGTGAGTGAGGAACAGTCTGTGACCAGCACCGAGGAGACCGCGACCGAGGCCACCACCGAGGCCGTCGCGACCACGGAGACCCCCGCTGTCGGCGACGCTGTCGCGACCAGCGAGACCCCGGCCGCCGCGCGTCCGTCGCGTGCCGCCGGTGGCAACGCCCAGACCGTCGGCCGCCGTAAGGAAGCCGTCGTCCGGGTCCGCGTCGTTCCCGGTACCGGTGAGTTCAAGCTCAACGGCCGCACGCTCGCCGAGTACTTCCCGAACAAGGTGCACCAGCAGCTCATCCGTGAGCCGCTGGTGACGGTCGACAAGCCCGACTCGTTCGACATCTTCGCCAACCTGCACGGTGGCGGGATCTCGGGCCAGGCCGGTGCGCTCCGTCTCGCGATCGCCCGTGCGCTCGTCGAGGTCGACGCCGACGACCGCCCGGCACTGAAGAAGGCCGGCTTCCTGACCCGTGACGCCCGCGCCACGGAGCGGAAGAAGTACGGCCTCAAGAAGGCCCGTAAGGCTCCGCAGTACAGCAAGCGCTGATCGCGCCTCTGGCGCAACCCGCGGAAGCGCCCATCCGTCTTTCGGATGGGCGCTTCCGTGTTTCCGGGGTCTCTCGGTCCCGTTTCCCCGTGGTCCCACCTGCCCCATGCGCCCCACCTGTTTCACGTTTAGCCCGCTAAACGCACTTTCTCGGGGCTCGCTAGGTTGTCGTGGTGGTTTCTCAAGGAGGTCGACAGATGGCTCGTCTATTCGGTACCGACGGCGTACGTGGCCTCGCCAACGAGGAGCTGACCCCGGAACTGGCGCTCTCGCTCGCCGCCAGTGCGGCCCGCGTCCTCGCCGCCCACGACCGTTCGCACCGTCCGGTCGCGGTCGTCGGCCGTGACCCGCGGGCCAGCGGCGAGATGCTCGAGGCCGCCGTCGTGGCGGGTCTCACGTCCGCCGGTGCCGACGTGCTCCGTCTCGGCGTCCTCCCGACACCCGCCGTCGCCTACCTGGTCGGCTCACTCGAAGCCGACCTCGGCGTGATGATCTCCGCCTCCCACAACCCCATGCCCGACAACGGCATCAAGCTCTTCGCCGCGGGCGGCCACAAGCTCCCCGACGGGATCGAAGACGAGATCGAGGCCGGTCTCGCCGCTCCCGTCGCCCGCCCGACCGGCATCGGCGTCGGCCGCGTCAAGGACGTCCCCGACGCGGGTGATCGCTACATCCAGCACCTGCTGTCCGCCACCCCGCACCCGCTCGCGGGCCTGCGCGTCGTCGTCGACTGCGCCAACGGCGCGTCCTCCTTCGCCGCCCCCGACGTCTACCGCAAGGCCGGCGCCGAGGTCATCGCGATCCACGCCGACCCGGACGGCGTGAACATCAACGAGCACTGTGGGTCGAATCACCCGGACGCGTTGCGCGCGGCCGTCGTCGAGCACGCCGCCGACCTCGGGATCGCGCACGATGGTGACGCCGACCGCTGTGTCGCGGTCGACGCCGCAGGTGAGCTCATCGACGGCGACCAGATCATGGCCGTCCTCGCGCTCGCCCTCGCCGAGACCGGCGAGCTGACCAAGAACACCCTGGTCGCGACCGTGATGAGCAACCTCGGGCTGCACCTGGCGATGCGCGCGCACGACATCGACCTCGTCACCACCGCGGTCGGCGACCGCTACGTCCTCGCGGAGCTCCGCGCGAGCGGGTTCGCCCTCGGTGGCGAGCAGTCGGGTCACGTCGTCCTTCCCGCGTACGCGACCACCGGCGACGGTCTCCTCACCGCGCTGCGGGTGATGAGCCGCATGGCGGCCACCGGCAAGTCGCTCGCCGACCTCGCCGCCGTCATGAACCGCCTGCCGCAGGTGCTGGTGAACGTGCCCGTGGCGGACAAGGCGGCGGTCGCCGTCTCGGCCGCGGTCCGCGACGCCGTCGATGCCGTCGAGGCCGAACTCGGCGAACAGGGCCGTGTCCTGCTGCGCCCGTCGGGTACCGAGCAACTGGTCCGCGTCATGGTCGAAGCCCCCGCGCACGACACCGCACAGGCGGCCGCGGACCGGCTCGCGGGAGTCGTCTCCTCCGCCTCGTAAGCCCTCTCGCGATCTTCCCGACTGGCTGCGCCCCGGTTACCGGCCCGGTACATTCCGTGTGCGTATACCTAGGGGAGGGTGACGGTGACGGGCAAAGGGCACAAGGTCGATCCGGCGCAGCTGAACGAAGCCGCCAAGGTTCTGCGGGACCTTCCCAAGCAGGCCTGTGAGGGGCCGATCGGGGCGGTCGAGCAGAGCAACGTGAGTTCCGGCAGTTTCGGGCCGGCGCACGGGGACTGCTTCACCGGCTATTCCACGAGCATGCGGCGACTGGCGGAATGCGCGCGCAGCTACGTCGCGGCGTCGGACGAGTTCGGCCGCAAACTCGCGGCGTCCAAGGACCTCTATCAGTCCAATGAGGACGCGAACGCCGCCGAGATGAGGAAGCACTGATGGGTCTCGCAGATGTCGGCGGGGACACCGGTCACGACATTCCCAGCCGTGCCGAAGTCGAAAAGATCCTCAACGACCCGAACATCGATCGCGACACGAAACGCGAACTCGCCCTCAACTACATCGACTACATCGAGGACGAGAGCCCGGAGAGCTGCGGTTTCGCCAGCGAAGCCGACCGGAACGGTTTCCGGGACTACCTCAAGTCAATGAACGGTGACTGGATCACCGAGAGCGACATCAACTCCAATGACGGCTACCTCGAAGATGTCCAAACGGCGTACAAGACCGCGCACGAGAAGTACGACGCGAACCAGGCCGCAGGGCGGCAAGGCGAACGCGACGCGCTGAACAAGGACGCGGCGAAAACGCAGGAAATCGCCGGTCGCGCCACCGAAACCGACCCGGGCTGCGCGAATTCGAACGACATCATGGTCCCCGGCCTGTCCGGGTTCAAGGTCTACGAGATCTTCCATCCGCTCTACGTCCGCGCGCTGAGCTTCGCGGGCGGCGGAGCGGCCATCGCCCTCGGCGAGCTCCAGCGGCTGTATCACGAGCAGGACAACATCCCGTTCACCCTGTTCAAGGCGAGCGCGGACGAACTGACCGCGCTCGGCACGGCCGTTTCCGGTTCTTCGGAGGACGTCTCCGGGAAGCTGGGGAACTCGCTCGGCACCTGGGAAGGCCCTGCGGCCGACCAGGCCCGCGCGTATCAGAAGGCCTACGCGGACAAGAACGGAAAGGTCGCCGAGGCGCTCAAGGCGGCGGGCGACGGACTTCTGCGGACCAACGCCTCGGTGGGCAGGTTCTGTCGTGAGAAGGTCGAGTGGCTGCAGAAGTGGTACACCGACAAGATCGGCGACGCCACGGCGCAGGACATTGAGCGGATCATGCGGATCGCCGGCGGTTCCTGCAGCCAGAACGACATCATCCACTGCATCAAGTTCCTGAGCATCGACGCCAAGAACGCCTTCAACGACGACTTGGGCGACATCGACCAGAGCACCATCGACGAGGTTCTCAAACCTCAGGCGGTGGCCTGGCTGAAGGATGTCTTCCTCGCCTGGTTCGGCAAGCACATCGAAAACTTCCAGCTGGTGTGCGAGAACACCCGCGACGCGATCAACGGCGCGTGGAAGGCGTACGCCGAGTCGGTCGGCAAGGTCGAAGAGAACCCCTACGCGGATCTCGGCAAGACCCCGGAGACAGGCGGCGAAAAGCCGGTGGAAAAGGGCGGTGGCGGCAAGGACACCGGGGGCGGCGGCCCGTCCTCCGGTGGTGGCGGCCCGTCTTCCGGCGGTGGGCAGAAGCCGCCGCCGAGCGCCGTCGAGTACCTGCAGCCGGAAAAGCCCGAAGTACCAGGGCAGGAGAAGAACCCGGTCACGGCCAAGCCGCTCGACATCGACCCGGCGACCGGGGAGCCGTATCCGATCGATCCGCGCACGGGCGAGGCGATCAAGGACCGCACCCAGCCCGAGACGATGACGGTCGAACAGGGTGACCGCAAGATCTCCATGGCCGAACCCGGCGCCGACGAGAAGATGGGCATCTCCGTCCAGGACGGCACCGGTCAGGCCAAGGACTACAGCCTCGACTTCGGCGACAGAAAGGCCACGCCCGGCGCCGACGACGCGGCAGGCGGGCCCGCGCACCGGGACACCGCCGAGCGGCTGGAGAAGCAGTCGGCCTCGCTTCCCCTCGCGAGCCCGGGACAGGTCTACCAGCCGGGCCCCGACGGCAAGATCCACATCGAGGACGGTGGCCTCAAAATCACCGCGGAACGGCCCAGCGGTCCCGGGGGGCCGACGTTGGTCACCGTCGACGACGGATCAGGGCATCCGTCGAAATACGCCTTGGGCGAAAACGAGCCCGCGGGCGGTCGTCACGCGAGTTCGGATCCGGCGGCGGGAAGGCACGCCGCGGACGGTGCCGCGCCGCGGCCGGTCCAAGAGGTCCCGCGTCAGCAGGCCGAGCAGAGCGTTCGCCCGCACGACGCGGTGATGTCCGGCGGTGTCGGCGGCGGGGCACCCGCTCCGGCGCCCGTGGACAGCGATTCCGAATCGACCACCGCCCAGTCGTTGAGCAACCCGTTCGACGGCGACGACAATGGCCTTGGCGACACGTCGGATCCCACCGGATCCGGTGGCGGCGCGTCCGTTCCGTCGCCGCCGTCCGGGCTCGGTGCCGCTCCCGGCGGGGGCGCCCAGGACCCGGCCGCGGCCGGAGCGGGGATGATGGGCGGCATGGGCATGATGGGCGGCGGAGCGGCCGGAGGCGGGCAGGGGTCCGGTGAAGACCAGCAGCGCACGTCCAGCGGATACCGGGTCGACGGCGGCCTGTTCGACACCGCGACGACGACGGGCGGCCGGATCAGCGGGTCGCTCGACGACGACGGCGTCATCGGCTTCCGCTAGCGGGTCAGGGGAGGGGATCAGTGAATCCTGAGGACGATCTCGCCAGACTCCGGCACAAGCTGGCCGGGCTGGAGCGCGAGAACGGCGACCGGATGTACCTGGTCGACAACCGGGCGACCAAGGCGATCGAGGAGACCCAGGCCGCGGGCGACAAGCTCAAGCAAGAGACGAGCGCGGCGCTGGCCGCGCGGCTGGAGCAGAAGCGGCGGGCGGAGGCCGCGGGCGGCTGGGAGACCGAGTCGACCCTCGGTGACAAGGCCGAAGATGACGGCGATTTCGGGTTCGAGGAGGACGAGGCGGAGAACGAGCGCCGCGCCGGATATCGGAGGGCCGAAGAGCCGCCGATCTCGTTCCGGCCGACTCCTGCCTCGCAGGCCCCGCCGCCCCTACCGCCGCCGCCGCCGTCGGCTCCGGTCCCGGTGCCCGAGGAGCGTCCGGCCGGGCGGCATCGGCGGTCGGCCGCACGGGGTGACGACGACGATTTCGCCGAAACCGACTGGCTGGCGACCTGAGCCGTCAGGCTCGCAGCGTCACGATGGCCCGCTCGACGCCGTGGAAGACGGCATGCGTCTTGTACTCCACGTCTTCGGCGACGTGGTCGGGAGTCAGGATCTCGGCAAGAGCGCGAAGGGCCACTTCGCCCTCGGCGACGGCGACTCGCGAGCCGGGGCAGGTGTGCCTGCCGAGGCCGAACGCGAGTTCGGCGTCGGGGCCCAGCGGGATGGCCAGTTTGTCCCCGATCGTGAAGTCTTTGCCCGCCAAGGAGAACGGCGCGGTCACGCGGCGGGCGGCGAAGCGGGTCGGGGCGATCTCGTGGATCAGACCGCGTACGTCTTCGAGAGCGTCTGGGCGGCGTAAAATTTCAAGGGCGGCGAGGGCGAGGAAGTTCGTGGAGTTCTCGTACGCCGCGTGGGCGAGCATCACCGGCGTGATCATCAGTTCGTCTTCGGTGATCCGGCCTGCTTCGTGCGCTTCGCGGAGCAGCGCCAGCCCGCCGCCTTCGACGGCCGTCGCCTTGAGAAAGAACATCGCGACCCTGAGCGCGGCGGTGTCGGCTCCGCCTGGCCCGCCCGACCAGACGTCCAGGTTCGCGGCGGTCTCCGTAAGGTTCGTCAGCAGCTTCGCGCCAAGCGGCTCGACCGTGCCCAGCACCGCCTCGGTCACCCTGGCCGCCGCCGGCCTGGCGAAGTCGGCCACCAGGTCGAACCGAGCGCGCGACTTTAGCGGGCTAAGCGTGACGCGCAGGTCGGCGAGCACGGCGTCCGGCAGCGGCTCCACCAGGGCGATGACCTCCTTGACGACCGCGCGCAGCCGCCGGTGGTCCGCGCCGTCCATCAGCAGGAGGTTGGGGGTCTCGGCGGCGGCACCGCCCGGGTTCGAGCTGAGCTCGCGGTCGCGCAGGGCCTTGACGCGGTCCGCCGGATCGTCCAGCACGAAGAAGTCGTCCACGTTCGTATGATGCCCATGCCGCGGTCGGAGGAGGTGCCAGTGTCCGAAGAAATGCCCGAAGAAGTATTGCGGACCCCGCTCGTGCACCGCCTGCTCGAGCGCGCGGATGTTGAGCGCCCGGCGTACACGCACCTCGACTGCTCGAACCGGCACGAACTCGTCGAGAACACGCTGACCTGGGCCGAACTCCTCGTCCGCGTCCGCGCTGTCACGGCGAAGCTGCGCGAGGTGATCCAGCCGGGAGACCGTGTCGCGATCACGGCACGACAGGACCTCTCCTACGTCGTCGCGTTCTTCGGCGCGCTGTACGCCGGAGCCGTCACGGTTCCGCTGTCCGCGCCCGACGTCCGCGCTCACCGCGAGCGGCTCGTCGGGGTCCTCAACGACTGCGACACCGACATCTGGCTCACCTCGGCTTCCCTGGTCGAGCGGCTCACGGAGTTCGCCGAGGCCGAGCCGGTCCCGGCGCCTCGCGAGATCGTCGCTGTCGACACCCTGCCGCTGGATCCGGCGGACCGGACCCCACCGTCGCCGGTTTCCCCCGAAGACCCCGCCTACCTGCAGTACACGTCCGGCACGACGCGATCACCCGCCGGTGTGATCATCACGCATCGGGCCCTCTCGGCGGCGTGCTGGCAGATCTGCGACGCCTACGACGTCGGCGAGCACACCACATGCGTCGGCTGGATCCCGTTCTTCCACGACATGGGGCTGGCGCAACTGCTCGCGGGGACGATGCACTCCGGCGGCCGGACGGTGTTCATCGCGCCGCTGGAGTTCATCCGGCGCCCGGAGCGCTGGCTGCTGCTGATGTCGGCTTATCCGAACACGCTCACGGCGGCTCCGAACTTCGCGTACGACCTGGTTACCGAGGCCGTGCCCGAGCCGAAGCGCGCCGAGTACGACCTCTCGACGGTGTCGATCGCGCTGAGCGGCAGTGAACCGGTCCGGGCGGCGACCGTCCGGAAGTTCCTCGCCGCCTATGAGCCCCACGGTTTCCCGCGCGGCGCGTTCCGGCCGTCCTATGGCCTGGCCGAGGCGACGGTCTACGTCGCCAGCGGCGACTCCAGTGGTCCGGTGGTGATCGAGGTCGACGGCCGCGAAGTCGTCGAGATCGGCTGGCCCCGGGGGCAGCGGGTCCGCGTCGTCGCCCCACCGGATCACGGTTTGCCCGCTAAAGTCGACACGGGCGAGATCTGGGTCAAGGGGCCCAACGTGGGGGCCGGGTATTGGCGTCGGCCCGAGTTGACCGCCGAGGTGTTCGACGCCGAACTCGACGGGGAAGGCGGCTGGCTCCGCACCGGCGACCTGGGGTCGATCCGGGACGGCAGGCTGTCCGTGACCGGACGTCTCAAGGACCTGATCATCGTCGACGGCCGCAATCACAGCCCTCACGACATCGAAGAGACCGTCGCCGCCGCTCACCCCCTTCTCGGGCCGGAGCGGGTCGCCGCCTTCGCGGTCGACGGAGATGAAGGCGAGGGCGTCGCCGTGGTCGCCGAGCGTGCGCGGAAAGCCCCTGACTTCGACGAACCCGAGATCGTGCGGGCGGTCACCCGCGCCGTCGCCGAGCGTCACGACGTGGCGCTTCGGGCCTTCTTCCTGGTGAAACCCGGCGGGCTGCCGCGGACCTCCAGCGGCAAGGTCGCGCGTTCCGCGGCCAGAACGCGGTATTGGGCGCCGGATGGGACAGAATCCCCCCATGGCACCTGACGGGAGCGAGTACGTCGACGAGATCAAGGCTCTCGTCTGCAAGACCTTCGACGTCGATCCGGACACCATCGACGAGGACACGCCCTTCGCGGAAATGGGCGTCGACTCCCGGCGCCGTGTCCGGCTACTGGCGACGGTCGAGGTGGAGTTCGGGATCGACATCGACCTCGACGAGCTGGATCGCCTGGTCGACATCCGGGGAGCGGCGACCGTGCTCGCCGAGGCCGTCGAGGCAGGCGCGAAGCCCCGGAAACGCGGTCTACCAGGCCTCTTGCGCCGAAATCGTTTGAGTTAGCAAAGGTGTGAATGTCCCTGCGGCCTCGATGACCGGTGGGTACATTCTGTGTGCATATGCGATGGCACCTGATGCCGCCGGCGTGCGTCGTAGGTAGGACAACGAGGCGGATACAGCGGGACGAAGGGGGCACCGGTCATGCCGGACGGGGGCTACAAAGCCGATTCAGAGGCGATGCTCACGGCGTCGACGTCGTTGGAGCGCGCAGGTGAGAACACGACGTCCGAGGCGGGGAAGGTGGGGCCGACGCAGGTCCAGCCCACGGACTTCGGCCGGGTGCACAAGGATCACCAGAAGGGCTATGCCACCGGAATCCTCGCCATTTCCGACGCGATGAAGGGCTACGCGGGCCAGCTCGCCCAGCTCGCCGGTGGGGTCAGTACCGCGTCGACCCGCTACACCACATCCGACCAGGCGAACGCCGCGGCTGCCAACAAGGCGGGGACGCAATGAGCAAGTACACGTGGGAGCAGAAGAAAGCTCTGCTCGACGATCCGTACATCACGCAAGGCACGAAGAAAGCGCTGATCTTCGGTGGGGACGCGGCCTACGAGAAGGCCATCGCCGAACGTGACTCGAACGCGGGGGCGGACAAAAAACAGGCGGCCGAGACGAAACAGGCCGACAAGGACCTCGACGCCATGGCCCGGCCTGCCGCGGGTGGTTCCACGACCAAGTCGGACCAGGTGCTCGACCTCGGGAAACCGGCGCTGGACTTCTTTTCCGACTGGGCCGAGCAGGTCTGGAACAAAATGCCGGACAGGCCGTACGAAATCAGTTACAAGACCGACGTCTGGGATCGGTTCCACGAAAACCGCGAGATCAATTTCCAGGCGATGTTCGACGAGGTCGAGGATCTCGGTGACGCCAAGAAGGCCGTCGAACAGACCAGGACGGACGCGACTTCGGCGCTGACCACGCTTTTCCACGACTGGAAAGGTGAAGGCGCGACGGCCGCGAAGGTCAAATACGAGCAGCGAATCCAGCCCGACGCAGGGGAACTCATCGCGCAGATGGACGGCGCCATCAAGCTGGTGCCCTCGACCATCGACAAGATTTACACCGCGCTCAAGCTGAAGGTCGACGAAACGCTGAAGCTGCGTGTCGACAAGGTCGCCACCGCGCCGCTCTTCACGGCGAAGCAGGTCGTCGAGATCGCGAACGGCAAGGTCGATTCCAAAGAAAAGCTCATGGACGTCGCGACTTGGCTCGACTCCGCGTGTCCGGGAAACAATCTCGCCGAACGGCTGCGTGACGACGACTGCAAGCTGAACGACGAGAACAAGGATTACGCGATCGGGGCCGCGAAGCAGTGGCTGAAGGGTTCGTTCGCGAAAGAGTTCGGTGAACGCTTCGAGAACTTCAAGAAGCTCTGCAAGAACGCGACCGACACGATCAACACGCAGTATCACGAGCTTTCGCGGTTTATGGAGGACTACACGAATCCGTTCCCCGCGGCCGGATCCGGGAAGCCGCCCGCCGAGAAACCGCCGGTCAAGGATGACAATGGCGGCGGAAGTACTCCGCCCGGTGGTGGTGGCGGGACCCCGCCCGGTGGCGGGGGTGGCACTCCGCCCGGCGGAGGTGGCGGGACCCCGCCGGCGGCGTCGGTTCCCGAGGCGCCGAAGCCGGAGGACAAACCCGCTGACGGGACGAACCCGGTCACCGGGAAGCCGCTCGAGCTGGACCCCGAGACCGGCAAGCCGTACCCGATCGACCCGGCGACGGGCGATGCGATCAAGGACGGCATCGACGGTCAGGACACCATGACCGTCGAAAAGGGCGACAACAAGATCGAGATGACCGAGCCGGATAAAGACGGCAAAATGGACATCAAGGTCGACGACGGCAAGGGCAACGAGAAGGACTACAAGCTCGACTTCGACGACCCGAAGGGCGAGGACGGCAAGCCCGGCGAAGAGGGCAAAGACGGCGACTTCGGCCCGAAGGGTGCGGTCAAGGAAGGCGAGCCCGGCGCCGACGGCGTCTACCGGCCCGGCCCGGACGGCAAGATCCACATCCAGGACGGCAACCTCAAGATCACCGCCGAGCAGCCGCAGGGCCCGAACGGTCCGACCGTGGTGACCGTCGATGACGGCAAGGGCGAGCCGACCACTTACACCCTCGACGAAAAGGGTGAGAAGAAGGAACTCAAGCCCGGCGATGTCGTCGAGACCGACGACATCAAGAACGGTCTCGACGACCGGAATCCCGGCAATCCGCAGCCCGGCAAGGTCGACGAGGTTCGCACGATGCCCGCCCCCGCCGATGGTGGAGGCTTCAGCGCTCCGGGTGGCGTCGAGGTCGGCGCCGGTGTCAGTGGTGGCGAAGGGACCGCCGCGGTGTCCGCGGAGGCCGCGGCCGCCGGTGGTGCGGCGTCGGGTTCGGATGGTGACGGCACCGTGCCGACCGCCAGTGGTGGCGGAGGCGGTAACAGCTTCGAAGGCGCGCTCGGTGGCGTCGGCGACGGTGGTTCGGCGGGGTCGCTGAACGAAGCCGGCTCGCTGGAGGCGGGCATTCAGACCGGGGGCGGCGCGCAGCCGGCCGGGACCGACGGCGGTCTCGGAATGGCGCCCGGCGGGATGGACCCGGCCCCCGCGGGCGCCGGTGCCGGAAGCTCGTCCGCCGGAATGGGCGGCATGATGGGTGGAATGGGTGCCATGGGCGGCGCGGCCGGTGGCGGCGGCGGCGGGGGTGACACGCAACGCGGGTCGAGCCAGTACCGCGTCGAGGGTGGCATTTTCGAGACCAGTGGCGCGGGCGGCCGGATCAGCGGGTCGCTCGACGACGAGGGTGGCGACCGTTCGATCAGCTACGAGCGATGATCGGTAGCAGGGGAACGAGGAGGACCGATGAGCGCTGTTGACCGGCTGGCGGCCGCCATGTCCAGGCAGGACGCCGCCATCACGGAGCAGTTGGAGCAGCGCGGGCTACGGGAGCGGCATCTCGCCGACGCCAAAGCCCAGGCGATGGAGACCATGCAGAAGGACGCCGCCGTCCACGACAAGTACGCCGCCCACATGCAAGAACTGGGGAAGCGGAGCAAGGAGGCGGGCGGCTGGCTGACCGGCAAGACGACCGCCGACCGCAGTCACACGATCGGCTTCGACATCGAGGACGACGGCAAGCCGGAAGCCCGGTTCGCCGAGTTCGGCACCCGCCAGGGGCCCGACACGGCGCGTCCGGCGCCGCTGCCTCCTCCGCCGCCTTTGGTCGCGCCGGGGGTGCCCGGAATGCCGGCGACGGTGGACGTCCCTCCGCCTGCGGCGCCGACGCCTGCGCCCACACCCACACCCGCGCCGAGTGCCGGGGCGCCCGACGCACCTGGCGCGCCCGCGCGTCGCCGAGGTCGTCACGCCCGCGACGACAAGGGTTTCGACGACGACGACTTCTCGAACAACTCGTGGATGGTCGACTGACCCGCTTCACCGTACTTCGGGCCCGGCTCACCAGAGCCGGGCCCTTCCTATTCCCACTCCGCTCGCCCAGCCCACGTCGACTTTCGCGGGCAAATCGCGATCCGGCGGCAGGGCTCCCGCGCCCGGGCCGTGTCGACTTTCGCGGGCTAAGTGTGACGCGTAGGCATGCTAAGTACCCAGGTGCGGGTTGAGGGCCCGGATCGCGATTTGCCTGCTAAACGCAAGTCAGCGGGGGAGCGGGTCAGGCGGCGGGTTCGTCTTGGAGCTCGATCGGGGCGCGTTTGACGTCGGCGTCCAGCAGCGGCTGGTACTTCGTCGTCCCCGTCAGGTGAGTGAGGAAGAACGCGGTGAACAGCGCCCTCGTCAGTTGCTGGGTCCCGCGGTGCGGCTTCCCGTGCAGCAGCAGCTGGCTCCAGTGCTTGCCTTCGGTGACACCGAGGTGCGACGACTTCCCGAGCGTCCGCAGCTGCACCGGCCCGCCCCACGCGTCCGCGATGGCCTCGGCATGCCCGACCGGGGGCGCGACCAGGTCCTCGCCCGCGGCGAGATGCAGACCGGGCACGGTCACCGACTGGGCGGATACCGTCGCCGGCGGCAGCGTCTGTGCGGGAGTGATGGTCGCGACAGCTTGAATTCGCGGTCGATCGTCGTTCTCGACGGCCTGCGCGGCTGCCAGTACCGCCGAACCGCCTCCGGTCGAATGCCCCGCGAGGCCCAGTTTCGCCGGGTCGACGCTGATGCCGTCCGGTCCGAGACGGACCGTGGTGATCAGGTCGAGCGTGGTGAGCAGGTCGCCGGCCAGCAGCCGATGCGACGGCAGCGGCCCGCGCTGGGTGGCCGGAGCCGCCGCGACGATGCCCCAGCTCGCGAGGTGCCGGAGCAGGTGCCGGTAGCTCCCGGTCGGCTGCAACCAGCCGTGCCCGAACGCGATCGCGGGCAGACCGAGCCCCGAACGGGGCGTGAACACGACGCCGGGGAGCCCGACCAGGGCGAGGTTGCCGCGCAAAACCTCGTGCGGACCTGGGTGGGACAGCTCCGCGAGCAGCTGCTTGGGCTTGCTGGCCATGCTCGTGACCTTACTGCCCGCACCTCCGTCCGGCCCGCGCGCCGCCCCGGCGTTCGCCTTTAGCGGGCTAAACGCGACGCGTTTAGCCCGCTAAACGCGAGTGCGCGCCGCCCGCGCGAGGGGGCCGAATTTCTCTCGTTAGGCTGGCGGCCGTGTGTGGAATCGTGGGATATGTCGGACACCGCCCGGCCCTGGACGTCGTCATCGGCGGACTGCGCAGGATGGAATACCGCGGCTATGACTCGGCAGGCGTCGCCGTCCTAGACGGTGCCGGCGCACTGAAAGTCGAGCGCAAGGCGGGTCGCCTGGCCAACCTGGAGTCCCAGCTCGACACCGTCGGCAGGGAAGCCTTCACCGGCACCGCCGGGATGGGTCATACCCGCTGGGCCACCCACGGCGCCCCGGTCGACCGCAACTCGCACCCGCACCGCGACGCCTCCCAGCGTGTCGCCGTCGTGCACAACGGCATCATCGAGAACTTCGCCGCCCTTCGCGGCGAACTCGAGGCCGATGGCATCGAGATGGCGAGCGACACCGACTCCGAGACCGCCGCGCACCTCATTTCCCGCGCCTACATCGGGGGCGACACGAAGGGCGACTTCCCGGCCAGTGTCGCCGCGGTCTGCCGTCGCCTCGAGGGCGCGTTTACCCTGGTCGTGACCATCGCCGACCAGCCGGACACCATCGTCGCCGCCCGTCGTTCCTCCCCGCTGGTCGTCGGCGTCGGCGAGGGCGAGCACTTCGTCGCTTCCGACGTCGCCGCGTTCATCGAACACACCCGCGAGGCCGTCGAGCTCGGCCAGGACCAGCTTGTCGTGATCACCCGCGGGGGTTACGAGGTCACCGACTTCCACGGCGACGCCGCCCAGGCCAAGCCGTTCACCGTCGACTGGGACCTCTCGGCCGCGGAAAAGGGCGGCCACGAGTACTTCATGCTCAAGGAGATCGAGGAGCAGCCGGAGGCACTGGCGAACACGCTGCGCGGCCACTTCGACGGCGGCCGGATCATCCTCGACGAGCAGCGCATCTCCGACCAGGACCTGCGTGACGTCGACAAGGTCTTCGTCGTCGCCTGTGGTTCCGCGTACCACTCGGGCTTGGTCGCCAAGTACGCCATCGAGCACTGGTGCCGTCTCCCGGTGGAGGTCGAGCTGGCCAGCGAGTTCCGCTACCGAGACCCCGTGCTGGACCGCGCGACGCTGGTCGTCGCCGTTTCGCAGTCGGGCGAGACCGCGGACACCCTCGAGGCCGTCCGGCACGCGCGCGAGCAGAAGGCCCGCGTCCTGGCTGTCTGCAACACCAATGGCGCGCAGATCCCGCGCGAGTCCGACGCCGTCCTTTACACGCACGCCGGTCCGGAGATCGGCGTCGCCTCGACCAAGGCGTTCCTCGCGCAGATCGCGGCCAACTATCTGGTCGGCTTGGCGCTCGCGCAGGCCCGCGGCACCAAGTACCCGGATGAGGTCGCCCGCGAGTTCGCCGAACTCGAGGCCATGCCCGCCGCGGTGCAGAAGGTCCTGTCCACTGTGGACCAGGTCCGCGACCTCGGCCGCCGGATCGCCGACTCGAAGGCCGTGCTGTTCCTCGGCCGTCACGTCGGTTTCCCGGTCGCCCTCGAAGGCGCGCTGAAGCTCAAGGAACTGGCGTACATGCATGCTGAGGGCTTCGCCGCCGGCGAGCTCAAGCACGGCCCGATCGCGCTGATCGAAGAAGGCTTGCCGGTCGTCGTGGTGATGCCGTCGCCGAAGGGCCGCGCGGTGTTGCACTCGAAGCTGGTGTCGAACATCAGCGAGATCCAGGCGCGCGGCGCCCGCACGATCGTGATCGCGGAAGAGGGTGACGAGACTGTCCGCCCGTTCGCCGACGAGCTGATCGAGATCCCGGCCGTGCCGACGCTGCTGCAGCCGCTGGTTTCGACGGTTCCGCTGCAGGTGCTGGCCGCCGAGATCGCCCGTACGCGCGGGTACGACGTCGACAAACCGCGTAACCTGGCGAAGTCGGTCACCGTCGAGTAAGGACCGGAGGCGTCGTGCAGGGAATCTGGACCACGAAACGGATTCGCGCGGCGGAGGATCGGCTGCTCGCCGTCACTCCCGACGGCGAGCTCATGAGGCGAGCGGCATTCGCTCTGGCGGTGAACGCCGTCGAGATGCTGGCCGATCACACGGGTTCGGTGTCCGGGCGGCGGGTGACGCTGCTCGTCGGGTCGGGTAACAACGGCGGTGACGCCTTGTGGGCAGGCGCGTTCCTGCGCCGCCGCAATGTGGCCGTCTCGGCGATCCTGTTGAAGCCTGAGCGCGCTCACGGACCGGGTTTGGCCGCTTTGAAGCGATCCGGTGGCAAGGTTATGTCTGTTGAGGACGGTCCACAATGGATTGATCGAGCCGACCTCGTCATCGATGGGATCGTCGGAATCTCGGCGCGAGGGCCCTTGCGGGCGGATGCTGCCGCACTGATCGAGCGCGTGACCGCACCCGTGCTGGCCGTCGATCTGCCGAGCGGGGTGGATCCCGACACCGGCGCCGTCGACGGTCCGGCGGTCGTCGCCGACCGCACGGTCACTTTCGGCGCGCTCAAACCGGTACACGCTCTCGCTCCCGTGTCGTGCGGCGAGGTCGCCTTGGTGGACATCGGATTGCGGCCGGAACTCGGCGTGCCCGATCTTCAACGGCTCGACACGGCGGACGTCGCCGCGGCGTGGCCGGTGCCGGGGCCGGTTGACGACAAGTACAGCCAAGGCGTGGTCGGGGTGGCCGCGGGATCCGCGACGTACCCGGGTGCGGCCGTGCTCGCTGCCGGCGCCGCCATGCGGGCGACGTCTGGGCTGGTTCGGTACGCCGGGCACGCCGCCGACGTGGTGCGCGGACGTTGGCCCGAGGTCATCGCGACGGGGTCGGTGACGGACGCCGGGCGGGTGCAGGCGTGGGTCGTCGGTCCAGGGATCGGAACCGGCAATGAGGGCCGGGATGTGCTGCGGTTCGTGCTCGGGCGGGGCGTGCCGGTGTGTGCGGACGCCGACGCGACGACGATCATCGCGCGCTCGCCCGACGTACTCGACGCGCGGGATCCGGACACGCCGCTCGTGCTGACCCCGCACGCGGGGGAGTTCGAGCGGCTGATGGGGTCGCCGCCGGGGGCGGACCGGGTCGCGGCGGCGCGGTCGGCCGCGCGGAAGTACGACGCCGTCGTGCTCTTGAAGGGGCACTGCACGGTGGTCGCGGCGCCGGACGGGCGCGCGCTGGTGAACACGCCCCGCGGATCGTGGCTCGCGACGGCCGGGTCGGGGGATGTCCTGTCCGGTCTTGTCGGCGCACTGCTCGCGGCCGGGCTCGATCCGTGGCTCGCCGCGGGGTCCGCCGCGCACGCTCACTCGCTCGCCGGATCCTTGGCCGCCGACGGCGCGCCCACCGCGGCGTCCGGCATCCTCGACGCCGTCCCCGACGCCATCCGGTCCGTCCGCTCCCTCGCCTCCTGACCAGGGCCCTGACGTGCGTTTAGCCCCCTAAGTGTGCTCTGCGGGCGCCCGCCCCCAGATCGCACTTAGGGGGCTAAACGCACGTCGGCGGGCGGAGGGGGGAGGTGAGGGGAAATGGGAGAGTTATCGAGTTACGTGTTAACTCTGGGCGAATAATCTGGTAAGAAGCTGGTGTGAGCGCCGACACCTACCCCGCCGAGACCGCGAAGGTCCGGGTCGTGAACGGTGTCGCCCATGTCTAAGACCAGGCCCTCGGACGCCGCCGTCGAGCACCGGCGCCAGGAGATCCTCGACCACGTCATCGCCACCGGCGAGGTCCGCATCGACGACCTCACCGCACGGTTCGGCGTCAGCCTGATGACGATGCACCGCGACCTCGACGACCTCGCCGAGCGCCGCCTCCTCCGCAAACTGCGCGGCAAGGTCGAGGCCTACCCGGCGACGACCATGGAGTCGGCCGCCCGCTTCCGCGACACTTTCAACCAGGCCACGAAGGACGCACTGGGCGAGGCCGCCGCGGCGCACGTCCACTCCGGTCAGACGGTCTTCGTCGATGATTCCACGACGCTTTTTCCGTTCGTCCGCCGCCTCGGCCAGGTCGAGGACCTCACCGTCATCACCAACTCGCTCGAAGCCGCCCGCATCCTCGGCCCGGCGAAGAGCGTCGAGGTCGTCCTCGCCGGCGGCCGCTACCACCACGAGTTCGATTCGTGCGCCGGTCCGGACGTGGTCGCGATCCTCGACCGCACGCACGCCGACATCGCGTTCGTCTCGGTCGCCGCGGTCGCGGTCGGCCGCCTGTTCCACCCGGTCCAGGACTACGCGGAGCTCAAAAAGGCAGCGCTGCGCACCGCCGACCGCAACGTCCTGGTCGTCGACAACTCCAAGTTCGGCCGCACCGCCACCTACGCGTACGGCGATATCGGCGACTACGACCTCCTGATCACCGACGAAGAGGCGCCGACCGAGGAGATCGAGGCGGCGCTGCTCGCCGGAACGGCCATCGAGCAGGTCGAATGCGCACCGGAGGGCCCGGAATATGAGTTCTGACCTGGTCGCCGGAATCGACTCGTCGACCCAGTCTACGAAGGTGGTCGTCTGCGACGCGGACACCGGCGAGATCGTCCGCACCGGCCGCGCCGCGCACCCCGATGGCACCGAGGTTGCCCCGTCGGCGTGGTGGGACGCGTTCCGCGAGGCCACCGACGGCCTGCTCGACGGTGTCGGCGCGATCGGCATCGGCGGTCAGCAGCACGGCATGGTCACCCTCGACGAAGCAGGCGAGGTCGTCCGGCCCGCCTTGCTGTGGAACGACACTCGATCCGCGAGGGCGGCCGAAGACCTCGGCGGCGAACTCGGCCCCGAGCACTGGGCGAAGTCCGTCGGCTCACTACCGGTCGCCAGCTTCACCGTCACGAAACTGCGCTGGATGGCGGAGAACGAGCCCGAGCTTGCCGATCGCGTCGCCCGCGTCCTGCTCCCGCACGACTGGCTGACCTGGCGGCTGCTGGGCGAGGGCGCCGAGCCGGTCACCGACCGCGGCGACGCCTCCGGCACCGGATACTTCTCGCCCGCCGCCGGCGTCTACCGCCAAGACCTCCTCGCGCACGCGTTCGGCGGCCGTACCCCCGAACTACCCAAGGTCATCGGTCCCGCCGAAGCCGCGGGGCACACGTCGGACGGGATCTTGGTCTCGGCCGGAACCGGCGACAACATGGCCGCCGCGCTCGGCCTCGAACTCGCCCCCGGCGACGTCGTGGTCTCACTCGGCACGAGCGGCACGGTGTTCGGCGTTTCGGAGACCGCGAGCGCCGACCCCTCCGGCATCGTCGCCGGATTCGCCGACGCCACCGGCCGATTCCTGCCACTGGCCTGCACCCTCAACGCCGCCCGCGTGCTCACCGCGACTTCCGCGATGCTCGACGTCGAACTCGCGGACTTCGACAACCTGGCGCTCGCCGCCGGCGCGGGCTCCGATGGCCTCACCTTCCTCCCGTACCTCGACGGTGAGCGGACGCCGAACCTCCCGGACGCCACCGGCACGCTCTTCGGCCTGACCAGGGCCAACATGACGCCCGAAAACCTCGCCCGCGCCGCCGTCGAAGGCATGTTGTGCGGACTCGCCGCCGGTCTCGACGCCCTTCGTGAGCAGGGACTCGAAGTCCGTCGAGTGCTTCTGATCGGCGGTGGCGCGCGGTCGGCCGCCGTCCGCGCGGTCGCGCCGATCGTGTTCGGCGTGCCCGTCGTCATCCCCGAGGTCGCCGAGTACGTCGCGGTCGGTGCCGCGCGGCAGGCGGCCTGGGCCCTCGCTTCCAGCTCGGAACCTCCCCGCTGGCAGGAAGACCACGGCAACACCCCGCTCGAACCGACCGAGGCGGACCGCGCCGAGGGACACCGGATCCAGCAACGGCATCTCGAAGCCCGCGAACTCGGGCACGGCGTTTCCGCGAAACCGAAAGAGGACTGAACCGATGGCCACGATCACCTACGACAAGGCGACCCGGCGCTACGCCGGTTCCGAGCGGCCCGCCGTGGACGCACTCGAACTCGAGATCGCCGACGGCGAATTCCTCGTGCTGGTCGGGCCTTCCGGCTGTGGCAAGTCCACCAGCCTGCGGATGCTCGCCGGCCTCGAGGACATCGACGAAGGCGCCGTCTGGATCGGCGACCGCGACGTCACGCAGCTACCACCGCGCGCCCGCGACATCGCGATGGTGTTCCAGAACTACGCGCTGTACCCGCATATGACCGTCGGCCAGAACATGGGCTTCGCGCTGAAGATCGCGGGCCGTCCGGCCTCGGAGATCAAACAGAAGGTGCTCGACGCGGCCAAGCTGCTCGACATCGAGCAGTACCTCGACCGCAAGCCGAAGGCGCTCTCCGGTGGTCAGCGGCAGCGTGTCGCGATGGGGCGCGCCATCGTGCGTGAGCCGCAGGTCTTCCTGATGGACGAGCCGCTGTCGAACCTCGACGCGAAGCTGCGGGTGTCCACGCGTACGCAGATCGCCGCCCTGCAGCGCCGTCTCGGCGTCACCACCGTGTACGTCACGCACGACCAGGTCGAGGCCATGACGATGGGCGACCGGGTCGCGGTCCTCTCGGACGGTCTCCTGCAGCAGTGCGACACCCCGCGCGCGCTGTACGACAGGCCCGCAAACGCTTTCGTCGCCGGGTTCATCGGCTCGCCCGCGATGAACCTCGTCACCGCGAAGCTCACCGAAGACGGTGCCGAACTCGGCGGTGCGCGAGTGCCGCTGACCCGCGAAATCCTCGCCAAGGCCGACGGTGACACCGTCACCCTCGGCTTCCGGCCGGAATCGCTCGAAGTGACCACCAGCGAAGACGGCACGCTGCCGATCAAGGTGGATCTCGTCGAGGAGCTCGGCTCGGACGCGTACGTCTACGGCAAGCTCGCCGAGACCGACGCCGAAGGCACGAAGTCGAACGTCGTCACCCGGGTCGACCCGCGCAAGCCGCCGGTCATGGGCGACACCCTGCACCTGCGGGTCCGCTCCGACGAGTTGCACGTGTTCTCCGCCACCACCGGGGCACGCCTGTCCTGAGCCGGGTCCGTGGGAAACTGGTGGTCGTTATGACCGCCAGTTTCCCGCGTGCCGAGGTCGTCATCGACCTGTCCGCCATCCGGCACAACGTCGCCCTGCTCGCTTCCCGCGCCCAAGGGGCCCAGACCATGGCCGTGGTCAAGGCCGACGGCTATGGGCACGGCGCGTTCGAGATCGGCCGGGCCGCTGTCGAGGGCGGGGCCACCTGGCTGGGCACCTGCTCTCTCGACGAAGCGCTCGCGCTGCGCCGCGCCGGGATCGGATGCCGTCTCTTCAGCTGGCTCGATACCCCCGAAGCCGACTTCGCGCCCGCGGTCGCCGAAGGCATCGACGTTGCCGTCAGCTCCCTCGACGAGCTCGCGCGAGTGGCCGACGGCGCGCGCCGGGCGCGCGACTTTAGCGGCCTAAGTGCGCTCTGTCGGGTGCACCTCAAGATCGACACCGGGCTGTCCCGAAATGGGTGCCCACCTGCGGAATGGCCGGCGTTGGTGAAGGCCGCGGCGGCCGCCAAGCCGCTCATCGAGGTCGTCGCGATCTGGTCGCATCTCGCCTGCGCCGACGAGCCAGGTCACCCGTCCATCGACGCGCAGGCGAAGCGGTTCGACGAGGCCTACGACATCGCCCGCGCGGCGGGCCTGGACCCACTGCGCCACCTCGCGAACTCCGCCACGGTGCTGACCAGGCCGGATCTGCACTTCGACCTCGTGCGTCCCGGGATCGCGATCTACGGGCTGAACCCGGTGCCCGTCACCGAGGATCTGCGCCCGGCGATGACCTTCAAGTCGTCGGTTGTGCTCACGAAACGGATCGCCGCCGGCGAGTCCGTGTCGTACGGCCACACCTGGACGACCGAGCGCGACACCACCCTCGCCCTGGTCCCGGTCGGATACGCGGACGGCGTGCCGCGGTCGCTGTCCGGGCGGATGGACGTCTGGCTCGGCGGACGTCGCCGTCCGGTGGCCGGACGCGTCTGCATGGACCAGCTGATCGTCGACTGCGGAGAAGACGAACCGGCCGTCGGCAGCGAAGTGGTCCTCTTCGGCCCGGGCACGTTTGGCGAGCCGACGGCCCGGGAATGGGCTGACAAGCTGGGGACGATCGACTACGAGATCGTGACTTCGATGTACCGCCCGCGAATCCACCGGACGTATCTGGAGGCAGGCTCGTGACACCTTCACGACGACTGCTGGCCATCGTCGGCGGCGTCGGGGCGGTCGCCACCGGCACCGCCGCCGCGATCGCCGTCGCCGCCCAGCAGCGGCGGCAGAGTGAGGATCCGTTCGTGGACGAGCCGTTGGGGGATCTCGAACCGGACCGGACTTCGACGGTGGCGGCGGAGGACGGCACGCCGCTCACGGTCGAGGAGATCGATCCGGCCGATGGCGGCGAACCGGAGCTGACCGTCGTCGGCGTGCACGGTTTCGCGTTGTCGAAGCGCTGCTGGTATTTCCAGCGGCGAGACCTCGCGTCGCTGAAGCTGCCGCGAGTGCGTCAGGTGTACTACGACCACCGCGGGCACGGGCAATCCGGCGCCGCGAACGCCGAAACCAGCACCATCGAACAGCTGGCGCGCGACCTCGACATGGTCCTGCGCTCGGTGGTGCCGGAGGGACCCATCGTGCTGATCGGGCACTCGATGGGCGGCATGGTGATCATGGAACTCGCTTCGGAGCATCCCGAGCTGTTCGAAGACCGCGTCGGCGGTGTCGCGTTCATCGCGACCGCGGCGGGCGAAGTCGGTGCTCGGGGACTGCCACGATCACTGCTTTCGAAGTACAACCCGCTCACACGAGGCGTCGGCGGGCTGGCGGGCTGGCAGCCGGGACTCGTCGAGTTCGTGCGCGCGGCGGGAGGGCAGCTGACCCGGCAAGCCGTGCGCAGGCTGGCTTTCGGCAGCCGGGACGTGTCTCCGCGACTCGTCGACTTCATGCTGGAAATGCTCGAAGTGACGCCGGTGCGCGGGCTCGTGAATTTCGTCGACACGCTCGGCAGCCACAACCGGTACGCCGCGCTCGCCGGGTTGAAACACGCGCACGTGCTGGTCATCGGCGGCGATTCCGACCGGTTCACGCCGATCGCGCACGCCGAGCGGATCGCGGCGGAGCTGCCGGACGCGGAGCTGGTGCGCGTGCGCGGCGCGGGGCACATGGTGCAGCTGGAACAACCTGAACTGGTGAACAGCCACCTGATCGACTTGATGCAGCGGTGCACGGGCACCGATGGTGAAAATCCTGACCGGCGAACCTGGTGGTGGCAGCGCTGATGAACTTCGCTTTCCCGACTCCCGAGTCGACCATGGACTTCGGGCGCGCGCTCGGGCGTTCCCTCCTCGCGGGCGACCTGGTGTTGCTCGCCGGGCCGCTCGGGGCGGGCAAGACGACGCTGACCCGCGGGATCGCGGACGGTCTCGGCGTCGGTGGGCGGGTCAGCTCGCCGACGTTCGTGATCGCCCGGGTGCATCCGGCGGGTGAGGCCGGGGTAGCTCTGGTGCATGTCGACGCGTACCGGCTCGGTGGGGATCTCTCGCAGCTGGACGATTTGGATCTCGACACCGAACTCGAGCGGTCCGCCCTGGTCGTCGAGTGGGGCGAAGGAGCGGCGGAACGCCTTTCGGAGGACTACCTCGTCGTGCGCCTGGAGCGTCGCGAGGACGATGTCCGCATGGTCACCTTGGAGCCGCACGGCACCTGGGAGTCCCGGACGCCCGACTTGCGTTTCGCGGGCTAATCGCGATCTGTGCGGCGAGCGGGCCGGAGCGCCTTTAGCCCGCTAAACGCGAGTCTCACCCGGATGCCGCATCAGAGTTGACCTGGCGAAGCGTCCCCTTCGTGCCCCAAGACCGCGGTGGTCCGGGCTTGGGGGTGCGCATGCCGCTGGTTCGAACAGCGGCATGCGCACCCTTTCCTAGACGGCCGGGGCCGGTTCGGCCTGCGGCCCGCCTCGTCCGCGCCGATGGTGAAGCCACCACACTCCGCACAGGCCGATCACGCCGGTTTGCGCGGCCGGTGTCGCGACGACGGTCAGTGCGAGAAGTGCGGCGATCAAGGCGAACCAATAAAGCAGGACACGCCTGGTGTTCTCCCGGCTGCCGAAGAACGTGCTTCGCCAGAATTCGGGCCACTGCGTCGCGGGACGCAGATGTACGCGACGGCACGCGGGGTCGGTGACCATGCCGACCGGTTCGCCCGTCAAATCGAGCAATTCGTCGAGACTGACTTCTGCCGGGTGACACCCGCCGTGGTGATCCTGGTTCGTATCCGGGGTCATCGCCTGCGGCTGGGGTGGCTCCTCTGGCATACCGCCGGAACACGGCGCTACGCTGGGCATGTTTGACGCCTCCATAGGTCTTCTTCGGGTTGATGGAGCTGTTGAACCTCAAAGCGGCTCCCCCGGCATGGGGAGCCGCTTCCTTTATGCGCGACACACGGATGTTTCCGAGCCGCAACACAAGCCATTGTGGACGAACTTTCCGGACCTACGGAGCGGTAAGTGAAAGGTTGCTGGATCCTGCGCCGAGCGGTCGGCGTAATTCACCCCGGGTCATCGGATTGTGCAGTGGTAACACGAAAGAGTGGTTGCGGACGCGGCTCGCAATCTTTTTGCGCAGATAGCGAGAGTTAAGTACACCCAGAGTTCTTCGCGGTCACACTTTCGAGTGGATCACCGTCGTCGATATGGAAAGAAATGTTCGGTACCGGACGTTCGACGACGACCTTCGCCCTATTCAGATGGCCATTCTCGGCGCATAATGCCCGCTCAGCGCCGATCTTCGACCGTTTGTCGCTTCTGTTTCCGCGCCGGCAACTCCCGGATCGCGTTTAGCGGGCTAAACGCGATCCGCGGGGGCGACCACGGAGCGTGCGATTCCCAGATCGACCAGGTCTTGGGGGCGTAGCCGCAGGCGGTCCGCGAGGGCGGGGACTTCGTTGGCCGGCAGCTTGAGGATCGCCGCGGCCGCCTCGGGCGAGGTGACCGAGAAGTACGCGCCGGGCGTCACCCAGGTCGATCCCGGTGCCGCGAGCGCGAGCGCGCCACCGGATCCGCCCTCCCCGATCACCAGCGTCGTGATCGGCACGGCAGCACTCGCGATCGCCTCGAACAACTCCGCGATCGCCGCACCGGCCCCGGCCCGTTCGGCCGCCGCGTCGTTCGCCGCACCGGGGGTGTCGACGAGCGTGAGCACCGGGATCCCGAGCCGCGACGCGAGCCTCACCAGCCGTGCCGCCTTCCGGAACCCCGCGGGCAGCGTCGCCGTCCCGCACTGCGCCGCGTACGCGATCGTCCGGCCACCTCGCCGGCCGAAGCCGCATAAGACACCGGAGTCGACTCCGCCGCACCTGTCGCCCGAGACATCTTCACGCCAATCGAAGTACGCGTCGAGGTACTCCGCACGGCGGCTTCCGTCGTCGGCGAAGACAGCAAACGCAGCCACCGTTCCAGCACGTCGGGAAGGTCGGCGGGCGGCACGACCCTGTCGACCTGACCCCATGCGAGCTTCGCCTCAGCCGTGTACGCCTCCGCAGGCGCGTCGGCAGGGCGTACCCGTGAACCGGCGAAGCCGACCTGCGCTTCTGGGAGCGCCAGAATGACGTCGGCGCTCGCGCCAAGTGTCGCCCAGCCGCCGCCTGTGGTCGGATCGCGCAGCACCGAGATCCGTGGCACCGTCCGGGCTCCGGCCGCTGCCCGCGCGATGCGCTGCAGCTGCGAAAGCGCGCGCATCCCCTGCTGCGTGCGGCTGCCGCCGGTCGCGATCAACGACACCACGGGCAACCGGGACTCCACTGCCCGCGCGACGCCGCCTCGACGCGATCACCGGTCCGCTGACCGATCGATCCGCCCAGGAAGCCGAACTCGAAGGCGATCACGACCGCCTCGACGTCGCCGATCTTGGCGGTTCCGCAAAGGACGGACTCGTCTTCACCTGATCGCTCCGCGGCGGCCTCACGTGCCAAGCGGTAGCCGGGCCAATCGATCGGCCCGTCGTCCGGCTCGTCGGAACGCGGAACGTCCAAGTCCACGAAACCGGTCGCGATCTCCTTGATGACGGACCGCGCGGAAGGCCTGCTCATCCGAGCGCCCGCTTCATGACCTTGCCCATGTCGTTGCGCGGCAACGCCTCCAGATAACGGACCACCCGAGGCCGTTTGTACGGCGACAGCAGGCGCGAGACGTGGTCGGCGAGTTCCGACTCCGTCGGGCGTTGTCCGTCGGGCACCACCCAGGCCACGATGCGCTCGCCGAGGTCGTCGTCGGGCTCGCCGGTCACCGCGACCTCCGCGACACCGGGGTGCTCCATGAGCGCGTTCTCGATCTCGCCCGCGCCGATCTTGTAACCGCCGCTCTTGATCAGATCCGTCGCCTTCCGGCCGACGATCTTCACGTATCCGGTCGCGTCGCGGGTCGCCATGTCGCCGGTCCTGAACCAGCCGTCGTCGAACGCGGCTTCAGTGGCGTCGGGGCGGTTGAGGTATTCGGTGAACAGGTTCGGCCCGCGGACCTGGATCTCGCCGACGGTCTCGATCTCCTCGACGGGCTGTCCCGCCTCGTCCACGAGCCGCAGATCGACGCCTTCCAGCGGGAGGCCGACGGTGCCGGGGACACGCTCGCCGTCGGCGCGAACGCTGGTGTTCATGAGGGTCTCGGTCATCCCGTAGCGCTCGATCACGCGCTGGCCCGTCGCCGCGGTGATGCGCTGGTGGTCGTGGACGGGCAGCGCGGCCGATCCGGAAACGAGCAACCGGGCACCGCTCAGAGCCTCGGCAAGCGAAGGGTCGTCGCCGACTTCGCCCGCGATGCGGTGATACATGGTCGGGACGCCGAACATCATCGTCGCCCCGGTCGCGAGTTCGCGTGCCACGCCCTCCGTGGAAAACCGGCCGAGATGCCGGACCGAGCCGCCACGCCGAAGCGGTCCGAGGACGCCGAGGATCAGGCCGTGGACGTGGAACAGCGGAAGACCGTGCACCAGGACGTCGTCGGCCGTCCAGTCCCAGGCGCTCTCGAGCGCGTCGAGAGTGGTCGAGATCGCGCGGCGTGGGAGGACTACGCCCTTGGGCGGGCCGGTGGTGCCGGAGGTATAGACGATCAGCGCCGGGGCCTCGGCGTCCGGTTCCGCGGGGAGATCGACGGGTGCGCCTTCGAGAGTGATGTCGCGACGGGGCAGGCCGGCGAGGCCGGAGGGCAGGTCGGCGCCCGGTTCGGCGAGAACGAGGACGGGCTCGCTGTCGCCGAGGATGTGCGCGAGTTCGCGCTCACCGATCTTCGGGTTGAGCGGGATGGCGGGGACGCCGGCGAGCAGCGCGGCGATCACGGCGACGCTGGTGTACACCGTCGGTGTCGCCCAAACGGCGACACGGCCGCTCGGCAGGTCGCGGGCGAGCGTGCCGGCGACGGCCGCGAGGTCCGCGTAGGTCAGGGAAGTGCCGCCGAAGCGGAGGGCCTCCTTGTCGGAGCCGCTCGCCAGGGTGGGGAACAACCGATCGGGCACCGTGTGACCTCCTGCTCGACTCCGCGTGCCGGGGCATGTGACCCTCGCTGGACGGACCGTACCGCGCTACCCGCCTCCACCCCTGCGACCTGCTTCACACCCCTCCCCGCTCCGGCCGCCGACGTGCGTTTAGCCCCCTAATCGCGATCTGGCGGCCGGAGTCACCTGCGGGAGCGGGCGGCCAGGCGGGAGCGACTTTAGCGGCCTAAGTGCGATCCGGCGGCGGGGGAGCGGTCACGGCACCGGATCGCACTTAGGCCGCTAAACGCGACGCGCGGGCCTGGTCGTAGGCTGGGTAACCGTGCTGGTATTGGCCATCGACACCTCGACCCCGGCGGTCACCGCGGGCCTCGTCGCCCTCGACGGCGACACGCTCGAGTCACGCGGCGACCGCGTCACGGTCGATCCGCGCGCGCACGGCGAGCTGATCACGCCCCACACCCTCGAAGCGGTCAAGGCCGCGGGCGTCACGCTCCGCGATCTCGACGCCATCGTCTGCGGCGTCGGCCCCGGCCCCTTCACCGGCCTTCGCGCCGGAATGGCTACCGCCGCGTCGCTCGCCCACGCCCTCGGCATCCCCGCCCACCCGGTTTGCAGTCTCGACGCGATCGCCGCTGACGTCGCCCCCGGTGAAGCGCCCTTCCTCGTCCTCACCGACGCGAGGCGCCGCGAGGTCTACTGGGCCGCGTACGCCGCCGACAGCACCCGCACCGACGGCCCGCACGTCCAGCGTCCTGCCGACCTCGAGACCACCATCAAGGTCGCGGCGGGCGACGGCGCCCTCCTTTACGCGGACGCCCTCGGCGTCCAGCCGATCGAGCCGCGCTTCCCGTCACCCCTCGGACTGGTCAAGGCCGCCCGCGAAGCACTCCAAAGCGGAAGCGAGCCCGCACCGCTCACCCCGCTCTACCTCCGCCGCCCCGACGCCGTCGAACCGGCCGCGCGCAAGAAGGTGACCACGCCGTGAGGCTGGAACCCTTACGCCGCAAGGATATTCCCCGCTGTGTCGAGATAGAGAAGATCCTCTTTCCCGGCGATTCGCCGTGGAGTGCCTACGCCTTCCACGCGGAACTCGACGCCGGCGGCCACTATCTCGTCGCGCGCCCGGACGAAAGCGACGAGGTCATCGGCTACGCCGGACTCGCCGTCGTCGGTCGTCGCGGCGACTACGAGGCGAGCATCCACACGATCGGCGTCGACCCAGGATGGCAGCGCCACGGCATCGGCACCACGCTGCTGAAAGCGCTCCTCGTTCGCGCCGACGAGCTCGTCGCGCCGGTGTTCCTCGAAGTCCGCACCGACAACGACGCGGCGATCACGCTCTACGAGCGGCACGGTTTCGAACGCGTCGGCCTCCGGAAGCGCTACTACCAGCCCTCCGGCGCCGACGCCTACACGATGGCCCGTCCGCGGGCCCAGGTCCGAGACGAGGTGGCGGGCTGATGCCACGCATCATCATGGGCATCGAGAGTTCGTGCGACGAGACCGGCGTCGGCCTCGTCCGCCTGCACGACGACAACACGGTCGAACTCCTCGCCGACGAGGTCGCCTCCAGCGTCGACCAGCACGCCCGCTTCGGCGGCGTCGTCCCCGAGGTCGCCAGCCGCGCGCACCTGGAGGCGATGGTCCCGACCGTCGAGCGCGCCTTCGACAAGGCCGGGCTGAAACTGTCCGATGTGGACGCCATCGCGGTGACCGCCGGACCTGGTCTCGCCGGTGCGCTCCTGGTCGGCGTCGCCGCGGCCAAGGCGTACGCCGCCGCGCTCGATATCCCGCTCTACGGCGTCAACCACCTGGCCGGGCACATCGCCGTCGACACGCTCCAGCACGGGCCGCTGCCCGAACGCTGTCTCGCCCTGCTCGTCTCCGGTGGTCACACGCAATTGCTGCTGGTGGACGACATTGCGTCCGACATCACCGAGCTTGGGTCCACTGTGGACGACGCGGCGGGCGAGGCCTACGACAAGGTCGCCCGCGTCCTCGGCCTGCCCTACCCTGGCGGCCCGCCCGTCGACAAGGCGGCCAAGAACGGTGACGGTGCGGCGATCGCGTTCCCCCGCGGCATGACCGGACCCCGAGACGCCAAGTTCGACTTCTCCTTCTCCGGCTTGAAAACCGCCGTCGCCCGTTGGATCGAAGGCGCCGAGCGCCGTGGCGAGGAGATCCCTGTCGACGACGTCGCCGCGTCGTTCCAGGAGGCCGTCGCCGACGTTCTCACCAAGAAGGCGATCCGTGCCGCCAAGGAACACGGAGTGGACACGCTGGTGATTTCCGGTGGCGTGGCGGCGAATTCACGGCTGTCCGAACTCGCCGCCGAGCGCTGCGCCGAGGCCGGGATCACCCTGCGCGTCCCGCGGCCGCGGCTGTGCACGGACAACGGCGCGATGATCGCCGCGCTCGGCGCCCACGTGGTCGCGGCCGGACGTCCGCGGGCCTCGCTCGACTTCTCCGCCAATCCGGCACTGCCGGTCCAGATCGTCTCGATCTAGCGCGATTCGGCGGCGGTGCGCGGAGCCGGGGCGAGGTCGAGCAGCTCCTCCAGCGCCGCCACCGACAACGCGGCGGCATTGCCGTCACCGTAAGGGTTTCCGGCGTGCGTCGGGTAGAGATCGCCGCGCAGGATCTTGGCCGCGGTGTCGGCGATGAGGCCGGTGTCCGTACCGACGAGCCAGGCGCAGCCCGCCTCGATGGCTTCGCGCCTTTCGGTGACGTCACGGAGTACGAGGACGGGTGTGCCGAAGGTCGGCGCTTCTTCCTGGATACCACCGGAATCGGTCAGGACGAGCTCGGCGAGCCGCAGTGCGCGCACGAGATCGGGGTATTCGAGCGGTTCGGTGATCGTCACCCGCGGGGTCCCGCCGAGCGCGGCCACGACCTGCTCCCGCACGTCCGGGTTGGGGTGCACCGGGAACAGGACCTGGACGTCGCTGTGTTCCGCGACGATCAGTTCGATGGCCGCGAGCGTGCGGCTCAGCGGCTCGCCCCAGGACTCGCGCCGGTGTGACGTCACGAGGACGAGGCGTTCGCCCGCCTCGGCGATCTCCATCTCCAGCAAAGCGAACGCGGTGTCCCTCGCCGGGAGATCACGTTCGGCGATCGCGAGCACGGCGTCGACGACGGTGTTGCCGGTGACGGCGATCCGTTGGCGCGGAACACCTTCCGCGCGCAGCGCGGCCGCGGCGCCCGGTGTCGGCGCGAGGTGCAGGGCCGCGATGCGCGAGATCATCTGCCGCGTCCCCTCTTCGGGGAACGGCGCGGCGAGGTCGTGCGTGCGCAGCCCCGCTTCCAGATGCACGACCGGGATGCCCAGCCAGAACGCGGCGAGCGCGCCCGCCAGTCCCGTCGTCGTGTCACCCTGGACGACGACCGCCGCGGGCGCGACCCGCCGCAGCAGCTCGTCGAGCGCGGGAAGCACCCCGGAAACGAGTTCCGCCTGGGTCCCGGTGGTTCGCGGTGGGATGTCGAGCCAGGCATCGACAGGCAGGCCGAACGGGATCAGCGCCTGTTCGACCATGCCCTGATGCTGTCCACTGTGGACGACGAAGGGCCGTAGGTGCGGGTGCTCCGCCAGCGCCAATGCCAGCGGCGCGAGCTTGACCGCCTCCGGGCGGGTTCCGGCCAGCAACATCACGTCCACGCGTTCGCGCTCCTCATCCACGGATTCGAGTGTTCCGGAAAGCCGCCGGCGTGCGAGGGGCCCACGCCGGCGGCCGTGCTGTTCCAGGGAGTCAGCTCCCGACCTTGCCGAGCCGTTTGGTGCGGCGGTAGCCGGCGATGACCGCGATGGTTCCGAGAACCAGCAGGATCACCCCGATGGCCAGCCACCAGCCGACATCGGCCCCGGTGGCGGCGAGGGCACCCACCCCGCCACCGGCGACGCCGACTCCGGCGCCAGGCAACTTGTACATTTCGGCCTCACTTCACCCTGGTCAGGCGGTGGTCGCCGGACGCCGGTTGCGGACGACGCGGATACCGACCGGAACGGCGACGGCACCGAGCAGTCCGAGACCGATCCACAGCCCCGCGCCCGAAGCGAGCGGCACGGGCAGCCCGGCCGGCCCGCAGGTGGCCGACGAGACGATCACGTCGCCGGAGCCGAGCGGGTTGAGGGCGCCGCCCAGCAGCTTCACGTGGATCGCGTTGACGGTCAGGCTGCCGTCGTTGTTCTTGATCTGTTCGTTCAGGATGATCGTCGCGACGTTGACGGTGCCGAGACCGACCTTGACCTGGGTGTTCGGTGCCGGCGTGGAGTCGACCGCGCCCGCGCTGCCGAGGTTTGCGCCGACCAGGGTGGTCGCGCCCTGCACGCCCTTCTGGGTCGCGGTGCAGGTGGCTTCGACGACCTTGACGCCGACGTCGCCGAGCGCGCCCTTGAGCAGCGGCAACCCGACATCGGCGGTGCTGGCCTTGGCCGTCACGGCACCGGAGTTGTCTTCGCGCTTGGCTTCGGTGTTGATCGCGCCCGCGGTGAGCACACCGGTGACGTTGGCCTTCGCGAGACTGTTGGTGGTCGGCCCGGAGGTCTTCGCTTCGGCGAGCGGCCCGGCCTTCACCGCGTCGAGGCCGAGGAGCTTCACATCGACCTTGACGCCATAAGCGGAGCCGTCACCGGGGGCCGCCGAGGCGGGCACCGCACCGGCGAGAGCCACGCTCGCCACCACAGCGGCGAGCACTCCGCCTCGTCGCAAGAGGTGCGTGTTCTTCAACTGGTCCTCCGAATTTATTCGTGGGGGGGCTTTCATCTGCGGTCGGCGCATGGGCACGACCGTTGCGAACGAATCCTCAGCTGGCCTGACTCGGCTAGCGGATCGTCTATCGGCGAGTGTTTCCGAAATTGCACAGAACGGGGCCAGAATCACCTGATCGGGTGACCTTGGAGGACATTTACCACAAGACATTGATAGCGTCACTCGTTCGGATCAGCCAGTTTCGCCACGATCGTGCCGAAAGGCTCATGATCACATGCGAAATGAGAACCCCGGACGAAAGGACCGGCTCCCGCTGACTTACTCTCGTCGGCGAGGTCCCCGTCCACTTCGCCGAATCCGTTGTCTGCTGCGCCTTTCCTGAGAGGGTCATCGTGGCCGTTGCGAGCGCTCCTTTGCCTGGTTCAAGCCGATTTCCGCTGCGTATGGCGGTGATCGCGGTGATCGCCGTCGCGGTCGGCCTGGTGCTGGCCGAACGCCTGTACCGGGTGTTCGAAGTGCAGGTGTCGGGGCTGATACTGAGCGTTATCACCACATCGGGTGTCTACGTCGCCAGTGAACGCGAGACTGTCTACTTTGGGTTGTCCAGCGATACTCCACTCGGGTTGAGAATGACGCCGGAATGCTCGTCGGCATTCATGTTGTTGCCGCTGTTGTTGGTGACCGCCGTCATGTTGTATTTCCGTCCGAAAAATGCGAAGAGGCTGTTCTGTTCGTTGGCGATTTCCGCGATAGCGGTCGTTCTTGTCAATCAGATGAGGGTTTTGGCGATCGTGGGACTCGTGAACATGATGGGTATCGACGAAGGTTATTACTGGGGTCACACTCTGCTCGGCTCGATGGTCAGTGTCATCGGCGGCGCGGTCGCCCTCGTGCTGTTCGTCTGGCTGAGCACGCGCAGGCCGCGGGCCGAGCGCGGGACAGCCTGATGGGCGGCGGCTCGATCAAGATCCTGCTCGCGATCACGCAGGCTTTCGCCCTCACCATGAGCGTCGCGTTCATCGTGTATGTGGTCGTGATCGTCGTGCCGTACCTGCGGCGCAGACCCGCGCCCGTCGGTGAGGCCGCCGACTTCACCTGGCACTTCTTCGTCCCGTGCCGGGATGAACAGACCGTCATCCGCGAAACGGTGCGCTACCTGCGTTCGACGTTCCGGCACGCGCACGTCTGGGTCGTCGACGACGACTCCGAGGACCGCACGGCCCGCGTGGTCAAGTCGATCTGGCGGCGCAACGGCGGCTACGACCCGTACCTGCACCTCGTTCCCCGGCGCCGTCCGGAGGCGAGGACAGGCAAAGGGGACGCGCTCAACGCCGCTTATCAGGCGCTCAACGACTGGATGGGCCCGGACGCGAGCCGTGACGACGTCGTCGTCGTGGTCGTCGACGCGGACGGACGGCCGGCGGAGAACTGCCTCGAGGTGTGCGCCGCGGACCATCTCTTCGGCGACGAGACGATCGGCGCGGTGCAACTCGACGTCTGGATGGGCAACGCCGACACCCGACCGCCGGGTAAGAACTGGTTCTCGCGCGCCTTCGGGCTGAAGCTGGCCCAGATGCAGGATCTCGAGTTCCGTACGGCCATCGCGGCGATCCAGACCTCGCGCGGGTTCACCGGCACGATCTCCATGGGCGGCAACGGTCAGTTCACGCGACTGTCCGCATTGGACTCGATCGCGGGCGAGGACGCGCAGCCGTGGCGCGGTTCGCTGCTGGAGGATTTCGAACTCGGCGTGCACCTGCTGACCGCGGGCTGGCGGACCGGGTACACGCCGGACTCCCATGTGAAGCAGGAGGGGCTGTACAGCCTGCGGCGATTCCTGGTGCAGCGCACACGCTGGGGCCAGGGCACGATGCAGTGTTCGCGGTATCTCCGGCGGATCTGGGATTCGCCGCACGTGAGCACGCTGGGCGCGGCGGAGATGATGTACTACCTCGCGCAGCCGTGGATGCAGCTGCTCGGCTCGCTGCTGTACCCGATCCCGTTCCTTCTGCTGCTGTTCACCACGGTGGGCGATCCGGCACGGATGTGGACCTGGTTCGCCGACGACGGCGCGTGGATCCTGTTCGCGATCTACGGTTCGTTCGGGCTCCTGCCGTTCATCGTGTGGGGCCCGATCTATCAGTTCAAATGCTTGAAGAGCCGCAATCTCCTGCGCGGGCTCGGGATGGGCTTCGCCTACGCGCTGTACATCTACACGTTCTACATCACGTCGTGGCGGGCGTTGTTCCGCCTGGTGCGCGGCCGGAACGGCTGGTCGAAGACGCGGCGGAACACCGAGCACGCTCCCGGGGTCAAGGTCGCCCTCGACTCCTGACCCCGGGACCGGCGTCAGAAAGCGGGCAGGATCCGGACGTCGTCCGCCTTCACGAACGCGACGCGATGTCCGAACTGGATCTGCACGTAGCGTGTCTTTCCTTTGACGACAACGTGGTTGGCCGGATCGAACGTCGTCGCCCAGAAGTACTCGGACCCGAGCACGTTGCCTGCCGAGTACCGCTGCCCCGCCGAGAAGGTGTAGGGGAGCGGGATGACCTGCTGCACCGGCACGTTCGCCGGATAGGCCTCAGGTTCGGGGTACGCGCGCCCGAACACCGGCACGTTCGCCAAGCCGGGCTTCGGCGTGACGACCAGGCCGAACGCCGGGCTTGTCGTGCGCGCGTCGCGGAACCAGCCCTTCTGGCCGAGATACCAGATCGCCGTCCAGCCGTTACGCCGTTCGGCGACCACGTACCGCTGGCCGGTCTCCGCGCGGCTGCCGATGTCGGAGACGGCCATCGTGCTCGCCGAACCGTCCGGCCGCAGGCCGATGTCCTTGAGCAGCGGCGCCGAGTCGTTCGGCTCGCTGCGCAGCACGACGGAACCGGAACCTCGTGCCGGGCAAAGCTTTCCGGCGGTCTCGCAGCCGGTGAACGCGGGCTGGTTCGTCGCGAAGTCCGGTGTGATGGTCACCAGCGGCGAACCGGGACGGCCGAAGCCGGACAGCGGCGCGCCCATCAGGTCGAAGTAGTGCGACCAATCCCAATACGGGCCCGGATCCCAGTGCATGCCCCTGATGGTCGCGGGGATCGTGCCCGGGACGTTGTCGTGGCCGAGGATGTGCGCGCGGTCGAGCGGGACGTCGTACTTCCGCGCGAGGTAGCCGACGAGCTTCGCGGAGGTGCGGTACATCGCTTCCGTGTACCAAGTGCCCTTCGCGGCGAAGCCCTCATGCTCGATGCCGACGGACTTCGCGTTGACGTACCAGTTGCCCGCGTGCCATGCGACGTCCTTGGTCGGCACGTGCTGCGCGATCTGGCCGTCGGTGGAGCGGATCGTGTAGTGCCAGCTCACGTACGTCGGGTCGGTGACAAGGTCCATCGCCGTGTCCCAGTAACCCTCGGTGTCGTGGATGACGATGTATTCGACCTTCTGGCTTTTCGGCCGGTCCGCCTTGTCGTGGTTGCCGTAGTCGTTCTTCGGCAACTCCTGGTACGGCGCCGGTACCGAAAGGCATGAGACCTTCTTCGGGCACTCCGTTGTCGAGGTGCCGGCCTTCGAGGTGTCGGCCTGGTCGCGCGCCGGACTCACCGGAGTGGCGGCGAGGGTGACGCTCTGGCCGTCGTCGGTCTTGCGGCTGACGCCCCTGGAGATGGTGTCGAAGACTTCGTCGGCGAAGGCCTGCGCGCCCGCCGTGTCCTTCGCGCCGCTGTAGCGTGCGACGGCGGCGTTCCAGTCACCGGTTTCCCGCTGGTATTTCGCCAGCAGAGCGGCGCCACCGCGGATGTTCTGCGTGGTGTTCGTGCGCAGCGTCGCGACGTCCTGGCCGATCAGCCTGGACGCCTCGTCGATGGTCTGGAGCCCGGCCGGGGGAGTCGTCGGAGCCGGTGTCACCGGGAGTTTCGCCTGGCGAGCGTCGTCGCCGCGCGCGTCCTCCGCGCCTTCGTCGTGATGCGTGCCGGTGCCCGCTTCGCGCAGGTCGGTCAGGTGCATCGGGCCGTAACCGGCGGACGTGCTCGGCGTGCCGGCGTTGAAGTCCCACCGCGACTCCAGGTAGGAGACGCCGAGCAGGACGTTCTCAGGGACGCCGAACTCCTGTGCGGCGGCCGCGAAGTCCCGTTGGCGCTGTTGGCCCGCCGGGGCGGCTTGGGCGGGGACTGCGGCGAGAAGACCGGCGGTGAGGGTGAGGATCGCGAGTCCGGCGGTCCGTTTGGGTCGGCGCCGGCGCGGTAGGAGGGCAACGGGACGGAAGGGACGCGGCATGGGCGTGTACCCCCAGTGTCTAGGTCTGCTGTACAGGACCGACCCCAATGGTCGGAACCTAACCAGAAAGCCGCCCCTTCCGTAAGGTCCCTCCCGGACTTGCGTTCAGCCCCCTAATCGCGATCCGGTGGCAAGGTGGGCGCATGACTGGGGTGAAGGAGCTTCTGCAGGAGAAGGACCACGTCTTCCTCGACTTCGACGGTCCGGTGTGCGACGTGTTCGCGAAGCTGGCGGCGAGCGAGGTGGCCGACAGGCTCAAGCGACTCGTCGGACCCGACCTGCCTCGTGAGGTGAGCGCCTCGGCGGATCCATTCGACGTGCTCCGGTACGCGGCTTCGTGCGGCCCGAACGCCGCGCACGTCGTCGAGCGACAGCTCAGTCGGCTGGAGAACGAGGCCGTCTCGACGGTGCCGCCCGCCCCCGGTGCTGTTGAGGTGATCCGTGAGTGGGTCGCGCAGGGGTTCACGGTGACGATCGTCAGCACCAACTCCGTCGAAGCGATCCGGGCGTTCCTCGCCGTGCACGAACTCGCCGAGCAGGTCCGCCGGATCAGCGCGCGGATGTCGAGCGACCCGGCGCACCTGAAGCCGCACCCGGTCTTGATCGAGGCCGCGGTGAGGGCTCTCGGCACTTCGCCCGGGAAGTGCGTGATGGTCGGTGACTCCGCTGCGGACGTCCTCGCCGCTCGCGCCGCCGGAGTCGCTTCGGTCGCCCTCGCGACTACGCCGGCGAAGCGCCGGTCCCTCGCCGCCCTGCACCCCGATGCCCTGGTGAGCGACCTCACGGACTTGCGTTTAGCCCCCTGATCGCGATCCGGCGGCCGCCCTGCCTCCCGGGTGTGACCAGGGCCCCGACTTGCGTTCAGCCCCCTAATCGTGACCTGCGGGGCCGTCACCAGGTGTGTCCTGCCAGCAGGCCGAGGAAGAGCACCATCCCGACGTGGTTGTTGCTCAGGAACGCCCGGAAGTAGCCGTCGCGCTCGCGCCGCGCGATCAGCCTCTGCTGGTGGACGAACAACGCGCCCGCGATTCCGGCGGCGAGGTAGAACTTCCAGCCGAGCGAGCCCACTCGGCCGACCGCCACCATGACCACCAGCATCGTTCCCTGCAGAACGCCGATGGCCAATCTGTCGTGGCGGCCGAACAGGATGGCCGTGGATTTCACGCCGATCTTCAGGTCGTCGTCCCGGTCGACCGCGGCGTACAGCGTGTCGTACGCGACCACCCACAGGAGATTGGCGAGGAACAGCAGCCAGCAGATCGGCGGCAGGGATTCCCCCGCGGCGGCGAAAGCCATCGGGATCGACCATCCGAACGCCGCGCCCAGCACCACCTGCGGCAGAGGCGTGTAGCGCTTCGCGAACGGGTACGCGCACGCCAGTGCCAGTGCCACCACCGACAGCAGGACGGCCGAGGTGTTGAGCGTCAGCACCACCAGGAAGGAGAGCGACACCAGCACGGCGAACAGGAAGCGCGCTTCTCTCGCCGTCGCGGCGCCACTGGGAAGCGGGCGACGCGCGGTGCGCTTCACGTGACCGTCGAATCCACGGTCCGCGTAGTCGTTCACCACACAGCCCGCCGCGCGCATCAGCCACACTCCGGCCACGAAGGCGGCGAGGATCCACGGTGACGGCTCACCCGCCGTCGCGATCCACAGCGCCCACAGTGTCGGCCACAACAGCAACAGCAAGCCGATCGGCTTGTCCGCCCGCATCAGGCGCAGGTACACCGGCAGCTTGTTCCGCTCGACGAGCGGCAGCATCGTTGCCTCCCCTCGGGCCGACCGCAGGTCACAAGCTAATCGCGCGACCGTCCCCGCCGCCCGGACTTGGTTCCAAGAGGCAAGTGGCTCAGCCGGACGGGCACGCGCAAGGGGGAATGCGGTCGCGGGCATCGCGGAACAAAACGGCCGGTCAGGCGTTCAGTAGCCGAGTTTCCGCAGAGTGAGTGGACCCTCCTTGCGAAGCTGGCACTCACATGGCTAGAGTGCTAATTGCACGGCCCGAACACGCCCCGGCACCCGCGACGGCGGGGGTGGTAGGAGCCGTAATTCATCCTGCCAACGCTTTCGACGACCGTGGAGGTCAACCCGGTGAGCGTGAACATCAAGCCGCTCGAGGACAAGATCGTTGTCCAGACGAGTGAGGCCGAGGAGACGACCGCTTCCGGTCTCGTCATCCCCGACACCGCCAAGGAGAAGCCCCAGGAGGGCAAGGTTCTGGCCGTTGGCCCGGGCCGCATCGACGACAAGGGCAACCGCGTCCCGCTCGACGTTTCCGTCGGCGACGTCGTCATCTACTCCAAGTACGGCGGCACCGAAGTGAAGTACAACGGCGAGGACTACTTGATCCTTTCCGCTCGCGACGTGCTGGCCGTCATCAACTGACGTCCGCTCTCAGCGCATGACGCCCCGGGCCCCGCATTGCCGGGGGACGGGGCGTTCGTGTTTTCCGAGCTTTAAAACTGGAAGGTAAGCGGAAAAGGCTATGCCCAAGCAGATCAGTTTCGACGAGGACGCTCGTCGCGCGCTCGAGCGCGGGGTGAACAAGCTCGCCGACGCGGTCAAGGTCACCCTCGGCCCGCGCGGTCGCCACGTTGTGCTCGACAAGAAGTTCGGTGGCCCGACCATCACCCTCGACGGCGTTACCGTCGCTCGCGAAATCGAGCTCGACGACCCGTTCGAAAACCTCGGCGCCCAGCTCGCCAAGAGCGTCGCTACCAAGACCAACGACGTCGCCGGTGACGGCACCACGACCGCGACCGTGCTCGCCCAGTCGCTGGTGAAGGTCGGCCTTCGCAACGTCGCCGCCGGTGCCAACCCGACGGCCGTCGGCCGCGGCATCGAGGCCGCCGCGGAGAAGGTCATCGCGATCCTCAAGGAGAAGGCGACCCCGGTCAAGGGCCGCGACAACATCGCCCAGGTCGGCACCGTCACCTCGCGTGACGCGGCCATCGGCGCCCTGCTCGGCGAGGCCGTCGAGCGGGTCGGCGAGGACGGCGTCATCACGATCGAGGAGTCGTCCACGCTGGCGACCGAGCTCGTGATCACCGAGGGCGTGCAGTTCGACAAGGGCTTCCTGTCGGCGCACTTCGCGACCAACCCGGAGGAGCAGAAGGCGGTCCTCGAGGACGCCTACATCCTCCTGGTCCGTGAGAAGATCTCGGCCCTGGCCGACCTGCTCCCGGTGCTGGAAAAGGTCGTCGAGGCCAAGAAGCCGCTGCTGATCGTCGCCGAGGACGTCGATGGCGAAGCGCTGTCGACCCTCGTGGTGAACTCGCTGCGCAAGACGATCACCGCCGTCGCCGTCAAGGCGCCGTTCTTCGGTGACCGTCGCAAGGCATTCCTGGACGACCTCGCGGTCGTCACCGGCGGCGAGGTCGTCTCGGCCGAGATCGGGCACAAGCTGTCCGAGACCACGCTCGCCCAGCTGGGCGGTGCTCGCCGGATCGTCGTCACCAAGGACGACACCACGCTCGTCGATGGTGCGGGCACCAAGGACGACATCGCCGGGCGCGTTTCGCAGATCCGCAAGGAGATCGAGAACACCGACTCCGACTGGGACCGCGAAAAGCTGCAGGAGCGGCTGGCGAAGCTCGGCGGCGGTGTCGCGGTGATCAAGGTCGGCGCGGCCACCGAGACCGAACTCAACGAGCGCAAGCACCGCATCGAGGACGCCGTGGCTTCGACCAAGGCGGCCGTCGAAGAGGGCATCCTGCCCGGCGGTGGCTCGGCGCTCGTGCACGCGGTCAAGGAACTCGACGGCGGCCTCGGCCTCGAAGGCGACGAAGCGACCGGTGTGCGCATCGTCCGCGACGCGCTGTCCGCCCCGCTGTTCTGGATCGCGACCAACGCGGGCCACGAGGGTGCGGTCATCGTGAACAAGGTCCAGGAGCAGAGCTGGGGGCACGGCTTCAACGCCGCCACCGGTGAGCTCACCGACCTGCTGGCCGCCGGCATCGTCGACCCGGTCAAGGTGACCCGGTCCGCGGTGGCGAACGCCGCCTCCATCGCCAGGCTTGTGCTGACGACGGAGAGCGCCATCGTCGAGAAGCCGGCCGGCGAGGAGTCGTCCGCGGCCGGTCACGGCCACGCGCACTAGCTCCACCGTTCCACCCCGAAGCGGGGCGGCACTCCACGCGGAGTGCCGCCCCGCTTTCTTGTGCGCTGGGGTCGCCCACTCGCGTTTAGCGGGCTAAGCGCGATCCGGTGGCAGGGGAGCGCGGGCGCGACGGGAGCGACTTTCGCGGGCTAAGTGCGATCCGGCGACCGGGTGCCCCGCGACTGCACCGACCTGCGTTCAGCGGGCTAATCGCGATCTGGGGCGGCGGGGAGCGGAGGCCGGGCGGAGCGACTTTCGCGGGCTAATCGTGACGCGTCCGGGTCTGGACACGCGGAAGGGCGGCACCCCACCCGGATGCCGCCCTTCCGCGTTGCCGACTCGGCCGGATCAGCCGTTCGACATGCTCAATGTGCGCTTGTCCGCCTTGATGATGTGCTCGCGTTCCGACTCCGACAACCCGCCCCAGATCCCGTAGGGCTCGTGCACGGCGAGTGCGTGGTTCCGGCACATGGCCAGCACCGGGCAAGCCAGGCACACGGCTTTGGCCCTCGCCTCGCGGCGGGCTCTGGCGGGCCCGCGTTCGCCGTCAGGGTGAAAGAAGGACGCGCTGTCCATGCCTCGGCACGACCCTTCGAGCTGCCAGTCCCATACATCGGCGTTGGGTCCCGGGAGCCTGCGTGTGTCCGCCATCCTGACCGCCTCCGTCATCCGGTCGAAGCGTTTACCTGCTCTGCTGCGCTGCGGCTACTCCATTCGATGCAACGGCGGTAACGTTAGAAGCGCGCCAATACTTGTTCAAGAGATTCAAGACGATTCAGCCTTTAGGCATCCCCCGGATGTGTTAGCCACACTTTCCGTTCCGGTTGCCGCGGCCCCGGCCTGCCTGGATATTGGGTCGAGTGGGATCTCGGATCAGCAGTGAAGAACCCACCCTGCCGGTGGCCTCCGTCGCTCGCCGGCTCGGGGTCGCACCGTCCACCCTGCGAACCTGGGACCGCAGATACGGCGTAGGGCCGAGCCGCCACACCAACGGCCGCCACCGCCGCTACGGCAGCTCCGACATCGGCCGTCTCGAACTGATGCAGCGCGCGTTGCTCCGCGGTGCCTCGACGGCCGAAGCGGCGAAGTACGCGCTCGAGCAAATGCCCCGGACGGTGGTGGAGAGCCCGAAAACCCCTGTGGTCCAAGCGGAGGAACAGGCCGCCGCGCCACCCGCCGAGGATCACGACGTCCCGTCCCGTCTCGCCAGACGCTTGAGCACGGCCGCGCTCGCGATGGATTTCGGCGCGGTTCAGCGCATGCTCGCCGACACGATCCGCGAACTCGGTGTCCTGCCCGCCTGGACCGGCGTCGTGTCGCCGGTGCTGACCGCGCTCGGCGCGCGCTGGCGGGGGGTCAGCGCCGGCGCGGAGGTCGAATACCTGCTCGCCGAATGCGTGTACGCCGCCTTGGTCCGCGCGACGCCGGTGCTCCGCGAACCGCGCAACCAGCGGCCCGTCCTGCTGACCTGCGTCCCGGACGAGCGCGACAACATGCCGATGTACGCGCTCGCCGCGGCGCTCGCGGGACGCCGGATCGGGGCCCAGCTGTTCGGCGCCTCCCTCCCGGCCGAGGTGCTCGCGGTGACCGTCCGCCGCAGCGTTCCGGCCGCGGTGGTGCTGTGGTCGGGGCGGCACGCGACCGCGGATCCGCGCCTGTTCGCCAGGGTGTCCCGCGGCCGTCAGCGCAGCAGGCTGTTCGCCTGCGGCCCTGGCTGGGATCCCGCGACGCTTCCGGACAAGATCGAACTGCTCGGCGAGCTGACGACGGCCGCCGATCGGATCGAGCACGTTCTTGTCGGTGCGAGGCGATAGAAAGGACGAATGGAAGCGTCCTTGCGGTCCGCCGCGTTCGGTGACGGCGTGCCGCCGCCGAACTCCTTCGCGGTGCCCGCGTCGCCTCGCGGCCGGCTGCTCGCCGCGATCGGGCTTGGTGCCCGCGGCCGGTACGCGATGGCGGCCACCCTGCTGCACGGTTTGCGCACGAGCGAAGATCCGGTGCTCGCGTCGTTGGCCGCGAGCACGCTGGCGTCGCACCGGCGGCAGCTGGGCGGGCACGCGGCGGCCCTCGTCCTCGACGGTGAGGCGCTCGCGCTGGTGATCGCGGAGCCGCGAGGCGAACCCGACCCCGACGGTCTGGACGCCGAGGGGGCACGCGCGGACGCCCTCCTCGGTCTGGCCGCGGACAACCTCGGGCGCGGCAGGCTGGCCGCCGCCCGGCGGCTGGTGGCCCGTGCGGAGGCGCACCTCGGCAACTGGCGGAGCCGGACCAGGGCCGGTTGGGTGGGCGCGGAAATCGAACTGGCGAGTAACATTTCCGGCGCCGCGATCGCACCTGCGGAAATGGCGCTGGGAACGGCGCGAGCCCAGGGTGCCTGCCGACATGTCGTCAAATCACAGCTTGTACTCGGCGTGACGATCGCGAATGGAAGTTCCGCTGAGCGAGACCGTGCGATGGCGCTGATCGAGAGCGCTCGCGAAACCGCCGAGAAATACGAATTCAATTCACTTCTATGGGTGGCCTGCCTGGTCGCTGCGGACATGGGGGCAGGACACGCCGGTGAGTATCGATTCAGAAGTGCCGAACTGTTGCACGCAGTGTTACGGCACGCAGATCCTTGCGGGAGGTGGCTCGCCCGGGAATCTCCATGGGTCCCCGCTCGGGGCGTCTAGCCTGTTGGAGGGCCCATTCCGGCAACCGGGCTAAGAAACTTTCAAAAAAGCCACCGGATCGTGTCAAGGTTCGGGCTAAAGCGTCCGATAGGGGAAGTGGAATGTCACCCGGCTGCAGGAAGGAAACCCCGTGACGACGGTCTTGATCTGCGACGACCGACGCAGTGTCCGCGAAGGGCTCACTCGAGTGATGTCCGCGGTCCCAGGGGTCAGTCGCATCGACTGCGTAGCGCACGGTGACGAGCTGCTGGCCCGGTACTCCCGTCAGCCGGTCGACGTCGTGCTGGTCGGAACCCAGCGCGCTGTCCCGACTGGCGTCGAAGCCACCAGGCGGCTCGTCTCAGCGAACCCCCAAGCGAACGTGATCGTGTTCGGCGCCCCGGACGATGCGGGCAGCATCGCCGCCGCCATCGCCGGCGGAGCCCGCGGCTACCTGCGTTGGGACGCCTCGCGTCCCGAACTGGTCGCCGCACTGGCGCATACGCTCGCCAGCACCTCGGTGCCGGCGCCGCGCCAGCCGTCCGACCCCGGTGTTCAGCTCACCGAGCGCGAGCTTCAAGTGCTCCGTGGGATGAGCCAGGGCAAGAGCAACGGACAAATCGGCCGCGAGCTGTACCTGTCCGAAGACACTGTGAAGACCCACGCGCGCCGCTTGTTCCGCAAGCTCGGTGTGCGGGACCGCGCTCAGGCGGTCGCCCACGGATTCCGCCGTGGACTTGTTTCCTGACAACGCTTTCTTGATTTCACCGGCTGATAGCGGCAACGGGTGACAACGGGCCGGGGGCAAGCCCCTGGCCCGTACCTGTGTTCCCTGTCACGCTTCGTGCTTTTCCGTTCACAGCTCGGGCACTCTTGCCCGAGCGTGTCCGCCTCCGGGTGGACCGTCGTACCCCACTGCGCTCCAACTCGTGGAAAGTTCGACTACGAGCGAAGAGAACCAGGAAGACCCGGTTTCAGCGCGCTCGCCGGAAGGGCGGCGCGCCGATGGCGGTCGTCAGCGAAGGCGACGGGCCCGGGGCGGTACGGTAGCTGTCACCGGTAGTGGCCTCCGAAGTCACACGCCGGACTCTTTGCACGCCTATACGTAACACTGGGACTGTTGTCTGCGATGGCCAATGTGGGGGACGGACTGGATGAGCCGGTCGCCGCTGCTGTTGAGGGTGATCCTCAAGCGGTCGAGCGGTTGCTGGCGGCCATCCGTCCTTTGGTAGTGCGGTACTGCCGCGCTCGGGTTGGCAGGCAGGAGCGTTCGTTCGCTTCCGCAGACGACGTTGCTCAGGAGGTGTGTCTCGCGGTGCTCACGGCATTGCCTTCGTACCGTGATCAGGGCCGCCCGTTCCTGGCCTTCGTCTACGGGATCGCCCAGCACAAGGTGGCCGACGCGCATCGCGCCGCGGCCCGTAACCGTGCCGAACCGGTCGCCGAGGTCCCCGACGAGATCGAGGGTGACGTCGGCCCCGAGCAGCGCGCTCTCCAGGGCGAGCTGAACGAGCGCATGGCGCAACTCCTGCGTGTCCTTCCCGATAAACAGCGTGAGATCGTGGTCCTGCGTGTCGTCGTGGGATTGTCCGCCGAAGAAACGGCGGAGGCCGTGGGGTCCACCCCTGGCGCCGTCCGGGTGGCTCAGCATCGCGCCCTCGCGCGCCTACGTAAGGTTCTGGCCGCTGAGGAGGTGATCTGAGTGACCGATCGCGACCATCGGCTCTCCCCTGGGACCGATCGTGAACTGACGGTCTTCGAAAGAGGGCTGACGTCTTCCGAGGCCGAGTTCGCCGCGGATCTGTCGGCCGTTCAGGCCGATGACGCGCTGCTCGACGCGCTCGGCGGCTCGGACCCGAAAATGGCCGACGACCTCGGTGATCAGGAGCTCAACGCGCTGCTGCTGGCCTGGCGTCGTGACATCGACAGTGAACCGCTCGCGGAACTCGTCGACGTCGACACCGCGATCACCACCGTGAAGACCGCCGCGCTCGCCCGCAAACACGGGGGAAGACGCCGGCTGCTGGTCCCGGTGGCCGCCGCCGCGGCCGTCCTGGCCATCGCCTTCGCCGGTACCGGTCTCGCCGCGAAGGACGCGCAGCCTGGTGACACGCTCTGGGGCCTGACCAAAGTGCTTTACGCCGACCACGCCCGGTCGGTCGAGGCCGCCGCCGCGGTCAAACTCGATCTGGAGAAGGCCAACCTCGCGCTCGCCGGTGGGCGCCTCGACGACGCGCGTAAGGCGCTCGACGAGGCACAGGCCGCGTTGAGCCAGGTGACCGATGAAGAGAACCGCGATCAGCTGCTCGAGCAGCATCGCCAGTTGAGCGCACAGCTGCAGAACCCTGGCCAGCAGCCGCTGCCGCCGGATCAGCAGTTGCCTTCGCGGACCCCGGTCGCGACCACGCCTCAGCTCTCTCCGCAGCCGACCGCTTCGCCGACGTCGCTGCCAGGAGGCGGCAACCCCGGCACCAGTCTGCCGGGCACCACGACTCCCACACCGACTCCGCCGACTTCGACGAGCGAACCGCCTCCGCCGACGACTTCGACGACCCCGCCCGCTTCGGGCAATGACCCCGGTGGCCCGCGTAACGAGCCGTCGCCGGGTGCCGGAGCGCAGGCGCCCGCCGCGGCCGAGACGTCCTAGCATCCTCAGGAACAACCGAAAGGGCCTGGTGAGATCTCTCTCACCAGGCCCTTTCGGTGTGTCTTAGTAAGCGCTCTCGTTCGCCGTGACGCCGTCCGCGAAACCGCGGCAGTAGTCCCAGCTCACGTAGTCACCGGGGTTCGGATCGAACGCCGGCTCGTGCGGCCGCATCCGGCCGTCGGCGAGCAGCTGCTCGAGACTGGCGCGGAGCAGATGCCAGTCGTGGTAGTGGGGTTCGTCGCATTCACCGCAGTCGACCACGATCCCGCGTACCCCGCGCGGTTCGAGAAGCGCCTGGTAGACGGCGAGATCGGAGAGGTCGGCCAGCAACTCGGTGCGCTCTTCGTCGCTGATCGGCTCGTCGAGCCGGTCGGCGTCGTCGATGAACGCGCGGGCCGGGTCGTCCGGGTCATCCGCGAACGGGTCTGGGGGCAACGCATCTTGCGGCACGCCTGCACGCTACCGGGCGCCCACCCGGGCCGAGCGGCCGCCCGGCCCGGATATCATGAGGGGCAGGCCCTCGCCGTGCTGCCACCAGCCACGGCGGCCCCCATAAGTCACCGCTAGGAAGGCCGTTCGCCTGCTATGACCAGCGACAGCGTCACCGCCCCCGTCCCGAGCAAATTCGCCATGCTCGGGCTGACCTTCGACGACGTGCTGCTGCTGCCGGCCGAGTCCGACGTGGTGCCCAGTGCGGTCAGCACCCGCACCCGGCTCTCCCGCAACGTCACCCTGAACATCCCGCTGGTCTCCGCCGCCATGGACACGGTCACCGAGGGCCGGATGGCCATCGCGATGGCCCGACAGGGCGGGATGGGCGTGCTGCAGCGCAACCTGCCGATCGATGACCAGGCGTCCGCCGTTGAGGTTGTGAAGCGCTCCGAAGCCGGCATGGTGACCGACCCGGTCACCTGCTCGCCGGAGGACACCCTCGCCGAGGTCGACGCGCTGTGCGCGCGGTTCCGGATCTCCGGTGTGCCGGTGACCGACGCCGCCGGGACGCTGGTGGGCATCATCACCAACCGCGACATGCGGTTCGAGGTCGACCACACCCGTGCGGTGCACGAGGTGATGACGAAGCTGCCGCTGGTCACCGCGCAGGTCGGGGTCACCGCGGAGGCCGCGCTGGGGCTGCTGCGCCGCCACAAGATCGAGAAGCTGCCGATCGTCGACGGTGCCGGCAAGCTGCGCGGGCTGATCACGGTCAAGGACTTCGTCAAGACCGAGCAGTACCCCAACGCTTCCAAGGACCCCAACGGCCGTTTGATCGTCGGTGCCGCCGTCGGCGTCGGCCCGGACGGGCACAAGCGCGCGATGGCGCTGGCCGACGCCGGGGTCGACGTGCTGATGGTCGACACCGCGCACGGGCACTCCCGCGCCGTCGTCGAGACCGTCGCGCTGTTGAAGAAGGAACTGGGCGACACCGTCGACATCGTCGGCGGCAACGTCGCGACCAGGGCCGGCGCGCAGGCGCTGGTGGAGGCGGGCGCGGACGGGATCAAGGTCGGCGTCGGCCCTGGCTCCATCTGCACCACCCGCATCGTGGCCGGGGTCGGCGTGCCGCAGATCTCCGCGATCTACGAGGCCGACCAGGCGGCGCGCCCGGCCGGGATCCCGGTGATCGGCGACGGCGGCATCCAGTACTCGGGTGACATCGCGAAGGCGATCGCGTCCGGCGCGTCCACCGTGATGCTCGGCAGCCTGCTCGCCGGGACGGCCGAATCGCCCGGTGACCTGATCCTGGTCAACGGCAAGCAGTTCAAGACCTACCGCGGGATGGGTTCGCTGGGCGCCATGCAGTCGCGCGGCCAGGCGAAGTCGTACTCGAAGGACCGCTACGCGCAGGACGACGTGCTGAGCGAGGACAAGCTGGTCCCCGAGGGCATCGAGGGGCGGATCCCGTTCCGCGGGCCGCTCGCGAACGTCGTCCACCAGCTGGTGGGCGGGCTGCGGTCGGGCATGGGTTACGCGGGTGCGTCGACGATCCCCGAGCTGCAGGAGGCGCAGCTGGTGCGGATCACCGCGGCCGGGCTCAAGGAAAGCCACCCGCACGACGTCACGATGACCGTCGAGGCGCCGAACTACACCACCCGGTAGTCCGCCCTCGAGGATATTTACCCATCCGGTTCCGTGCTCGGGAGACTTTGGTCCGCTGATCCAGTCTCCTGGGAGGAACCCGATGTCTTCTCGCTGACCACTCCACGGCGTACTGCGCCGGCCGTCTTCGCCGCCGCGCCGCCCGCGCAGGCCGCGGGGACACCGAGACGTCGCCGGGTGAGCCGTGGAAGCGCACCGAGCTGTACTTCGGCACGACGGCCGGGCGGCGGCGAGTTGACCGACGAGGTCGTCACCCCGCGGTTCCCGGACGGGTTCACCGAACTGACCGGGCGCGGGCAGTGGCGCGGGTCGGACGGGTGATCTCTCGGGAGAAGTCGAAGGTGATCGTCGTCGTGTACCCGTTCAGCGAACCGCGAGATCGAGGAGATCCGGACCACCTACAAGAAGACGGTCTCCTCCTGACCCTCCAGTCCCACTCGCCCCACCGGCGCGCCTTTAGCGGGCTAATCGTGAAACTGGTGAGGCAGATGGGGCTGGTGTGACTTCGGGGCCGGTTCGGGTGCCCCGTGCGCAGGTCACCCACGCGGCCTAGCGACAATGGGGTGTAACGGTCGTCGGCGAGAAGGGACTTGACGTGCGGGATCTGGTCGAGATCGGCATGGGCCGCACCGCGCGGCGGGCGTATGACCTCGATGACGTGGAGATCGTGCCGTCGCGGCGCACCAGGTCGTCTTCGGTCGTGTCCACCGCCTGGCAGATCGACGCGTACCGCTTCGAGCTGCCGCTGGTCACACACCCCACCGACGCGATCGTGTCGCCGGGCACCGCGGTGGCTGTCGGCGAGCTCGGCGGGCTGGGCGTCCTCAACGCCGAAGGGCTCTGGGCGCGGCACCCGAACGTCGAGGACGCGATCTTCCGCCTCGTCCGGGCCGCCGAGGACACCGAGGACCCGACCGCGATCGTGCGCGAGCTGCAGGAACTGCACTCCGCCCCGATCCGGCTGGACCTGCTGACCGAGGCGATCAAGACCGTCCGCGAGTCCGGTGTCACGGTGGCCGCGCGGGTCAGCCCGCAGCACGCCGCCGAACTCACGCCGGACCTGCTGAAGGCGGGCGTCGAGATCCTGGTCGTGCAAGGCACGATCATCTCCGCCGAACACGTGCAGCGTGACGCCGAGCCGCTGGACCTCAAGGACTTCATCGGACGCCTCGACGTCCCGGTGATCGCCGGCGGGGTCAGCGACTACCGCACCGCGATGCACCTGATGCGCACCGGCGCGGCCGGCGTCATCGTCGGCCACGGCGCGAGCCGCGGTGTGACGAGCACCGACAGCGTGCTCGGGATCGGGACGCCGATGGCGACCGCGATCGTCGACGCCGCGGCCGCACGCCGCGACTACCTCGACGAGACCGGCGGCCGGTACGTGCACGTGCTCGCCGACGGCGGGATGAGCGTGTCCGGCGACATCGCCAAGGCCATCGCCTGCGGTGCCGACGCGGTCATGCTCGGGGCACCGCTGGCGGCCGCCTCCGAGGCTCCGGGGCAGGGGCTCTACTGGACGTCGGCGGCCGCGCACCCGTCGCTGCCGCGTTCGCGCGTGGCGCTGGGGCCGGACTACGCCGTCGACCTCAAGACGCTGCTCTTCGGGCCGTCCTCGGACGCTGAGGGTGTCGTGAACCTCTTCGGCGCGCTTCGCCGCGCGATGGCGAAGACGGGCTACTCGGACCTGAAGGAGTTCCAGCGCGTCGGCCTGACCGTCCGCCGCTGACGCTCGCTCCCCGCCTCGGATCGCGTTTAGCCCGCTAAACGCGATCCCGGCGGAATGACGTGATCTGGGAGGGCTGGATGACCACCGTGGTCATCCAGCCCTCTCTGCGTGCTCAGCAGATCGCGATTTGCCCGCTAAAGTCGCTCCGGGCGGCGACGGCGAGCGCGGCGATCGTCGCGGCGGAGTGAGCCCATGCGCGCTGGAAGCGGCCGGTGATCTCGTCGTGTGTTCCTGCTCGTCGCTCACATGTCGGCCCCGCGCTGTCCGGGGTCGTCCCAGCGGGGGACGGGCTCGGGGAACGGCTGATCGAAGACCTCGCCGAAGTACCGGGATTCCCACACCGACAGGTGCTTGACCAGGCCGAGCAGGTTGGTCCCGGTCGAGGCCAGGGACGACGGATGTCGTACTCGGGCAGCCCGTCGAGCTTCCGGAGCATCGCCGCGCGGACCACTTGCAGGTCGCTGTGCAGGTGCTCCTTCGCGAAATCATCGACTACGACTACGAGCATGCACCGGTCCCCGCGGCGCGGTCGGCGCGACGGGACAGTTCGGCGAACGCCGCACGTAACTGCGGCGGACCGACCACTTCGATCTCGGTGTCGAAGCGCGCCAGCGCCGCCGCGAGAGCTGCCCACGACCAGGACCCCGTCGCCAGTCTGGTCCGGGCGGCGCCGAGTTCCTCCGCGACACCGTCACCGGCGAACGGCGCCACCTCCGCCGCGGGCAGGTCGAGGATCACCTCGCCGCGGCAGGGCCAGGTGTTCGTGCTCTCGGAACCTGTGAACCGGGCCGACAGGAAGGCGGCCACGTCGCCGCCCGGCACTTCGCGGGCAACGAACCGCGGCCCGGTCGGAACACGTGGTGTCATCCGGTCGGCACGGTAAGTCCGCCAGTCTTCGCGATCGGGGTCCCAGCCGACGACGTACCAGCGCCCGGCCCGCGCCACGAGGTGACGAGGCTGCACCCGGCGGGGCGGATGCGGTTCGGCGTCCTCAGGGCGTCCCGGCGGGCGGTAGTCGAACCGCAGCTCCTCCCCGGCGCGGACCGCGGCGCTCAGCGTGCGCAGGACCCCGGTGTCGACCTGCGGATCGACGCCGCGCCCGGCCGCGCTGATCTCGAGGGCGTCGACGCGCTGCCGTAGCCGCGACGGCAACACCTGCCGCACGGTGACAAGGGCCCGCGCGGCCGCCTCCTCGATACCCGCGCCCGTCCCGACGGCGATCCGCAGCGCCACGGCGAGCGCGACCGCCTGCTCCTCGTCGAACAGCAAGGGCGGCAGCCGACTGCCCGCTTCGAGCCGGTAGCCGCCGTCGGGGCCTTTGACCGCCTGAACCGGATATCCCAGCTCGCGCAACCGGTCGACGTCGCGGCGCACTGTCCGCTCGCTGACACCCAGCCGCTCGGCGAGCAGGCCGCCCGGCCAGTCGCGGCGGGCCTGCAGCATCGACAACAGTGACAGCAGCCGGCTGGACGTCGTCGTCGAGGAAGCGATCGGCATGTTTTCACCATGGCACAAGTAGCGGACGTTCTTTGACCGGTACCACTGACATCGTGGCTCTTGTCGCCGGAAGCCTCCGGCGCCAGAAATCCCTGGTGAAGGACCGGAAAACCATGTCGCTCAACGCTGTCGCCCATCTGAACTTCCACGGCCAGGCTCGCGAAGCCCTGGAGTTCTACCAGTCGGTCTTCGGCGGGCAACTCACTGTTGTCACCTACGCCGACTTCGGGATGCCCGCCGAACTGCCCGGCGCCGCCCACGTCGTGTTCGGCCAGGTCGTCGCCGACAACGGCTTCCAGGTCATGGCCTACGACGTGCCCGGCGAGCACACGCCCGCGGTCCCGGCCGCCCCGAGCACGCATCGCGAAAACGGCACCACGATCACCAAGGAGCCGTTCTTCCTCTCCGTCCGCGGTGAGAGCGTCGACGAGGTCAGCCCCGTATGGGAGGGCCTCGCCAAGGGCGCGACCGTGATCGAGGCGTTCGGCCCCGCCCAGTGGGCGCCCGCCTTCGGGATGCTCGCCGACCGCTTCGGCGTCACCTGGATCGTCGACGTCGCGCAGACGGGTGGAAGGTGACTGGCCAGTAACTTACCTCTGGTCAGAAGGGGTGGCCGGGGTTACAGTCGAGGGTGTGACTGCCAGTAACACCACCACTGAAGACGACTTCGACTACGACGTGATCGTCGTCGGCTCCGGGTTCGGGGGCAGTGTCGCCGCACTGCGCCTGACCGAAAAGGGCTATCGCGTCGCCGTCATCGAGGCGGGCCGCCGCTTCGCCGACGACGAGTTCGCGAAGACGTCCTGGGACCTTCGCCGCTACGTCTGGGCACCCCAGGTCGGTTGCTTCGGCATCCAGCGCATCCACATGCTCAAAGACGTCATGGTGCTCGCCGGCGCGGGCGTCGGCGGCGGCTCGCTGGTCTACGCGAACACGCTGTACCGGCCCATGAAGCCGTTCTACGTCGACCCGCAGTGGTCCCACATCACCGACTGGGAGTCCGAGCTCGGCCCGCACTACGACCAGGCCAGCCGCATGCTGGGCGTAGTCACCAACCCCAGCGTCACGCCGTCGGACGTCGTGATGAAGGCCGTCGCCACGGACATGGGTGTCCCCGAGTCGTACCACCCGACGCCCGTCGGCGTGTATTTCGGCAAGCCGGGGGAGCGTGCCGAGGACCCGTACTTCGGTGGCGCGGGCCCGGCGCGCACCGGCTGCACCGAATGCGGCGCCTGCATGACCGGCTGCCGGGTGGGCGCCAAGAACACGCTGGTCAAGAACTACCTCTACCTCGCGGAGAAGGACGGCGCGCAGGTCATCCCGCTCACCACCGTGAGCGCGATTAGCCCGCTAAACGCAGGTGGGTACGAGGTGAGCATCAAGAAGACCGGGACCACCTCGCGCAAGTTCCGACACAAGCTCACCGCCGCGCAGGTGGTCCTCGCCGCGGGCACCTGGGGCACGCAGAACCTGCTCCACGGCATGCGTGACACCGCCAAGCTGCCGAAGCTCTCGCCGCGCCTCGGCGAACTGACCCGCACCAACTCCGAGGCCATCATCGGCGCCGCCCGCACCTCGGTCGACGAGGAGCGCAACTTCAGCCGCGGCGTCGCGATCACCTCGTCGATCCACCCCGACGACAACACGCACATCGAGCCCGTCCGCTACGGCAAGGGCAGCAACGCGATGAGCCTGCTCCAGACCATCGCCACCGAAGGCGATTCGGCGGTCCCGCGCTGGCGCCAGGCCGTCGACTTCATGGTCAAGCACCCGGTCCAGACGGTCCGCCTGCTCAACGGCTACCGCTGGAGCGAGCGCACGGTGATCCTGCTGGTGATGCAGAGCCTCGACAACTCCATCACCACTTACACCAAGCGCGGCCTCTTCGGCCGCCGCAAGTACACCTCGAAGCAGGGGCACGGCGAGCCGAACCCCAGCTTCATCCCCGCCGGACACGAAGCCAATCTCCGCACCGCCGAGCGCATCGGCGGGATGGCGGGCGGTACCTGGGGCGAGATCTTCGACATCCCGCTCACCGCGCACTTCATCGGTGGCGCGCCGATCGGCACGGCGGCCGACAACGGTGTGATCGACCCGTACCACCGGGTCTTCAACTACCCTGGACTGTCCATTGTGGATGGATCGGCGATCACGGCGAACCTCGGTGTGAACCCCTCGCTCACCATCACCGCGCAGGCCGAGCGGGCGTTCTCCCTGTGGCCCAACAAGGGCGAAACGGACAATCGGCCGTCGCAGGACCTGCCGTACGCGCGGCTCGAACCGATCGCGCCCAAGAACCCGTCCGTTCCGGCGGACGCACCGGCGGCCCTTCGGCGGTAAGTTGGGGCAGGTGACCGCCTCCGAACGCGCGCACGCCCTGCTCGATCGCGTCCGCGCCCTGCATGACGAATGGGCGCTCGTGGCCCGCGGCCTCGGCGAGGACGCCGTGCACGCCCCGAGCGCGTTGCCCGGTTGGACGAGGGCGCATCTGCTCTCGCACGTCGCGCGCAACGCCGACGGCCTCGGCAACCTCTTGACCTGGGCGAAGACCGGCGTCGAGACGCCGATGTACACCACGGCCACGGCTCGCGACGAGGGCATCGAGGCCGGAGCCGACCGCTCCGCCGCGGTGATCGTCGCCGACGTCGTGGACTCCGGTGAGCGGTTCGCGAACCTGGCCGCGTCCATGCCGGACGAGGCATGGGCCGGTGAGGCTCGTGATCGGCTGGGCAATCGCCTCACCGGTGAGGGAGTGCTGCTCAAACGGCTGTCCGAAACCTCGATCCACCTCGTCGACCTGGACTCCGGTTACGACTTCGACCGGGTCTCCGGGCTGCTCGGCCGGGAGTTCGAGGTGGTGGTGAGCAGCGCGATCGCCTGGTACGGCGACGAACTGCCCGCCGTCCTCCTGATCGCCGTCGACGGCGACGGGACACGGCACGAATGGCGGATGGGCACCGGCGAGCCTGCCAAGGTGACCGGCGCGCCCGGCGACGTCCTGGCCTGGATCACCGGCCGCGCCGACGGATCCACTTTGGACGGCGAAGTGCCGCCGCTGCCGCATTGGCTGTGACTCGGCCGGGTGATCGCGGCAACCCGATCACGGCCCAGGCGTCTTCACAAGTATGAAGTTGGGGCGAAGAAACTTCCTCAAGCTCGCCGGCGCGGCCGCGGCGGGGGCGGCCGCGACGGCGTGCTCTGCCGCGCCTCCGGCACAAGCGCCCAGTTCGGCGCCGGGCGCTTCGCTGCCGCCGAGCACCAGTGTCACGCCGCCGTCCGGGCCGCCGGACTGGGCCGCTCTGCGCGACAAGGTCTCGCTGCTCTTGCCGGGTGATTCCGGCTACGACAACGCCAAACTTGTGTTCAATCCGGCCTTCGACGGCCTCAAGCCCGCCGCGATCGCGAATTGCGCCAAACCGGAAGACGTGCAGGCCGCCGTCGAGGCGGCGGCGAGGCGGGTTCCGATCGCCGCTCGGAGCGGCGGCCACAGCTACGCAGGTTATTCCGTTCCTGACGGCGGCCTGATGATCGACCTCGACGGAATGTCCTCAGTGGACGTTCGCGGTGAACAGGTCGTGATCGGTGCGGGCGCGAAACTCAAGGATGTCTACGCCACGCTCGGTGGCGCTGGCCGTTGTCTTCCTGCGGGGTCGTGCCCCAGCGTCGGCATCGCCGGGTTGACACTCGGCGGCGGAATCGGTGTCTTCGCTCGCAAATACGGGCTCACGTGTGATCACCTGGTGTCGGCGCAAGTCGTCACGGCGGACGGGAAACTCCGGACGGCGTCGGCGGATTCCGAGCCTGAGCTGTTCTGGGCGTTGCGCGGAGGAGGCGGCGGCAACTTCGGGGTCGTCACCTCGTTCACCTTCCGCACCGACCCGTCGCCCTCGGTCGTTTCGGTGTTCTCCCTGCGATTCCCGGCGGGCAGCGCGAACGAGGTCCTCGCCGAGTGGCAACGATGGCTGCCCGAAGCTCCATCGGAGTTGTGGGCGAACGTCGTACTGTCGGGAGGATCTCCGGTCGGTGCCCGGGTTTCCGGCTGCTATGTCGGCGATTCCGCTTCGCTGGCCAGGGAGCTGGACAAACTGACCGGCAAGGTCAAAAGCACGCGTACGGTGAAGCAACTCGACTACCTCGGTGCCATGAAGTACTTCTCCGGCAGTGAAAGCCGTCAGTCCTTTGTGGCCTCTTCACGGATCCTCGGTGAGGTGGTGGATCCCGCGAAGCTGACGTCGATCCTCGACGGCAGGCGGGGAATGGACCTCTTGGTCGACGGTCTCGGCGGTGCCGTCGCCGAAATCGCCCCGGACGCCACCGCGTTCTGGCACCGGAAGGCGATCGGCAGCGTGCAGATCTACAGCCAGGCGGATACGCGTAACCGTTCCGTGGCAACAGATTCCGTTGCCGAGGTGGTGACAGGGCTCGGGCTGAGCGGTGGCTACGTCAACTACATCGACCCCGCCCTGCCCGACTGGATGACGGCCTACTACGGCGACAACGCCGCCCGCCTCAAGCGGGTGGCGAAGACCTTCGACCCGGACAAGGTGTTCGGGTTCGCGCAGGCCGTCACTCCCGCCTAGAGGTCGATGCCGGTGAAGACGGTGACCCGTTCCTCGGTGAGGTCGTGCATCGCGGCGAGCACGCCTTCCCGTCCGACGCCCGATCCCTTGACGCCGCCGTACGGCATCTGGTCCGCGCGGTAGGACGGGACGTCGCCGATGATCACACCGCCGACCTCGAGTTCGGTCGACGCGTAGAAGGCGAGATGCACGTCGCGAGTGAACACTCCGGCCTGCAAGCCGTAGGCGGATTCGTTGACCGAAGCGAAAGCCTCGTCAACACCATCCACAATGGACACGGCGAGCACCGGCCCGAAGATCTCCTCCGCCCAGGCCTTTGTGGACGGTGGGACGTCGGTGAGCACGGTCGGCTCCACCGTCGCGCCGTTCCGCTTGCCGCCGGTGAGGATCTTCGCGCCCGCGGCGACGGCCTCGTCGATCCACGCGACGATCCGCTCCGCGGCGGCCTCGTCGACGACCGGGCCCACGTCGGTGTTCTTGTCGTAGGGATCGCCGGGCTGCTGCGACCGCACCGCTTCCACCAACGCCGGCAGGAAATTCTCGGCGACCTCGCGCTCGACGATCACCCGCTGGACCGCGATGCAGGACTGCCCCGCCTGGTAGTTGCCGAACGTCGCGATGCGGTGCGCCGCGCCTTCGGGGTCCGGCCAGTCGCGAAGCACGACGGCGGCCGCGTTGCCGCCGAGTTCGAGCACGACGTGCTTGCGCGGCGCGGCGTCCGCCAGCGACCAGCCGACCGGACCCGAACCGGTGAACGACACGACCGGGAGGCGGGGGTCCGCGACCAGCGCCGAAGTCTCCTCGTTGCCGAGCGGAAGCACCGAGAACGCGCCTTCCGGCAGGTCCGTCTCGGCCAGGATTTCGCCGAGGATCAGCGCGGAGAGAGGTGTGCGCGGCGCGGGTTTGACGATGATCGGCGCGCCGACCGCGAGTGACGGCGCGACCTTGTGCGCCACCAGGTTCAGCGGGAAGTTGAACGGCGCGATCCCCAGTACCGGGCCGCGCGGGATGCGGCGGGTGATGGCCAGCCTGCCCTCGCCCGCCGGGTCGGTGTCCAGCCGCTGCAGGTCACCGCTGAACCGGCGGGCCTCTTCGGCCGCGATCCGGAACACCGACACCGCGCGCCGCACCTCGGCGTCGGCCCACTTGAGCGGTTTGCCGTTCTCGGCGGTGATGACCTCGGCGATCTCCTCGGCCCGGCCGGCGATGACCCGCGAAACGTGGTCGAGCGCCGCGGCGCGACTGTGCGCCGAGGAACGCCGGAACTCCTTCGCGACGGCTGCCGCCGCACTCACCGCCCGTTCGACCTGCTCCGGTCCGGGCACCGCGACGGTCGCGACTTCACTTCCGTCGAACGGGTGGTGCACGGTGAGCGTCGAAGCGCCCTGTTCGGGGCGGCCGGCGATCCAGGCGGGACGCGGCTCCGGGGTGATCATGTCCATGTGTGACAAGGTATTCCGAGTGGGTGTCCAAGGTGTGAACACCCACTCGACCGAGTCATGGTTTGACGAGCACCTTGAGTGCTTCGCGGTCCGCCATCGCGCGGTAGCCGTCCGGGACCTCTTCGAGCCCGATGGTCCGGTCGAACACCTTGCCCGGCTGGTACCGGCCCTCGACGACGTCGTCGAGCAGTTCGGGGATGTAGTGCCGCGCCGGGGCGACGCCGCCGGTGACGGTGATGTTGCGGCGGAACAGCGGCGGGCCGATCGGGCCCTCGTCGTACTGGGGCACGCCGACCCGGCTGATCGTGCCGCCGGGGCGGACCGCGCCGACGCCCATCTCGAAGGCGGGCTTCGTACCGACGCACTCGAGAACGGTGTGAGTGCCTTCGCCGTTCGTCAGGTCTCGGACCTTCTCGATGCCTTCGTCGCCGCGCTCGGATACGACGTCCGTCGCGCCGAACTCGCGGCCGAGGTCCGTGCGGGCTTGATGGCGGCCCATCAGGATGATGCGCTCGGCACCGAGACGCTTCGCGGCGAGGACCGCGGAGAGCCCGACGGCGCCATCGCCGATGACGGTGACAGTGGTGCGTGCGTTCACGCCCGCCTTGGTCGCGGCGTGGTGTCCGGTCGGGAACACGTCGGAGAGCGTGAGGAGCGAGGCGAGCAGGTCGTCGTCCTCGGTGTGCGGCAGTTTCACCAGCGTGCCATCGGCTTGTGGGACGCGGACGGCCTCGCCCTGACCGGCGTCGACGCCCTTCGCGCCCCAGAAGCCCCCGTGCAGGCAGGAGGTGTGGAGGCCTTCGCGGCAGAACTGACAAGTGTTGTCGGAGTACACGAACGGGGCCACGACCAGGTCACCGGTTTTGAGCGTGGTGACGTCGGAGCCGATGGCCTCGATGACGCCGAGGAACTCGTGACCGATCCGGACGCCGCGGTCGCGCGCGGGCATGCTGCCGTACGGCCAGAGGTCGCTGCCGCAAATGCACGAGCGGACGACGCGGAGAAGGGCGTCGGTGGGTTCGCTCAGCTTCGGGTCCGGGACGGTCTCGACGCGTACGTCGCCGGCGCCGTAGATGACTGTCGCTCGCAAGGCGGGTCCTTTCCTGGGCTCGCCTCAGTATGGGCGCGTCGCGTTTAGCCCGCTAAACGCGCTCCCCGCCCGCGTCGCGTTTAGCGGGCTAAACGCGACGCGCGTAGAGGTCGCGCAGCAGGAGGACCTCGGCGCCGTGGTGGATGGCCTCCCGGTTGATGTGCAGGACGAGCGCCGAGAACGGGTAGTCCGCGTACGGGCCTTCGGCCTCGCCGCAGGGACGTTCGAGGTCTTCGGCGGTGAGGGCGCGGACGCCGTCACGCCAGTGCGCGTACGCGTCGTCGATCTGCTTCAGCGCTTCGGCGGCGGAGGCCGCGTAGGGGAAGGTCTGGTAGTCGACGGGTTCGGCGCCGAAGTGCGACGCGTTCCGCATCGTGAAGACTCCGATGGTGATGTGGGCGAGGCGCCAGGCGATCGTCGTCACCGGAGGCGGTGAGGGCTCCGGATGCGCCCAGTCGATCATCAGGCGGCCGTCCTCCTGAGGACGGATCGACCAGCAATTTTCGACGGGTTCCCAGAAGTATTCGTCGTCGGTGAGGGTGTCCAGCCGGGGACGGAAGTGCTGTGTCCAGTGCCAGTCGAGCTGTTCGGAGAGTTCCTTGCTCCAGTCGATGCTCATGTCCCCGGAAGGTAGGCCCCTTAGCGGTCAGTCGCTGTCCTGAATCGTGAGGGGGTTGGCGGCGAGGTGACCCGGCCCACCTGGGACGATGGTGGGGAAGCGTACTGCTCTGATCTGGAGGTTTCAGGTGCCCAGTCCCACCGGTCCGGTACTCGTCGTGGACTTCGGGGCGCAGTACGCGCAACTGATCGCGCGCCGCGTGCGTGAGGCCCAGGTCTACTCCGAGGTCGTCCCGCACACCGCCACCGCCGAGGACATCCTCACGAAGGACCCCGCCGCGATCATCCTTTCCGGTGGTCCTTCCAGTGTGTACGCGGAGAACGCCCCCGCACTCGCCCCCGGGCTGGTCGACGCCGGCGTGCCGATTTTCGGTATCTGTTACGGCCACCAGGTGCTCGCGCAGGCCCTCGGCGGCACGGTCGAGCCGACCGGGACCCGCGAGTTCGGCCGCACCGAGGTCCGCGTCGCCGGTGAGGGTGGCGTCCTGCACGCCGGCCTCCCCAACAACCAGCCCGCCTGGATGAGCCACAACGACAGCGTCACCAAGGCCCCTGAGGGCGCCACCGTGACCGCGTCGAGCGACGGCGCCGCCGTCGCCGGGTTCGAAGACGTCGAGCGCCGCTTCGCCGGCGTCCAGTACCACCCCGAGGTTCACCACTCGCCGCACGGCCAAGAGGTGCTTCGCCGCTTCCTGCACGACATCGCGGGCATCCGGCCGCAGTGGACGACGTCTTCCATCGTCGACGACCAGGTCAAGCGCATCGCCGAGCAGGTCGGCGACGGCCGGGCGATCTGCGGGCTTTCCGGCGGTGTCGACTCGGCGGTGGCGGCCGCGCTGGTCCAGCGCGCCATCGGCGACCGGCTGACCTGCGTGTTCGTCGACCACGGTCTGCTGCGCTCCGGTGAGCGCACCCAGGTCGAGCGTGATTTCGTCGCCGCGACGGGGGTCAACCTGGTGACCGTCGACGCGCGTGAGCGGTTCCTCGACGCGCTGGCCGGGGTCACCGACCCCGAGGAGAAGCGCAAGATCATCGGCCGCGAGTTCATCCGCGTGTTCGAGCAGGCCGAGCGTGACCTGAAGGCCGAGGGCGACTACAAGTTCCTGGTCCAGGGCACGCTGTACCCGGACGTCGTCGAATCCGGCGGCGGTGAGGGCGCGGCGAACATCAAGAGCCACCACAACGTCGGTGGGCTGCCCGACGACCTGCGGTTCGAGCTCGTCGAGCCGCTGCGCCTGCTGTTCAAGGACGAGGTGCGCCGCGTCGGGATGGAGCTTGGGCTGCCGGAGACGATCGTGCGGCGTCAGCCGTTCCCCGGGCCGGGACTCGGCATCCGGATCATCGGCGCCGTCGACGCCGAGCGGCTCGAGACACTGCGCGCGGCCGACGCCATCGCGCGCGAGGAACTCACCGCGGCCGGGTTGGACGGCGAGATCTGGCAGTGCCCGGTGGTGCTGCTTGCCGACGTCCGCAGCGTCGGCGTCCAGGGCGACGGGCGGACCTATGGGCACCCGATCGTGCTGCGGCCGGTGTCGTCCGAGGACGCGATGACCGCCGACTGGACGCGGCTGCCCTACGAGGTGCTGGAGCGGATCTCGACCCGCATCACCAACGAGGTCGCCGAGGTGAACCGGGTGGTCCTGGACGTCACGTCCAAGCCGCCGGGCACCATCGAGTGGGAGTGACCCGCACCGCTCCGACTTGCGTTTAGCCCCCTAAGCGCGATCTGGCGACCCAGGGCACCCGCGTGACCCGGATCGCGATCAGCCCGCTAAACGCGATCCGGTGCTCGGGGCCCACCGGATCACGATTAGGGGGCTAAAGTCGCGCGGCCCCGCGCAAGGCGAAGGCCCCGGCGAGTGGCCGGGGCCTTCGGAGTGGAGTGGATCGTGAGCGGCGCCGCTAGCGGCGGCTCTTGCGCACCGAAGCGGCGAGCAGCAGGACACCGACGAAGATCGCCCCGCCCGCCATGACCCACCGGAAGTCGAACCGCGGGAGCCACGAGGAGCCGTCCGAGAGGACGTACCCCGACACCAGCAGCGTCGCGATCCCGACGATCAGCGTGAAGACGTCTACCCCGCGCTTCGCGGGCTGAGCCGACTGCGTGTTGTCGTAGTTGTCGTAGTCGTACTCAGCCACGACGCACCTCCACGTTTCCGACACCGTTCTCGACCTGCAGGACGATCTTCTGGCCGCTGGTACCCGCCGAGGTGAAGTCGACGGTGTCCACGCCGACCCCCGAGCGAGACTGGCCGAGGCAGTCGACCTCGCCCGCTCCGGTCTCGCAGGTGACCTTCACTTCGGCACCCGCCGGCACGAGCACCGTCGAGTTGCCCGCTCCGTTGGAGACTCTCGTGGTCACCGGCGTCCCCGCGGGCAGCTTGGTCAGGTCGAGGTCGATGTTCCCCGCAGAGCGGTGGTACTCCGGTAGCACCTCGGACGCCGCGCTCGGTGTCGCCTTGATGTCACCGAAGCCGCCCTTCGCGGAGAAGTTCTCGAACGGGACCGTCGTCAGCGCCATCCCGACGATCGCCAGCGGCACCGCCAGCCCGATCAGCCCACGACCGCCCCGGACGAACGAACCGGCGACCAGCCCGATGCCGACCACACCCAGGGTGAGCCCGACGACGTGCTGCACGGTGAACCACGCCTCGCCGTCCAGGTTCAGCACGGTGCCGATCCCGGCGACCAGCACGGCGAGCCCGAAGGTCGCGGCGCCGATCTTCGACTTCCGGCCGCGAGGCGCCGGCGGCGCGGGAGGGGTCTGCGGCGGCAGGCCGCCGGACGGCGAAGCGTTCGGCAGGTCCCAGGCGGACGGGTCGGCCGCGAGCGGGTCCCAGCCGCTCTCGGTCGCCGTCGAGGCCGAGGTCGCCGCCGACGCCATCGAGAACGCGGCGGTCGGATACGCCGGAGCGGGCATCACCGGCCGGTTGAACTGACCGCGGTTGCGGTGCAGCAGGTACAGTGCGACCGCCATCAGCGCGAAACCGATCAGCCCGGTGCCGTCGGTCATCCAGCCGCCGCTCAAAGTCCAGGTGAGACCGGGGAACAGCAGGAGCAGCAGCAGCACCGCGAACGCGGGTGAGCTCGACGCCCTGCCCCGGCCGATCAGGCCCTCGAACGCGGAAACGCTGTCGCCCTCCTGCGGCAGGAACAGCCAGCCCAGCAGATAGACGAAGACGCCGAAACCGCCGAACACGGTCGCCGCGACCAGCGCGACGCGGACCACGGTCGGGTCGATGCCGTACCGGTAGCCGATCCCGGCGGCGACGCCGGCGAACTTGCGGCCGTGCGCCGGGCGGACCGGCCTGCTCCGCCAGAAATCCTTGACGGTGTGTTCGAAGCCGGCGGCAGGGCCGCGCCTCGGTGTATGTGTCTCACTCCCACTCATGCCACAAAGAATGCGCCCCGGTGACCTCCCGCCACATCCGGGAACGTCCCTGAGGTTTCCCCAGCGGGAAGAGTCAGGGGTTTCCCCGATGGATCAGTACCGCACTCCATGTGACCATGGAGAACGTGCAGGAATCCGCCTCCAACGACCTCGCCGAGCAGGGGAAGCCGACGCTCATCGAGCGCACTCCGGTGCCCGTGCCCGGCAGCCTGTCACCGGCGCCGTTCGAGCCGCCCAAGATGTACCGGCGCCGGTCCGGCCGCGCCATCGCGGGTGTCGCCGCCGGCCTCGCCGACCACCTCGGCGTCAGGGTGCTCTGGGTCCGGACCGCGTTCGCGTTGCTGGCCGCGCTGAATGGCATCGGCCTCCTCGCGTACGGCCTGCTCTGGGTCTTCGTCCAGCAGCAGACCGGTGACGTCGAGCCGGAGAAAGCCGCGCCGAAGGAGAAGCAGCAGGCTTTCGGCCTGATGGCGCTGGGTGTCGGTCTCGCCGTCGCCAGCGGCACGCTGACCGGCCTGATCAGTGGCTGGGTCGCCATCCCGCTGGCACTGGCCATGATCGGTGCGGCGGTCGTCTGGCGTGAGGCCGACGAGTCGCAACGGAGGCGCTGGCGTCTCGGCGCGAAGGGCAGTGTCGCAGGGGCCTTCCTCGGCGGCGGGGGCTGGTCGGCCGCGATCCGTGTGGTCGCCGGTGTCGCGCTGGTGATGGCCGGCATCGGTGTCGTGGTCCTGCAGAGCGGCAGTATCGACCAGGTCAAGTTCGCGCTGGTCGCGGTGATCGCGACGCTGTTCGGGGTGGCCGTGCTGACCGTCCCGTTCTGGCTGCGTCTGGTCCGTGACCTCTCCGACGAGCGCACCGCCCGCGTCCGCACCGACGAACGCGCCGAGATCGCCGCCCACCTGCACGACTCGGTCCTGCAGACCCTCGCGCTGATCCAGAAGCAGGCGGAATCGCCGCGTGAGGTCGCCAGGCTCGCGCGCGGTCAGGAACGGGAACTGCGCGGCTGGTTGTACGGGCCGACGGGGTACGGAAAGAGCCAGAAGACCGAAGAGGAAGCGATCAGTGGGCAGTTGTCCGAGGTGCTCGCGGCCGCGTGCGGCGAGGTCGAGGACGCGTTCGCGATTTCGGTACAGCAGGTCGTCGTGGGGGAGGCCACGCTGAACGAGCCGCTGACCGCGCTGGTGCAGGCCGCCCGCGAAGCGATCGTCAACGCCGCGAAGCACGCGGGAGTCGACGAGGTCAGCGTGTACGCCGAGGTCGAGCCGACGTCGGTGACGGTTTTCGTGCGCGACCGGGGCAAGGGTTTCGACCCCGAGGTCGTGCCGGGCGATCGGCACGGTCTCGCCGATTCCATCCGGGGGAGGATGGAACGGCACGGGGGCAAGTGCAAGCTGCGTACCGCACCGGGTGAAGGAACCGAGGTCCAGCTGGAGATGCCGGTCAAGGCGGGGAAGGGTGCGGCGTGAGGTCGCTATGCTCACGGGACAGGGCGAGCGAGGGAGCATCGTGACGGAGAACCAGCAGACGCGGGAGCCGGTCAAGGTCTTCCTCGTCGACGACCACGCGCTCTTCCGGGCAGGCGTGCGCACCGAACTGGACTCGATCACCGACGACGTGCGCGTGGTCGGTGAGGCGGGCTCGGTGGCCGAGGCGGTCGCGGGGATCGCGCGGACCAAGCCGCAGGTGGTGCTGCTCGACGTGCACATGCCGGACGGCGGCGGTGCCGAGGTGCTGCGCCGGATCCGTCCGGAACTGCCGGATGTCGTGTTCCTCGCGCTCTCGGTCTCCGACGCCGCGGAGGACGTGATCGCCGTGATCCGTGCCGGGGCCCGCGGTTACGTCACGAAGACGATCTCGTCGAAGGAACTCGTGCGCGCCGTCGTGCGGGTTTCCGACGGTGACGCGGTGTTCTCGCCGCGGCTGGCCGGGTTCGTACTCGACGCGTTCGCCGACCGGCCGGGCTCCGCGCCGATCAGCGACCCGGACCTGGACCTGCTGACGCCGCGGGAACGCGATGTGCTGCGGCTGCTCGCGCGCGGGTACGCGTACAAGGAGATCGCGTCCGAGCTGTTCATCTCGGTGAAGACCGTCGAGACGCATGTGTCGAGCGTTCTGCGGAAGACGCAGCTTTCGAACCGGTACGAGCTTTCGCGCTGGGCTTCCGACCGGCGTCTCGTCTGAGTGACGCCCGTTCTCATCGGCCTGGTGGCCGTGTTCTTCCTGGGGATGGGCCTGCTCGGGCTCGTCGCGCCGAGGCGGCTGATCCGGCCGTTCGGGATCACGCTGGACTCCGCGACCGCGCGGACCGAGGTGCGCGCGGTCTACGGCGGCTTCGGGGTGGCGATCGCCGTGCTGCTCGGGTTCGCGGCCTTCGACGTCGGCGGGATCCAGCGGGGCGCCGCGATCGCGGTGGCCGTCGCGCTCGCCGGGATGGCCTTCGGGCGGCTGGTCGCCCGGTTCGCGGAGCGGCCCGAGCGGTTCTATCCGAGCTGGCTCTACTTCTGGGTCGAGCTGATCATGGCCGCTTTGCTCGTCGTCTCCGCCCTCTGACTCGCGTCGCCTTTAGCGGGCTAAATCGCGATCCGGTGACCGTGGCGACTTTCGCGGGCTAAGTGCGATCCGGTGAGCCCCCAGGCCCCGCCGCGTCGCACTTAGCCCGCGAAAGTCGTCCCGCCTGCCCTGGGAGGTGCCGGGCGGGCGGAGCGCGATCAGCCCGCTAAACGCGGGTCACGGCGCCTCCCCCGCGGTCGCGAGGGGCCGCTCCACCACCGGGGCGGTAGCAAAGGTCCCCCGCTCCTTCTGGCGGAGCCGGGTCAGCGCGACGCCTCCCAGCACGACGACCATCCCCGCGATCACCCGGAAGTTCAGTGGTTCCCGCAGGAACACCGCCCCCAGCAGCACCGAAACCACCGGCAGCAGGTACCCGACGATCGACGTCGCGACGGCGCCCTCACTCGCGAGGAGCTGGTAGTTCAGCGCGAACGCGATCCCGGTCGACCCGATCCCCAGAATCACGACCGCGACGACGGCACCGGTGCTCAGGTGTACCGGTTCGAAGCCACCCATCGGCATCGCCAGCAGCAGGAACCCGGTCGCGAGCAGCATCTGCCCACCCGCCAGCGACATCGGCGAGTCGCCGGTGCCGGTCAGGTACTTGCCCTCGTAGACGAACGCGAACCCGTAGCTCGCGGCCGCCGCGAGGCAGGCCAGCGCACCCCAGCTGAGCAGCCCCGAGGCTTCCCAAGGCGCGAAGATCAGCAGGATCCCGGTGAGCCCGGCGATCAGCCCGGCGACCCGGACCGCGGTCATCTTCGTTCGCGTGCCCAGCATCGGCGCGGCGAGCAGCACCCACAGCGGCGTCGTCGCGTTCAGGACGCCGGTGATCCCGGAGTCGACGGTCAGCTCACCCCACGCGAACAGCAGGAACGGCAGCGCGTTGTGGAAGAACGCCGCGACGGCCAGATGTCCCCAGATCCGCCGTCCCGACGGCAGCCGGTCCCGGCCGAGATAGCAGAGCCCGATCAGCACCGCCGCGCCGAGCGTCACCCGCGCCAGTACCAGCTGCACCGGGGAGAACGCGCCCAGCCCCAGTTTGATCCAGAAGAAACTCGATCCCCACATGAGCGCCAGCGCGCCGATCCGCAGCAGGGTCTTCGTCTCGCCCACCCCAGTCCTCCCTTACGCGTCGGCTCAGCTTCGCCGCGCCGACGCGTAAGGACAAGCGAGAATTACTGCAGGGAGCTTTAAGAAGAACTGTAAGATCGGACCATGCTGGACGTCCGCCGCATGCAGGTCCTCCGAGCCGTGATCAGCAGCGGCTCGATCACCGCCGCCGCCAGGAACCTCGGCTACACACCTTCCGCGATCAGCCAGCAATTGTCCACGCTGGAAAGGGAAGCCGGCGTCGAACTGCTCGAGCGCGTCGGACGCGGCGTGCGGCCGACGCCCGCCGGTTCGCTGCTGTCCGAACACGCGGAAACATTGAGCACCCAGCTCGCCAAGGCCGAGGCCGCGCTCACCGAACTCAAGGAAGGCCGCACCGGCAGACTCGCGATCCGCTATTTCGCGACGGCCGGTGCCTCACTGGTGCCCCTGGCCGTCGCCGCGCTGCGCCGGGACTTTCCGGGGGTCCGCCTCGAACTGAAACTGGTCGAGCCCGACGATTCGATGCTCGAGATCGAGTCGGGCAAGGCCGACGTCGCGATGATCGTGCTCCCGACGACCCTTCCCCGGGTCAAGGGTGTCGAGTACGTGCACCTTCTCGACGACCCGTACCGCGCGATCCTGCCGAAGAACCACCGGCTCGCCCGTAAACGCGTCCTCGATCTCGGCGAACTCGCGGAGGATCCGTGGGTCGGCGTCGACGGCCTGCCCGGCGCCTGCCGCGACATCCTGCTCGACGCGTGCGGCGCGGCCGGATTCGCCCCGAACCACGTCGTCGAATCCGAGGATTACCAAACGGCGCAAGGGTTCGTGGCCGCCGGGCTCGGAGTCGCGCTGATCCCGGAACTCGGCCTCGGCGCCCCGCACCCCGGCGTCGCGATCCGCAAGGTCCGCCGCCCCGATCCGGTCCGCTCCATCCATGCGGCCGTGGCCGCGCACGCCAGGGAACACCCCGCGGTGCGACGGTTCCTCAGCGCGATCCGTGAAGCGGCGAAAGCGGCCTGACCGGACAGGCAACCGGGATTGACCAGGCGGGCACGAAAACCGGCTGAGCTTGATCAGCCGTGCCGGCGGTCGGCAACCTGGCAGGGAAGCCACCGACCCCGCCGGCGAAAGGACCTCCGTGCGTCCCCTGATCATCCTGCACGGCTCTTGGCACCAGCCCGCCCATTTCGACGACATCGCCGAACGCCTGCGCCGGGAAGGCGTCGAGGTCACCGTTCCCGACCTCGGTGCGCGCCCGATCGCCGAAACCACCCGGACCGTCCAGGAAATCGTCGACCGAGCGGCCGAACCACCGGTGGTGCTCGCGCACTCCTACGGCGGAGTGACCGCCAGCGGGCTCCAAGGGGTCTCGCACCTGATCCTTCTGGCCGCGATCGTCAGCGAACCCGGTGAGACAGCTCAGTACTGGATCGAGCGGATCAAGGAGGAAACCGGACGCGAACCCGAGTCGCTGCCCTTGACCTTCGACGACGCGGGCATGACCCATCTCGACCGCACCGCCGTCCGCGAGGCCCTGTACGCCGACTGTTCGGACGCCGTCGCCGAATGGGCCACGGCCCTGCTGCGTCCGGAGCCCGTCACGATCTTCGACGAGTCGCCTGAGGGCGCGGCGTGGAAGGAAACCCCGAACACCTACCTCACCTGTGCCGAAGACCGGGCGATCGCACCGGAAATGGTCGCCCACTTCGCCGCACGGTGCGACACGCAGGTGACCTGGCGGGCGAGCCACAGCCCGTTCCTCAGCCGTCCCGTCGAACTGGCGGCACTGGTTCGCGAGCGGCTGTAGCCTGCCCGGTTGTTCAGATCAGGAACAGTTCCGCGAACAGCACCCCGATGAGGATCGCCGCCACCACGGCGCCCGCCGTGATCAGCCACTTCCGGGTGTCGGGCGACTTCGCCGCGGCCGGCGCGGGTGCGTACTGCTGCTGCGGCGGCGGCGGGTACTGCTGCTGCGGTGGGGGCTGATACTGCGGCGGCTGGTGCTGAGGGAACTGCGGAACCGGCTGCTGCGGCGCCTGCTGCATCGGCATCGAGGCAGGCATCGTCGGCATGGCGGGCGCGGTCGGCGGAATGAACGCCGTCTGCCGCCCCTCGGTGATCGCGCCCAGCGAGCGGACGGTGTCGGCCATCGTCGGCCGCACGTCCGGCTCGGCCCGCAGCATCTTGCGCAGCGCACCGGCCAGCGGACCGGCGGTCTGCGGCGGCCGTTCCGACGACTCGCCGTCCTCGCCGAACGGCGGTACGCCTTCGACGGCCGTGTACAGCGTCGCGCCCAGCGAGAACACGTCGGACGCCGAAGTCGCCGGTTCGCCGCGCGCCACCTCGGGCGCCCGGTAGGCCGGACTCGCGCCGCCACCGGTGATGCCGATATCGGTGAGTTTCACGCCGCCGTCGTCGGCCAGCAGGATCGTGCCCGGCTCGACGGTCCGGTGCACCACCCCGGCCTCGTGCATCGCGGCCAGCGCGCGGCCGAGCATGATGCCCAGCGCGGCGGCCTGTTCCGCGGTCAGCCTGCCGTGCTCGGCCAGGAAGGTCGACATCCCGCGCGACGGGATGTACTCCATCACCAGCCACACGTCCGGGCCGTCGGGCAGCACGTCGTACACCTTGATGGCGGTGGCGTGCTCGAACTTGGCCGCGTCCTTGCCCTCCTGGACGACGACGGCCTTGGCCTGCTCCGCCCGGTCCGGCGGCAGACCGACGGGCAGGTACATGCGCTTCATCGCGACCGTGCGCAGCAGACGTGTGTCGAACGCCAGCCACACGATGCCCGCCCGGCCACGCCCGATGGGCTGGTCCAGGCGGTACCGGCCGCCGACGATGGAACCTTCAGAACTCAATGGATCACGTTCCGGCGGGAGTCGGGGTCGTTGTCGGGCTCGGGGTAGTGCTCGGCGGAGGGTCGTCAGGGGAAGACGGCGGCTTCGGAGTCGACTTCGGAGTCGACTTCGGCGGGGTCGGCCGATTCGGCTCCTGCGGCTGAGTCGCCTTGCTCGAAGTCTTCTTCGACGAGCCCGCCGTCTCCTTGGGCGGCTCGGCCGATTGCGTCTCCGACGGCGATTCCGTCGTCTCGGGCGCCGAAGACGTCGCCGACGGGGTCGGCTTCGTAGAAGAGTTCCCCACCTGCGCGGGCGTCTCCGGGTTGTTCGGGCTCAGCAGCCAGAAGCCCAGCGCGGCCAGCGCCACGACCACGACACCGCCGATGATCGCGGGTTTCTTCCACGCGCCCGGCTTCTCGTCGTCCTCGTCCGCCGGGCTGGTCTGCGCACGGGTGGGCGGCGGTGGGGGAGGAGGAGGCGGGTCGTCGTAATCGTCGTAGGAATCGTTGTCGTAGTCGCCCGTGGGCACCGGGACGGCGCGTGTGGGCTCCGGGCCACCGGGGTGGCCGCGTTCGGACAGCAACGCCGTCTCGTCGTAGTTGTCGTACCCGTCGTAATCGTCTTCCGGGTACTTCGACGCGGGCGGTTGATGGTAGTCGTCCTCGTCGTCGTAGTACGGTCCCGCCGCGGCCTGCTCGTCGAGGAGTGAGCCCGAATGCCCGGCCGCCTCACTGTCGAGCGCCTGGGTCACGCCGGCACCCGCGAGCGCGCCCGCGACGGGGGCGGCGAGCACGGTTTCGTCCGTGGGACCGCCCAGCGGCGTTTCACCCCGCGCGACAGCGGCGAGGAGTTCCTCGCACTCTTCGGCGGTGGGTCGGTGCCGGATCTCCGGATGCAGCAGCACGGCCAGCACGCTGGCGAGCGGGCCGGACTGGCGCGGTGGGATGATCTGCCCGGCCGCGACCGCGTGCAGCAGGCTCAGCGTGTTCTCACTGAGGCCGAACGGCGGCTGGCCTTCGCAGGCCGCGTAGAGCGTCGAGCCGAGTGAGAAGACGTCGGACTCGGGGCCCGGGTCGCCGCCGATGGCCACCTCGGGCGCCAGATAGGCGGGGGTTCCGGCGATCATCCCGGTCTTCGTGACCGTGACGTCGTCCTTGGCCCGCGAGATGCCGAAGTCGGTGATCTTCACGGAGCCGTTGGGCGCCAGCAGGATGTTGCCGGGCTTGATGTCCCGGTGCACGATGCCGACCGCGTGCGCTTCGGTCAGCGCCGCCGCGACCTGCGCGCCGATCCTGGCCACCTCGATCGGCGGCAGCGTCCGATGCTCCTGCAACTCCTGGGCGAGGCTGGTGGAGTTCAGGTACTCCATGATCAGGCACGGCTGCCCGTTGTCGTCGGTGACGACGTCGAACACCGAGATGGCGTTCGGGTGGTGCAGCCGGGCCGCGATCCGGCCCTCGCGCATCGTGCGCTGGCGGGCGTCCTCGGCGTCGTGAGCCTCGAGGCCGGGCTGCAGCAGCAACTGCTTGATCGCCACCGTGCGGCCGAGTACTTCGTCGTGCGCTTGCCAGACGGCACCCATCGCGCCCGTGCCGATCCGCCCGGCGATGCGATATCGACCGGCGACCAGGCGACCCTCGTCGCTCACGCGACCTCCCTTTGGGCTCCGTCTTCACGTCGCGGAGTGGTCCGCGCACGCGGTGCGGCCTTCAGCACGCCACAGCGTTGGAGCGTATGCACATGTAGTGGTCTGTGTGCCGGCTTTCCGAGACCGACTCGTGACAAGGCTAGGCCCTCACTCTGCGCACACACACGCGGTACGCTCTGATCGCCCTGGGTGGAGGGCTGTTTCACGCCCGGTATCCGTCACATGTGCTGCGCGGACAGCAGCCGGGCGTCGGTGATCAGACCCGTCGTCTCGTCGGCGAATTCCAGCACTTGCGTGACCCGAACCAGGCCGCCGTCCGGATTGCGCATGGTCACCACGGTGAGGATCGTGCCGTCGGCCTGCTCCCGGATGTCCTGGATCTGGATGGCGTCCATGGTGCTCCACGCCTGGATCAGCATGCCAGCTTCGGAGTCGGCCAGCACCGGCGTGAGCAGCGACTTCGCGCCATAGGGGTCGGCGTCGACGGTCTGGTAGAACTTTCGGACCGCGTCGATCTTGTCCTCGGCCGTGCTGATCGCGGCCGGTTTGGCGATCGGCTGCGAACTGGTGCTGCTGGCCGCCGAACCCCGCCGCGGGACCGGACCCGAGCCGGTGCCCGAAGCCGGATGGGCCGTCGTGCTGGTCCCCGGCGGCGTCGGCGTCTCCCGCTTCTGCCGCGGTTCGGTGGCGTCCGGGACGGCGAGCCCGCCGAGCGCGGCGGCTCCGCTCATCACCTCGGGCGCCGCGGCGCCCGGCAACGGGTCCTGCCGCTGGGCTCCCGCGAGCAAGCCCGCGGTGACAACGGCACCCGCGACCAGCAGTCCGGCGGCGACCAGGCCTGCCAGCTTGGCTCGCCGGGCGGCGCGGCTTTCCGGCTCTTCCTCGGGCTCTGGCCGTGGCGACGACTCTTCGCGGGTGCGGGCGGGAACGAACTTCTGCGGCTCGCGAAAGACCTGCTCCAGGTACTCGCGGTCGACGCGGTTGTCGTTCAGGATCTCTTCCGGGATGACGTCCTCGACACGTACGGCGTCCTCACGCCGTATGCGCTGTCGATCAAGCACGAAATTCCTCGCTCTGGTTTGGGGCAGACGTCAGGCCGTTCGGCCGACGCCTCTGATCCGCGGTCGTTTTCTGAACGGTGCGGACCCTGCTGTCGTCAGGTAACCCTGTGGAGACGGTCCGCGGCCAGGCTCTATCGCCGGAATGCCGTCGCGATACGACGAACGGCAGCTTAGGTCACCCACCCGGACCAGGGACAACCGCTCGCCGCTCCGCACGTGCAGCGGAACAGCACACCTGCACGTGCGTGGACACCTACATACCGTCGTCGACGATCTTGTCGTCGTCACCGAAGGTCAGCGTGCGCTGCTCCATGGTCTTCGTACCGTCTTTGTGGGTGACCTCGACGGTGTTGACGGTGACGCCACGGCGCTGGTCGATGCTGATCTTCTTCACCTCGAAGTAGGCGACTTCGGCGTAGCGCTCGCGGAGGCCCTGCGCACCTTCTTCGCGCAGACCACCGGAGGTGACGGAGGAGGCTTCGTGGGGGTCGGTGGTGACGGAGTTGAGGAAGACCTCGGTGTTGTCGCCCATCGCCTGCGCGTCCGGCTGCGACGCGTACCAGGGGGCCGTCGTGGTGGTGCGGTCGGCGGGCATGATCGGCGGCTTCCGCGGCCGATCGCTCGAAGACGGCGCGGGCCGCCCGCTCGTGACCGGTCCACCCGAGTCGGGCCGCGACCCGCCACCGCCGGTGGTCTCGCTGTCGGAGGAGGTGCCCGACTTGACGGAGCTGCGGTCGTCCTGGGGGGAGGAGTCGGTCTCGGAACCGGACGGGTTGCCCGCCGCGCCGCCCTGTGGCGGTGTGATCGGGTCGGCGGCGATGCCTTCGTTGGTCAACGGGCTGCCGCCGCGGTAGCCGGGCCAGCCGCCCTGGCTCTGCTGCTCCGATGCGGGTTTGCCGACCAGGAACGAACCGGCGAAGAGCAGGCCGATGACGACCAGCGCGGACGCGGACGCGGCGAACCAGGCGGCCTTGCGCCAGGTCTTGGGCGGGGTCACCGAAGCGGGCACCGAACCGAGATCGAAGGTGCTCAGGCCGTCGACGGGCGGGGCTAGGTAGACGCGGACGTCGTCGTCGCCGACCTCGGTTTCCACCGGTGCGGGGCGGCGGGGGGCGGGCGCCGTCAGTGTCACCTTCGTGCGCTGGGCGGCCTTCGCGCGCCGTTCTTCGGCGGTGGGCCGGACAGGTTCGGTGAACGCGACCTCGAGACGTGCCGGGCGTTCCACGGAAACCTCGCGTGCGGGCTGGGGGAGCGGCAGTCGGCCGCTCGATGGGGCGTAGCCGGGGCTCGGCGCCCTCCCGTTCCGCGGTGGCGGCAGGGGAAGGGAACCGATGGCGGGCGGGGCGAACTCGCTGTGCGCGTGATGCCCGTGCCCGGTTGGACGCTGCCGCCTCGGCGGCACGGGCGGGGTCCAGCCCTCGGTCCCGCCCGCCCGGTGGCGGCCCGGGTGCGCGGCGCCGTCCCGTCCGGTACGTCCCAGGTGTTCCACCCAGCCGGTCATGTCCGAGCGACCCCCTCGCGGGCCGTCCCTGACGGCGATGTGACACCGATCAAGCCGAACGGCGCAGCGGTTTCACGGGATCCCTCGCTTGCAGACTCCCGGGCACTCTCGTGAGCAAATGCACGAGCACGCGACTGTGGACGCGCGGGGCTATTGCCCCCGCACGTCGTTCGGGCATCGCCCGACCCAGACGCAAGGGTCTTCACGGGATCCACAGTAAAAGCTCGACACCCGCAAGTCTTCACCCACTCTGCAAGTTGCAGATGTTTCACTCGGTCGGGCGCGGCCGAACGGGCTTGATGACGTAACGCAATGCTATTCGTGCTGGTGAGGCCCCTCAGTTGCCGCTGCGGTACTTCTGCTGGGTCGACTGCAGGGCTTTGGTGGCGGTGATTCCACTACCCGCTGCAAGCAAAATGGCGATGATGTCGAGCGGCGTTCCCCCACTAGTGAGCAACCAGGCGAACAGTGAGGCTGCTGTGGTACCCGCTGCGATCGGCCAACGCGACTTGACGTACTGAGCGATGGGCGTACCGCCCGCTCGCTTACCCGCCGCGTTGTTCAACATGGCGAGATAACCGAGATGGCCCAACGCGGCGAGCACGCCGGCGATCGCGATCACGATGGCGATGAGGTTAATCATGTGTCCAGTTTGCCTGGTCCCCAGTCGCCATGGCTCGGGGAACACCCCTGAGTTTCTCCTCACGGCACGCGATCGTGATGCGGCCGCCTCGCGTTTAGCGGGCTGAACGCGATCCGGGTGCCGTGGGCCTGGAGGCGCGGGTCTAGCGCCCCAGCCTGCCCCGGCCCAGGTTCAGCAGCGCCATCGCCAGCTGCCGTCCCTCCGGCCCGAGTTCGCGGTAGCGCCCCAGCACGTCCATCTCGCGGTTGTAGACGATCTTGGTGCCGCCCGCGGCCATCCTGGCGGCGCCGATCGTCTTGGAGACCTCGACCCGGCGTTTGACCAGCCGCAGGATCTCACCGTCGAGCCAGTCGATCTCCTTGCGGAGCTCACTGATCTCCTCGGCCGTGGCGGTGGGTTCTTCGGCGTCCGGCTTCTGTGTGGTGTCCATCGGGACCTCTCTTCGGTCCGGATTCCCTGCTGGCCCCCGGAACAGCGTAAAGCCCCGGGGTCCGTGGACTCCGGGGCTTCGGGTGATGGCATAACGGCACTATGCGATCACGGGAGCCGGAGTCCGGTTCCCGTAAAAAAATCGCGTCGCGCGGTGCCGCATACCATCATTATGCCACAGCGAAGTCGTCCTCCGGCTTGAAGCGGCGCCGCGTCCCGCGGACGCGCGCGTGCACCAGGACGCTCATGGCCAGCCAGAACATCGGCATCGCAGGCCAGAAGAACGGCACGCCCGAAACCGTCCAGCGGACGATCAGCAGCACCGAAAGCACCACGGCGACCGCGAGGTGGATCCGCACCGCCGGATGCCCGAAGGCGACAGGGTGCCGCTTCGGCGTGGGTTTCGGCAGATCCGAGGTGAGCGTAGCGAGTTCGTCCGTGTACTTCGTGGAATACACGGTGCTGAGCCGGTCTTCTACTTCTTCGAGAGTGAGACGACCTTCGCCGCCGGCGGCCTGGATGAGCGAGGCGACCCGCTCCCGGTCGGCGTCGGCGGCCCTGAGCCGGGAGGAAATTCCGTTGGTGTCCATGGCATCCGATCCTCCGCCGCGAACACCGCCCGCGCGTCGGACGGCAGGCGGCAACAGCGCCTACGCCCGGCGCTGTAGCGTGGACCGGCGATGAACACCCTCTTCGATCTCCCAGCGGACGGCCCGGCCAAGCCCCGGCACGCGGACCTGCTCGACGACCTGAACCCGGCGCAGCGCGAGGCCGTGACCCACGCGGGCGCGCCGCTGCTGGTCGTCGCGGGTGCGGGTTCGGGCAAGACCAGGGTGCTGACCAGGCGGATCGCGTACCTGCTCGCCGAGCGGGACGTGCATCCCGGCCAGATCATGGCGATCACGTTCACCAACAAGGCGGCCGCGGAGATGCGGGAGCGGGTGAGCGACCTCGTCGGCCGCCGCGCCAACGCCATGTGGGTGTCGACGTTCCACTCCATGTGCGTGCGGATCCTGCGCCGTGAGGCCAAAACGCTGGAGATGTCGTCGAGTTTCTCCATCTACGACTCGGACGACACGAAGCGGCTCATCACGCTCGTCTCCCGTGATCTCGACATCGACCCGAAGCGGTACGCGCCGCGCACGCTGGCCGTGCACATCTCGAACCTGAAGAACGAACTGATCGATCCGGACACGGCGGTCGCCGACGCGGGCAACGACCTCGAACGCCGCGTCGCCGAGGTCTACGTCGAGTACCAGCGGCGGCTGAACCAGGCCAACGCCTTCGACTTCGACGACCTCATCATGCGGACGGTCGAACTCCTGAAGACCTTCCCGGACGTCGCCGAGTACTACCGGCGGCGGTTCCGGCACGTATTGGTCGACGAGTACCAGGACACGAACCACGCGCAGTACACCCTGATCCGCGAACTGGTCGGCACCGAGGCGAAGGAGGCCGCGATCGACCCGGCGGAACTGTGCGTCGTGGGCGACGCGGACCAGTCGATCTACGCCTTCCGCGGCGCGACCATCCGCAATATCGAGGAGTTCGAACGCGACTTCCCGAACGCGCGGACCGTGCTGCTGGAACAGAACTACCGCTCGACCCAGACGATCCTTTCGGCGGCGAACGCGGTCATCGCGCGCAACCCCAACAGGCGCGCGAAGCGGCTGTGGACCGATTCCGGCGACGGCGAGAAGATCGTCGGCTACGTCGCGGACAACGAGCACGACGAGGCGGCGTTCGTCGCGGGCGAGATCGACGCGCTGGCGGACAAGGGCGAAGCGGACTACTCCGACGTCGCGGTCTTCTACCGCACCAACAACCAGTCGCGTGTCTTCGAAGAGATCTTCATCCGCCTCGGCCTGCCCTACAAGGTCGTCGGCGGTGTGCGGTTCTACGAACGGCGTGAGGTCCGGGACATGCTGGCGTACTTGAGGGTGCTGGCGAACCCGGAGGACACGGTGAGCCTGCGCCGTGTCCTGAACGTCCCCAAACGCGGCATCGGCGACCGCGCCGAAGCGGTCATCGCGACGTACGCCGAGCGGGAGCGCATCTCGTTCGCGCAGGCGTTGCGCGGCGCCGTCAACGGTGAGGTGCCGCTGCTGAATCCGCGTAGCGCCAGGGCGATCACCGGTTTCGTCGAGCTGCTGGACGAACTCGGTGAAATCGCCGAGAGCGGCGCCGAAGTCGCCGACATCCTCGAAGCGGTCCTGGAGCGCACGGGCTATCGCGCGGAACTCGAGGAGTCCGACGACCCGCAGGACGCCTCGCGGGTGGAGAACCTGACGGAACTCGTCACCGTCGCGCGGGAATTCACCGAGTTCACCGCCGAGGTCGCTGGGCCGGACGGCGAACTGCCCGAGGCCGATCCCGGAGTGCCGGAACCGGGCTCGCTGCCCGCCTTCCTGGAGCGGGTCTCGCTGGTGGCGGACGCGGACTCGATTCCCGCGGCCGACGGCGGCGATGACGGCGACGGGCACGACGCCGGTGTGGTCACGCTGATGACCGTGCACACCGCGAAGGGCCTCGAGTACCCCGTCGTCTTCTGTACCGGTTGGGAAGACGGGATCTTCCCGCATATGCGCGCGCTCGGTGACCCGGCCGAACTGGCCGAGGAACGCCGTCTCGCCTACGTCGCGATCACGCGGGCCAGGAAGCGGCTGTACGTCTCCCGTTCGATGGTGCGCTCGGCCTGGGGCCAGCCGCAGATGAACCCGGCTTCGCGGTTCCTCGACGAGCTTCCCGACGAACTGGTCGATTGGCGCAGGCTCGCGCCGTCGTCGTCCTCCGGCGGCTTCGGTTCGTCGGGCGGCTCGCCGCGCGCCGCGACGACCTGGGGAAGCCGCGGTGGTGGCTCCGCGTCGCCGTCGAGGTCGACGGGCACGAGCCCGTTCGGCAAAGGCTGGAAGGACACTGTCGCGCTCAAGCTCGACATCGGCGACAGGGTCAGCCACGACAAGTACGGGCTCGGGACCGTCGTCGCCTGCGACGGAGCCGGCCCGCGGGCCACGGCGACGATCGACTTCGGTGCCGCCGGCAAGGTCCGGCTGATGCTCATCGGCAGCGTGCCGATGGTCAAACTATAGCCTGAACTGCGGTTTTATCACCGCGTTCGAAAACTGTCGGACCCCTCCCGTATACCTGTCGCATCGAACACGAGTTCGATGCGCTGGGGTATGCTGGAAAAGCCGGTGTCCCCCGACCAAGGGAGGGGGCGCACGGTGTGGACGGGGTCTTGTTTGGGGTTCTCGCCGCTGGGGTACTCGAATACCTGCGGGGTGTTGAAGAAGGGGCGGGACCGGATCGGGGTCCGGAACCGCCGGAAGTGCTCAGGCTGGTCGCGGCCTGGCGCGCGTTACTGCGGATGCACGAACCGGACGGGGCCGGACGGTGCGTCGTATGCGGGCACGCGCGGCGATGGCTGTTCGGGCCGCGGTCAGCCGGGTACCGGGAGGCTTCCCGGGGAATGGTCGCCTGGTGGCCGTCACTCAGACGGCGCCCGGCAGGACTCTGCACGGTGTGGCAAGTCGCCGTGGGGTACTTCGTCCGAAGACCGCCCGACGGTGTCGTATGAGCCCTTTGAGGGTCCGGAAAGCCGAACGTGCGCCGAGTCAGAGGACCTAAGACGCTCCCTTATGCCCGAAATGGGGGGAGCGGAGATTCCGAAGGCACGCCAGGGCGTCGTTGCCAGGCGTGCCCTTGGCGCGGGCGTGATCACCGATGTGGTGGGTGAGAAAGGACTCGATCAGCCGACGTTGACGCCGCGGGAGGCGAGCCACGGTCGCGGGTCGATCTTCTTCGTGCCGTTCTGCCACACCTCGAAGTGCAGGTGCGGGCCGGTGCTCTGGCCACGGTTGCCGACCTCGGCGATCTCCTCGCCGCACTTGACCTTCTGGCCTTCGCGGACGGAGAACGAGTTCATGTGGCCGTAGACGTGGACCGTGCCGTCGGGGAGCTGAACCTTGACCCAGAGGCCGAAACCGCTGGCCGGGCCCGCCTCGATGACCGTGCCGTCGGAGACCGCGACGATCGGCGTGCCGATCGGGGCCGCGAGGTCGATGCCGAGGTGGCTCGTGCCCCACCGGGCACCGAAGCCCGAGGTGAAGGTGCCCTTGGTCGGCATGCAGGTCTTGGGCCGCTTGGCCTCTTCGGCCGCCTTGCGGGCCGCGTCGGCCTCACGCTTCACACGGGCCTGGGTGATGCTGTTGTTGTCCGAGAGCTTCTGGGCCTCGGCCGAGGCGTTCGCCGACTGGCTGGTCGGCAGCAACTCGGGGGCGCCACCACCGGCTCCGCCACCGAGGGCGAACGAGGCGCTCGCGTCCTGGGCGCTGGCCAGCGGGGTAACGGCTGCGTCGGAGGATTCCGAAACGGACTTCAGAGTCTGCCCGGCAGCGGCGGCCGCGAAGGCGCCGGCAGCGACGGCCGCGACCACGACACGGCCACGAAGGGCCGAAGACGGGGGCGACAGTCGGTGCGAGCCCCGGACGCGAACGACCGCACCATCGAGTGCGTTCTCGAGCGCCGGGGAAGGAGCTTGGCCGCCGGGGGAGCGGTGTGAAGCCAAGACGGGGCCTTCCATGTTCGGGGAGTCGGATCAAGAGCCCGGGCGGGGGACCCGGTGAACGACCTCGGGGGTGGTTCGTTCAGAACTCTCATTCGTGATCTGACTGTAATGGGGACGTGGGGACAGTAACGAAGCGGCACCCCGATCAGCAAGATTCGGCCGCGCCCTCGGCCGATCGGGCGATGACGATCTGGCCGTTATCCAGTGAATATCACCCAAAGTTAGCTGGGGTTTACTCGTAACCTTGTGACTTGCGTTACAAGATCATGCGGCCGTTCGGGGTACCGGAGGGCCAGGAGGGAGGCAAACGAGGGAAATAACTGGTTGCTCGGTGATGTTGAAGGGGGTTTACCCGCTCTCGGCCTCTGCTGAGGCCACTCAGGCCTCAGCGGCATCAGGTGAGTGCCGTAGGTGAGTGCCGTTGAGCAGCACGTGAGTGCCGCTGAGCGCTGGTGAGACCTGCGGCGCCCCTGCTGGCGGGCCCGTGCGAGCCCGGCTTGCTAGCGTCGCCGTCGATGACTTCGCGCTCACGGCACCCCGGTGACGAATCCGCAGTTTCTCCAGTGCTCGCGGAATCCACCGGGCAGGCCGTCCCCGGGACCGTGTCCGCCGAACCACTCCGGAGCGAACCGCCCGCCCGCCCGCGAGCGCTTGTGCTGTCGGCGGGGCTGGTGGCGGCCGGTGCGGTCGCGCTGGCCGTCGGCGCGCTGATGCCCGTCGTCCGGGGTGGTTCACCCGGTTTCGCCGCCGGGCCGTTGCTGGTCGTGCTGGCCTTGGCGCCCGCGGTGGCCGTGGTCTACGCCGTGGTGACGGGACGTCCGGGGCTCACGGCGGGGCTGGTGCTCGGGCTGACCGCGCTCGCGCCCGGACGGCTACTGCTGGACCTGCAGCTGCTCGCGGACGGATCCCTCGCCGCGCGTCCGGAGCTGTTCCTCGCCGACCGCCTGCTCACCCTGCCTCCGGCCGGGCCGGGACTGTGGCCGCTGGTGGCCGGCCACCTCCTCACGTTCGCCGCCGGGGCGTTCGCCGCGGGGACCGCCCGTGACGAGGCGGAACTGGCGGGCGAACTCGACGGACGGCGCCGCTGGCGGCTGCTCGGGCCCATGCTCGGCGTGGCGGGCGGGATCGGCTTGCTGCTCGCACCTCTCGGTTCGGGCAACGCGTACCTCCTGGCGAAGAACGCCTTCGAGGGACCGACGGTCGCGATGGCCGGATACCTGCTGCTCGCGGCCCTGCTTCCGCTGACCGTGCTCGTGGCGGTGAGTTGGCCCCCGGCAGCGGTCGGCAAGGGCGGGTTCGCCGGGGCCGCGCTGGCGGCGCTCGCGGTCGGCGTGCCACAGGTGGTCGCGGGGCTGGTCGTGGACCGGCTCTCGGTCGCGCCGGGTTCGGTACTGGTGACCGTCGCGGGCCTGCTGCTGCTCGGGCTGGCCTTCACCCGGTTCGACGTCGAGGAAGCGGGCGAGGCGGTCACCGGCGATCTGGCGGGCGAGGCCAGGCTGCCCGGGCTGTTCTGGTGGCGGCTGGCCACCGGCGGACTGGCGCTGCTCGCCGCCGCGGCGGCGGTCGCGGGCGTGCTGACACCGGTACTGACGGCCAACGGTCCGGCGCCCGTCCCGGAGACACCGGCGCGCTGGCTGCTGCTCGGCGCCGCCGCCGTGCTCGCCATTCCCGCGCTGTTCGTCTTCGTGCCGAGGCTCTCACCGTTCGCCAGGGGAGTCGTCGCGGCCACATGGGCGGGCGTCGTCCTCGCGGGCGCGGGCGTGCTGAGCGCTGCTTTGTCCGTGACCGAGGACAAGGCGGTCGACCCGGCGCTGTTCGGTGTCGACCTGCCGCTGCCGTCGCCGGACAAGGTCGGCTACTCGGCGGGCCCGGGTGTCACCTGGACGTTCATCGCGCTCGCGCTGGCGGCCGTCGCCGCGCTCGCCGCGGTGATCACCGGGGTCGTGGAGCGCGACGTCACCGACGACGCCGCGATGGACGCCGCGATGGACACCGGGCTGGACGGCTCGCGGGCGAACGGCAACCTGCTCACCCCGGTCGTCGCCGCGGCGGTGCTGGCGATCGCCGCGTTCGGCACGCCGGTGTTCATCGCGCCCGGCTACACCGCTCCGGGCCTGTGGTCGGACTTCGGCGCGGCGTCGTGGGGCCTGCTCGGCGCGCTCGCGGTCGTCCTCGGGTTGTACGCGCTCGTCGTGCGCTCGCGCCCGATCGCGGCCGCGGCCGCGTTGGCCGGTGCCGCGCTGGTGCTCGGTCTGCGCGCGGCGGAACTGCCGCTCGTCGGGGCGGAGTACGACGACGCGTCGGCGGGGATCGGGTTCTGGCTCGCGCTGGGCGCCGCCGCCGTCTCCCTCGTCGCGGCCGGGACGGCCGTCGTGGGCTCACGGCGGTCCGAGTGACGCGTCGTCTGCCGCGCGTCGTGCTGGCCGAGTTCGGCGTGGAGGAAGGCGCGGCGGTCGCGCTCGGCAGGCTGTTGCGTGATGACGGTGTCGAGGTCGTTTACACCGGGCGCCTCGACACCGTCGCGCACCTGGTGCGGACGGCCGAACAGGAGGATCCGGACATCCTCGGCGTCGTGCGAGGCGCGAGTGAACCGGAAGGGCTCGCCGAAGCGCTCCCGGACGTCCTCCTCTTCGCGGTCGGTAACGGCCCGAGCAAGTTCGAGAACGCCTTCGAAAGCCTGGAAGAGGCGGCGAACTGGGTCTCCGGTGTGCGGTCTCACACCGTGGAAACACCATCTGACCGCATACGGTGACCGACTTCACCAGGTGCGGAGTCCCCTGCTTCTGCGCAGGTCGCTAACCTCGACTGGTCCGACAGCGCGGTCCGGCAACGGACCACCACAGTGGCGTGTCGTCAGGAGACTGGAGTAGTGGACCTCTACGAGTACCAGGCGAGGGATCTCTTCGCCGCCCACGGAGTACCGGTTCTGCCGGGTGCCGTGGCAAACACCCCCGAAGAAGCCAAGGCCACCGCCGAGAAGATCGGCAACCAGGTCGTCATCAAGGCGCAGGTCAAGACCGGCGGCCGCGGCAAGGCCGGCGGCGTCAAGCTGGCTCAGACGCCGGACGAGGCCGCGGAAAAGGCCGAGGCGATCCTCGGTCTCGACATCAAGGGTCACATCACGCGCCGCGTGCTGGTGGCCGAAGCCTCGGACATCGCCGAGGAGTACTACTTCTCCTTCCTGCTGGACCGTGCGAACCGCACCTTCCTCGCGATGGCTTCGGCCGAAGGCGGCGTGGAGATCGAGCAGCTGGCCGTCGAGCGTCCCGAAGCGCTCGCGAAGATCCCGGTCGACGCGATCATCGGTGTCGACAAGGCGAAGGCCGTCGAGATCCTGACCGCGGGCAAGTTCCCGGAGAACGTGGTCGACGAGGCCGCCGACGTCGTCGTGAAGCTCTGGGAGACCTTCGTCTCCGAGGACGCGACGCTGGTCGAGGTCAACCCGCTGGTCCGTGACCCGCAGGACAAGATCATCGCCCTCGACGGCAAGGTCACCCTCGACGAGAACGCCTCGTTCCGTCAGCCGGGCCACGAGGCCCTGGTCGACAAGGACGCGGAGAACCCGCTCGAGGCGAAGGCCAAGGCCAAGGACCTCAACTACGTCAAGCTCGACGGCGAGGTCGGCATCATCGGCAACGGCGCGGGCCTCGTGATGTCCACTTTGGACGTCGTGGCCTACGCGGGCGAGAAGCACGGCGGCGTCAAGCCCGCCAACTTCCTCGACATCGGCGGCGGCGCTTCGGCCGAGGTCATGGCGGCCGGGCTGGACGTCATCCTCAACGACACCGACGTGAAGAGCGTTTTCGTCAACGTCTTCGGCGGCATCACCGCTTGTGACGCGGTCGCGAACGGCATCGTCGAGGCGCTGAAGATCCTGGGCGACGAGGCCACCAAGCCGCTCGTCGTGCGGCTGGACGGCAACAACGTCATCGAGGGTCGCCAGATCCTGGCCGACGCGAACCACCCGCTGGTCACCGTGGTGGACACAATGGACAACGCGGCCGACAAGGCCGCCGAGCTCGCCGCGGCAGGTGCGTGAGATGTCGATCTTCATCAACGAAAACAGCAAGGTCATCGTCCAGGGGCTCACCGGCTCCGAGGGCATGAAGCACGCGACCAAGATGCTGAAGTCCGGCACGAACATCGTGGGTGGCGTCAACGCCCGCAAGGCCGGTCAGACCGTCTCCGTCGAGGGCAAGGACCTCACCGTGTTCGGCACGGTCGAGGAGGCCATCAAGGAGACCGGAGCCGACGTTTCGGTCATCTTCGTGCCGCCGAAGTTCGCCAAGGACGCGGTCATCGAGGCGATCGACGCCGAGATCCCGCTCGCCGTGGTGATCACCGAGGGCATCCCGGTGCACGACTCGGCCTACTTCTGGGCGCACGCGGTCGCGACGGGCAACAAGACCCGCATCATCGGGCCGAACTGCCCCGGCGTGATCAGCCCCGGTAAGTCGAACGCCGGCATCATCCCGGCCGACATCACCGGTGACGGCCCGATCGGGCTGGTGTCGAAGTCCGGCACGCTGACCTACCAGATGATGTACGAGCTGCGTGACATCGGTTTCTCGACCGGTGTCGGCATCGGCGGCGACCCGATCATCGGCACCACGCACATCGACGCCCTCGAGGCGTTCGAGGCCGACCCCGAGACCAAGGTCATCGTGATGATCGGCGAGATCGGCGGCGACGCCGAAGAGCGTGCCGCGGCCTACATCAAGGACAACGTGACGAAGCCGGTCGTCGGCTACGTCGCGGGCTTCACCGCGCCCGAGGGCAAGACCATGGGCCACGCCGGCGCCATCGTCTCCGGCTCCTCCGGCACGGCCGCCGCCAAGAAGGAGGCCCTCGAGGCCGCCGGCGTCAAGGTCGGGAAGACCCCGAGCGAGACCGCCGTCCTGGCGCGCGAGCTGTACAACAGCCTCTGATCCTTTCAGAGACGGAGCGTTTTCCCCGGCGGGCCGGGCACCCACGCGGGTGCCCGGCCCGCCTGCTCGCGTTTAGCCCGCTGAACGCGACTCGGTGCCGCGTCGCGTTCAGCGGGCTAAACGCGAAATGGGCGTCGCCGAGGGGTTCCGCGCGGAACCCGATCAGGTGTACAGACGTCTCAGAGCCCGAGGCGCGAGATGACCGCGTGCGTGCGCTAGCGTTCGAGCATCACAGCCGCCTCGTTTGTCCCGGGAGTTCCGCGTGCCCCCGGGGTGCCGGTCCAACGACAGGAGAGCATTCGGATGTCCTATCCCAGCGGTGGGCCCGGCTACCCCCAGCAGGGTGGCGGCCAGCAACACCCCAACCCAGGATCGGGAGCCTTCCCGCAGCAGCAGGCGCCGTCGTCACCGCTGAACCTGGCGCTGCTGCTCGCGCTCGCCGTCACCGTCCTCGGCCTGGTGCAGTTCTTCGTCGGTTTCTCCGATGAAGCCGACGCCGCCAAGGAGGTCTCGGTCTTCCTCCTGGTCGGCGGTCTGCTCGCGGCACTGCACGCGCTGCCGCGCGGCCCGAAGGTGCTGCCGTTCGCCGCGTTGTTCAGCGTGCTCGGCGCGTTCGGCGCGCTCGACCTGATCATCGGCTACCCGACCGTCGACGGCGGGGAGGGCCGCCCGGAGGTCTCGGTCCCGGGCATCATCACCGTGGTGCTGATCCTCGGCATCCTGCAGATGCTGATCGCGGTCGCCGCGCTGCTGTTCGAGCACGGCGTCCTCAAACTGCCCGCCGCGAAGCCGCAGCAGCAGGCGCCGCAGGCCCCCTACAGCCAGCAGTTCCCGCAGCAGGGCCCGCAGGGTCCGTTCGGCCAGCAGGGCCAGCAGGGCCCGGCCGCCACGCAGGTCCAGTCGTTCCCCGGTGCGGGGCAGCAGCAGCAGGGCCAGCAGCAAGGTGAGCCGTCCGGCCCGTTCGCGCAGCCGGGTGGCTTCCAGCCGCCGGTCACGCAGCCGCCGGGGCAGCAGGCAACGACGTACGCGCCGCAGCAGGGCCAGTTCTTCCAGCAGCCGCCGTCCTCGGAGCAGGGCCAGAACCCGGGCACGCCGCCGGGTGGTTTCGACCGGCAAAGCTGACCTTCCGTACCGAGAAAGCACCCATTGTGACACTCCGTGTCACAATGGGTGCTTTCTTTTCCGGGTTACCCGACCGGGTGGGTTGGGCCACGCACGTCACCCGGTGGCGGCGTGCCTCACCCGGACGGCTCAGTCCGGATGTCATGGTGCGGATCATGAAGCTGCTCACCCGCGACGAACGCTCGCCGCCGGAGGTGTCCAGGGCGAAACGGGTTCGGGTGTTGCTCGCCGCGGCCTGTACGCCGTTGCTCTTCTCCTACACCGCCGTCGCGACGGTCCTCGCGGTAGTCGCGTTCGCCGCCGACCGTCCCCGGTTCTCCGCCATGGGCGCCCTGCTCGCCGCGGGGCCGGGCTGGCTCGCCTCCTGGCAGGTGGAACTCGAACTCGACGATCACCCGCTCGGCGTACTTCCGTTGCTACCGACACTCGTCGTCGCGGGATTCGCGGCGAGGACGGCCGCGCACGCCGTGCGCCGGATCGGCGGCCGGACCCCGGCGGACGCCGTCCCGGTGGTAGCGGTGACAGCCGGGGCGCACGCGCTGTTCGGTGTGTTCATCGCCCTGCTGGCAGAAGGATCGCCGATCGGGGTGAACCCGCTGACCGCCTTCTGCGTGCCTGGACTCATCGCCGGATTCGCCGCCGTCGCGGGAGTCGCCAAGCGCTGCGGGCTTCCCGCCACGGTGCGGGACCGGTTCGACCCGGTGGCCGGGCAGGGCCTGCGGGCGGGCGCGCTCGGCCTCGCCGCGATGGTCGCCTGTGGCGCGGTGGTGTTCACCGTCGCCACCGCGCTCACTTGGTCCACTGTGGACAGCCTGTTCGAACCCGGCCTCGGCGCGAGCTTCGGCCTGTTCGTGCTTTCCGTGGCGTATCTGCCGAACGCGGTCGTCGCCGCGCTGTCCTTCACCACCGGTCCGGGTTTTTCGGTCGGTTCGCTGACCGTCGGCATGTTCGGCTACCAGGAAGGACAGCTGCCGGGCGTGCCGGTGCTGGCGGGGATCCCGTCGCACCACGCGGTCTGGTGGCCGGCGTTGCTGGTCCTGCCCGCGCTGGTCGGTGCGCTCGTCGGCTGGAAGATCCGCACGATCGACGAGGATCCGATGCTGCGGATGCGGGCGGTCGCCGTCGCGGGCGCGCTCGTCGCGTTCGGCTGCGTCATCCTCGGGACCCTCTCCGGCGGCAGGCTCGGCGACGGGCCGTTCGACCCGGTCAGCGTGCCGGTCGGGGTCGCGTCGGTGATCGCCTTCTGCTGGATCGTCATCCCCGGCGGGCTCGTCGCCTTCTTCGCCGGGGCACACGAGCCGCCCGCGCCGCCGACGGAACCTGAAGCCATCGTCGAAGCCGAAGAAGAAGACGAATCAGTACCGGACGACGACGATCTGGACGACGAAGCCGAAGCGGAACTCACCCGCGAGCTGGATGAAGACTCCGACGAGACCCCGCCCGAAACCCAGCCCGAGCAGGACATCGCTGTGACCGAGTCCACCGACGGGTCCGGCGACGAAAGCGTGCCTGGTGGCGACCGTTAGGGTTGTCGCGACCGAGTGAAGCGCCGTACGCCCGAGTGCGTACCGCCGTGGCAAGGAGCCCGTTCTGGCTAGTCGGTTGGACCTGCCCACTCCGGTGAAGCTCGTCGTCCTCGCGTCCGGTTCCGGCACGCTGCTGCAAGCCGTGCTCGACGCGGTCGAAAAGCCGAACTTTCCGGCGAAGGTGGTCGCCGTCGGAGCCGACCGCACCGGGATCGAGGCACTCACCCGGGCCGAACGCGCCGACGTGCCGTCGTTCACCGTCCGGATGGCCGACCATCCGGACCGCACGGCGTGGGACAAGGCGATCACCGAAGCCGTCGCCGCCTATCAGCCCGACCTGGTCGTCTCGGCGGGATTCATGAAGATCCTCGGCGCCGAATTCCTCGCGCGGTTCCCCGGCCGTGTGATCAACACGCATCCGGCGTTGCTGCCGTCGTTCCCCGGCGCGCACGCCGTGGCCGACGCGCTGGCGATGGCCGTCAAGATCACCGGGTCGACGGTGCATTTCGTCGACGCCGGGGTGGATACCGGGCCGATCATCGCGCAGGAGCCGGTGATCGTGGAGTCCGACGACGACGAGCACGTCCTGCACGAGCGGATCAAGGCCGTGGAACGCAGGCTCCTGGTGGAAACGATCGAAAGACTCGGCCGGAGCGGGTGCGCGGTCGAGGGACGAAAGGTGAGGTTTTCGTGAGTACTGCACTCCGGCAGCGGCCCATCCGGCGCGCGCTGATCGGCGTCTCGGACAAGGCCGGCCTGCTCGAACTCGCCACCGGGCTGCACGCGGCGGGTGTCGAGATCGTGTCGACCGGCGGCACGGCGAAGGTCATCGCCAACGCCGGGGTGCCGGTGACGCCGGTCGAAGAGGTCACCGGGTTCCCCGAGTCCCTCGACGGCCGGGTCAAGACGCTGCACCCTCGCGTGCACGCGGGCCTGCTCGCCGACCGTGACCGCCCGGAGCACGTCGAGCAGCTCAAGAAGCTGGACATCGCGCCGTTCGACCTGCTCGTGGTGAACCTGTACCCGTTCACGCAGACCGTCGCTTCGGGCGCGAGCCCTGAGGACTGCGTCGAGAACATCGACATCGGCGGCCCGGCGATGGTGCGTGCCGCGGCGAAGAACCACAACAGCGTCGCCGTCGTGGTCGACCCCTCCCGCTACGGGTGGGTACTGGAGCGCGTCGCCGACGGCGGTTTCGAACTGGCCGACCGCAAGCGGCTCGCCGCGCAGGCGTACGCGCACACCGCCGCGTACGACACCGCTGTCGCCGCGTGGTTCGCCAACGTCTACGCGCCCGCGGACGACTCCGGCTTCCCGGACTTCACCGGCGCTTCGTGGGAGCGCGGTGACGTGCTGCGCTACGGCGAGAACCCGCACCAGAAGGCCGCGCTGTACAAGCACTGGCGGCCGGGTCTCGCGCACGCGGAGCAGCTGCACGGCAAGGCCATGTCGTACAACAACTACGTCGACACCGACGCCGCGCGCCGCGCCGCCTACGACTTCGACGCCCCGGCCGTCGCGATCATCAAGCACGCCAACCCGTGCGGGATCGCCGTCGGCGAGGACATCGCCGAAGCGCACCGGAAGGCGCACGCTTGCGACCCGGTTTCGGCCTACGGCGGGGTGATCGCGACCAACCGGCCGGTGAGCCGCGAAGCCGCCGAGCAGATCTCCGAGGTGTTCACCGAGGTCGTCCTGGCGCCGGACTTCGACACCGAGGCGCTGGAGATCCTGCGGCGCAAGAAGAACTTGCGACTGCTGAAGCTGCCCGCGATCACGTCGCCGGATCCGATCGAGTTCCGGCCGATCTCGGGCGGCATGCTGGTGCAGACCGTCGACACGATCGCCGCCGAGGGCGACGACCCGGCGAACTGGACCCTGGCGGCCGGCGCGGCCGCCGACGAGCGGACGCTGGCCGACCTCGAGTTCGCGTGGCGTTCGCTGCGCGCGGTGAAGTCGAACGCGATCCTGCTGGCGAACGACGGCGCGACCGTCGGTGTCGGCATGGGCCAGGTCAACCGGGTCGACTCCTCGCGGCTCGCGGTCTCGCGGGCGGGGGACCGGGCGAAGGGCGCTGTCGCCGCTTCGGACGCCTTCTTCCCGTTCCCGGACGGCCTGGAGGTCCTGCTGGAGGCTGGTGTCCGCGCCGTCGTCCAGCCGGGCGGCTCGATCCGCGACGCCGAGGTCATCGCCGCCGCCGAGGCCGCCGGGGTCACCCTGTACCTCACCGGCACGCGCCACTTCGCCCACTAACGCCGACTTGCGTTCAGCCCCCTAATCGCGATCAGGCCGCTCCTGGCACCGACGTCGCCTTCAGCGGGCTAATCGCGATCCGGCCGACTTGCGTTCAGCCCCCTGATCGCGATCCGGGGGCGCCCACGGACAGCACTGTGGGCGTTCCCGGTGCCCCGGGCCCCGGCCGCCGTGCCATGCTGGCCGCGTGTCGCCTTTAGCAGGCTAAACGCGACGCGGAGCGTACGCGAGGATCGGTAGGAGGATCGGTGCACCAGCCGCCGCAGGGGTACGGCCCAGGTCCGGGTCAGGGCCCGCCACCTGGGCCGGGATACGGACAGCAGCCGGGTTACGGCCGGCCCGGTGGGCCCGGTTACGGTTCGCATCCCGGATACCCCCAGCCCGGCTACGGGCAGCCGCCCAAGAAGAAAAAGACCGGGTTGATCGTCGGCCTGATCGTGGGCGGCGTCGTCCTGCTCGGCCTGGGTATCCCAGGCGGCATCTTCGCGTCGGAGTACTACTCGTCGGTCGGCAAGGCGCCGGTCTCCCAGCAGCCGCCCACCGAGTGCAAGATCTCCCCAGAGACCCTGAACAAGACGGTCACCAACAGCTTCCAGGGCGTCCGCGAGAACGAGATCAAGGCGGGCGACATCGTCACCAAGCAGTACGGCTGCTCCTGGTCGGCGCCGGACGGCGACAACGTCCACGACCGCACCCTCCAGGTCATGGTCTACCGCCACGAGGGGCCGGACGCCGAGAAGCGCGCGGCCGAGTCCTCCGTCGGGTCGGCCGCGCCGTCAGAACGCCAGCAGCAGGTGAAGGGCATCGGGGAGAAGGCAGTTCTCGTCACTCTGGACACCGACAGCGCCTTCAGCGGCGCGGAACTGCGCTTCACCCAAGGCGTGTACGTCGGCATCGTCACCTACAAAGGCTGGGACAAGGGGTTCTTCACGAACTCACCGATCCCGCCCGGAGAGTCTGCCGAAGCGGCGAAGTCCGTCGGGGCCGAACTCGCGAAGAACCTGCCCCGTTAGGCGTACAGGCCGTTCAGCCAGGCCGTCCACGCCTTCTCGGCCTTGTTCACGTCGGCGTCTTCGGCGAACAGGTGGTGCCCGATGCCGACAGGCCAGCTCCAGGCGTTCCGGCCGTAGAAGCGGTACAGCGCGTCTTCGGTCCGGACGCCGATGAAGACGTGCGTCAGATAGTCGACGACGCCTTCGATGGTGCCGACGCCCGGCACCTCGAAGCGCACCTGGTCGCCTGCGACCGTCGCGCCGATCGCTGCCCGCACGACCTCGAACGCCTCCGGAGCCTTCGAGGCTTCGGGCGCGTCGGTCTTGAAGTACTTCACCTCGCGCCGGTTGAAGTGCGTCAAGTACTCGCCCAGCGAGTGGTAGTAGAACGCCGTGTGCCGCTTGCACGCGTCGTATTCGACGTCGTCGAGGACCGTGGTGTGTTCGTAGCGCAGGTAGGTCCTGCCGTCGTTCGGTTCGAGCACGTACTCGAGCGTGTTGAACCAGCCCGTTTCGTCTTCCGCGTAAGTGACGAAGCGCTGTGACGGCTTCCAGACGGTCACCATGCCGCCGTTCGGGGTGAGGCCGGATTCGGCACCGCCGTCGCGTGGTTCGTACTGGATCGGCCAGAGCCAGCCGCCGCTGCCCGTCGTGATCGCGGCCCAGGTGTCGGCGGGTGTGGCGGGCAGGAAGCCCTCGAAGCGGACCTTGGATTCCTTCGTCATGGACTGTCCTCTCGTATGCCTTCACAGACGCGACGCCCGGCCAGGTGCCGTTTCGACAAACAGGTCGCGGTTAGCCCGCTAAAGACGATGTGATGCGGGACACATTCGAGAGTGTCGAAGTGCTGGGGACAGCGGCGTCCCTGGGACGTCCGCGAAGACAGCGACCCAAAGGAGAGCGACATGCGGCAGAGCGCGATCGACGAGATCCTGAACCGCCCGCTCAGCCAGGAACTCCTGGCCCGTGACCTGGCCCGGCTGGCCTACACCGCGCTCGACGGCACGCCGCGGGCGATCCCGATCGGGATCCACTGGAACGGCAAGGAGATCGTCATGTGCACCGCGACGAACGCGCAGAAACTGCCGTCGCTGCGCCGCAACCCCGCCGTCGCACTGACGATCGACACTGAATCGCACCCGCCGAAGGTGCTGCTCATCCGCGGCACGGCCGAGCTGGACGTCGTCGACGGCATCCCCGACGAGTACATGCAGTGGAACGGCACCTACGAGATGACGCCCGAGCAGCGGGTCGAGTGGGAGGAAGGCGTGCGGTCGCTCTACGACGGCATGGTCCGGATCGTGGTGACCCCGACCTGGGTCAAGCTCATCGACTTCGAGACCACCCTGCCTTCCGCCGTCGAAGAGCTCCTGCGTCGGCAGGCAGCGCGTCAGAGTGCCTGAAAGGAACTGTCATGCCACTCAAGAAGCTGGAACACGTCGGTGTCGTCGTCCGCGACCTCGAAGCGGCCAAGGCGTTCTTCATCGCGCTCGGTCTCGAACTGGAAGGCGAGGCGTCGCTCACGGGCGACACGGTCGACCGTCTCACCGGATTGAAAGGGGTCAGGACGGATATCGCGGTGCTACGGCCGCCGGACGGTCACGGAGGGGTGGAACTGATCCACTACCGGACGCCGGAGGGACGAGAAGGTGATTCGCGGGCGCTTATGAACACGCCCGGCATTCGCCACTTCGTGTTCTCGGTCGAGGACATCGACGACGCCCTCGACCGTTTGCGGCCGTACGGCGGCGCACTCGTCGGCGAGCTGGTGCAATACGAGGACAGTTACCGGCTCTGCTACGTCGGTGGCCCGGAGGGGGTCGTCGTCGAGCTGGCGGAAGAACTCGTCCGCTCGGAAGCGTAGGCGAGGAGCCGCGTCTCGACGGATTCCCGCCAAGCCTTGCGCTGCCGGCATTTCCGACGTGACGCTGACAGGAATCGTGGCCGCCCCGCTGATCGTCACCGGCGCCCCGCTATGCCCGCGGACGACGTCCGAGTCCACACCGGAGTGATCGACGGCGCCCAATACCGGGTCGAAGTGCCGCCGTACTGGAACGGCGGACTGTTGCTGTACGACCACGAGATCTACCCGCCGGGCTGTGTTCCCGAGGAGATCGAGCTGGCCGCGTCGCTCTACAGCAAGCCGAACGGGTTCTCGGCGCGCGAAGCCGTCCACGACCAGACGGCGTTGTTGTCCTGGTTCGACCGCAACATCGGCTGTCCGCGGCAGGTGCTCACCTGGGGTGCTTCCGACGGTGGGCTCAACGCGGTGCTGCTATCCGAGCGGCTCCGGGGGTGTTTCCCGGCTTCGGGCAGGGCAGGTGCGGTGATCGTGCCCTTATCGCTTGACAACCACCGAGACACCCGGTCTACTGGAGTCATCGAACACCTGTTCGAGATGCCGCCTTCCCCGTGGCATGCCAGCGCCGTCCTCGATGGATGGTCTAGGTGTCGTGGGGAGGCGAGGTCCGGTGACAGCGGAGGTGGTCGAGGCACGGGCCTTGCCGTTGGCGAGACTGGCGGCCTTGCCAGGAGTGAGCACGGCCAGTGGCGTGGCTTCCGCGGCCGAACACGCGAGGACGACGGGAAGGGTGCTCCCGGTGTCCCCGGCGTTGTCCGGTCTGCTGCCCGCCGCGGGGCTCCGGCGCGGGAGCACCGTTTCGGTGCTGGGGTCCACGTCACTGATGCTCACCCTGCTCGCCGCCGCCACCGCCGGCGGTGCGTGGGCGGTCGCGGTCGGCCTGCCCGCGCTCGGGGTGGTCGCCGCCGCGGAACTCGGGGTCGAGGTGGGCAGGCTCGCGCTGGTCCCCCGTCCCGGTGCCGAGTTCCCGGCGGTGACCGCGGCCTTGCTCGACGGCTTCGATCTCGTGGTCGTCGGTCCGGGGCTCGCTCGGCCCGACGTGGCGAGACGGCTGTCCGCGCGCGCTCGCAACCGTGACTCGGTGCTGCTTTCGCTGGGTTCCTGGCCCGGTGCGGAGGTCGAGCTGAGCTGCCGCCGTTCGCGCTGGACGGGCTTCGAAGGCGGTGGCGCGGGCTACCTGCGCGCCCGTGAGATCGAGGTGCGGGCCGGTGGCCGGGGTGCGGCCGCCCGGCCGACGTCGGCGTTGCTGCGGTTTCCCGGCGAGGGTGCGGTCGAGCGGGCGGACTTTCCCGCGACCAGGTGGGGGACGGCGTGAACCCGCCCGTGCGCATGCTGGTGCTGTGGTGCCCGGACTGGCCCGCGGTCGCCGCCGCGGCCGCGGCGGGTGAGCCCGTCGGCCGTCCGGCCGCGGTCTTCTCGGCGAACCGCGTGGTCGCCTGCACCGCGGTGGCCAGAGGGGACGGCGTCCGCCGCGGGATGCTGCGGCGTGAGGCCCAGTCCTGCTGCCCGGAACTGGCGGTCTTCGGCGAGGACGACGGCCGTGACGCCCGGCTCTTCGAGTCCGTCGCGCAGGCGGTGGAGGAATTGGCCGTCGGGGTCGAGGTGGTCCGTCCGGGGATCGTCGCCGTCCCGGTCGAGGGCGCGGCCGGTTACTTCGGCGGTGAGCACGGCCTCCTCGAACGGCTGGTGGACGAGGTGTCCGTGGCGGCGGGGGTGGAATGCCAGGTCGGCGTCGCCGACGGCTTGTTCGCCGCGACGCTCGCCGCCCGCCGGTCGGCGCTGGTCGGGTCGGGCGAGACGGCGGAATTCCTCGCCCCGTTGCCCATCCGTGAACTCGATCAGCCTGAAGCCGGCCGAGCCGAACTGGTCACCCTGCTCCGGCAACTCGGCCTTCGCACGTTGGGTGCTTTCGCGGCGCTCGACGAAAGCGACGTCTCCGCGCGCTTCGGGATGGAGGGCGTGCTCGCGCACCGGCTGGCACGAGGACGGTCCGAACGGCCGCCGTCGCGCCGCCGTCCACCGCCGGAACTGTCGCTCGCGCAGGCTTTCGACCCGCCGATCGACCGGGTCGACGCCGCCGCGTTCGTGGCGAAGGGGCTCGGTGAACGATTCCACGCCGGGCTCGCCACACACGGGCTGGCCTGCACCCGCCTCGGCATCTACGCCACCACCGAGACCGGCGAACAACTCGGCCGGGTGTGGCGCTGCGCCGAACCGCTGACCCCGCTCGGCGTCGCGGACAGGGTGCGCTGGCAGTTCGAAGGCTGGCTGAAGGTCCGTGACACCTCAGCGCGGCCTCGGTCCGGCGTCGTCCGGCTGCGGCTGGAGCCGGAGGAGACCGTCGAAGGCCGGTCGCTGCAACTCGGGTTGTGGCAGGCGTCCTCGGCAGGCGGGCTGCGGCCCTCCACCGAGGACGAAGGCCTGTCCGGTGAGCGCGCCGGCCGCGCCCTGGTGCGGGTGCAGGGGCTGCTCGGCCCGGAGAGCGTCTTCACCGCGGTCCTCGACGGCGGCCGTGATCCCGGCGAGCGTGTCCGGCTGGTGCCGTGGGGTGACAAGCGGGAGAAGTCGGCGCGGGCGGACGCGAACTGGGCCGGGCGGCTCCCGTCGCCTTCCCCGGCGACGGTGTTCGCGCGGCCGGTACCCGCCAAGGTATTGGACGAGAACGGGCGCGTCGTGGAGATCACCGCGCGGCGCCGGATCACCGCCGCACCGTTCCTCGTGAGCTTCGAGGGTGGTGAGCCGCGCGAAGTTCTTTCGTGGGCCGGCCCGTGGCCGGTCGGCGTCCGGGCCGGGGCAGGCCACGCGCGGTCGGGGACCCGGATCCGGATGCAGGTGCTGCTGGCCGACGGGAACGACGCCGAGGAGGCGGTGCTGCTCCGCTTCGAACCCCACAAGAATCCGATGTGGACACTGGAAGGGAAGTACGACTGAACATGGACGAGGAGTACACGCGGCTGGTGCGGCGCTGGCTGGAGGAACCGGCCATCCCGGTGCAGCGCGCCGAGTTGGACACGGCTTGGGCGGCGTGCGTCCCGCGAGCGGAAGTGTTCGTCCCGCCGCCGAGACGCTCGACCGAGAATCGGTGACCGATGGGCTGGGACAACCCTCCACGGCCGTGGAAGGACCTCGCGCGCGAACTCGCGGGCGAGGTCCAGCCCGGCGACGGCGGTGACAGCCCCGCTTGGAGCGCCAAACGGGAGGGCTACCAGCGACCCGCCGACCTCTCGGGGCTGATCGGTGAAGACGACGGAGCCACCGCGCGCCGGGTGCCGTACGCCGAACTGCACTGCCATTCGAACTTCAGCTTCCTGGACGGGGCGAGCCATCCCGAGGAACTGGTGGAGGAGGCCGCGCGGCTGGGCCTGGACGCGATCGCGCTCACCGATCACGACGGCATGTACGGCGTGGTGCGCTTCGCCGAAGCGGCCAGGGAACTGGGCGTGCACACCGTCTTCGGCACGGAGCTCAGCTTCGGGTTGTCCGGACCGCAGAACGGGTTCGCCGACCCCGAGGGCGAGCATCTCCTCTTGCTGGCCAAACAACAGGGTGGCTACCTGAGCCTGAACCGGGCGATCACCGCCGGACAGCTGTACGGTTTCGACAGGCAGTCGTTGTCCGCCAAGGAAAGGGCGGAGAAGGGCAGGCCGGTCTACGACCTGCGCGCGGTCGCCGAAGAGGTCGACGGGAAATGTGTCGTGCTCACCGGCTGCCGCAAGGGCGCGGTACGGAAGGCGCTCATCGCCGAGGGGCCTTCCGCGGCGGTGGGGAAACTGAAGGAACTCATCGACTGTTTCGGCCGGGACAACGTCTACGTCGAACTGACCGACCACGGTCTTCCGTTGGACAGCACGCACAACGACCTGCTGAGTGAAATGGCCGGAGAGTTCGGGCTGCCGACGGTGGCGACCACGGCCGCGCACTACGCCCGCCCGGAACGGGCCCCGCTCGCCGACGCGCTCAGTGCGATCCGCGCCCGGCGGGGCCTGGAGGACATGGAGGGCTGGCTGCCCGCCGCCGGGACGGCGTTCCTGCGGTCGGGGGAGGAGATGGCCGAGATCTTCGCGCGGTACCCGGGCGCGGTGCAGCGGGCGGCGCTGCTCGGCCGGGAGTGCGCGTTCGAACTGCACCACATCGAACCGAAGCTGCCGCCCTTCGAGGTGCCCGAAGGCCACACTGAGGCGACCTACCTGCGGCATCTCACTTACAAAGGCGCGGAAGACCACGAGAAGAACAAAACCGCCAAGTACCGCCAAAAAGCCCGAAAGCTGATCGAGCACGAACTGGAAGTCATCGAGGAGCTGGGCTTCCCCGGTTACTTCCTGATCGTCTGGGACATCGTGCGATTCTGCCGGGAGAACAAGATCCTCTGCCAGGGCCGGGGTTCGGCCGCGAATTCGGCGGTCTGTTACGCGCTCGGCATCACCAAGGTCGACGCGGTGCGCTACAACCTGCTCTTCGAACGGTTCCTCGCCCCGGATCGCGACGGCTATCCGGACATCGACCTCGACATCGAATCCGATCGCCGCGAGGAGGCGATCCAGTACGTCTACGAGAAATACGGGCGGCTGAACACCGCGCAGGTGGCGAACGTGATCACCTACCGGGCGCGGTCCGCGGTCCGGGACGCGGCGCGGGCACTGGGGTACTCGCCCGGCCAGCAGGACGCGTGGAGCAAACAGATCGACCGCTGGGGTGCGTTGCGTTCCACGGAGAAGGACCACGATCACGACATCCCCGGCGAAGTCGTCGAACTCGCCTGCGCGCTCGAAGACTTTCCCCGGCACCTCGGTATCCATTCCGGCGGGATGGTGATCTGCGAACAACCGGTGAGCGAGATCGTGCCGATCGAATGGGCCCGGATGGCGGATCGCAGTGTCGTGCAGTGGGAGAAGGACGACTGCGCCGCCGCGGGATTGGTCAAATTCGATCTGCTCGGGCTCGGAATGTTGTCGGCCCTGCACTATATGATAGATCTGGTTCACGACCACAAAGGGGAAGAGGTCGACATCTCCGAATTGGATCTCAAGGATCAGAACGTCTACGAAATGCTCTGCCGCGCCGACGCGATCGGCGTCTTCCAGGTGGAGAGCCGCGCGCAGCTGGCCACCCTGCCCCGCTTGCGCCCCAAGAAGTTCTACGACCTCGCGGTCGAGGTCGCGCTCATCCGGCCCGGCCCGATCCAGGGCGGTTCGGTGCATCCCTACATCCGGCGCAAGAACGGGCAGGAGAAATGGGATTTCGACCATCCGAAACTGGAGAACGCGCTGAAGAAGACTCTCGGCGTCCCGTTGTTCCAGGAGCAGATGATGCAGATCGCCCTCGACGTCGCCGATTTCACCCCGGCGGAGGCCGATCAGTTACGGCACGCCATGGGGGCCAAACGGTCCGAGCAGAAGATGGAACGACTCAAACGACGATTCCTCGTAGGCGCAGCGAAGCACGATATCGGTGAGGAGCTCGCGGAGAAGATCTTCGGCAAACTCAAGGCGTTCGCGAATTTCGGCTTCCCGGAGAGTCACGCGCTGAGTTTCGCCCTGCTGGTGTTCGCGAGCGCGTACTTCAAGCACTACCACCCCGACGCGTTCCTGGCCGGACTGCTACGCGCTCAGCCGATGGGGTTCTATTCGCCGCAGTCGCTGGTCGCCGACGCGCGGCGGCACGGCGTGAAGGTGCTCGGCCCCGACATCAACGCGAGCCTCCCGCACGCGACGTTGGAACCGTCGCCGGACAAGGGAGAACTCCTCGCTGTGCGGGGCGGGCTGTCCACCGTGCGGATGATCGGCGAGAACCTGGCGAAGGAGATCGTCGAGGAACGGGAACGCGGCGGCCCGTTCGCGGACCTGCCCGAGGTCGCCCGGCGCGTGCGGTTGACCAAACCGCAGGTCGAGGCGCTGGCCACGGCCGGCGCGTTCGGATGTTTCGGCGAGAGCAGGCGGAGCGCGCTCTGGGCGGCGGGCGCCGTCGCCGACGAAAGCCTGGAGAAACTGCCGGGGCTCACCACCGGGGCCAAGGCGCCGATGTTGCCGGGTATGGACGAAATCGATGTCGCGGCCGCGGACGTCTGGGCCACCGGGGTGTCGCCGGACAGCTTCCCGACCCAGTTCATCCGGGAGGACCTCGACGAACTCGGCGTCGTCACGGCGGCGGGCCTGCGCGAGGTCCCGCACGGCACGCGGGTGCTGACCGGTGGCGCGGTGACCCATCGCCAGCGGCCGGCGACCGCGGGCGGCGTCACCTTCATGAACCTCGAAGACGAGACGGGGATGATCAACATCATCTGCCCGGTGGGGGTGTGGCAGCGCTACCACCGGGTCGCCCGCGGCAGCCCCGCGCTGCTGATCCGCGGCGTGGTCGAACGCACCGGAGAGGTGGTGAACGTTCTCGCCGAACAGATCCGGCACTTGCCGTTGCGGATCACCGCCAAGTCCCGTGACTTCCACTGAGTCCCTCTTGACGATCACCCGGGAGTCGTGCTGAAGTGCATCCAGCGTCGCAGTGCACCCGGCAAAGAGACCGTCGTGGGCGCGGAGGCGTCGGACCATGGGAAATCATGGAAACCCCTTCTTCATCGAACGGCCGGCTGACGGCGTTCGGAAATCAACTCGTTCAGGTGCACAACTGGCTGCGTAAAGAGCTGGCCAGGCTGCACGACGACCTCGGGTCGGTCGCGGCCGGGCGGGCCGAGCGGCTGCGTGATCTACGGGCGCATTGCCTCACCTTCTGCTCGGCGCTGACCAGACATCACACCGGGGAGGACGGCGGCGCTTTCCTTGTGCTGTCGGAGAAATTCCCTGAGTTGCGCCCGGCGCTCGAAGAACTCGCGCACGACCACGACGTCATGACCGGCATCATCGAACGGCTCGAGGAACTGGTCGCGGGCGTCGGACCGGAGTCGAGTGCGGCCGAGATCCTGCATGTCCAGCGGGAACTCGACGGGCTCACGGCGATCATGGAGACGCATTTCCGCTACGAGGAGAAGCGCATCGTCGAGGTGCTCAACTCCCTGGACATGCCGGAGTGGCAGGACGCGAAGCCGTCGTTCCTGCTGAAATCCCACTAGGACAAAACTTGTCCTATACGCCCTCTAGCGTTCTTCTCAACGCGCCACGACGACTGAGGAGAACTCTGATGAGCGACCCGATCCCCGCCGGCTACCACTCGGTCACCCCGTGGATCATCTCGCGCGACAGCGCGGGCGTGATCGACTTTCTCGAGCGGGTCTTCGACGCCGAGCCGATGGGCGAACCGGTGTACGTCGAGGGCGGGAAGATCGGGCATGCCGAGGTCCGGCTCGGCGACTCGGTGGTGATGCTGTTCGACGCGCAGGACGACTGGGTCGACACCCCGGCGTACCTGCGGCTCTACGTCGAGGACAGTGTCGAGACGCAGCGCCGGGCCGTCGAGGCGGGCGCCGTAGAGGTCACGAAGCAGACCGAACTCTTCTTCGGCGACCGCGTCGGCCGGGTCCGCGACCCGTTCGGCAACCTGTGGTGGATCCAGACCCGGCTCGTCGACCTCGGCTTCCCGGAGATGGAGCGCCGCATGAACGACCCGAAGTTCATCGAGGCCATGCGGTACGTGTCGGGTTCGAAAATCATCCCGAGCCGCTGAAGTCGATAGGGTGGTGACAGCGACGCGGAGGTGAGCCGGTGGATCACCACCCACTCCGGGGCAACCCCGGGGAGCACGACGACAGCGAGACAAGGCGCCCCGCGCGAGCGCGGCATGCTTCGCGTACGAGGCCGCGCGGATGACAGGAGAAAGAGTCACCTCCGCGTCGCTCCTCGGGCCGATGCCGGTCTGGCGGTGGCAGGTGGCCCGGTGGGTGACCTTCGACGACTGCGCCGCCGCGCTCGACCTGACGCCCGGCGAACTCTCGTGGTTCGCCGACGCGAAGGGCTGGAACCGACGCGCGGCCGAGCCGGTCCGGCACTACAGCTACCGCTGGATCCCCACGGCGTCCGGCGGAGTGCGGCTCATCGAGCGGCCGAAACCGCGGATCGCCGAACTGCAGCGTCGGATCGTGCGGCACGTCGTCGAGGCGCTGCCGGTGCACGAGGCCGCGCACGGGTTCCGGCGCGGACGTTCGCCGATGTCCTGCGCCGCACCGCACGCCGGCCGGGAGACCGTGGTCAGGATGGACCTCGAAGGGTTCTTCCCGGCGGTGTCCGCGCGCCGGATCTCGGCTCTGCTCGCGCTCGCGGGATATCCGGCCGCCGTGGCGGAAGCGCTCGCGGGCGTGCTCACCACGGCCGCCCCGCCCGACGTCCTCGCCGCCGCACCCGAGGGACGGCGGGATCCGGCGCGCGGTCGGCTGCTGAACAACCTGGCGGCCACACATCGCGCCGTCCTCGCCCGCGGTCGCGAACGCGGTCACGCACCACCTGGACCGGCGGCTCGACGGCCTCGCGCGTTCACTGGGCGCGGCCTACACGCGGTACGCTGACGATCTGGCGTTCTCCGGGGATTCCCTGCCGTTGCTCCGGTTGCTGCCCGGTGTCCGGCGGATCGTGACCGAGCTTCCGGCTGCGGGACGACAAGACGTCGGTCGCCGCCGCGCACCAGCGGCAACGCGTCGCGGGCCTGGTGGTGAACAGCACACCGGCGGCGACGCGCGCCGATTACGACGCGCTGCGCGCCTTGCTCCACAACTGCGCCCGAACCGGCCCGGAGGCGCAGAACCGGGCCGGGAAACCGGACTTCCGTGCTCACCTGCTCGGCCGGATCGGCTGGATCGCCGCGTCTTCGCCAGTGCGGGCGGCGAAGCTGCGGGCGTTGTTCGGTGGGATCACCTGGCCGTGAGCGGGTGTGCGATCCTGGACGGGTGATCGAGACCGCCGAGGATTACCGAGAAGCCGTCCTTTCCCAGCAGTGGTGGGAAAAACGCAGTTTCGTCGGCTGTGATTTCACCGAAGCCGACTTGCGCGGGCTGCGCACCCAGGGCTGCACCTTCGACCAGTGCGACTTCACCAAGGTCGACTTCGAGGGCTCACGCCACGAGGCGTCGGCCTTCCGGTCGTGCACTTTCGACCGCAGTGTGCTCGCCGGTACCCGGTGGAGTTCCTGCTCCATGCTCGGATCGTCCTTTGTGGACTGCCGATTCCAGAAGGTCGCTTTCACCGAATGCGACCTGTCGCTGGTCTCGTTGAGCCGCAATCGACTGTCCAAAGTGGACCTGTCCGGACTGCGGCTGCGCGAGGCCAACCTGATCGAGGCGGACCTCACCGGCGCCGATCTGCGCGGCGCCGACCTCACCGGCGCCCGGCTGGCTGGCGCGAAACTCGAAGGCGCCGACCTGCGCGGCGCGCGAATCGACGCCAACGGCCTCGTGCAGGCGAACCTCTCGGGTGTCCACGTGGACACCGAGACCGCGGTGGCCTACGCCGCCGCGCACGGCCTCGTCATCCACTGACCCCGAATGTCATGGACGGACCTTGCATAACAGAATTCTGTTATGCAAGGTCCGTCCATAACACGTCGGACTAGGCGGTGTCTCTCAAAGCGCGCTCTCGGATTTCCGCAGCCGGGCCGCGGCATCCGCTGGTCACCCACTCAGCCAGATCAGCGGCCCACCTCCGCAAAACCGAGGCCTCCGGCCGACAAGAAACGCGCGCGCCTGTCCTCACCCAACCTGCCAACCTCAGTTCGGGAGACACGCTCTAGTCGATCGGCGGTTCGCCGGGGTCCAGTTCGATGAGATCGCCCTCGGCCAGCAACTCCTCGATGGACGCCGGCAGCAGGTACGCCGACCCGCCACCGGGCTGGTTGAACCACGGGATCGCGACACCGGCGAGCGCCTCGAACGGACGCTGCACGCGGTACACGTGATACGGCCGGTTCACCCACTCCGGCACGAGCGAGCGCTCCTCGAACGGCGTCCCGGCGGCGTAGGTCAGGTTGCCGTTCGGGCCACCGAAGCGGTCCAGCTCGCTGCCCGCGGGCAGCTCACGCAGTTCCTTGCCGCGGAACAGCGTCAGCGGCGGCTCACCGTTGAGCGGCGAGATCGGCCAGTTCTGCTTGGCGTCGGGAGGCCCGGCCGGTGAAACCAGCGGGCGGGCCGGTTCCTCGCGCCGCATCGGTGGCGGCGGCGGCGCCACCGGGGCCATCGGCGGTTCGCGCCGGGGCGGGACGGGGGGCGGCGGGCTCGACAGCACCGGGTTCGGCCGCACCGGGGGCGGGACCGGTGCGGGGGCGGGCTCGTCGTCCAAGTCGTCCCCGAGCAGCTCCTCGGCCGTCGTGAACGCCGTCTGTTCCTGTGCCGGGATCGACTCCCGCGGCGGAATCGGATGCGAACCGGTCGCGATCTCGGGGGAGAGCGTCGCCAGTACGGGCGGCGCCGGTGCCGGGGGCGGCTCCTCGATCGCCCGCTCCTCGGCAGCGGGCGGCTCTTCGAAGGGCTGCCCGGTGACCGGCGGAGCGCCGTTCGGGTTGAGGAGGACCTTGCCGAGCATGAACGCGGCCGCGTCCTCGGCGTCGCCGAACACCGCCGGGTTGGTCAGCTTCCCGTCGTACCAGCCGACCCGCCAGCCACCACCGTCTACCTGCTCGACGCTCCAGCCGTGCTCGGTGGGGGAGCCGATGCGGTAGACGTCGCCGGGTACGTCGAGGTCGTCGAACTTCGCCTGCAGCTCGTTCAGCACCGGGACGGGGTGCTCGGCGCGCCGCGGTTCGGGCTCCGGGCGGGACACGGGGGCGGTAGCAAAGGTCCCCCGCTCCTGCGGTGGGCCGTCGACCTGGGTGATCTCGGAGTCCGACGGCGGGGGCGCACTCGGCGGCTCCGCGTCGTGTGTGAGGAGGGGCGGCTCGGCACTGGCGTCGGCCTGCTCGACCGGCGTGTAGCCAGTGGTCGCCTCTTCCTCGGGGGGCGCGTACGGCTGGTCTTCTTCCGGCGGGACGTACGCGTCCTGCTCTTCCTCGTGAGGCTGCTCGTAAGCGTTGACCTGCGGAGGCCGCGCGTACGTGGTGGCCTCCGGGTCCGCGGCCGGTGGCTGGGGCTCGACGCGCTGGTGCGGTGCGTCGTCCTGCCGGGCTTCGTCGGTGTAGGCGTCCTGTTCGGACTCGTGGAACTGCGCCGCTCCGTGCCCGAACTGCTCGTCGTAGCCGTCTTCGTACTGCTGTTCGGCGGCGGCTCCGTGGAGGTCCTGCGACTGGTAGTCCTGGGTGTCGTAGTCCTCTTCGTACCGCTGGGCCTGCTCGGCCTGGTCCGGGACGCCTGCCTCGGCGGCGGGGACGGCCGCGGCGGCAGCGACCGGTGCGGCGGCAGCGGCGGCCATCGAGGCCGCGTCCGGGCCCTGCTGCTGGTGCGGCGGCGGGACGGGGGGGTGAGCGGCCTGGTTCGGGCCGGGACCCGCGGGAACGGGGCCCTGGTTGACCGCGGCCTGCTGCGGCGGCGGCACGGGCGCGTTCGGCCCCGGGCTGTGCTGGACAGGCCCGTTCTGCGGCGGGCCCTGCGGAGGCGGACCGGCGGGGCCGCCGTTGGGTCCACCGGGACCGTTGGGGCGCTGCTGAGGAGGCTGGTTCCCCCGGGTGAGGTACCCCGCCGCGGCCTGCAGCGTCGGGTCGTCGACCTCGGGCAGGGTGAAGCCGTTCTGCCGGACGTGGTCGATCAGGTCGAGTTCCGGCGAGACGCCGTACTCGCGCAGGTAGAAGTTGACGGCGGCGGGCCAGATCCACAGGCCGTCGCTGTGGAAGGCGACCGGGACGGTGGCCTCGGGGGTCTGGGCGAGCCTGTCGATGTCGTAGCCGCGTTCGGTGACCACCAGCGGCGCGTGGTCGAGGTACTCGAGCAGTCTGTCCTGCTCCTCGATCTCCAGGTCGGGCCGGTTGATCACCGGACGCCCGGCCGGGCCGATGGTGTCGAAGATGCGGGCGATGCGGAAGTGCGGTCCCGGCTGTTCGGGGCCGAGACCGGACATGCGCCGGATCAGCCATTCGGGCACATTCTCCTCGGAGCGGGGGAACATGCGCAGTTCGTCGGAGAGTGCCTGCGGAGGTGGCGCGAGGCGCCACTGGGGCTCGTCGCGGTTGTACTCGAGGTTGTAGCTGGACGGGTGGTCGAGCTGGTAACGCGCGTTGAACCAGGTGCCGCGGCCGTCGCGGTACATCCCGGCACGGAGCCTGCCGAACAGCGTCGCGATGTCGTGCGTCGCGACCCATTCGTGCGCGGTGCCGTCCTCGGTGATGATCTCGCCGGTCATCTCGTGGTACCTGCCGACGGCTCGGTAGTCGGCGGTCACCTTCCGCCAATCACGAGGCGCGGCCCGCAGCAGGGCGAGGCCGATCTGTTTGACCAGGGTGTCCTGCTCGGTCGCGTTCAGCTGAGTCGTCGGTTGTGCCACGATCACATTTTGACCGTATCCGCGCCCATGTGCACCCCGCATGTGGGTTTTGCCGCTCTTGACAACTCGGAAGACGCCCTGACCTGCTGTCCGGTTGCTCACCCGGGATACTGACGGCGTGAACCGTTTCGCCCGCGAGACCATGAAGGACGAGGACTGATGGCGGTGGCCGGACAGCGGCGTGACCGTGGGGTACTGCTCCGTCACCTGCCGTTCCTGCTGGTGATGCTCGTGGTGGCCGTCGCCGCCCTGCGGATCGGCCAGTACCACTGGCGTCAGGGGGCCGTGCTGATCGGCGGCGCGCTGCTGCTCGCGGGCCTGCTGAGGGCGGTCCTGCCCGACGCGAAGGCCGGGTTGCTGGCGATCCGGGGCAAGCCGGTCGACGTCCTGACCTATGGCGCGCTTTCCGTCTTGATCCTCTTCATCGCCTTCACGATCACCGGCGGCCCGCTGTCCTGAGGGTCAGGAGGCCACGGCGGGCGTGAGCCGGGCTTCGCGGCGGTCCAGGCCGCCGGACACCACGGCCAGCGAGAGCCCCAGAACGGCCAGCGACGCACCGACCCAGTTGGGCGCGACCAGGCCGAGTCCGCCTGCGATCACGAGACCGCCGAGGTAGGCACCGATCGAGTTGGCGACGTTGAACGCCGACTGCACGGCGGCGGAGACCAGCGACGGCGTCCCGCCCGCCTTCTCCATGATCCGGGCCTGCATCATCGGGCCGATCATGAAACCGGCGAGGCCGACGAAGAAGATCGTCACCGCGGCGCCGACCTTGCCGTTCGCGGTGAAGGTGAAGATCGCCAGCACCGTGGCCAGCCCGAACAGTGAGACGTAGAGGCTCGGCATCAGCGCCTTGTCGGCGAGCCTGCCGCCGAGGTAGTTGCCGATCGTCATGCCGACCCCGGCCAGCGAGAGCAACAAGGTGACGTCGGACGGCGAGTAGCCGGTGACATCGGTCAGCATGGGCGCGATGTAGGACAGGCACGCGAACACGCCACCGAGGCCGAAGGTGACGATCGCGAGCGCGAGCCATACCTGGGGACGACGGAAGGCGCCGAGTTCGCCGCGCAGCGACGGCTCGACCGGTTTGCCCTGGTGGGGGACCAGTTTCGCGATCGCGGCCATGGCGACCAGGCCGATCACCGCGACGACGCCGAAGGTCGCACGCCAGCCGACCTTCTGACCGAGCAGCGTCCCGAGCGGCACGCCGACGACGTTGGCCAGGGTCAGGCCCATGAACATCATCGAGACGGCCTTCGCGCGTTCGCCCGGCTTGGCCAGGCTGGACGCGACGACCGCTCCGGCGCCGAAGAACGCGCCGTGCGGGAGGCCGGCGAGGAAGCGGAAGGCGACGCCAAAACCTTGGTTCGGCGACAGCGCGAAGAGGACGTTGCCGAGCGTGAACAGCCCCATCATCGCCAGCAGCATGGTCTTGCGCGGCAGCCGGACAGCGGCGGCGGTGAGGAGCGGGGCGCCGACCACGACGCCGAGGGCGTAGCCGGAGATGAGGTAGCCGGCGGACGGGATCGACACGCCGAAATCTCTGGCGGCTTCGGGCAGTACGCCCATCATGACGAATTCGGTGGTCCCGATGCCGAAGGCACCGATGGCGAGCGCGAGCAGCGCGACGGGCACGGCTCTCCCTTCGAGGGTCGTATGTGAGTAAACGATTACTCGCCCACCGTCGCGGATGGACAACTGAATCGATTTAGGTCTCGGACATGAAAGTGGACAGCGCGTTCGGCCCCGACGTCGACGAGCTGTCCTGCGTTCAGTTCAACGGATCACGGGGGCGTTTGTCATCCCGGTTTCGGGTGAGGCTGCCCACCCTCAGCGGCGGGCGGCGGGCACTCCCTGGAGCAGTCCTGGGAAGGGTTCGTCGAGATCGTTGCGGCGCAACGAGTTGTAGCGTGTGGTGCCCTGCTGGCGGCCCATGATGCCGCCCGCTTCGCGCAGGGTGCGCAGGTGGTTGGTAAGTGTGGACTTGGTCACGGCGACGTCGAACCGCTGCACGAGATCCCGGTGCCGGGTCCGGCCAGCTGGCGGACCATGTCGGCCGCGCCGGGGCGGCGAGCGTGGCGACTTTCGCGGGCTAAGTGCGCTCTGGCGTCGTCTGGGCCCCTGCGGCACCGCCTCGCCTTTAGCGGGCTAATCGCGCTCCGTGCGGCACCTGGGTGACCGGGGCCCGGAGCGACTTTCGCCCCCTAATCGCGATCTGGGCCGGGGGCGGGAAGTGGCCGCAAAAGGGGGCTGGAGCTGGGGAGCCATGACTTTCGCACCACCCAGGGCCGCGGTGCTGGCGCTCGGCGCGGCCGTGGTCGTCGCCGGGCTGGTGGAGCCGCGTAAGGCAACCCCCGCTGGTCGAGTGACGCCTATTCGGCGCGAGACTGGACTTCGCAGTCAGGGCCGGGGAAGACCAGCCCTTCGTGTCCGTCGGCGAACCGGACGAGGTACGGCGGGGCACCGTGTTCGCCGCGTACCTCAAGGATTTCGCCGCGTTGCCCAGCCGAGCCCACCGTGCGTCCGTGCACGTGGATCTCGTCTCCGACGGTCGCGTACATGGGTACCACCTCCGAAACTTCGAGGGTAGGAGCGCCGGAGGTGATCCCGCTACCGCGTTTGCATGATCCGCGAAATGCGCGGGCCTGTGGTGACCGTCGCCGATAGGCTGCCCGGATGACCGACGTGCTCGACTTAGTGGCCGGGAAAAGTGGTGAACTGGTGCTTCGCCGGGTCGGTGACGATTTCGAGGTCATCGCCAATGGCGTCTTCCTGATGGACACCCGGAACGGCGAATCCGAACGGCTGCTCGTCTCGGTGGCGGCAGACCTGGTGCCGGGCAAGGCGCGGATGCTGATCGGCGGCCTCGGTGTCGGCTATTCGCTGCGTGCCGCGCTGGACCACCCCGGTGTCGGCGAGATCGTGGTCGTGGAGCGCGAACCCGCCGTGATCGGGTGGAACCGCGAAGGGCCGCTCAAGGACGTTCACGATGACGCCCTTTCCGACAAGCGGGTCACCGTGGTCGAGGCCGATCTGGTGAAGTGGTTGCGCCGGACGGAAGAGCGGTTCGACGCGCTGTGCCTCGACATCGACAATGGTCCTGAGTGGACGGTCACCGACGGCAACGCCAAGCTGTACCAGAACGACGGGCTCGACATGCTCGCCGCCCGGCTGCGGCCCGGCGGTGTTCTCGGGGTGTGGAGCGCCGAGTCGGCGCCGTCTTTCGCGAAGCGGATGCGGGCGCGGTTCGGTGAAGTGCGCGAGCTGAAGATCCCGGTGCCGCAAGGCGAACCGGACGTGTTGTGGTTCGCGCGGGTGTAGCGGACGCCGTGCGCGTCCGTACCCGGCCGCGGTGGACGTGCTGGACGGAATCGTACTGAAATGATCCCCGCATGGAGATCACGACCTGGCACCTCGAACAGACCTCGCCGGACGACCTGAGCGCGGCGAAACCGCCCGCCGTCCCGGTGACGGTCACCCGCGCCGAGCTGGTCAGCCCTGAGCTGAACCGGTACCTCTACACCGCCGTCGGCGGCGACTGGTTCTGGATCGACAGGCTGGGCTGGACGTGGACTCAGTGGGTCGAGTGGCTGGACAGGCCGGGCGTCGAGACGTGGGTCGCGTACGCGCAAGGGACGCCGTGTGGCTTCTTCGAACTCGACGGCAGTGCAGACAACGAAGTGGAACTCGCGTACTTCGGCCTGATGTCGTCCTTCGTCGGAAAGGGCATCGGCGGGCACCTGCTGACCATCGCGCTGCGGGAGGCGTGGGCGCTCGCGGAGCGCTGGCCAGGCAAGACGGCGACGGGCCGCGTGACGGTCCACACCTGCACCACGGACGGCCCGGCCGCGCTCAAGAACTATCAGGCACGTGGCTTCCGGCTGTTCCGGACCGGAGTCGAGCAGGCCGAACTGCCCGCCGAGACGCCGGGACCGTGGCCGGGAGCCGCGAAGAAGTAGCTACTTCTCCGGAGCCTTGGCAGCGGCCTTCGCCGCCTTCTTGAACGCCCGCACCTCGCCTAGGGTCTTCGTGTCGACGACGTCGGCGATCGAACGCCGGGAGCCACGGTCGCCGTACGAGCCGGTGGCCGCGCGCCAGCCCTTGGGCTGCACGCCGAGCTGCTTGCCGAGCAGTGCGAGGAAGATCGCGGCCTTCTGGTCGCCGAAACCGGGCAGCGCCTTGAGTCGCTTGAGGACCTCGGGGCCGTCCGGCTTGGGCCGCCCGGCGGTCCAGATTCCGGCGGCGTCGCCGTCGTAGCGGTCGACGACGTGCTCGGCGAGGTCCTTCACCCGCCGGGCCATCGAACCGCCGTAGCGGTGGATCGCGGGCGGGACGACACAGAGTTCGACGAAGGTCTCGGCGTCCATCGCGTGGATCTTCTTGATGTCGAAACCGTCCATCCGGTCCGCGATCTTCTGCGGGCCCCGGAACGCGTGTTCCATCGGGAACTGCTGGTCGAGGAGCATCCCGACGAGCAGCGCGAACGGGTCTTCGGTCAGCAGCCGGTCCGCTTCCTCGTCCCCGACCAGGTGCAATGCGCGCGTCATGCGCCCAGGATCTCACGAACGCGCCGCGGTGCGCGTCCTCATCCGTGTGGGTCGACCAGCAGATCCGCGGCCGCGGCGGTGACGGCGGCCGACACCGCCGCCAGCGCGGGGGAGTCGAGTTTCCACTGCTGCCAGAACAGCGGTACGTCGATCGGGTGGTCCGGATCGAGACAGGTGAACCGCCCGTCGCGCAGGCGGTCGCCGATCTGCGCGAGCGGCACCATGCCCCAGCCCATCCCGGCCGCGACGGCGTCGAAGAACCCTTCGGAGGAGGGGACGTAGTGCCGTAGCGGACTCGCGATCGTGCCGCGTTCGCGAGCGAAGCGGTCCTGAAGGTCGTCACGGCGGTCGAAGACGACGACAGGCGCTTCGGCGAGATCGAGGTCTGTCCCGAGGCGAGGGCTCACGACGGCCAGGTAGCGCATGTGCCCGAGCCGGTGCACCGAACAGCCCGCGACCGGTTCCGGCGACGACGTCACGGCCGCCATCGCCAGACCCTCGCGCAGCAGGGTCGTGGTGTGGTCCTGATCCTCGCGGTGCAGTTCGAAGCAGATCTTCTGCTCGGGCGGCACCCGCGTGAGTGCCGGCAGAAACCACGTCGCCAGCGAATCGGCGTTCACCGCGATCGGCAGCCGGACCGGTTCGTCGCCCGCGGTCAGGCCGAGTTCGGCCCGGGCGTCGGCCTCCAGCAAGGCCAGTTGACGACCGAAGCGCACGACCGCCTGCCCGGATTCGGTCAGGCGCACCGGTTTCGCGCGGATCAGCAGGACCCGGCCGGTGCGCTGTTCTAGTGCCTTGACGCGCTGGCTGATCGCCGACGGCGTCACGTGCAGGGCCGAGGCAGCCGCGTCGAACGTGCCTTCGTCGGCGACCGCCAGCAGCGTGCGGACCAGGTCGAGGGGCAAGTCTGTCATCACAAGCGCTAATCTTACGTAAGAATCTTTAGCTGTACTGTTGACGATTGGCTTCGTAGTGTTTTCTCTATGGGAAACGTCCTGTTCAGCGCGGCAGCCGGGTTCGGCGCCACCATGGCCCTCATCGTCGCGATCGGCGCACAGAACGCCTTCGTGCTGCGTCAGGGCATCCGGCGCGAAGCGGTGCCCGTGGTGGTGCTGATCTGCATCGTCTCGGACGTCATCCTGGTCAGTCTCGGCGTCGGGGGAGTCGGCGCGCTGGTAGGGACCTCGCCCGAAGCGCTGACCATCGCCGCCCTGGTCGGCGGCGCCTTTCTGCTCTGCTACGGCGCTCTCGCGGCCCGTCGCGCGTTCAAGCCGGCGGCACTGGAAACCGGGAATCCGGAGACCGGCGGGTCGCTGCGCCGCATCGTGCTGACCACACTGGCGATCACCTGGCTGAATCCGCACGTCTACCTCGACACATTGCTTCTGCTCGGTGCGATCGCGGCGGGGCACGGCGGCGGCCGGTGGGCGTTCGGCGTCGGTGCGGTGTCGGCCAGCGTGCTCTGGTTCCTCGTACTCGGCTTCGGCGCGAGGCTGCTCAGCGGGTTCTTCCGCAAGCCGTCGTCGTGGCGGGTACTGGACGGCCTGGTCGCCGCGACGATGATCGCCCTCGGCGTCACGCTGGTGGCCAGCGCCTGATCACGGCAGGCGAGCCAGGTCCTCGGCGGTGAGCACGAGTTCGGCGGCGGCCGCCGAATCACGGATCGTCGCCGGCCGTGTCGAACCCGGGATCGCGATCATCGACGGTGACTTCGCGAGCAGCCAGGCCAGGCACACCCGTTGCGGGCTGACACCATGATTTTCGGCCACGGCAAGGAATTCCCCGCCGATCCCGCTCAGCGGACCCCACGGCAGGTAGGCGAGCCCGAGTTCCGTGCACAGTGCCAGTTCCGGTTCGTGCGCCAAGTGGGCGGGCGAGTGTTCGTTCTGCACCGAAACCAGCTTTTCGCCGAGGATTTCCCTGGCTTCGAGGATCTGCGCACTGGACACATTGGACACTCCGGCGAGCCGGATCTTGCCTTCGTCGGCCAGTTCCTTGATCGCGCCGACGGACTCCGCCCACGGCACGTGCTCGTCGGGCTTGTGCAACTGGTAGAGCCCGATCGCCTCGACGCCGAGTCGGCTCAGTGAGCCCTCGCAGGCGTTCTTGAGGTGCGTGGGCGTCCCGGTGACGGTCCACGAGCCGTCACCGGGCCTGCCACGGCCGCCCTTGGTCGCGACGAGAACTGCGTCCGAGCCACCGCCGTAGGTGGCCAGCGCGTCGGCGATCAGCATCTCGTTGTGCCCCGTTTCGCCCGCGTGCCAGTGGTAGGAGTCCGCCGTGTCGATCAGCGTGACCCCGGCGTCGAGCGCGGCGTGGACGGTGGCGATGGCGCGTTCGGGGTCCGGGCGGCCCTCGATCGACAACGGCATCGCGCCCAGTCCGATCGCGCTCACTTCGATGTCGCCGATGCTGCGGTAGCGCATGCTCAAGCTGCCTTTCGGATTTCTTCGACGGCTTCGCCGAGCCAATCGGTGGTGGTGGAGAAGGAAAAACCGAGGTCGGTCGCGCGGGTGGTGTCCAGGACGGCGTACCGGTCGAAGGAGTACGGCGACGCGTCCCGCTCGACGATCCGGAACCGGGGCTCGGCGGTGATCGCGGCGGCGAGGCCCACCGCGGACAGCTCGCCGTGCGAACCGGCGTTGATCGGACCCGTGAAGTCCGCTCGCGTGGCCAAGGCCAGGAAGTCCGCGATCTCCCGCTCGTGGATGAACGTCGATGGCCGCGGTGCCGCGTGGATCGCGACGGCTTCACCCGCGTCCAGCCGTTCGACGTAATGCCGCAGCCGCCCGGTGAAATCGTCACCGCCGAGGACGTGCGCGACCCGCACGGAAGCGAACGGCACGTCTCCGGCTTCGAAGACCGCCTCGGCTTGCCGCTTGCCGTCGCCGTAGTGAGCTTCGAGGAAATCCTCGTCGTGCCAAGGAAGTTCGAAGTCGACGGGGGAACGCGAGACCAGCGATTCGGCCATCGGGGTGTGCGTCCGGATCCGGTCGTAGACCGCGATCGTGGACGTCATCACGTACCGGCCCGCGTGGATGACGCGGCGCGCGATGTCCGCCTGGACCGGGGTGTAGCAGACCTGGTCGAGCACGACGTCGAAGGAACGGGAACCCAGCGCGGCCTTCAGGCCCGATTCGTCGTCGCGGTCGGCGATCAGGTGAGCGACGCCGGACGGCGCCGGGGTGGAGCCGCGGTTGACCACGGTGACGTCCAGTCCGGCGTCGCGCAGCCGCTCGACCACCCCGCGGCCGAAGTACCGGCTTCCACCCAGAACGAGCACTTTCTTCATGTCGACCAGTGTTACGGTGGCAGCACGGGTGTTTGAAGGGTAGAACATGGGCGATTCGGCGGAATCACGGAAAGAAACTCGGTCAAAACATGGTTTCGCTGAAAGCTCACTTGACGTGATCGACAAGCGACTCCTCGAACTCCTCCAGGAGGAAGGCCGCATCACCCTGAGTGAACTCGGGCGCCGCGTCTCACTGAGCCCGGCCGCCGTCGGCGAACGCGTCAAACGCCTCGAAGCCGACGGCACGATCACCGGCTACGCGGCACTCGTCTCGCCGTCCGGGATCGGCCTCGGGCTGCGGGCGTTCGTGCGGATGGCACCGCACAGCGGGTTCACCGTCCGGCATCCGCGCACGCGGAAGATCATGGACCGCCCGGAGATCCTCGAACTGCACCACGTCGTCGGGGAGGACTGCTGGATCCTCAAGATCGCCGTCCGCGACACCTCCCACCTGGAAGATCTTCTCGAAGACCTGTCCACACTGGGCACCACGACGACGTCGATCGTCATGTCCAGCCCGATCGAACGACGGGTCCTCGTGCCCTTGTGATCTGATCTGAGAGGCGGCGCGCAAGTCTGGTCGTTCGCGAACCACCCCGAGCCCGTCGTGCGTGCCGCTCTGCGCTCAGGTGCAGGGGTCAGGGTTTGGTCGCGTGCACCACGAACACTGACCGGATTCTGTCCTCGGACTCGACCTCGAGGCGCTTCACGGTCACCTCGGTGAAGCCCGCTTCGGCGGCGAGTCCGGCCGCGTCGTACTCGGTTTCCGGGAGCTTCAGGTCGGTGGGGACGATCGCGGCGAACGCCTCCGACGGCCGGAACGCCGACGCCAGCGGCAGGCTGAAGCCCACTCGGCCGCCGGGACGCAGGGCACGCAGCCAGTCGCGGAGCGCGGCCGCGCCGAGGAAGTGCAGCGAGGACGCGCACAACACGACATCCGCGCCTTCGTCCTCCACCGGCGACGGCACCGCCGAAGCGACCTGCCAGGTGATGAGCCTGCCGGGGTCTCGTGTCGCCGCCTTCGTCTCGGCTTGGGCGATCATGCCCGGCGAGATGTCGATCGCGAGCACTTCACCCGGCTTCAGGCGCAGCGCGGCGAACGCGGCCACGCCGGTCCCGGTCGCGACGTCGAGAACGCGTTCGGGAGCTGTGCGGCCGAGGCCGTCGACAAGCGCGTCGGCGACGAGGCCGTGAAAGGCGTCTTCGTCGTAGTGCGCGGCGACACCGTCGAAGAGGCCCGCCGCGATCTCCTCGCGCACGACCACGGCGGTGTCCGGGAGGCGACGGCGCCCCGCGAAGCCCAGGTCGGTGCGGTGGTACCAGCACAGTTCCGGGTCACCTTCGAGCCAGCAGAGCAGGACGTCGACGCCATCGAGTTCGGCGGGGAAGTCGATCAGGAGCGGGGCGAACCCCTTCAGCTCCGCGCCCGTCCGCTGGACGGTGGTCATCAGATCGTCCAGCCGGGCCTGCGCGGCCTTCCACTCCGGCATCCCGCCGAGCGCGGTCTCCCGGCCTCCCGGGCGCAGGGCCGCGGCGAGTTCGGCCGCGTCGGCGCGGAGGCGGACGAGCTCGTCGAGCGCGGGGCGTAGCCGGGCGAGTTCGGCGCGGGCTTCAGGAACGGTGAACAATCCCATGCGCCGATGGTCTCAGCCTCCTCAGCGGCGCCGCCGGGCGAGTCTCGACGCGAGGCCCGCGCCGACCAGGAGGAAGCCCGTGCCGAGCAACCCGCCGATGAACAGCCAGCTCGTGACGCCGTAGGTGACGTCGTTCTGCGGCAGGTACTTCACCAGGCGGAAGCCCCATTCCGGGACCGCGGCGGCGGCCACGCCGGGTGCGATGCCCCAGACGAGGCCACCGAGGATCGGGCCGGTGGCCGAGAGCGCGCCGAGCAGCCCGACCGCCAGCAGCAGGATCCCGCCGCCCACGAGCAGTCCGATGCCGAAAGCGTCACGCTGGGTGCTGAGCGTCGCCTGGACGAGCATCTGCTGCCGCAGGCCGCCCCAAGCCAGCAGGCCGAGGGCGACCGGCGTCAGGATCAGCCCGCCCGCTCCGCTGAGGGCGCGACGCGCGCCTCGGCCCGCGCGGGTGTCTTCGGCGCCCAGGTCGTCTTCGTAAGGCGGCTCGTACGGTTCGTACGACTCGATGTCCTCGTAGGGCCTTCGCGGGTCTTTCGGTTGCTGTTCGTACTCGCCGTACTCCTGGTAGTCCTCGTCGTCGTACTCCGCGACGTACCGGTGCGATGACATGGGCGGGCCACCTCCCTTAACCGGACTACGGACGGGAGACCCGGACGGTTCACATCGATCTCGCCGGGAGCGCGTTTAGCCCGCTAAACGCGCTCCCGGCCGCCGGCGGGTCAGGGTGCCGACCAGGCCGGCCCCGACCAGAAGGAACCCGCAGCCGATCAGGGCGCCCATGACCAGCCAGGTCACCAGGCCGACGCCGAGCTCCCGCCCACCGATGTCGTACATGACGTTCATGAGGCTCCTCGGGCCCAAGAAGACGCTCAGCCCGGGCAGCACGCCCCAGACCAGCCCGCCGATCACCGGACCGAGCCCGGACAGCGCGCCGAGGAGCGCGACGCCGAGCAGGAGAACGCCACCGAGAATCAGCAAGAACAGGCCGAGAGGGTCGCCGCTGACGGTGAAGCCCTGCGAAAGCGACCGTTGCAGCCGCGTGCCGCCGTAGATCACCAGGCCGAGCGCGACCGGCGTGAGCAGCACCCCGCCGACCCCGCTGAGCACGCGAGGCACGGCGCGGCTGCTTTGCTTAGGCTGGAGGTACGGCTCCGGTGCGGGTGGCTGCTCGTGTGGCGGTACAGCGTAGGGGTTGGTGGACATGGGGACCGCCCTTTCCGGTGGCAGGCTGAGGAGTGCGGTTCGATGATGTCGCGGTCTCCGCGGGTCGCGTGACGGCCGGATGGCCGTCGTCCGACCGGGTGACGTCGGCCACATCGGCCTCGTGGAGACTTGATACCGACCACTACTGGAACCATCCAGGACCGTTAAGCAGTACGCTTGTACCGCTACCGGAGAGACTCAAGAAGAACGCGAAGATCCGCGGAAGGAGCACCGCTGCTCATGGCCAAGATCAAGGTCCAGGGCACCGTCGTCGAGCTCGACGGCGATGAGATGACCCGCATCATTTGGCAGTTCATCAAGGACAAACTGGTCCACCCCTACCTGGACCTCAACCTCGAGTACTACGACCTGGGCATCGAGGAGCGGGACCGCACCGACGACCAGATCACCGTCGACTCGGCGAACGCGATCAAGAAGCACGGCGTCGGCGTCAAGTGCGCCACGATCACGCCGGACGAGGCGCGTGTCGAAGAGTTCGGCCTGAAGAAGATGTGGCTCTCGCCCAACGGCACGATCCGCAACATCCTCGGCGGCGTGATCTTCCGCGAGCCGATCGTCATCCAGAACATCCCGCGCCTGGTGCCGGGCTGGACCAAACCGATCATCATCGGCCGTCACGCGCACGGTGACCAGTACAAGGCGACCAACTTCAAGGTCCCCGGTCCCGGCACGCTGACCATCAGCTACACCCCGGACGACGGCTCCGAGCCGATGGAGTTCGAGGTCGCGAAGTTCCCCGAGGGCGGCGGCGTCGCCATGGGGATGTACAACTACCGCAAGTCCATCGAGGACTTCGCGCGCGCCTCGCTGCAGTACGGCCTCGACCGTGAGTACCCGGTCTACATGTCGACCAAGAACACCATCCTCAAGGCCTACGACGGCATGTTCAAGGACGTGTTCGAGGAGATCTACCAGGCCGAGTTCAAGGCCGACTTCGATGCCAAGGGCATCTTCTACGAGCACCGCCTGATCGACGACATGGTCGCCGCGGCGATGAAGTGGGAGGGCGGCTACGTCTGGGCCTGCAAGAACTACGACGGTGACGTGCAGTCCGACACGGTCGCGCAGGGCTTCGGCTCGCTGGGTCTGATGACCTCGGTGCTGCGCACCCCGGACGGCAAGACCGTCGAGGCCGAGGCCGCGCACGGCACGGTGACCCGGCACTACCGCCAGCACCAGCAGGGCAAGCCGACCTCGACCAACCCGATCGCGTCCATCTACGCGTGGACCCGTGGCCTCGAGCACCGCGGCAAGCTGGACTCGAACCCGGAGCTGATCGGGTTCGCGAACAAGCTGGAGCAGGTCGTCGTCGAAACCGTCGAGAGCGGCAAGATGACCAAGGACCTCGCGCTGCTGATCAGCAAGGACCAGCCGTTCCAGACCACCGAGGAGTTCCTCGCGACGCTGGACGAGAACCTGGCCAAGAAGATCTCCCAGGGCTGAGTTTCGCTTCGAATACGCGAAGGCCCCCTCTCTTGCGGAGGGGGCCTTCACGTTCTTCGGCCCGGCGTTGTGACGGTGGGTAGTACGCCACCGTTCAGGGTTGGCGCCTCCGGGTGGTTGGCAATCCGGGATCTGGGCGACCGCCCCGGCTTCTGCCACTCTGGTCGAGGCAGAAAACGATTCCCTTGTTCGAGGAGTGACCATCATGGCCATCTCGAAACCGGTCTTGTTCCTCGGCGCCGGCGCGGCGCTGATCGTCGTCGTCGCCATCTCGGGACAAGACAGGGAGTCGAGCGCTTCGAGCCCCACCGGTTGCCAGGTCGTGGTGACCGCCGACGTGCTCAACGCGCGCGACACCCCCGGCGGGCAGAAGATCGTCGGCAAGTACAACAAGGACGCGAAGATCGACGCGCAGCCGGTGGTCGAGAACGGTTTCCGCAAGATCGCCGAGGGCAAGTGGGTCTCCGCCCAGTACGCGGCCCCGGTCGTAGGCTCCCAGTGTGGCCCATGACCTGTGGGATCGCGTTAAGCCCGCTAAACGCAAGTGGGCGCCTTCCTCGGCCGCCGGCACCTCGCCGCTGAACTCCTTCCGCACCTCCTCTCCGCGCGGCTCAACCCCTGACGGTTCTGTCGGACCCTCCGGGTAGCGTTCGAAGAGTGCTGACCGTCTCCACAGTGAATGTCAACGGCCTCCGTGCCGCCGCGAAAAAGGGCTTCGTCGAGTGGCTCGGCTCCACCAAGGCCGACGTCGTCGCCTGCCAGGAGGTCCGGGCCGAGCTCAAGGAGCTGCCGGCCGGTGCCGCCGCGCCCGAAGGCTGGCACGTGGTGCACGCGCCGTCCGCGCAGAAGGGGCGCAACGGCGTCATGCTCTTCAGCCGGGCCGAGCCGGACGAGGTCCGCATCGGCTTCGGCGAGCCCGAATTCGAGGACAGCGGCCGTTACGCCGAGATCCACTTGCCGAATGTCGTGGTCGCGAGCCTGTACCTGCCCAGCGGTGACGTCGGGACCCCGCGCCAGGACGAGAAGGAACGCTTCATGGCGGCGTTCCTGCCGTACCTCGTCGACCTGCGCGCCAAGGCCGAGGCCGGTGGCCGTGAGGTCGTGGTCGTGGGCGACTGGAACATCGCCTACGAGAAGACCGACCTGAAGAACTGGCGCGGGAACCAGAAGAGCTCGGGTTTCCTGCCGGAGGAGCGGGAATGGCTCGGCCGCGTGTTCACCGAGGCCGGTTATGTCGACGTGCAGCGCAAACTCGCCCCGGAAGGCCCCGGCCCGTACACGTGGTGGTCGTACCGCGGGAAGGCGTTCGACAACGACTCGGGCTGGCGCATCGACTGCCAGATCGCCACCCCTGGTCTTGCCGAGCGGTGCACCTCCGTCGTGGTCGAGCGTGCCGAGTCCTATGACCAGCGCTGGTCCGACCACGCGCCGGTGACGGCGACGTATTCCGGTTAGCCCGAGCGATCATGGAGACGAACGAGGCCCGGCGCGTCGAGGCGACGAACGCCGAGCGCTACCAGATGTCCGGTCAGTACGGGTGGGAGTTCAGTCCGGACGCACCGAACCTCCTGGAGCGCTGGACGGTGCTGCCGTTCAACCAGCGCGGCGACAAGCGGATGGCGTTCGGCGCGCTGAACGGCGCGTACAACGGGCTTCGGTTCAGCGTCTTCGACTACCACCGCCGTCCGACGGTCACAAGCGTCCACACGCGGTGGACCAACAAGAAGGTCAACGAGCTCGACACGCTCTCGATCGACTCGGTCTGGGTGGTCACCCTGCCCGCGTCGATGCCGAACTTCCAGATCGTGTCGAGCATCGAATCCGCCTGGGACGTCGAGCGATACCCGGAGCCCGCCACCGCGGACCGGAAGTTCAACCGCTGGTACAAGCTGATCGACACGGATCCGAACGTCGCGATCCAGGTACTCACGCCGCAGGTCGCCGCCACGATGCGGTCGTTGAAGCTGCACACCTGGTCGTTGGTGGGGCCGGAACTGGTCTACGTCGAGAATCCGACGTTCGGCCGGATCAAACCGGACGACATACTCGCGACGCTGGGCAGGCTCGCGCAACTGGTGCCGCTGTTGCCGTTCCACCTCGGTGGCGGGCAGCCTGCCGCGCCACCCCCGCCACAGCCCCAGTACCCGCCGCAGCCGTATCCGCCGCAGAATCCCGGGTATCCGCAGCAGTACCCGCCCCCGCCGCAGTACGGGTATCCGCCGCAGTACCCGCCACCCCAGTACCCACCGCAGGGATACCCGCCGCGCGGCTACTGACGAGCCTTCGCCGTCTCCGTCCACACTGGACTCTCGACGAAGTGGTTGTCGAATTCTTCTTGGCTGTCCAAGAGATCCTGAACAGTCGCCTTGCCATGGCCGACCTTCTCCAGCAGGCGGAAGTAGCCGAACCGTTCCGCGCCGGGAATGAACACGATCAGCACATCCGCCGGAGAGCCGACGGCCGCGCGGAACGCGTGGGTGGTCAGTGGCGGGACGACGAGCAGGTCGCCTTCGGAAACGGTGACGATCTCCTCTCCCACAAGGACTTCCAGCTTTCCGCCGAGTACGAAGAACATCTCGGAGGAGCCGGTGTGGTAGTGCGGCGCCGCGCCGTCCGCGCCGACGGTCTCGGCATCGGCTGCTCAAGATAGTTCCACTGCTGATAGTTAGCTGCCAAACTATCTCCTGTCGAATAGGATGTCGTGGTGAATGACGAGCAAAACGCCGACGCGACCGACGCGGTGGTCGGCGCTTGGCGGCAGGAGCGGCCGGAACTGGACTTGGCCGCGATCGGGGTCGCCGGGCGCCTCGGCCGCGTGGTGACGCTGACGACGCCGATGGTGGAGGCCGTGTTCGAAACACGGCTTGAAGCAAGGGGAGTTCGACGTTCTCGCGGCGCTCAGGCGGTCAGGGAAGCCGTACACGCTCATCCCGTCCGAGCTGTCCGCGACGCTGATGATGTCCAGGGCCGGGATGACCAGCCGGATCGACAGACTCGAGTCGGCGGGACTGGTCGAGCGCGCCCTCGACCCGGAGGACCGGCGCAGCTTTCGGGTCACGCTGACCGAACGCGGGTTCGAAGTCGTCGACGCCGCGATGACCGACCACGCCGCGAATGTTGCGAAGCTGCTGTCGCCGCTCGGTGACGACCTTGACGTTCTGGACGCCTCACTGCGTCGACTGCTCGGCGCTCTTGAATGACGAAGGGGCCCTCGCCGCGTCAAGTGCGGCGAAGGGCCCCTTCAGTCCCCTGGACGGATCAGCAGGACAGGTTGCCCCCGGGGTCGACGCCGAGGATGCCGGTGAACTGCTTGTACTTGCTCACGCGGCTCTGCACCTGGCCGGGGTTGCCGCCGTTGCACTCGAGACTGCCGTTGATGCTGCGGATGGTCTCGCCGAAGCCGCGGCTGTTGACCATCGCGTTGTGCGGGGTCATCGTGCCAGGGCCGTTCTGGGTCATCCAGTACCAGATGCCGGTCTTCCAGGCGACTGCCGCGTCGTTCTGCACCAGCCACGGGTTGGTCAGCAGCGGCAGGCCCAGCGCGTCGCCTGCGGCCTTGTAGTTGAAGTTCCAGCTCAGCTGGATCGGGCCACGACCGTAGTACGCGGCGTTACCCGCCGGGCAGCCGTAAGACTGGCTCGTGTCGCAGTAGTGCGGGTAGTTGGCCTGGTTCTGCTCGACGATGTGGACCAGGCCGCCGGTCTCGTGGTTGACGTTCGCCAGGAAGGCCGCCGCTTCCTGCTTCTTGACAATGTCACTGCCGGTGCCTGCGAAGGCCGGGTATGCGCTGAGGGCGGTGACCAGGCCGTTGTAGGTGTAGAAGGGGTTCCTGTTCGGGAACATCTGATTGAACTGGGCTTCGCTGACCACGAAATCGGACGGGTTCTGCGAGCCGCCACCGCAGGCACCCTGATCGGCCCAGACCTGCGCCGAGCCGGGTGTTTCGTTCTGCGTCCACCACTTCGCGGACCAGTTGTGCCCGTTGTGGGAGGCGGTGTTGCCGCCCCGGTAGACCGAACTCGCCTTCCAAGGCGCCACGCAGTCCGCCGCGGAGGCGGACTGGGCCGGGACGACCACGGCGACCGTGGTGGCGGCGAAGGTGGCGGCGACCGCCGCGAGAATACGTCGAAGAGACATCGGTGGCTCCTTCGTACGAGGGGACCATGCAGGGATATTGGTCTATACCTTTTAAAGGTATGGCCAACAGGTATAGACCATTGCGGACAAGAAACCAACCGAGGAAAGTCGGATCGTGCCTGTTCGGCTCTGTGGTGACATCCGAATGGCCTAACCCGTGTCCTGTTCGGTCAGAAACCGTTTCCGGCCACGACAACTCTGAGAAGAGGGGTGCTCGAAAGATCCCCCCTGTGAGGGGCTATTCTCGGGTCGAGTTGATCAGAACCCACAGGTCTTGACACGCTCGGTAGTTTTTTGACCAGCAACCTGGAAATGCTCACTCGTTCGGGTTAGCGTTCCGGTTCAGCAATGTCACCTCACGGGAGGCACTCCGGTGCGGAACCCAGTTCATCTCCTGATGCGGTCGGCCCTGCCCGCGGCCAGAGCCGCGGCGGTCGTCGCGATCCCGGTCGCCCTGCTCGTCGCGGGCGCCGGCCCGGCCTCGGCCGCGGAGTCGACTTCGCGTTCGGAGATGGCGTTCGGTCTCTTGGGCCCGGTCGGCCTGATCGCTGTCGCGCTCGGCATCGTCGGCATGGCCTTGGGTGTGTTGCGTCAGCGCCGGAAGGCCCGCGTCGTCGCGGGCGGCCCCGCTGTCGCCACCCCGATCCAGCCCGCCGCCCCGGACGTCGCCGCGATGGCAGAGGCGGTGCTCGCCAAGGGCGACGCCCTCACCCGCCCGCGGCTCCCCTGACCTGCGCCTTCCCTCCCCAGATCGCGTTTAGCCCGCTAAACGCGACCCGCCCCAGGGATCGCGGTTTGCCCGCTGAAGTCGCCCTGGCGCCGGCCCGGTCGGATCGCAGTTTGCCCGCTGAAGTCGACATCGCTCGCGAGGGTGTCCCTGGGCGCCGGATCGCAGTTTGCCCGCTAAACGCGGGTCGGCGGCGGGACCGGGCAGATCGCACTTAGCCCGCGAAACGTGACGTGTCGGATTTCTTGGGTAGGGACACCTAGTCCGGCCCGGATTGTTTAGCCGCCCGCTGATCGCCACGCTCAGGTCCATGACGGTGACGCGGCGTCGCAGCCGGCCCGGTGATCCCTTCCCGCGTGCTTTGGACCGGGCGATCACCGACAGCGGTCTCGGACTCGACCGGATCCGGCACCGGCTCGCCCAGCAGGGCGTGCGGGTCAGTGTCGCGACCTTGAGCTACTGGCGGACCGGAAGAAGCCGCCCCGAGCGGTGCGACTCCCTGAAGGCGGTCGCGCTGCTGGAGCGGCTCTTCGAACTTCCACCCGGTTCCTTGCTGAACAGGCTGGGACCGCGTCGCCCCAGGGGACGGTGGGGCGACGCGGGGGCCGGATCAGACTCCGGAGTTGGTGCGGATCCAGTTGCGGAAGTAGGGGACGTCCACGTAGATCGACGGCCCGGTCGCACAGGTGCTGCTGTTGTTCCCGGCGCGGCTGGTGGCGCCGACCAGCTGCCAGACACCGTTGACCTGCTTGACCTGCGGGCCGCCCGAGTCGCCGTAGCAGGCGCCCTTGTTCCCACCGGGGTTGTTGGTGCAGATCTCGCTCGCGCCGCTGATCCCGAGACAGCGGTTGTCGGCGACGATCGAGGTGTTCAGTTCCTGCAGGGTGATCGGGGCACCACAGGCGCCCTGCGGGGCGCAGGTCTGGCCCCAGCCGATGATCCGCGTCGCGGTGCCGACGGCCCCGGACGTGTCGGCGATCGTGACCGGCGCCTGCGACACCGCCGTCGAGAGGCGCAGCAGCGCCAGGTCGGCGCTCGGGTGGGCGATCCGCTGGGCCACGCGGGCAACGGTGCCGCCGCTGGTGCGGTTCGTGGTGCCGACGCGCACCTGGTACGGCGTGCCACAGTGCTTCGCGGTGACCACCCAGGTCGAGCTGATCAGTGAGCCACCACATTGGTGCCCGCCGCCGCTCGACTGCTGGGACGCCATGAACGAGTAGACCTGGGTCGCGTTGCCGCCGCCGACGATGTTCGGCTGGACGCCTCCGGTGGGCTCGGCCGCCGCCGCGACGCCGGAAAGCGAGAAGACGGCCGCGGCCGCCATGGCCATGCCCATCAGTAGGGATCGTGCCTTCATCTGGGTTCTCCTTCGGTGTGGCCGGAAGATCCGGTGCCATGAACGCTAGGAACCGGACACCGCGCCCAGAACCGTCGGAAGTATGTGGCGGTTAACCGTTTACATCTTTCGGCCGGGGCCACCTCGGATGACCCGCCACGGCGTGGCCTGACAGAATCCGGGCGTGTCCGACGAACTGAAGCGCCCGCGGGTGCTCTCCGGGATCCAGCCGACCGCCGACTCGTTCCACCTTGGCAACTACCTGGGTGCGCTGCGGCAATGGGTGCGGCTGCAGGACACCCACGACACCTTCTACATGGTCGTCGACCTGCACGCGATCACCGTCGAGCAGGACCCGAAGGTGCTGCGGGACCGCACGCGCCGCTCGGCCGCGCAGTTGCTCGCGCTCGGCGTCGACCCGGCCCGCAGCGCGCTGTTCGTCCAGAGCCAGGTGCCCGAGCACGCCCAGCTGGGCTGGGTGCTGGAGTGCCAGACGGGGTTCGGCGAGGCGAGCCGGATGACGCAGTTCAAGGACAAGGCCGCGAAGCAGGGCACGGATCGCGCCAGCGTCGGCCTGTTCACCTACCCGGTCCTGCAGGCCGCGGACATCCTGCTGTACCAGGCGAACGAGGTCCCCGTCGGCGAGGACCAGCGGCAGCACCTGGAGCTGACGCGCAACCTCGCGCAGCGGTTCAACAACCGCTATGGCAAGACGTTCACGGTGCCGGAGCCGCATATCGTCAAGGACACGGCGAAGATCTACGACCTGCAGGAACCGACCGCGAAGATGAGCAAGTCCTCGTCGACCGGCAACGGCCTCATCGAACTGCTCGAAGACCCGAAGAAGTCGGCGAAGAAGGTTCGCTCGGCGGTCACCGACACCGGCCGCGAGATCGTCTTCGACACCGAGAACAAACCGGGTGTCTCCAACCTGCTGACGATCCTCTCCGCGCTGACCGACCAGCCGGTCGCCGAACTCGAAACCACCTTTGAGGGCAAGGGTTACGGCGATCTGAAGAAGGGCGTCGCCGAGGCGTTCGTCGACTGGGTCACCCCGGTGCAGGAGCGCGTCCAGTCCTATTTGGATGACGTCGCCGAGCTCGACAAGGCGCTGGCCCTCGGCGCGCAGCGGGCACGGGAAGTCGCCTCGGTGACTTTGCGGAACGTCTACGAGAACATCGGTTTCCTTCCCCCGGCGGGCTGATTCGCGCTGCGAGCCGCGGTAGACGTGGTTAGCGTCGACAGGTGGCGAAAGATGACGGCGCGAAGCCGGACGAGGACAAGCTGATACCGCGCTTGAGGCGGAAATACGGCTGGCTCGATCACCTCATCCGGGCGAACGACGCCTTCACCGAGCGCTACGGCAACCACTACGCCGCGGCCATCACCTACTTCAGCGTGCTTTCGGTGATCCCGATCCTGATGGTCGCCTTCGCGGTCATCGGGATGGTGGTCGCCGGCGATCAGACGGTGCTCAACCAGATCACCGACGGCATCAACAAGTCGGTGCCCGACGGCCTGCGCGACCTGGTCGGCGGCATCGTCGGCGCGGCACTGAAGTCCGGCGGCGGCATCGGGGTGTTCGGCCTGGTGCTCGCGCTGTACTCCGGCGTCGGCTGGATGACGAACCTGCGCGACGCGCTGACCGCCCAATGGGGCCAGGAAAAGCAGCAGCTGCCGCTGGTTTCGACGACCATCAAGGACCTGTTGTCACTGGTCGGGCTGGGCCTCGCGCTGGTGATCTCGTTCGGCCTCACCGCCGCGGGCAGCGGGATCGGGCGGTTCCTACTCGAACTCGTCGGCTTGGAAAACCAGAGCTGGGCGGTGTTGCTGCTCAAGGTCGCGACGATCCTGCTCGGCCTGCTCGCGAACACGCTGGTGTTCCTCTGGGTCATCGCGAGGCTGCCTCGTGAGCACGTCGCGCTGCGCAGCGCGGTCAAGGGCGCGATCTTCGCCGCTGTCGGGTTCATCGTGCTCCAGCAGGGCGCGACCCTTTACCTCGGTAGCGTCACGAAATCACCAGCGTTCACGTTGTTCGGACCGGTGATCGGTCTGCTCGTCTTCGCGAATCTCGTTTCGCGCTTCCTGCTGTTCGTCACCGCGTGGACCGCGACGGCGAAGGAGAACATGTCGACGGTCATCGAGCCGCCTGCCCCCGTGTCCATTCACCCGAGGGTGACCGTTCAGCAAGGGCTGGGCACCGCGGCCGTCGGCGGAGCTTTCGCGACCGGTGCGCTGTTGGGCTGGTTCGGCCGCCGAAAATCCTGACTACCGGCCGGCTGCGGCTCTTGCGGACGACATCCGCGGCCGTCCCCCGAACGGTTCGCAAGCGGAGACAGCAGAGTAGCGGCCGGAGCCGCCACTGTCGGCCGGTTCGCGGTTCCGGGCTTGCCTAGTGGTCTGCCATCGCTTTCTTGCGCTGGTGACCGATGACGAAACAGGCCACGATGATCAGGAAGACGATCAGCGTGATGATCCAGCCAACCGTCCCGAACGGGTCTTCGGCCGCGGCGGCGGCGCCACTGTTCGACGTACCGTCGGCGTTCGGCGCGGCCTTGGCCGGGCCCGGCTCCACGGTTTCCGCCGGTTTGTAGTCGATCCGCCCGACCGATTCCGCCTTCGCTTCTCGCAACGCGATGCCGTAATCAAGGAGCTTCGCGGCCTGCTCGGTGACCCGCGTCGGGCGCTGCTCGGCGCGAAGCATCACGACCGCGACCCGGTGGCCGTTCTGGAGCGCGCCGCCGACGTAGGTGTGGCGCGAGTCGTCGGTGAAGCCGGTCTTTCCGCCGAGGAACCCGGGATAGACGCCGAGGAGCCTGTTGTCGTTGTAGATCGTGATGACCGGTTTTCCGCCGGTGGGCGGGATTTCGAAGCTCTTGGTCTTGACCACCCGCGCGAATTCCGGCTGCTTCATCGCGTGGTGGAAGATCAGGCTCATGTCGTAGGCCGAGGTCGACATCCCCGGCCCGTCGAGCCCGGACGGTGTCGCGGCCCGCGTGTCCGTGGCGCCGACGCGGGCGGCCAAAGCGTTCATCTTGGTGACCGCGGCGTCGACGCCGCCGAGCACGGTGGAGAGCGCGTGAGCCGCGTCGTTGCCGGAGTGCATCAGCAGCCCGTGCAGCAGTTGGTCCACTGTGTACTGGCCACCGGCGACGATGCCGACACAGGTGCACTCCTGCTCGGCGTCCTCCTTGGTCGGGGTGATGACCTTGCCCGGCGGCAGTTCGGTGACCACGACCAGCCCGAGCAGGGTCTTGATCAGCGACGCCGGCCGCTGACGGGCGTGCGGATCCTTCGCCGCGATGATGTCGCCGGTTTCGAGGTCCTGCAGCACCCAGGACGCGGCGGTGGACCCCTCGGGCGGGTTCAGCGCGCGCTTCGGGAGCACGAGCCCGCATTCGGCCATCCGTTCGCCGCCCACCGGCACCGGCGGGACCGGCAACGGCTCTGGCGCGACCTCGCCGGGGCGCGGCTTCTCGGAGGTGTCGATCGGCGCGGGAGGCGTCGTCTTGTTCGCGCACGGCTGCGCCTGGGCTGGTGGCTTCGGAGCGGCTGTGGCCACCGGCGTCACCGCGAGGGCGAGCACACCGGAAACGAGGACCATGAGCGACCGGGAGATAGCGCTGTGCACCCGAGCAATGTAGCGTCGCCGGGCTCGGTTCATACTCAGGGGCATGCGCATTTCGCGAGGTACTTCGATGTTCCTGCTGGGTTTCGGCGTGTGGTCGTGGATCATCTGGATCACGTTCGCCAAGAACCTCTGGGACAGCGATCGCGCCTGGGCCGCCGACGGCTCGCCCACCGCCTACTTCATCGTGCACGCGGTGCTGACGGTCGTCTCGTTCGTGCTCGGCACCATCATCGGCCTGATCGGTCTGCGCACGCTTCGTGGCGCCAAGTCACGGGACACGGAAAAGGCTGACGCCTGATCGATGGGGTTTGTCGTCCTTTTGACGGTGGCGAGTCCGGCTCTGGCTCCCTAACGTTCACTCCACCGAATCATGGAGGTTGAATGTCCCGGATCAGACGCCTGCTCGTCCCCGCGCTCGCCGCGGCGGCGGCGGGAAGTGTGTTCGCGGCCCCGTCGGCGAGCGCCGCGCCCGCGCCGCAGTGCGACACCGCGAGCGCGCCGTTCACTTACGTGGTGCTTTACGACCCGCGTACCCCGGAGCGCAAGGTCGACATCGAGCTGCGCGCGAAGTGCGGCGAGAAGGTGGCGTACTACCCGGAGATCGGGGTCGCGGTGGCGACCTCGCGCAACGCCGACTTCCAGGCGAAGATCGGCGTCTACCGTGCCTACTCGGGCGGCCGGGACGTGGCGTTCCCGCCCGCGGCCTCGTCCCGGTCGACCCGATCCGCCGTGGTCGACACCAAGGAAAGCGAAGAGACCACCAGCGTCGCCGTCGACGAGGACCTGTCGGCCCAGCAGTGGGACATGCGGGCGATCCAGGCTCCCGAGGCGAACAAGGTCTCCGGTGGCAGCCGTTCGGTGACCGTCGGCGTGCTGGACTCGGGTATCGAGCCCACCCACCCCGCGCTGAAGAACGCACTGGACCCGAAGGTGTCCGCCGGCTGCAACACGGGCGCGCCCGACACCACGCCCGCCTCCTGGGCGCCGACGAACTCCGACCACGGCACGCACGTCGCCGGCACGATCGCGGGCAAGGACGCCGCGCGCGGCTTCACCGGCGTCGCGCCCGGCGTCAAGCTGGCGTCGGTCAAGGTCGTCAACGACGACGGCATGATCCTTCCCGAAGCCGCCGTGTGCGGGTTCATGTGGGCCGCGAAGCACCGTTTCCCGGTCACGAACAACAGCTACTACATCGACCCGGGCATGTTCTACTGCTCGAAGGAGCCGGGTGACGCGGCCGCGTACGAGGCCGTCCGCCGCGCGGTGGTCCACTCGACCGGCCGTGGCGTGCTGAACGTCGCCGCCGCCGGCAACAGCGGTTTCGACCCGGACAAGCAGACCGTCGACCCGAACCGGCCGCACCCGGTCGACGAGAGCTGCGGCATCCTGCCCAAGGCCATCGACGGCGTCGTCAACGTCTCAGCCATCGGCTACGCGGGCTCGAAGTCGTCGTACAGCAACTACGGTAACGACGTTTCGGTCACCGCTCCCGGCGGCGACCGCGCCCAGCTGCCGCCGACCGGCCAGGGCGCCGGTTGCCCGCTGTCAACGATCTTCAACGGCGCCTACGGCACCAAGTGCGGTACCTCGATGGCGTCCCCGCACGCCGCCGGTGTCGCCGCGCTGCTCGCCTCCCGCTACCGCCACGCTCCGCCGCAGCTGCTGACCTGGCTGCTGGAGCACCAGGCCGACACGGTCGCTTGCGGCACCGCCGCGCCGGTCTGTGAAGGCCCGGCGAAGGACAACTCGTACTACGGCCACGGCCGCGTCAACGCTCTGGACGCGGTGAAGTAGTTCGGCTGTCACGGGGCCGGTCCACGTTTCGTGGGCCGGCCCCGTTTCGTTTTCCTGGCCCTTTCGACGGCGTCCTCGCTACGTTGTGCACACCTTCGACAGTGGGGAGTTCACGATGTCCGTGTTCGGTCGGTTGGTTCCCGTGATGGTGGGCCTGGTGGTGGTCCCGCTCGTCAGCGCGCCCGCGGCGGTGGCGGCGCCTGTCCAGGCTTGCAGTGAGGAACCGCGAGAGCTGCCCATCAACGAGTTCACCGATTACCGCGAGATGGTCCGCGAACTCGGCAGGCTCGAGCGGGTGAGCAAGGGGCGGCTGGCGGTCGAAGAGGTCGGGCGCTCCCACCGCGGCCGGGTGATCCACCAGGCGACCGTCGGGACCGGGCCGAAGGTCTTCGTCGTGTCCAGCGAGATCCACGGCAACGAGAAGACGGGTACCGACGCGCTGCTGCGGATTCTCGACTACCTCGGCACATCGGAGTCGCGGGACGCCGAGCGGCTGCGGAAGACCGTCACCTTCGTCGCCGTCCCGAAACTGAACCCGGACGGCGCCGAACTCGACCGGCGCGGCAACGACCTGTCGTGGGCCGAAGTGCAGCGGAAGTTCCCGCGACTCAAGGACCGGCCGCCGGCCTGGAACTACCTCAGCGACGTCATCCAGGGCGACGACTACCGGAAGCGTCCCGGCAGCGACGTCAATCGAGACTTCAACCCGGATTTGACCTACGTCCCGCGTGCGGAGGACTTCCCTGGCGCTCCGGATCGGCCGGGCTGGTTCATCACGCCCGAGGCGCGGGCACTGCGTTCGGTGTACCTCGGCCGCGCTGGCGCGGATCCTGGAGTAGGCGTGGAGTTGGGTGGTCCGTGAAGGCCTCCTTGAGAGACCCAGGGTCCCTTAAGGAGGCCTTCACGGACCGTCAAGCGGCTCGCGAGACCAGGTTGACGGGAGGGCGTGGGCGTAAGGACGCGGCAAGGTGGGCCGCATTCAGTTCAGCCACTACACCTGCTGGATCCGTCAGGAGCTGAGAAGGAAGTGTCTGCACGACAGTGATCCCGGCGGTGGCGTAGCGGGTGTTCCGCAGAACCGTGCGTTTGTAATCGTCGCGGTAGAAATGGAAGTCGAAGGAGTCGATCTCCCACGCGAGCGCCACCTCGTCCCACCAGGCATCGGGACGCCCGATGTAGCCGCCATGGCTGTCACGGATCTCAGGATTCCAATGGCTCGGCCGGACCATGAGACTACGACTGAGTATCTTCGCCCGTGCCTCCGCCACGGAGCAGAGGTCCTTCCACTCGGCGAGAATCCTACGGGGGACTGCTGTGCCTCGTTTGGAACCGATGTCCAACTCGTGGGCGAGAGCTTCGGGCGAGCACCGGCCGCGCTGGATCGACTCGACGAGGAGACGGCCGACAGGTTCGGCCGTCCGCAGGCGTCGGCAGGTGTCCGTGGTCGCCCGAACGAGTGGCGCCAAGGGGATGCTGTCGCGGATTCGCGGTTCCGGTAGGCGATGGGTTCGCTCGACGGTCACGAATTCAGCGCTGCGGATTTTGTGTTCGTGGGGGATGAGGACGTGAATGTCTTCGTCCGGAGGTAGCTCGCGTGGGCGTAGGCCGTGCCGGCGGCAGGCTTCCACTCCGGTCACGACCGCCCGCGGCCCTGCGTGGAGCAAAGCTCCCGTCACACGTTCCAGAGACGTGGGAGCAGTGTTGTGGAGAAGAATGATCCCTGGAAGCAGCCGTTGCCATGGGCCGCCGGGTAGGCATCGTCGGTAAATGACCTTGCTGCCCATTTTTCGAGCGATTCCAAGGCCGTGGCCTTGATGACGCCGTGCCGGCTTCGTTCCTGGAGCAGTTCGGGGTGCTCAGCCCATCTGCCGCGCTTGTTCATGAGCACAGCGTGGGCCTGCCGGCACCGCGATCACCAGACACCTTTCGCCGACCTGTGGATAACCCACCCCTTGTGGATAACTCCCCTGAAGTCCGTGAAGGCCTCCTTGAGGGACCCTGGGTCTCTCAAGGAGGCCTTCACGGACAGCCGCTGGAGCCGCGAGCCGCAGAAGGGTTAGACGCGCTTGAAGAGCAGAGCGCGCTTGACTTCCTGGATGGCTTTGGTCACCTGGATCCCGCGCGGGCAGGCGTCGGTGCAGTTGAAGGTCGTCCGGCAGCGCCAGACGCCTTCGGAGTCGTTCAGGATGTCGAGACGCTCTTCGGCGCCTTCGTCACGCGAGTCGAAGATGAACCGGTGCGCGTTGACGATCGCGGCCGGGCCGAAGTACGAGCCGTCGTTCCAGTACACCGGGCACGAGGAGGTGCAGCAGGCGCACAGGATGCACTTGGTCGTGTCGTCGAACCGGTCGCGGTCGGCCTGCGACTGGATCCGCTCGCGCGTGGGCTCGTTCCCGTAGGCGATCAGGTACGGCTTCACCGCACGGTAGGCCTCGAAGAACGGGTCCATGTCGACGTAAAGGTCCTTGAGCGTCGTCAGGCCCTTGATCGGCGCGATGGTGATGGTGGTCTTCTTGCCACTGGTCTCCAGCAGGTCCTTCATCAGGACCTTGCACGCCAAGCGGTTGATGCCGTTGATCTGCATCGCGTCGGAACCGCAGACGCCGTGTGCGCACGAGCGACGGAACGAGAACGTCCCGTCGATGTAGTCCTTCACGTAGAAGAGCAGGTTCAGCAGCCGGTCGGTGCGCTGCGCCGGGACGTCGTAGGACTCCCAGTGCGGCTCGGTGTCGACCTCGGGGTTGAACCGCAGGATCTTCAGCGTGACGGTGATCGGCGTGTGGTCGGAGGACACGGCCTCCGACTTCTCGGGGGTGGCCGTGGTCATCAGTACTTCCGCTCCATCGGTTCGTAGCGGGTGAAGGTCACCGGCTTGTAGTCCAGTCGGATATCGGAGGCGAGACCAGAACCCTGCTTGTAGGCCATGGTGTGCCGCATGAAGTTCGTGTCGTCGCGGTTCGGGTAGTCCTCGCGCGCGTGTCCGCCGCGGGATTCCTTGCGCGCCAGGGCGCCGACGACGAGAACCTCGGCGAGTTCGAGCAGGAAGCCGAGTTCGACGGCCTCGAGGACGTCGGTGTTGTACCGCTTCCCCTTGTCCGACACGGTGATCCGCTCGTACCGGTCCTTCAGCGCCTGCACGTCGGTCAGCGCCTGCTTCAGCGTGTCCTCGGTGCGGTACACCGAAGCGTGCGAGTCCATCGTCTTCTGCAGTTCGGTGCGGATGTCGGCGACGCGCTCGTCACCGTGCTCCGAAAGCAGGCCCGAAAGCTGCTCTTCCACGATGGTGGTCGGGTTCTCCGGCAGTTCGACGAAGTCGTGCGCCAGCGCGTACTCGGCGGCGGCGATGCCGGCACGGCGGCCGAAGACGTTGATGTCGAGCAGCGAGTTGGTGCCGAGCCGGTTCGAGCCGTGCACCGAAACACACGCGACCTCGCCCGCGGCGTACAGGCCAGGAATGACGTTCTCGTTGTCCCGCAACGCTTCGCCGTGGATGTTCGTCGGGATTCCGCCCATCACGTAGTGACAGGTCGGGAACACCGGCACCGGCTCGGTGACCGGGTCGACACCCAGGTACGTCCGGGAGAACTCCATGATGTCCGGGAGTTTCGCGTTCAGCGTCTCTTCCGGGATGTGCGTGACGTCGAGGACGACGTAATCCTTGTTCGGTCCGCAACCGCGGCCCTGCAGCACTTCCTGCACCATCGACCGGGCGACGATGTCGCGCGGCGCGAGGTCCTTGATGGTGGGGGCGTAGCGCTCCATGAACCGCTCGCCGTCGGCGTTGCGGAGGATGCCGCCCTCACCGCGCACGGCCTCGGAGATGAGGATGCCGAGCCCGGCCAGACCTGTCGGGTGGAACTGGAAGAACTCCATGTCCTCCAGCGGCAAGCCCTTGCGGAAGATGATGCCGAGGCCGTCGCCGGTGAGGGTGTGCGCGTTCGACGTCGTCTTGAAGATCTTGCCCGCGCCACCGGTGGCGAACACGATCGACTTCGCCTGGAAGACGTGCAGCTCGCCGGTGGCCAGCTCGTAGGCGACGACGCCGGAGGCGACCGGGTTGCCGTTCTCGTCCGGGGTCAGCACCAGGTCGAGCACGTAGAACTCGTTGTAGAACTCGGTCCCGTGCTTGACGCAGTTCTGGTACAGCGTCTGCAGGATCATGTGCCCGGTGCGGTCCGCGGCGTAGCAGGCGCGGCGCACCGCGGCCTTGCCGTGGTCGCGGGTGTGCCCGCCGAAGCGGCGCTGGTCGATCTTGCCTTCGGGTGTCCGGTTGAAGGGCAGGCCCATCTTCTCGAGGTCGAGGACCGCGTCGATGGCTTCCTTCGCCATGATCTCGGCGGCGTCCTGGTCGACCAGGTAGTCGCCGCCCTTGATCGTGTCGAAGGTGTGCCACTCCCAGTTGTCCTCTTCGACGTTCGCGAGCGCGGCGCACATGCCGCCCTGCGCCGCGCCGGTGTGCGAACGCGTGGGGTAGAGCTTCGTGAGGACCGCGGTGCGCGTGCGCTGGCCGGATTCGATGGCCGCGCGCATGCCGGCGCCTCCGGCGCCGACGATCACCACGTCGTACTTGTGGAACTGCATTGAGGACTCCGCTTAACGTGTGGTGGGCGTCAGTTGGCCGAGATACCCGGGTCGAAGGTGAAGATCACCATCGTGCCGACGGCGAGGATCAACACCATCGAGACGTAGAGGACGATCTTCAGCCAGAACCGGGTGCTGTCCTTGCGGGCGTAGTCGTCGATGATCGTGCGCAGCCCGTTGCCACCGTGGATCTCGGCGAGCCACAGCATCGACAGGTCCCAGAACTGCCAGAACGGCGAAGCCCAGCGGCCGGCGACGAAGCCCCAGTTGATGCGGTGCACGCCACCGTCGAGGATGTTCATGATGAACAGGTGGCCGAGCACCAGCACGATCAGGGCGAGGCCCGAAATGCGCATGAACAGCCAGCTGTAGAGCTCGAAGTTGCTGCGGCGGGCGGCGGCGCGCTTCGGTGCGCGCGGGCGCTCGAGTGCGAGTTCAGCCATGGTCAGTGCCCCCCGAACATAACCTCGACGGTGCGCTTCATCATGAAGAAGGCACCGGGAATCATCACCACGACCCAGATGGCCAGGATCGTCCAGAGCATCGGCTTCTGGAACTTCGGTCCCTTTTCCCAGAAGTCGACCAGCATGACCCGGATGCCGTTGAGCGCGTGGAACAGCACCGCGCCGACGAGGCCGACTTCGAGGAGGTTGACCAGCGGGGTCTTGTAGGTCTCGATGACCTCGTTGTACGTGTCGGGTGACACGCGCACGAGCGCGGTGTCGAGCACGTGCACGAAGAGGAAGAAGAATGTCAGCACGCCGGTGATGCGGTGGAGCACCCAGGACCACATACCGGGGTCGCCCCGGTAGAAAGTCCCTTGCCGGCGTGAGGCACCCGTGGAGGCGCTCGAGGCCGCCTCGGTGGCGGTGCTAGCCGTGGTGGACATCGGTGAACGGCCTCCAACGTCATGGCTTGGGCCCGCTGACCGCTGGTTTCCGCGCCTGCCGCCGGGACGCCCACCTGGGGACGGCTCCGGCGACGGTGCCGAGATCATGGTCATCGAGCGTGGATAAAAGGATGCTAGACCCGCTCCTCACGGTGGGCTCACCTCCGGGTTCGTCTGTGTGATGGACCAGACATCACGCCCCGTCGCGGGTGACCCCGTCGGATCCGCCCCGGTTTGTCGCATCCGCTCCGGTCTCAAGTGCTCAGGCCACCGAACATCAGATCTCTCTCAGTGATACACCCGGAGGGGATCCGTCGGGCTCGGCCGAATGAGGTGACAATCCTGTAATTCGCTGACGAGGTATAGGTCATATCTTACGTTCACTCCGGTCATACATCCGACCACTCAGCCGAGTTCACGATGGGGTGACTATGGGCCAGCCCGCTGGTTCCCCACGCCGCGATCTGCTCGGCGGATGCCACCGGAGGAGCGCCGGCGCGGACTGGTCTCGGTTCCTCGCCGGACAGGATCCGCGCTGGGAACGGCCGTTCCTGGGCAACGGCAACGAATGGGGTGTCGCGCGACTCCCGATCGGGAGGGTCCTGCTCACACCGGTGGGTGAACTTACCTGCGCCTGGCTGCGACTCGACCTCTGGAACGCCGAGCTCACCGGGACCGTGACCACCGGCAAAGACACCCGCGCGTTCGTGCACAGCTCGCGCGATCTGTTCTTGGTGGACGTCGCACCGAGCGCGGGAGAACGAGGCTTCGGTCTCACTTTCGCGGTGAGCCGCGCATCGTCCGCGAGCAGCCAGGGGCGACACCACCGTGGTCGTCCAGCCGCTCGTCGCCGGCGGGCAGAACGCGACGGCGTACCGGGTGCGCCGGGCCGGGCGGATCACCGACGACGGTGCCGGAATTCCTGTTCGCCAACGGCAGCGAGGGCACGCCGGACAACGTCGTCGGCGCGACGATCCCGGTGCCCGCCGGGAAGTACGCCGCCCTCCATCTGCTCGGCGCCGCCGACACCGCTGAAGGTGTCCTATGTGGATGGATCGGCCGACGTTCCCAGCGGCTCACCGGATGGCGTGCGACGGCGGCGTCCGGCGAGAGCGAGGCCGCCACCACGAATCAACTGCACGCACGGGCCGGGATCCAGTCCGTGAAGCTCGCGATCTTCCACCAGCGTGTTCCGCCGCCACCCCAAGACCGCACGTCTTCGCGGTCACTCTCGAGAAGGGAAAGTAGCCATGGAGAACCTCGACCGCCGGAAGGCGCTCATCCTGGGCGCGGGGGTGCTCGGCGCGGCCGCGCTCGGTACCGGGACGGCGCACGCGGCCACCTGGACACCGCGATGGAGCCCGGACCCGGCGAAGGACGGTCTGCGCGTGTTCGAAGGCCTGGAGGACGACCGCGCCGGATCGCATCCCGGCGTCAAGCACATCTACCCCCACGGCGACCACTGGCGCTTCGACATGCACACACGGGATGTCGACACATCGACAGACCGGCAGCGCAACGAGGCGAAAGGGATGCGTGACGGCGACACGACGTACAAGATCCTGCGGGACCAGACCTGGCGGATGTCGTACCAGGCCTTCTGGCCCACCGAGCTGACCGCGACGACGGCGTTCACCCACCTGTTCCAGATGAAGGTTCCCGACGTCGGCCCTCCGCAGTGGACCTTCACGCCGCGCCAGAAGGGCGGCAAAGGGGTGCTGACCATCGCCGGTGACTCGGGGGCGGAGGCCGACCTCGCCGACTACGTGCCGCTGCAGAACAAGTGGATCGACGTGTCCTGGGAGTTCAAGGCTTCGCACCGCGGCTACCTGCGTTGCGTGCTCAAGGACGGTGCCAAGACCGTCGCCGACGTCCGGAAGGCCGCGGATCTGTGGCGGGGACGTGCACTACCTGCGCCGAAATGGGGCGTCTACCGCAGCCTGAATTCGTCCGGCCTGACGAACTGCCATCAGAACATCCGCGGGCTGAAGTCCTTCCAGCTCGTGTGAGAGCCCGGGCGCCTGCTCACCGACGGTGGCTGAAGGGGACCTTCCCCTCATCTCACGCGGCGAAGGGCGCTTTCCCCGCATCGCATGCGGGGAAAGTCCCCTTCAGCCCCCTTCGGCGCGCGGCACTCGTCTGAGGCAGGAGTGCGTGCTCACCGACGGTGGCGAAGACGGCCGACGTGACCAGGGCGGCCTGACCACCTGCGGATTGGCCCTGAACAGCGCGTGAAGGCCCTCTTCACCCGGCTCAAACGAGGGAGGGGGGCCTCATGCGACTACCCCATTGCGATCACCCTAAGTACTTTGTTCGTCGCGCGTACGATCCATGAGTAAACGTTTGTGTTACGTAGCGTGCCTTTCCTATGGCGGCTAAGCGGCCGTTAGGTACCGTCTCTCGGTCGAACCCGGCACTGTCGCCGGGTCGTTTCTTCGGACCATCCGCTGGATCAGCGGGGAGGGAGACACACGTTGCGTCGCATGCGTGGAACCGCGCTGGCCGCCGTCACCATGGCCGGTGCACTCGCACTGGCCGGGTGCGCGAAGGATTCCGGAGCGGGGAACAACAACAACGCGAGCACGGGGGACCAGGCCGCCGGCTGCGTGACCGCGCCGAAGCCGCCTGCCGCGCCCGCCGCTTCGAGCAGCACCCAGAGCGGTGAGAAGGTCGACGGCAGCAAGCTCAAGGTCGCGCTGGCCTTCGACGTCGGCGGTCGTGGCGACGCGTCGTTCAACGACTCCGCCGCCGCCGGCACCGACAAGGCGAAGGCCGAACTCGGCGTGGCCACGGTCAGCGAGAGCACCGCGGCGACGTCCGAAGACGAGGCCGCGAAGTCGCAGCGTCTCGACCAGCTCGCCGCGCAGGGCTTCAGCCCGATCATCGCGGTCGGCTTCGCCTACGCCAAGGCCGTCGGCGCCATCGCGCCGAAGTACCCGAACACCCAGTTCGCGATCGTCGACGACGACTCCGTCAAGGCCCCGAACGTCACCCCGCTGGTCTTCGCCGAGGAGCAGGGCTCGTTCCTGGCCGGTGTCGCCGCCGCCTACAAGTCGAAGAAGTGTCACGTCGGCTTCGTCGGTGGCGTCAACACGCCGCTGATCCAGAAGTTCGAGGCCGGCTTCCTGCAGGGTGTGAAGGCCGCTTCAGCCAAGGCCGTCATCGAGGACGAGTACCTCACCCCGGCCGGTGACTTCTCCGGGTTCCAGGACCCGGCGAAGGGCAACGTGAAGGCCGCGGCGCAGATCTCCAAGGGCGCGGACGTGGTCTACCACGCCGCCGGCGCCTCCGGTAAGGGCGTTTTCGAGGCCGCGAAGACCGGCAACGCGCTCGCCATCGGCGTCGACTCCGACCAGTACAACCAGAAGACGGTCGAGGCGTCGAAGGACGTCATCGTCACCTCGATGCTCAAGCGCGTCGACGTGGCGGTGTTCGACTACCTGCGCGCACTGGCCAAGGGTGACCTGACGTCGCTGCCGAAGCGCTTCGACCTCAAGGTCGACGGCGTCGGCTACGCCACCTCCGGCGGCAAGATCGACGACATCAAGGACGTCCTCGACGGCTACAAGGCGCAGATCGTCTCCGGGGCGATCACCGTCTCGGACAAGCCGCAGAAGTAAGGTTCGTCTCGCAGCGGGGCTCGGGAGGGTAACCCCTTCCGAGCCCCACCTGTTTGTCTCCCAGAACTGGATGGCTTTTCATGAGCGCTCCCCAGGCCGAGGTCACCGACGCCCCCGACCGGGGTGAACCGGCCGTGCAGCTGACCGGGATCACCAAACGATTCCCGGGTGTGGTGGCCAACTCCGACGTCAACCTCACCGTCGCCAAGGGCGAGGTACACGCCGTCTGCGGCGAGAACGGCGCCGGCAAGTCCACCCTGATGAAGATCCTCTACGGCATGCAGCAGCCGGACGAGGGCGGCATCGCGATCAACGGTTCACCGGTGAGACTGCGCAACCCGCAGGACGCCATGAGGGCCGGTATCGGGATGGTCCACCAGCACTTCATGCTGGCCGACAACCTGACCGTCGGGGAGAACGTCTTCCTCGGCGCCGAGGGGCTGCACGGCATCGGCCGCGCCGCCAAGGCGAAGCTCGGGAAACTGGCCGAGCAGGTCGGCCTGCGCGTCCGCCCGGACACGCTGCTCGAAGAACTCGGCGTCGCCGATCGCCAGCGCGTGGAGATCGTGAAAGTGCTTTATCGCGGCGCACGGATCATCATCCTGGACGAGCCGACGGCGGTGCTCGTGCCTCAGGAGGTCGACGCGCTGTTCGAGACGGTCCGCGGCATGCAGGCCGAAGGCTTCACCTTCCTCTTCATCTCCCACAAGCTCGACGAGGTGCGCGCGATCGCCGACACGGTCACCGTGATCCGCCGCGGCACCACCGTCGGCACGGCAGATCCGAAGGCGATCACCTCGCGCCAGCTGGCCGAGATGATGGTCGGTTCGGAACTGCCCAGCCCCGAGACCCGCGAGTCCACTGTGACCGACCGGCCCGTGCTGCGCCTGGACGACGTCTGCCTGAACGTCGAGGGTTCCGAGCGGAACGTCCTCGACCACATCTCCTTCACCGTGCACGCGGGTGAGGTGCTCGGTATCGCCGGTGTCGAAGGAAACGGCCAGACCGAACTCGTCGAAACGATCATGGGCATGCGCAAGGGCGGCGGCCGGATCGAACTCGTCGGCACCGACGGCAAGGCCGTCGAACTGCACAAACTGGGGACGCTCGCCCGCCGCGAGGCGGGCATCGGCTACATCGCCGAAGACCGCACGCGGCACAGCCTCCTGCTCACCCAGCCGTTGTGGGTCAACCGGATCCTCGGCTACCAGACGCGGAACCCGGTCGCGAAAGGCCAGCTTCTCGACATCCCCGGCGCACGCCAGGACACCCGCCGCATCGTCGAGCAGTACGACGTTCGCACACCGGGCATCGACGTCCCGGCCGCCGCGCTTTCGGGCGGTAACCAGCAGAAGCTGATCGTCGGCCGTGAGCTTTCCGGGAACCCGGTGCTGCTGATCGCGTCGCATCCGACGCGCGGTGTCGACGTCGGCGCGCAGGCACTGATCTGGGAACAGATCAGCCGGGCACGGGCGGCGGGGCTGGCCGTGCTGCTGGTGTCGGCCGACCTCGACGAGCTGATCGGGCTTTCCGACACCATCCGGGTCATGCTCCGCGGGCGGCTGGTCGGCGAGGCCGACCCCGCGACCGTGACCCCGCAGCAACTGGGCTCCGCGATGACCGGGGCTTCCGAAGACGAAGAAGGTGCAGCGTGAGTAGGTTCGAGATTCGCGGCACCCCTGGTGATCGAGGAGCGCGCGCCCGCCGGCAGGCGCCGCTATCGCGGCGGCAGGGCGCACTCCCCGATCACGAAGGCAAGAAGTATCAGCCGCGCCCTGGTGACATGATCGCGGTCGCGCGCAATTCCGCGGGAGGCACACCGTGAGTTCTTGGCGCACGAGGCTGCTGCCGCCTCTGCTCGCGATCGTTTTCGCCGTCATCCTGACCGCGATCGCGCTGATCATCTCGGGCGCCGACCCGCTTCAGGCGTACGGCACGATGATCGGCCAGCTGTTCAAGGGCTCGACCGCGGTCGACACGATCAACCTCGCGACGGTCTACTACCTGTCCGGTCTCGCCGTGGCCATCGGCTTCCAGATGAACCTCTTCAACATCGGGGTCGAGGGTCAGTACCGGTTCGCCGCCATCGTCACCGCCATCATCGGCGGGGCGCTGAAGCTGCCGCCGGTGATTCACGTGCTGGCGATCCTGGTCGTCGCGGTGGCCAGCGGCATGCTCTACGCGGCCATCCCGGCCGTGCTGAAGGTGACCCGCGGTGTTTCCGAAGTCATCTCGACGATCATGCTGAACGCGATCGTCGGTGGCATCGTGGCGTTCCTGGTCAACGCCGACCAGTTCGGTGTGCAGACCGGCAACAACATCGCCACCCGCGAGATCGCCGAAACCGGCCGGATCCCCGGCATCCCGATCGGCTCCGGCGAGCTGTTCGGGTTCGTGATCATCGCGATCCTGATCGGCGCCGCCTACTGGTTCATGCTCAACCGGACCCGGTTCGGTTTCGAGCTGAAGGCCAGCGGCGAATCGACGACGGCGGCCGCCGCGGGTGGCGTGAACGCCAAGAAGATGACGTTGATCGCGATGCTGCTTTCCGGTGGCATCGCCGGTCTGATCGCGATGCCGGAACTGCTCGGCCGCGACTTCACCTACGGCATCACTTCGACCCAGATGTACGGCTTCACCGGTATCGCGGTCGCCCTGCTCGGCCGTAACCACCCGGCCGGGATCGCGCTGGGCGCCCTGCTGTGGGCGTTCCTCGACCGGTCCGCCGTTTCGCTCGAGCAGATCAACGTGTCCAAAGAGATCGCGGTGATCATGCAGGGCGTGATCGTGCTGTCGGTCGTCATCGCGTACGAGATCGTGCGCCGCGCGGACCTGGCCGCCGAACAGCGACGTGTCGGTCGCGCGCTGGCGGGTAAGGGTTCCAGCGTGTCCGAGGGAGGTGCGGTGTGACCACCGCGGACGTTCTTTCGCCCAACTCGGGCGGGACCACCATGCCGGTGAAACGGCCGAAGCGCCGTATCCCGGGTTGGGCCAAGGGCGCCATTTGGGGTCTGCTGGCGATCGGCGTGCTCTCGGCCGCTTCGTACGCCACCGGCGTCAACACACTGACTTCGACCAACACCGCGCACACCGCGCTGCGGCTGGCGTTGCCGATCCTGCTGTGCGCGCTCGGCGGCCTTTGGGCCGAACGCGCGGGCGTGATCAACATCGGCCTCGAAGGCATGATGATCCTCGGCACCTGGGGTGCCGCTTGGGGCGCCTTCTACGGCGGTGTCTGGGCCGGGCTGCTCGCGGCGGTCGTGTTCGGCACGCTCGGTGGTCTGCTGCATGCCGTCGCGACGGTGACCTTCAACGTCAATCACATCGTCTCCGGTGTGGCGATCAACCTGCTCGGTCTCGGCGTCGCGAAGTACCTCGCGAACCTGGTGTTCACCCCGCTTTCGGGGAACCCGCGCCAGTCGCCGCCGGTCCCGAAGTTCGACACCTACTCGGCGACGTTCCTCTCGGACTGGCTTTCGGATCTGGAGAAGATGCAGCGCGTCTTCCTCTCCGACCTCGCCGGGGTCGTCAACGGGCTGATCACCGAGGTCGCGCCGCTGACGATGATCGCGATCGCGCTCGTCCCGATCAGCTACTTCGTGCTGTGGCGGACGCGATTCGGCCTGCGGCTGCGGTCCTGCGGTGAGAACCCGGTCGCGGCCGAGTCCCTCGGCGTCAACGTGTACGCGCACAAGTACGTCGCCATGATCATCTCCGGCGGGCTGGCCGGGATGGGTGGCGCGTCGCTCGTGCTGCTCACCGGTGGGGCGGACTACCTGGAGAACCAGACCAACAACCGCGGGTACATCGGCCTCGCGGCGATGATCTTCGGCAACTGGCGGCCGGGCGGCCTGCTCGGCGGCGCGGCGCTGTTCGGTTACGCGGACGGGCTCCAGCTCGCCGGCGGCGGGACCGCGGTGCTCGCGCTGCTGTACGGCGCGGTGATCCTGCTTGCCGTGCTCGTGGTCGTGCAGTTGTTCCGCCGCCAGTGGATCGCTTCCGCGCTCGGTGTCGCCGGCGCGGGTCTGCTGTACGCGATCTACTGGACCAACGACGACCTGCCCAGCGACCTCATCCCGTACACCGCGCACTTCGTGACGCTGATCGTGCTGGCGGTGGCTTCGCAGCGGCTGCGGCCGCCCAAGGCGGACGGCGCACTCTACCGGCGAGGCGGGGACTGACATGACGGACTTCGCTTGGGAAGCGCTGCGGGCTCAAGCTGTTGAAGCGGCGAAGTCGGCGTACGCGCCCTACTCAGGGCTGCACGTCGGCGTCGCCGGTGTCGTCGACGACGGCCGGGTCGTCGTCGGCTGCAACGTCGAAAACGCTTCGTACGGCTTGGGAATGTGCGCGGAATGCACGATGGCGGGACAGCTGCGGCTGACCGGCGGCGGCAAACTCGTCGCCGTCGCCTGCCGCAGCGGTGCCGGTGATCTGCTGATGCCGTGCGGGCGCTGCCGCCAGATCCTGTTCGAGCACGGCGGCGCTGAGTGCCTGGTGGACACCCCCAGCGGCATCCTGCCGATGTCCGCGGTGCTACCGGACGCGTTCGGCCCCGACGACCTGCCGGAGAACAAGTGAGCGCTTTCGCCGCCGTCGACGTCATCCGGGCGAAGCGGGACGGCGGCCGGCTCACCGACGAGCAGATCGACTGGACCATCGACGCGTACACACGCGGCGACATCGCCGAGGAACAGATGGCCGCGCTCGCGATGGCCATCTTCCTGCGCGGGATGGACTCCGGTGAGATCGCGCGCTGGACCGGCGCGATGATCGAGTCGGGGGAGCGGCTGGACCTGAAGGTCAGCCGTCCGACGATCGACAAGCACTCGACGGGCGGTGTCGGCGACAAGATCACGCTTCCACTGGCGCCGCTCGTGGCGGCGTGCGGTGCGGCCGTGCCGCAGCTGTCCGGGCGCGGGCTCGGGCACACCGGCGGGACGCTGGACAAACTGGAGTCGATTCCGGGCTGGCGTGCCGCTTTGACGACGTCGGAGATCATCCGGCAGCTCGACGAGGTCGGCGCGGTGGTCTGCGCGGCGACCTCCGGGCTGGCTCCCGCGGACAAGAAGCTGTACGCGCTGCGGGATGTGACGTCGACGGTGGAGTCGATCCCGCTGATCGCGAGCTCGATCATGAGCAAGAAGATCGCCGAGGGCTCGGCCGGTCTGGTCCTCGACGTGAAGACCGGCTCGGGCGCGTTCATGAAGACGCTTCCGCAGGCCCGGGAACTCGCGCGGACCCTGGTGGAGATCGGGACCGCGCACGGTGTCGCGACGACGGCGCTGATCACGGACATGAACGTCCCGCTCGGGTACGCCGTCGGGAACGCGATCGAGGTCGCGGAGTCGGTCGAGGTCCTGCGGGGTGGTGGTCCGGCCGACGTCGTCGAACTGACCGTGGCGCTCGCGCGGGAGATGCTGGCGCTGGCGGGTCTGTCCGATGTGGACCCGGCTTCGGTGCTCGCGTCGGGCCGGGCGTACGAGACGTGGTGCCGGATGATCGCCGCTCAGGGCGGGGATCCGGAGGCCGCTCTGCCGCGGCCTCGGCACGTCCATGTCGTCGAGGCGCCGTCGGATGGCGTGTTGTCGTCTCTGGACGCGTATTCGGTCGGGGTCGCCGCCTGGCGGCTCGGGGCCGGGCGGGCGCGCAAGGAGGATCCGGTGCAGGCCGCGGCGGGCGTGCTGTGCCTGGCGAAGCCGGGCGACGAGGTGGCGGCCGGGCAGCCGTTGCTGGAGCTGCACACCGACACCCCGGATGCCGTCCCTTCGGCGCTCGCTGCGCTCATCGACGCCTACGCGGTCTCCTCGGAGGCCCCTGCGGTGACGCCTTTGGTCCTGGAGACCGTGCGCCCCTCCTGATCGCGGTTAGCCCGCTGAACGCGACCTGTGGTCGCTCACGAGGTGGCGTGTCGGGGTCGCGGGCCGGTGTGGGGTGATGGGGCCCTTCGGCCTGGTCGACCGACAGCCGGATCGCGATTAGTCCTCTAGTTGCGGAAGTACGTAATACGAACTACCGCAACTAGAGGACTAAACGCGGGGAAGGGGAGAAGACCTCAGTCGGTGGGCTCGTCGGTGCCGTCGGCCTTGGTCTTGGCGTCGGCCGCCTTGGGCGCCCGGCCGTTGCGCGAGCTGCGGCGCGGTTGGCGCGGGGCGGGCGCCGGCGGCGAGATCTGCTGCACGGCCGGGCCACCGCCGAGCATCAGCTCCGCGAAGGTCGCCATCGCCTCGTCCAGCTGGCCGCCGATGCGGCGCACGGACTCGTCGTTGCTCTTGCGCACCAGCGTGTCCACCGAGTCGGTGTCCGGCTGCTTCGACAGCGTGCTCTCGACCTTCGACAGGCCGCTGCGGATCGAGCCGTCGAGGTCGCCGAGGCGTCCGGTGAAGCCGTCCTCGACCTTGTCGAGCCGCTCCGCCAGGTCGTCGAGCCGCGAGGTGACCTTCTCGAGGCGGTCGCCGAGGCCGTCGAGCCGCTCCGACGCGTCGATCATCTCGCCGGTCTCGGTCAGCGCGGTCTTCAGCGCCTCCGCGTTCGCGGCGAGGCTGTCTTTGGTCGCCTTGTCGAGGTTCTCGACGCGGGTGCGCAGTTCGCGGTCGACGGTGTCGACGCGGTCGCGCAGGGCCGACTCGGCCTGCTCGACGCGCTCGCGCACCGGGCCGATCACCGACTGCGGCAGCGATTCGGTTTTCACGTCCTGCTTGTCGAGGTGCGCGCCGAGCTCGTCGAGACGGCGGTGGATGTTCTGGAGCTTGTCCTCGAGCCCGTCCATCCGGCCCCCGACGCCTTCGAGGCGCGCGGCCATGCCGTCGAGGCGGCCGTCGAGCTGGGCGAAGGGCTTGGCGAGCTTGTCGACGATGCTTTCGACGGCGCGCGTCAGGGCGGCGATCGCCGTGTCCTGCGCTTCGAGTCGCGACATGGTCTCGTCGAGGCGTTCGGCGAGCACACTGGTCTCGGTGCGGTCGGGCATCTCCGACAGCCGCTTGCGGACCGCGCCGAGCGAGTCGACCGGGGCGAGGCGGGCGTAGATGTCGTCGAGCGCGTCGAAGATCTGCTGCTGTTCGCTCTCACGCACTTCGGCCGCGCGCACCAGCATGTTGCGCATCCGGTCGAAGGACGGGGCTGCAATGTGGTTGTCAGTGGTCACTGCGGTGTCCTTCGTGGGCGGGGAAATGGGAGGGACGTGACCGCAAGCTTATCCATTGCGAAATTGCTGTGCGTATGGCCCCCGGGTATCGGACAATGCCGAGCTCTGCCCCTGATGGCCGATTCAGCCCGTGATCGACAAAGCTGAGGGTTAAGTCCAGCATGAGAGTTACCGCCATGTAGGGGAATGACAGGCTGGTTACCGTTACGTATGTCCTCTGAAAGCACCAGTTCCCCCATCCCGGAGGCGGTACTGACCCGCGCTCCGAAGGTTCTCCTGCACGACCATCTTGACGGCGGCCTGCGTCCCGGCACCGTCGCCGAACTCGCCGACCTGACCGGGTACACCGGCTTGCCCGCCACCGATCCCGTGGAACTCGGCCGATGGTTCCGCGAAGCCGCCGATTCCGGCTCTCTCGTCTCGTACCTTGAGACGTTCGCACATACCTGCGGCGTGATGCAGACCGAGGAAGCGCTGGTCAGAGTCGCCGCCGAGGCGGTGGAAGACCTCGCGGCCGACGGGGTCGTCTACGCCGAGGTGCGTTATGCGCCCGAACTCTTCGTCGAACGCGGACTGTCACTCGATGCGGTGGTCGAGGCTATTCAGGCCGGCTTCGCGGAAGGTGAACGGAGAGTGGCGGCCGGAGGGGGCCGGATCCGGGTCGGGACGTTGCTCTGTGCGATGCGCCAGCACGCCCGCGCCCTCGAAATCGCCGGTCTCGCCGTCCGCTACCGCGACGCCCGCGTCGTCGGGTTCGACATCGCCGGACCGGAAGACGGATTTCCGCCTACCAGAAATCTCGACGCATTCGAGTTTCTACGGACGAATAATGCGCATTTCACCATTCATGCCGGGGAGGCGTTCGGGCTCGCGTCTATTTGGGAGGCGATTCAGCATTGTGGCGCGGAGCGGCTCGGCCACGGAGTCCGCATCGTCGACGACATCAAGACCGACAGTGACGGCACGGTCCATTTGGGACGGTTGGCCGCCTATGTCCGCGACCGCCGGATCCCGCTGGAGATCTGTCCCACGTCCAATGTCCAGACGGGAGCGGTGCGCTCGATCGGCGAGCATCCCATCGGCCTGCTGGCCAGGCTGCGCTTCCGGGTCACGGTCAACACCGACAACCGGCTGATGAGCGGCTGCACGATGACCAGCGAATTCGCCGCGCTGGCCGAGGCGTTCGGCTTCGGGTTGCCCGATCTCGAGTGGTTCACCATCAATGCGATGAAATCCGCGTTCCTCGATTTCGACCAGCGGCTCGACATCATCAACACGGTCATCAAGCCCGGGTACGCAGCCTTGCGTTCGTTAGCATAGCCAACTATATTTCACTATATAGGAGAACTTTCTCAAATAATGGAACGGTGGCGATGATGACGCAGGTCGTGGACGTGGGGGTCGGCGGCAAACGACGCTGGCGCATCCTCGCGCTCGGCCTCGCCGCGCAGACCGCGAGCTGTTCGTTCCTCTACGGGATCCCGTTCCTGGTCCCGTCGATGCAGCGTGCGGAGGGTCTCACGCTCGCCGAAGCGGGAACGGTGGTCGCGGCGCCGAGTCTTGGCCTGCTGTTCACCTTGATCCTGTGGGGCGCGGCGGCGGACCGTTACGGAGAGCGTTTGGTAATGGCCATCGGGCTGGGCGTCTCAGGGTTACTCCTCGTGTACGCGGCTACCGGTGACCACTCGCTCGGGATCCTCTTTGGAGTGTTCTTGCTCGCCGGCGCGAGCACCGCGTCAGTGAACGCCGCGAGCGGCCGGGCCGTCCTCGGCTGGTTCGGTCCGGCCGAACGCGGCTTCGCCATGGGCATCCGCCAGATGGCCCAGCCACTCGGCGTGGGAGTGGCCGCCTTCGGTCTCCCCCCGCTCGCGGATCGCTGGGGTTTCCAGGTCTCGCTCGTGCTGCCCGCGGTGGCCGCGATCGTCGTCGCGCTGCTCGTCGCCTGGCTCCTGGTCGACCCGCCGCGTCCGGAACCCGGGACCGCGGCCGGGGAGAAGCCGCCGTCGCCGTACCGGAAACCGGCGTTGTGGCGGGTCCACGGCGCGAGCGCGCTGCTCGTCGTCCCGCAGTTCACGGTCTCCGCGTTCACGCCGGTGTACCTGGTGACCATGCACCATTGGACGGCCGCGTCGGCGGGCTGGTTCGTCGGCGCCGTCCAGATCCTCGGCGCGCTGGGCAGGCTCGTGTCGGGCTACTGGTCCGACCGCGTCGGCAGCAGGCTGCGGCCGATGCGGCAGCTGGCGATCTCGAGCGCCGCGGTGATGCTGCTGGTCGCGCTCGGGGACGCGACAGGGCCGTGGCTGGTGCTGCTGGCGCTCGTCCTGGCCGCGGTGATCACCGTGTCCGACAACGGGCTCGGGTTCACCGCTTCGGCGGAGATGGCCGGGCTCGCGTGGGCGGGGCGGGCCATGGGCACGCAGAACACCGGCCAGAACATCGCCGCCGCCCTGACCCCGCCGATGCTGGGCCTGGTGATCGGCGACTCCCGCTACGCGCTGGCCTTCTGCGTCGCCGCGATCTTCCCGGTGCTGGCAGCATTTATGGTGCCGTGCGCTGACGAAGACACGCCGAAGGGGCACCGTTGATCTTTCGACTCACGTCGAGAGATCAGGCGCCCCTTCACCGCCGTGCGCCCTCCCGGAGACCGAGTTCGGCGAGGTGGCGCGCGAGCTACAACACAGTTAGGCGGTTCTCGAAGCTCTCGACGAGCTTGCGCCATTCGGACTGCTCGGCGTCGAACGGAGCGCTCGGCTCGAGACGCGAGGGGTCCGGCCGCAGCACGAACGACACCAGCCAGCCGAGGCTTTCGTTGGTGGCCAGCGCGGTATCGACGCTGTCGTCCTCGGCCCACTCGGCGGCGTCGGTGATCAGCTCGACGGCCAGCTCCAGCTGGATCGGGTCGATCGACTCGGGGCCCTCGGCGATGTCGTCGGCGATGCCGTTGAGCACGTAGGTGTTCTCGGTGTCGACGTCGACCTCGAGGTCGCCCGCGGTGGCCTTCATGGCCACCTCGTCCCAAGTGGACACTTGGGCGAGGTCGTTGTCCGCCAGCTCCTTGCCGTCCGCGATCGCGCGGATGAGGGCCTTCTCGGAGGAGAAGACGTCGATCTCGCCTTCGCTGCCGAGGAAGATCGGCTTGTCGTCGAGGTAGCAGCGCAGCGTGTAGTACTCGGCGCCGGAGGTGATGATCTTGATCGGGTCGATGCCGACCTCGCCCCAGAAACCGACGGGCTCGTCGTCTTCTTCGTCATCGTCCACGTCGACGTCTTCGAGGTCCTCGTCGTCGTCAGCGGCGGCGGCAGCGGCCTCGGCTTCGGCGGATTCCGCGAGGAAGGTCGCGAGCTCTTCCGCTGTCTGCTCCAGCACCTTCTCGTCGACGTCGGGAGCGGTCACCAGACCGTCGATCGCGTCGAGCACGACGTCCCACTTCTCGGAGACGGCCTGAGACAGGTCCGCCCAGAGGCGTTCGCCGTCGCGGCCGGAGAAGGGCAGCGTGCCCTGGTCCAGCAGCGAGAAGCTCTCGTGCGCGTCGAGGACCTCGTGCACGTCTTCGAGTTCGCACACGTCCGCGAGCGAACGCACGATGCCGATGATCTCGGCCAGCTCGCCGAGCGTCCACTGGTCCGGCTTCTCGGCGACCAGCTCGGGGACGCCCACCAGGTCGTAGGTGTGGTCCTCGTCCGGGATCAGCTCGGGCACGTTCAGCGCGGGCACGACCTCCCAGGCGGGGTGGTCGAGCAGGTCGTGCTGCTCGGAAGTCCGGACGAACGCGGCGAGGTGCGCGGCGTCGGGGAAGGCGTACAGGTCTTCCTCGTCGCCGAGGAAGGCTTCCCACTCCTCGCCGTCTTCCCGCCAGCGCGGCGCCCAGAGAGTGACGACGTCACCCTGTGGCAGGCCGAGTTCGATCGGGATGATGTCCTGTGCCATTCCTTAGCCCTCTCGGATTACCGCCTGTGTGCGCGCGGCCGGGAAATGCATGCCCGGTGGGTGCGCGGTACCGCGAAGCCTACGGGTTTCCATCGAAGGGCGCGATCACCCCTAGGCAAGAAGCGACCAACGGATGGCACGATAGGTCCTCTGATGACACTTACAGACCTCCTGCCTGCGGATCCCGACCCCGACTCGCTGTTCGAAGCCTTCTCCACCTGGACGGTCGAGCGCGGGTTAGCGCTGTACCCCGCGCAGGAGGAGGCCATCATCGAAGTGGTTTCCGGGGCGAACCTGATCCTGTCGACGCCGACGGGGTCCGGGAAGAGCCTGGTCGCCGTCGGGGCCCACTTCACCGCGCTCGCGCACGGCCGCCGCAGCTACTACACGGCGCCGATCAAGGCGCTCGTCTCGGAGAAGTTCTTCCAGCTCATCGAGATCTTCGGTGCGGAGAACGTCGGCATGATGACCGGCGATTCGAGCGTCAACGCCGACGCGCCGATCATCTGCTGCACGGCGGAAATCCTGGCGAACATGGCGTTGCGGCTCGGTGCCGACGCGCCGGTAGGCCAGGTCATCGCCGACGAGTTCCACTTCTACTCGGAGCCGGATCGCGGCTGGGCCTGGCAGGTGCCGCTGCTGGAACTGCCGAAGGCGCAGTTCGTGCTGATGTCGGCGACGCTGGGCGATGTCGCGTTCTTCGAGAAGGACCTCACCCGCCGGACCGGCCGCCCGACCGCGGTGGTCACCTCGGCCGAGCGGCCGGTGCCGCTCACCTTCCGCTACGCGCTGACGCCGCTGCACGAAACGATGTCCGAGCTGCTCCACGGTGGTCAGTCGCCGGTGTACGTCGTGCACTTCTCGCAGGCGGCGGCGATCGAGCGCGCGCAGACGCTGATGAGCATCAACGTCACCACCAAGGCGGAGAAGGAGGCCATCGCCGAGATGCTCGGCGACTTCCGCTTCGCCGCCGGGTTCGGGAAGACCCTCTCGCGGCTGGTCCGGCACGGTATCGGCGTGCACCACGCCGGCATGCTGCCGAAGTACCGGCGCCTGGTCGAACAGCTCGCGCAAGCGGGGCTGCTGAAGGTGATCTGCGGGACCGACACCCTGGGCGTCGGCATCAACGTACCAATCCGCACGGTGGTCTTCTCCGCGCTGACGAAGTACGACGGTGTGCGGCAACGGCATCTCAAGGCGCGCGAGTTCCACCAGATCGCCGGACGCGCGGGCCGGGCGGGTTACGACACCGACGGCTACGTCGTCGTGCAGGCGCCGGATCACGTGGTCGACAACGCCAAGGCGCTGGAGAAGGCGGGCGACGATCCCAAGAAGAAAAAGAAGATCGTCCGCAAGAAGGCGCCGGAAGGGTTCGTCAACTGGACGGAGAGCACCTTCGACCGGCTGATCGCCGCCGATCCGGAACCGCTCACGTCCAGCTTCCACGTCAGCCACTCGATGCTGCTGAACGTCGTTTCGCGGCCGGGTAACGCGTTCGACTCGATGCGGCATCTGCTGGAGGACAACCACTCCGACCGTCCGGCCCAGCGGAAGCTGATCCTGCGCGCGATCGCGATCTACCGCGCGCTGCTCGCGGCGGGCGTCGTCGAGCGGCTCGACGAACCGGACGAGCAGGGCCGGATCGTCCGGCTCACCGTGGACCTGCAGTTCGATTTCGCTTTGAACCAGCCGCTTTCGCCGTTCGCGCTGGCCGCGATCGAACTCCTCGACGTCGATTCGCCGTCGTATCCGCTCGATGTCGTGTCCATTGTGGAATCCACTGTGGACAATCCGCGTCCGGTGCTTTCACAGCAGCAGTTCAAGGCGCGTGGCGAGGCCGTGCAGGCGATGAAGGCCGAAGGCATCGAGTACGACGAGCGGATGGAACTGCTCGAAAACGTCACCTATCCGAAGCCGCTGGAAGAACTGCTGGAGGCGGCGTATTCCCGCTACCGGCAAGGGCATCCGTGGGTCGACGATTACGAGCTCAAGCCGAAGTCCGTCGTGCGCGACATGTACGAGCGTGCGATGAACTTCGTCGAGTACATCGGTTTCTACCAGCTCGCCCGGTCGGAAGGGCTGGTGCTGCGGTATCTCACCGACACCTACGACTCGCTCCGGCACACGGTTCCCGACGAGGCCAAGACCGAAGGGTTGCAGGACCTCATCGAATGGCTCGGCGAACTGGTGCGGCAAGTCGACTCCAGCCTCCTCGACGAGTGGGAGGCCTTGCGGCACCCCGAAGACGAGGGTCCGGTCTCGACGCGGCCGCCGTCCGAGCCGCCCGCGGTCACCCGCAACGAGCGGGCCTTCCGGGTCCTGGTGCGGAACGAGTTGTTCCGCCGCGTCGAACTCGCTTCCCGGCGTTCCTACGGGACGCTCGGCGAACTGGACGCCGCGTCGGGCTGGGACGCGGACGCGTGGGAAGACGCCATCGAGGACTACTTCGACGAACACGAAACCCTCGGCATCGGGCCGGACGCGCGCGGGCCTCAGCTGCTGATCATCGAGAAGGAGACGGGGATCTGGCGGCTGCGGCAGATCTTCGACGACCCGGCGGGTGATCACGACTGGGGCATCAGTGCGGAGGTCGATCTGGCGGCTTCGGACGAGGCGGGGTCGGCGATCATCCGGGTCACGGCGGTGGACCGGCCCTGAGCTGAAGGACGCTTTCGCCGCATGTCACGTGGGGAAAGTGTCCTTCGTCGCGTGACATGCGGGGAAAGTCCCCTTCAGCTCCCGGCCATCGCGACCTGAGGCCGAAGCTCTCGTCTGCGTTGGACCAACCGCGTGATCAGCACGACCAGCGAGAGCGCGGGCAGTGGATAGCCCAGCATCAGGCCCACTGTGATATCGGCGAGCGGCGCGCCGACGGCGGCGGCGAACACCCACGTCGGCGCCGTCGGCAGCTTCACACCGGTCCGGGCCTTGCCCCACGGCTTCGCCACCGAAAGCCACGCCTGGAACGCGAGTGCGCTCGCCATCAGCGCGGTGCCGACGACCAACGCCGGCGGCGCGGGCTCCGGCTCGCCCGCCCGCGCCGCTTCGACGGAGTCCTGTAGAGCGCCGGACAGCAGGAAGATCCCGGCGTAGAGCTGCACGAGCGTGATCGCGAACTTCGCCAGTACCCACCAATGCCGGGTGAAACCCCAGGCCGTCGTCGCCGCGAGCATGAAACCGGTGAAGGCCGAGGCGTTGGCGAGCGGTGCCAGCAGGAGCGAGTCGATCTCATGCGCCATGGAGGTCGCCGCGACGCGGGTCGCGCCGTCCTCGGTGGTACGGCTGATCGCTAGGAGGGTGAACAACGCCAGGGCTTCGCCCATCCAGGCCACCGAGGTGATGACATGCAGCCACACGGTCAGCTGTCGCCAGGTCTTGGTCTTCACGCCGCACAGGTTCGCGTGACCGCCCCGCCCGGCACATCGGGGACGACCCGGAAATCAGGCCGGAAGGGGCGGGAAGCAGGCCTGGGCGTCGTGGCCGTCGAACCACAGCCCGACCGTGAACGCCATCGTCGCCTCCATGAGCGCCGCGCGGTCGAGACCGCCCGCGACCAGGGGAACGCACCCGAGGTCGCGGACCAGTTCACTCACTTCGCCGACCTTGTCGCCGCAGATCGGCACCGCCAGCGGACGCACGCCGAACACCGGCGGAGTCATCCGCCAGACGTCCACGTGGCACAGGTTGAACGCCTTGACCACGTGCGCGTCCGGCGCGGCGGCGGCGATCCGGGCCGCCTGATCGGGCACCGTGAGCACGGCGCCGGGGCCGACCGCGTTGGTGCAGTCGACCAGGACCTTCCCGGTGAGATTTCCCGCCGCGGCAAGGACTTCCGTCACCGAGGCGGCGGGAACGGCGAGCAGGATCACCTCACTTGCCCTGGCGGTTTCCTCCCAGGTCCCACTCGTGGGGAGATCTTGGCGGCCTTGGTCCGGTCGCGGGCGGAGACCATCACCTCGTGCCCGGCCTTGGCCCACTGGCCCCCGAGCGCCTCCGCCATCCCGCCCGCGCCGAAAATGCCGATACGCATTGTGCTGCTCCCTAAGATCGAGTTACAGCACGACGGTAGAAAGCCGCGCGGGTACCAAGTGGTTACCGGAGGTCCCCATGAACGACGTCTTCCTCGCCGATTGCCGCGCCCGGCTGGCCTTCGACCTGATGGCGAACACGTGGAACCCGGTCGTCCTGTGGGCCCTGCGCGACGGCGCGCTCCGGCCCGCCGAACTGCGGCGACGGCTCGGCGGGATCAGCACGAAGGTGCTCACGGAGACGGTCCGGCGGCTGGAGTTCAATGGTCTGGTCAGCAGGCGTGACTGCGGTCGCACGGCGAAGGTCGAGTACTCGCTGACAGACCTCGGGGTCAGCCTCCTGGGGCCCATCGAGGCCTTCGGGGAGTGGGCCCATCGACACGGTGACGACGTGATGTCCGCGCAGGACAAGGCGACCCAGTCGCGCGATCTCGCGTGATTGCCCGGCGATCTCGCGTGTTTGGAGGCGGATCACGTGAGTGAGTGCGGGCGGGCCTCGGCCAGCTTGAGGAGCGGGACGGCCGCGGCCGCGTCGGTGATCAGCGTCGAAACCATGCCGGAGCGCAGGACGGCGTCGATCGCCTCTGCCTTCGGTTCCGTGTAGCCCAGCGCGATCACCTCGGGGACCGCCAGTAGTTCCTCGGCGCTGATGGCCAGCACGTGGTGGGCCAGTCCGGTGGACATCGGTGTGCCGTCGGCGTCGAACAGGCGCGCGGAAACCTCCGCTTTGGCACCGCGTTTCGCTATCGCGCCTCGTTCCGTTTCGTCGAGCGCGTCGAAAACCGTCGATTCCTCGGGTTTCCACGCGCCGATGCTGACGACCGCCTTGGTCAGGTTCTTGAACTGCCCGAAGGTTTCCGCGATCCCGGGCTGCCGTCGCAGCGTCTCGGTGGTGCGGCGGTCGGGGAGGACGAGCGGGCCGAAGATCGGGTACGCCTGTCCGCCGGAGACGGAGGCGACCCGGCCGACCGTCTCCACCGAACGGTCCCGCATGTCCATGCCCGCCTGCACTCCGCACAGTTGCACGACCGGGCATTTCGGCAACGACTGGATCGCGTCGGTCATCGCGTTCACGGAACGTGCCCATGACAGGCCGAGGACGTCGCCGGGAGTGACGATCTCGGCCAGGAGTTGAGCCGCGAGCGTGCCGATCTTCCGCCGGGCCACTTCGCGGGATTCCGGTTCCGGCGCTCGTTCGAGCACGAGGACCCGGTCCAGCCGGTACGCGGCGCGAATCTCCTCGGACAGCACGAGGTCGACCGGCGACGGCAGGTGGAACCCGACCCGGACGATGCCGCTTTCCCTGGCCGTGTCCAGCATTCGGGCGACCTTGAACCGGCTGATCCCGAACTCGTCGGCGATTTCGAGTTTCGAGGCGCCCTGTTCGTAGAAACGCCGGGCGACCGCGGCCAGGCGCAACGACTCCACCAGGCCGGGATTCTGTTTCTTCCCGCTCATATGAGCACTGTAGCGCGAAATCTGTGCGAAAGGTTGACGTAACAACAGGGAAAGTCCCACCATGCCTGGACATGCAGTCAAAAGCATAAGCCCACCTCGCTCATTTGAGCGGAGAGAAGAGGAGCTGGCATGCGTGCCGCGATCGTGGACAAGCCCGGGGAGATCAGGGTCGGCGAGGTGCCCGATCCTCGACCGGGGGATCGCCAGGTCGTCCTCGAGGTCGGTGCCTGTGGGATCTGCGGGACCGATCTCCACATCGCCGACGGGCATTTCCCGCCGACGCCCTATCCGATCGTCCCCGGCCACGAGTTCGCCGGCGAGATCGTCGAACTCGGCGCCGACGTGCCGGGTGGCTGGCGGATCGGCGACCGCGTGGCCGTCGACCCGTCGCTGTTCTGCGGCTACTGCAAGCCTTGCCGGTCCGGCCGCGGCAACCTCTGCGAGAACTGGAACGCGACCGGGGACACCGTGAACGGCGCTTTCGCCGAGTACGTCGCCGTTCCGTCGGCGAACTGCTACCGGATGCCGGACACGATGACCTGGGAACAGGGCGCGCTCGTCGAGCCGGTTTCCTGCGCTGTCCACGGCGTGCGCCGGATCGGCGTCGAGGCGGGGGAGCGGTTCCTCGTCGTGGGCGCGGGCACGATGGGCCTGATCATGCAGCAGTTGCTGCAGCGTGCGGGCGCCCACGTCACGATGGTCGACCGCAACACCTCCCGCCTCGGTCGCGCGAAGGACCTCGGCGCGGTCGCGGTCGCGGGTGACGTGAAGGACCTGGACGACGAGAAGTTCGACGCCGCCGCGGACTGCACCGGCGCCGCGCCGGCCATCGAAGCCGCCTTCGACTCGCTTCAGCGCGGAGGCCGCTTGCTGGTCTTCGGCGTCGCGCCCGCTGAAGCACGCGTCGCGCTTTCGCCGTTCCGGATCTACAACGACGAGATCACCGTCGTCGGCTCGATGGCCGTCATGAACAGCTTCGGTGCCGCGCTCGACCTGGTCGCCGACGGCGCCATCGACACCGGCGCCCTGCTCACCGACACGCTGCCGCTGGAGCAGTACCCCGACGCGCTCGCCCTCATGCGCAGCGGCGCCGGCCTGAAGGTGCAGGTCTTACCGGGAGGCGAAAGTGCGTGAAACGGTCGCTCTGCTCACGGTTCTCTTGCTGACCCTGACCGGTTGCGCCGGTGCGGGCGCGCTCGGGACCGGCGACCGGACGCTCGTCGTCGCGATCGTCGCGAACCCGCAGATGAAGGACGCCATCGAGCTTTCCGGCGAGTTCGAGAAGGCGAATCCCGGTGTCACTCTCAAGTTCGTTTCCCTGCCCGAGAACCAGGCGCGCGCCAAGATCACCGCGTCGACGGCCACCGAGGGCGGCGAGTTCGACGTCGTCATGATCAGCAACTACGAGGCGCCGCAGTGGGCCGCGAACGGCTGGCTCGAAAACCTCGAACCGCATATCGCGGCGAATCCTTCGTACGACTCGGCCGACTTCATTCCGAGCATCAAGGAATCCTTGTCGCACAACGGATCGATGTACGCGGTGCCGTTCTACGGCGAGTCTTCGTTCCTGGCCTACCGGAAGGACCTGTTCGAGCAGGCCGGGATCACCATGCCCGCCAAGCCGACCTGGTCGCAGATCGCCGAGTACGCCGCGAAACTCGACGACAAGGCGAAGGGCCTGGCCGGGATCTGCCTGCGCGGCAAGCCGGGCTGGGGCGAGAGCCTCGCGCCGTTCACCACGGTCGCCAACACCTTCGGCGCCCAGTGGTTCGACAAGGACTGGAACGCCAAGCTGACCAGCCCCGAGTTCAAGGCGGCCGCCGAGTTCTACGTCAACCTCGTGCGCGACCACGGCGAGGTCGGCGCGTCGAGCGCGGGCTTCTCCGAATGCGGCACGCGGTACACGCAGGGTCAGGCCGCGATCTGGTACGACGCCACCGTCATGGCGGGCACGAACGAGGACCCGTCGGCCAGCAAGGTCGTCGGGAAGTCCGGGTATGCCCCGGCACCGGTGGAGAAGACGCGGGCGAGCGGCTGGCTCTACACCTGGGCGCTGGCGATCCCGAAGGTGGCCAAGGACAAGCACGCCGCCTTCAAGTTCATGTCCTGGATGACCGACAAGGCCTACGTGCGGCGGGTCGCCCAGGAATATGGCGACTGGAACCGCGTCCCGCCGGGCGTGCGCAAGTCGACCTACGACATTCCCCAGTACCGCGAGGCCGCCAAGGCCTACGCACAGCCGACGCTGGACGGGATCGCGGACGCCAACCAGCGAAAGGCGATGGCGAATCCGGTGCCCTACCCCGGCATCCAGTTCGTCGGCATCCCCGAGTTCCAGGATCTCGGCACGCGCGTGAGCCAGCAGCTTTCGGCGGCGATCGCGGGCCAGATCACCGTGGACGAAGCACTGGAGCAGTCACAGGAGTACGCGCAGACCGTCGGCAAGTCGTATCAGGAGGTGCAGTGATGGCCACGCTCTCCGCTCCCGCCCGCACCGAGCCCGCCCGCGCGAAGAAGGCGGCTCCGAAGCGCGGCACCGACACGCCGTTCAAACGACGGCTCCCGTTGTTGCCCGCTTTGCTGTTCGTCGTCGCGGTGACGCAGTTGCCGTTCGTGCTGACGGTGTTCTACTCGTTCCAGTCGTGGAACCTGGTGCGGCCGGGCTCGCGGCATTTCGTGGGGCTACAGAACTACATCGACGTCTTCGCCGACTCGACGTTCCTCGGCGCACTGCTGAACACCGTCGTGCTCACGGTCGTCTGCGTCCTCTTCTCCCTGCTGCTCGGCCTGGGACTCGCGATCCTGCTGGACCGCGAGTTCCTCGGCCGCGGCGTGGTCCGGACGCTGCTGATCACGCCGTTCCTGATCCTGCCCGCGGCGGGCGCGCTGCTGTGGAAGACGACGATGTTCGACCCGACCTACGGGTTGCTGCACTTCGTCTTCGGCACGGACGTCGACTGGCTTTCGGAGTTCCCGCTCGCGGCGGTGATGGCCCAGGTCGTCTGGCAGTGGACGCCGTTCATGATGCTGCTGATCCTGGCCGGGCTGCAGAGCCAGCCCAAGGACGTGCTGGAGGCCGCGTCGGTCGACGGCGCCGGCCGCTGGCGGACGTTCACCTTGATCACCCTGCCGCATCTGAGCCGGTTCCTGCAGCTGGCGACGCTGCTGGGCGCGATCTACATCGTGAACAGCTTCGACGCGATCTTCCTGATGACACAAGGAGGCCCGGGTACGGCCAGCACGAACCTGCCGTTCTACATCTACCAGCGGGCGTTCCAAGGTTTTGACATCGGGCAGTCGTCCGCGATGGGCGTCATCGTCGTGATCCTGACGATGATCGTCGCGACTTTCGCGCTGCGACTGATGTTCCGCACGTTCTCGGTCCAGGGAGGCGCGAAATGAGAGGCCGGTTCGGCGCGGGCGCGCTGACGGTCGCGACCTGGGTGATCGCGATTCTGTTCGTGTTCCCGCTGCTGTGGATGATCCTCACGGCCTTCAAACAGGAGGCCGACGCCTACACCGATCCGCCGCGGCTGTTCTTCTCCCCGACCCTCGACCAGTTCGCCGGTGTACTCGAACGCGGGTTCCTGCCGTACCTGTCGAATTCCGCGTTCGTCACCATCGTCTCGACGATTTTCGTGCTGCTGCTGGGAATCCCGGCGGCGTACGCGCTGTCGCTGGCGCCGGTGAAGGGGACGAGCAACGCGCTCGGCTTCTTCCTGTCGACGAAAATGCTGCCGATCGTGGCGGCGATCATCCCGCTGTACGTGATCTCGCAGAACACCCAGCTGCTGGACAACGTGTGGGCGCTGATCATCCTGTACACCTCGATGAACCTGCCGCTGGCCATCTGGATGATGCGGTCGTTCTTCCTCGAAGTGCCGCACGAGATGATCGAAGCGGCCCGGATCGACGGCGCGACCCTGCCGGTGCTGCTGCGGAAGATCATCATGCCGGTCGTCGCGCCAGGGGTGGCCGCGACCGCGCTGATCTGCGTGATCTTCTCGTGGACCGAGTTCTTCTACTCGGTCAACCTCACCGCCGCGCGGGCCGGGACCGTGCCGGTGTTCCTGGTCGGGTTCATCACCAGCGAGGGCCTGTACTGGGCGCAGCTGTCCGCGGCCGCGCTGCTCGCGTCGTCGCCGGTGATGATCGTCGGCTGGATCGCGCAGAACCACCTCGTCCGCGGCCTGTCGATGGGCGCGGTCAAGTAGGTCTTGGGGCCGGACTGCGGTCCGTGAAGGCCACCTTGAGGGACCCAGAGTCCCTCAAGGCGACCTTCACGGACTCGGAACAGCCACTCACTTAAGCGAGCGAGAGCGCCTGACCAGGGCAGATATGCACGGCCGTGCGCGCGTTCTCCTGTGCGTCGCCTTCGGGCTCCGCGTTCAGCACGATGACCGTCCCGTCGTCCTCGCTCTGATCGAACAGATCGGGGTCGGTGAGCACGCACTGGCCCGCGCCCACACACCTCCCGGTGTCCGCGATGATCTTCATGGATCCTCCTACCAGGTGACCGGAAGGGCGTGGAGGCCGTAGATCGACGAGTCGTGCTTGAACTGCAGTTCGTCGACCGGAACGGCGATCCGGATGCCCGGAATACGCTTGAACAGCGTATCGAAAACGATCTGGAGTTCCATCCGCGCGAGGTTCTGGCCGAGGCACTGGTGCACCCCGAACCCGAACGCGACGTGGTGCCGTGCGCCACGCTCGATGTCGAAGTCGTCGGGGTTCTCGAACCCGTCCGGATCGTGGTTGCCGGCGTTGCTCAGGCCGACGACCCCGTCACCGGCGCGGATGAGCGTGCCGCCGATCTCGACGTCGGTCGTGGCGAAGCGTGAGGTCGCTATCTCCGCGATGGTGAAGACCCTCAGCAGCTCCTCGATCGCGGGGAGGGTCTTGTCCGGGTCCGCCTTGATCTTCGCCAGCTGATCGGGGTTCTCCAGCAGGGTCACCGTGCCGAGCGAGATCATGTTCGCCGTCGTCTCGTGGCCGGCGATGAGCAGCAGAAACGCCAAGCTGACGAGTTCGCCGTGGTCTTCCTCGCCCGATTCCCGCTGCTTCAGGATCTGGCGGCCGATGAGGTCGTCTTCGGTGGGGTTCGCTTCTTTCTTGGTTACGAGTTCGTCGAGATAGCTCTCGAGCTGCTCGAACGCCGACTGCCTTTCCTCGGGGGAGACCTCACGGTTCAGCATCTTGGAACTGCGGGCCTGGAAGAAATCGTGGTCCGAATAGGGGACGCCGAGCAGTTCGCAGATCACCAGCGACGGAACCGGCAGGGAAAGCGCCTGTACCAGATCGGCGGGTTTGGGGCCCGCGAGCAGGGCGTCGATATGCTCGTCGACGATCTGCTGGATGCGCGGCTGCAGCGCCTTCATGCGTTTGACCGTGAATTCCCCGACGACGTCACGCCGGGCTCGGCTGTGCTCCGGCGGGTCCATCGAGATGAGAGACGGGCGGAACGGCTTGTCTTCACGCCGGATTTGCCGTGTGACCATCAACGGGAACGACGGATTCAGCCGGTCGGAGCTGAAATGCGGGCTGCTCAGCATTTCGCGGATGTCTTCGAGCCGGGTGAGTGCCCAAGCCGTCTGCCCGGAAGGCAGACCGACCCGGGAAATCGGGCTTTCCTCGCGAAGTTTCTTGTATTCCGGCGGCGGTGAAAACGGGCAAGTGCGTTCCAGCGGCAAGGTGGCGGTGGTTTCCTCGACGTCGGTCATCGGGTTTGTCCTTCCCCAGCATGTCGGGTGGGTTCGGGCGATATCGGAAAGTGGGCCCCAAAATGTATGCGGATGGTTTTATTCCGCTTATGTCATCCAAGGTACTCAAGTGGAGGCAGGTCGTCCACTCGCGAAGGGGTGGTTCTCCGGGAAGCGTGAAGGGCGCGCGCGTACGTGCGAGAATCACGGCGCCGAAGCACCCTTGAGAGGCGAGGATCATGACAGCCGACCCCGAGACCCGCTTGCGTGCCGACGCGCGCCGGAACCGGGATCAGATCCTGGCCGCCGCGAGAGTCATCTTCGCCGCTCAGGGCCCCGAGGTCCCGATGGAGGAGATCGCGCGCTCGGCGGGCGTCGGCGTCGGCACCCTCTACCGGCGCTTCCCGGACCGGGACGCGTTGATCCGGGCGGTCGCCGTCGACAACTTCGATCGGGTTCTCAGGGACGCGAAGGCCGCGAAGGACCAGGAGTCCTCCGACTGGGACGCCCTGATCCGGCTCTTGCACCAGTCGATGGAGCTGCAGCTGAGCATTCAGCTCGCGATGGTGTCGCCTCGCGCGCTGGCGATCCTCACCGGCGACCCCGCGATCAAGGCCCTGCGCGACGAGTTGCTGCTGGTGATGGACGCCTTCGTGCGGGGAGCGCAGGCGGAGGGACGGCTCCGCACGGACGTCGCGACCGGTGACGTGGCGATCCTGTTCGCGACCGTGCTGCGGCAGATGCCGGGCAAGGGCGAGGAGGTCGCGCGGATGGCGACCCGGCGGTGCATCGGGATCATGATCGACGGCCTGCGGGCCGCGGGCTCGAACGAGCCGCTTCCGGGCCGGGCCCTGACCGGCGCCGACCTGCACCCGTAAAGCGGCCGCAACCAGAGGACTAAACGCGACGAGGTGCCTGGCGCCGGAACGCGTTTAGTCCTCTGGTTGCGATCCACACGGACCGCAACTAGAGGACTAATTGCGCCAGGGGGTCAGACGCCCAGCGGGTGCCAGACGGTCTTCGCTTCCAGGTACCGCCGCAGTCGCGCGATGTCGGCGTCGGCCGTCCAGTCCGGCTCGGCGTCCGAGACGGACAGGACGCGCTTCACGGTGCCCGCGGCGTCTCGCGCCAGGTCGGCACGGGCCGAAGGCTCGGCGCCGGTCGGGTCGAGGGCGTTGACGTCCGCGTGCGACGCCAGCCACGGGCCCAGCTCCGACGCCCGTCCGGTCAGGATGTTCGCCACGCCACCGGGCAGGTCGGACGTCGCCAGGACCTCCGACAGGGTGATCGCGGGCAGCGGTCGCTCCGCACTGGAGACGACCACGGCGGTCGAGCCCGTCGCCAGCACCGGGGCCAGCACACTCACCAGGCCCAGCAGCGACGACTGCTGCGGCGCGAGCACGCCGACGACACCGGTCGGTTCGGGGACCGTGAAGGAGAAGTACGGGCCCGCGACGGGATTGGCCGCGCCGAGGACGGTCACGATCTTGTCCGTCCAGCCCGCGTACCAGACCCAGCGATCGATCGAAGCGTCCACAAGGGACTGAGCCTTCTTCGCCGCCACGCCTTCGGACGCCGAAACCTCCGCGACGAACTGCTCGCGACGGCCTTCCAGCATCTCCGCCACCCGGTACAGCACCTGGCCACGGTTGTAGGCCGTCGCCGCTGACCAGCCGCCGAATGCTTTGCGGGCGGCGGAAACCGCGTCGCGGACGTCCTTGCGGGACGCGTGCGAGGCGTTGGCCAGGAACTTGCCCTTGGCGTCGGTGACCGGGTACACCCGGCCCGACTCCGAGCGCGGGAACTTGCCGCCGACGTAGAGCTTGTAGGTCTTCGCCACCGAAATACGGTCAGACATCGAGGTAGGCCTCCAGTCCGGTGCGTCCGCCTTCGCGGCCGAAACCCGACTCCTGGTAGCCGCCGAACGGCGCGGCGGGATCGAAGCGGTTGAACGTGTTGGCCCAGACGACACCGGCGCGGAGCTGGTTCGCCATCCACAGGATGCGCGAGCCCTTCTCGGTCCAGATACCGGCGGAGAGCCCATACGGCGTGTTGTTCGCCTTGGTCACGGCCTCGTCCGGCGTGCGGAACGTCAGCACCGACAGCACCGGCCCGAAGATCTCCTCGCGGGCGATGCGCATCGACTGCTGGACATCCGAGAACACCGTGGGAGCGAAGAAAAAACCGCGTTCCGGCACCGGGCACGGGCTGGTCCAGCGCTCCGCGCCTTCGGCGTCGCCGGATTCCACCAGTCCCTTGATCTTCGCGAGCTGCTCGGCGGAGTTGATCGCGCCGATGTCGGTGTTCTTGTCGAGCGGGTCGCCCAGCCGCAGGGTCGAGACGCGGTAGCGGAGCTTTTCGAGCACCTCGTCGGCGATCGACTCCTGCACCAGCAGACGCGAACCCGCGCAACAGACGTGGCCCTGGTTGAAGAAGATCCCGTTGACGATCCCCTCGACGGCTTGGTCCAGCGCGGCGTCGTCGAAGACGATGTTCGCGGCCTTGCCGCCCAGTTCCAGCGTGAGCTTCTTCGACGTGCCGGCGACCTGACGCTGAATGGCCTTGCCGACGTCGGTGGATCCGGTGAAGGCGACCTTGTCGACGTCGTCGTGGCCCACCAGCGCGGCGCCGATGTCACCGGCGCCGGGCAGGATGTTGACCACCCCGGGCGGGAGTTCCGCCTGCTGACAGATCTCCGCGAACACGAGCGCGGTCAACGGCGTGGTCTCCGCCGGTTTGAGCACCACGGTGTTGCCGGTGGCCAGCGCGGGTGCGATCTTCCAAGCCAGCATCAGCAGCGGGAAGTTCCACGGGATGACCTGGCCCGCGACACCGAGCGGCTTCGGGTTCGGGCCGTAGCCCGCGTAGTCGAGCTTGTCGGCCCAACCCGCGTGGTAGAAGAAGTGCGCGGCGGCCGTCGGCACGTCGGAGTCGCGCGATTCCTTGATCGGCTTGCCGTTGTCGAGGCTTTCCAGCACGGCCAGCTCCCGCGACCGCTCCTGGATCAGGCGTGCGATGCGGAACAGGTACTTGGCGCGTTCCGAGCCCGGCATCTTGGACCAGACGCCGGTGTACGCCTTGCGTGCGGCCTTGACCGCTTTGTCCACATCGGACACCGACGCGGTGCCAACCTCGGCGAGCACCTCTTCGGTGGCCGGGTTGATTGTCTTGAGCGGCTCGCCGGAGCCGTCCACGAACTCGCCGTTGACGAACGGCCGGTAGTGCGGTTTGAGGTTCGCGAGGTCGCGCGATTCGGGCGCGGGCGCGTACTCGAAGATGCCCATGGATCAGTCCACCGTCACGTAGTCGGGACCGCTGTAGTGGCCGTCGGCCTGGGTGCGGCGCTGCAGCAGGAGGTCGTTGAGCAGGCTGGACGCCCCGAACCGGAAGAGGTCCGGCGTCAGCCACTGCTCACCGGCGACCTCGTGCACCGCGACCAGGTACTTGATCGCGTCCTTGGTCGTCCGGATGCCACCGGCGGGTTTGACGCCACGCAGGTCACCGGTCTGGACGAACCAGTCGCGGACGGCCTGCAGCAGCACGTGGGTGACCGGCAGCGTCGCGGCCGGCGAGACCTTGCCGGTGGAGGTCTTGATGAAGTCGCCGCCCGCCAGCAGCGCGAGCCAGGACGCGCGGCGCACGTTGTCGTAGGTGGCCAGTTCACCGGTCTCGAGGATGACCTTGAGGTGGGCGCTGCCACAGGCGGCCTTGATCGCCTGGATCTCCTCGAAGACCGCCAGGTAGCGGCCCTGAAGGAACGCGCCCCTGTCGATCACCATGTCGATCTCGGCGGCGCCGGCGTCGACGGCGATCTTGGTGTCGGCCAGCTTGATCTCGCGGCTCGTGCGGCCCGCCGGGAAGCCGGTGGCCACACTCGCGACGTGAATGCCGGTGCCGCGCAGCGCCTCGACAGCCGTCTCGACCATGTCCGGGTACACGCACACGGCCGCCACCCGCGGGGTGTCCGGGCGGTCCGGGTCCGGCCGCTTGGCCTTCGCCGCGAGCGCGCGGACCTTGCCCCGCGTGTCGGCGCCTTCGAGGGTCGTCAGGTCGACCATCGAGATGGCGGTGTCGATCGCCCAGAGCTTGGCGGACTTCTTGATGCTGCGTGTGCCGAGGCCCGCGGCCCGCTGCTCGACGCCGACCTGGTCGACACCGGGCAGCCCGTGCAGGAACCGGCGCAGGCTCGCCTCGTCGCGAGTCGCGTCCGTCAGCGGCGCCGGGGTGGCCGTCACCGCCGACGAGCTGGTCGTAGCTGTCATACCGGTGAGTGTAGGCGGCCTACAGGCTGGGCACCGGGGCCCGGGCGGTGGCCGGCGCGGGCAGCACCGGCGCGCAGAACTCGCTGATCATCGGCAGCTGGCGTTTGAGCGAGGCGTCCGGTGACGCGGTGAGGTCCACGGTGGCCAGCGTCGAGATGTTCTTGCCCGCGTCGTCACGGAAGCTGAGGGTGTTGAAGCCGGGCAGGTCGCCGCCGTGGCCCCAGATGGTGATGTCCTCCGCGCAGATGCCCGCGCTCTTGAGGTTCAGCTTCATCAGGCCGAGGCCGTACTCCATCCCACCCGCCGGGACCGTCTTCTTCATCTGCGCGAGGAGATCGGCCGGCAGCAGGCGGCCGCCGAGCAGCGCCTCGAAGAAGCGGTTGAGGTCGGCGCCCGAGGACACCACGCCGCCCGCGCCGAAGTAGCGCGAGTAGTTGTAAGTGGTGACGTCGGTGAGGCCGCGCGGGGCGTCGTACAGCTGCTCGTAGCCGCGGGCGGCCGGGCCGATCAGGAACGGGAAGTCGCGGGGGAGCGAGGTGTCGCGCAGGTGCAGCGGGCGGGCGATGCGCTCGTCCAGCACCCGTTCGAGCGGCTTGCGGGTGAGCTTCTCGACCAGCAGGCCGAGGACGTTGTAGCCGGTGTTGGAGTACGCCCAGTTCGTCCCCGGCTTGAACACCAGCGGCTGCTTCTTCGTGCTGAGGCGGATCTGGTCGTCGCTGTCGAAGTGCTGGAAGCGTTCGGTGTCGACCTCCGGCCCGGTCGCCCAGGAGTCCTCGGGAAGCAGGTCGCGGGGGAGGCCACTGGTGTGCTGCAGCAGCTGGCGGACGGTGATCGGTTCCGGATACGGCAGCAGCCCTGGCAGGTGGCGCTGGACAGGTTCGTCGAGTCCGACGCGCTTCTCGGCCGCCAGCTGCAGGACCAGCGTCGCGACGAAGACCTTGGACACGCTCGCGACCCGCCAGCGCCCGGAGGCGTCGGGTTTGCCGGGCCGCTCGATGCTCGCGACGCCGCTGACGCCTCGGAAATCGTCGGCGACCGCGACCATCCCCGGGATGCCGGCGGCGACCGCCGCGTCCATCGCGGTCTGGCGCGGATCGGTCTTTCCGCCCGCCGCCGCCGGGAAGGCAGTGACGGAAAGCAGTGCGGCACAAGCGATGGCGACGAAACTTCGGCGCATCAGACGGTCCCCCCGGTTCGGTTCAGCCTTCGAGTTCAGGTACATCTCTGTTGCGTGGCTTTCGCTTGACGATGACGGCGCCCCAGAACGCCAGTCCGGTGATCTTCACCGTCGGGGCGGTCGGCGGCGCGGCGGGCGTACCGGCGCGGTCCTCCAGTTCGAAGGCCCCCATGAAGCCGATTCCGGTGACGTCCACGTTGATGTCGTCGGGCACGACGATGTCGATCCCGCCCATGATCGCGACCGCGGTGATCGTCGTGTTCTTCTCGGCGAAGCGCGCGTGCCGCAGGTCGATGTCGGTCCCGCCCCAGAACGCGAAACTGTTGTGCTGCGGCGGGACGACCCAGCTGCCCTTGCGGGACGCGCCGGACATGACGGCGATCGAGGCGCCGGAGCCCGGATGCCCGCCGATGCGGTCGTCGGGCAAACCGAGCGCGCGCGACGTCGCCGGCTGGATCGCCGAGCGGTTCCGCGGCAGGTCCGCGGTGACCGGTTCGAGGTCGCCGACGGTCTTGGCCGCGTAGACGATGGTGAGCCGTTCTTCCAGCTCGTTGATGGTGATGCGGCCCTCGGACATCGCCGCGTGCAGCACCTGCGCGACCTGCTCGCGGTCGGCGTCGGAGATGCGCATCTGTTCGGGTCCCGGCAGGGCGGACTCTTCGCTCACGCGCAGGAGCCTAGCGCCGCCGGGAGGGCCGGGCGTCCACCTTCCGGCCGACAATGGGATTCTGCCGTGATGGGGAACTCATTACCCGGCGCGATCACGCTGCCGGACGGTGTCGAGATTCGAGGACGAGGCCTGGGTCGTCCCTGGCCAGAGGGGCCTTCGCCGGACTTCGGGCTATATCTGGGTGGCGCGAAGCTGCGCCGGAAGCACGACCACAAGCTGGACTGGGACCACGAGTGGATCCGCTGGCCCGACTTCCTGCTCCCGATGGACCGGGAGGAGGCCCGGCAGCAGATCGTGGCCGCGCACGGGCGGGCCGCGGCGGGAGAGAACGTCGAGGTCGCCTGTTACGGCGGGGTCGGGCGGACCGGCACGGTGCTGTCCTGCCTGGCGACGCTCGGCGGGCTGAGCGCCGACGAGGCCGTGGCGTGGGCACGGGCGAACCACCACGAGCGTTCGGTGGAGACACCCTGGCAGCGCCGCTGGGTCGGCTGGTTCGCGCGGCAGGCGTGAGACGTTAAATTGACCGGCATGGATGTGCACGTCGTTGATCACCCGCTGGCCAAGGCCAGGCTCTCCACCATGCGCGACGCGCGCACCGACAGCGCCGCCTTCCGCGCGGCGCTGCACGAACTGACCGTCATGCTGGTCTACGAAGCCACCCGCGACATGCCCGTGCGCGTCGACCGGATCCACACGCCGGTGGCGCGCACCGACGGCTACGCGCTGGCGAGCCCGCCGCTGCTGGTGCCGGTCCTGCGGGCCGGGCTGGGGATGGCGGACCAGGCGCACAAGCTGATCCCCGACGCCCAGATGGGCTTCGTCGGGCTCGCCCGCGACGAGGAGACGCTCAAGCCGACGCCGTACCTGGAGTCGCTGCCCGAATCGCTCGCCGACCGGCCGGTGCTGGTGCTCGACCCGATGCTGGCGACCGGCGGCTCGATGGAGTACACGATCCGGCTGCTCACCGATCGCGGCGCCACCGACGTCACCGCGATCTGCGCGCTGGCCGCTCCCGAGGGAATCGAGCACCTCGGGAAGACCGGGCTGCCGGTGCGGGTGGTGACCGCGAGCGTCGACGAGCGGCTCAACGACTCCGGGTTCATCGTGCCGGGTCTCGGGGACGCGGGGGACCGGCAGTACGGGGCCGTTTGAGCGGACTCCGATCGCGTTTAGCCCGCTGAACGCGATCCGGGTGCGCGTGAGGACCCTTTCCCGCCGCTTCAGGGAGTACGTGAAGGGGGCCTTCACGGAACTAGGCGCAAGGTCCCGGCAAAGTCGAGGTCTTGCGGGTTAGGCGGTTAGTCGTCGCTGCGGTCACACTGGTCGCGGAGTCTCCCTCCGGCACACGCCCGAGCGGGGAAGGTTTCGGACGTTCACCGTCCCAAATCTTCCCACTCGGCTCTTGCAGGCACCAGAAACGTCAAGCCCGGACTACCACCAGCGTCGCTGCGACTTTGCCGGGACCCTGGAGCTAGGCGCAAGGATGGGGGCCTTCATGTACTTGAGCAAGCGCGCGGCGTCGCGTTTAGCGGGCTAAACGCGAGCTGTCAGCGGCGCAGCCAGCCGGAGGCGTTCGCCCGCAGGGCCGTCTCGTAAGCGGTGCTCACGGTGTACGCGTCCGGCAGGTTCCCGTTCAGTTCCAGCGACACGAGGCCGTGCACGGTGCCCCAGCAGCTCACGACGATGACCTCGGGCGGCGCGCCGAGGAAAACGCCGTCCGCGACAGCGGTGCGGATCGTCTCCTCCAGCGGCGCCATCGTGGCGCGAGCCTGCTCGGACGTCTCCTCGGCCGGTTCGAAACCCGGCACCGACTTCGTGAACATGATCGCGTAGAGGTGCGGATCGGCCAGCGCGCTTTCCCGGTACGCGACGCCGAGGCGCACCAGGTCCTCGACCGGGTCGCCGCTCAGCGAGACCCCGGACATCCGGACGCCGAAGCGCCGGAAGCCCTCCGAGAAAAGCGCGCTGACAAGGTCTGTTTTCCCGCCGAAGAGTGAATAGACCGCGGTGGTGGACGTGCCGACGTCGGCGGCCAGTTTGCGGAGGCTGAGGGCCTTCGGGCCGTCGGCCGAGATGAGCTCACCGGCGCGGTCCAGCAGTTTCAGCCGGAGGTTCTCGTCGTGCGTCCTGGGGCGGGGCATGAGCAGAGCGTATCGCAACGCTGTTATCAATCGCTCGGATTCGGATTTGACCTGGAGTGCACTCCAGGTCGTACTGTCGTTCACATGAGCTACTCGATAGCGGAAGCCGCGCGACGTAGCGGGTTGTCCATCGACACCCTCAGGTACTACGAGCGCATCAAACTCGTCGAGCCTCCGGCGCGGGACGCCGCGGGGCGTCGCGCCTACAGCGACGACGACCTCGGATGGCTGGGGTTCCTGACCAAGCTGCGCTTGACCGGCATGCCCATCAAGCGCATGCGGGAGTACGCGTCGCTGCGCCACCACGGAGCGGCGAGCGCGGGACGGCGCAAGTCGATCCTCGTCGACCAGCGCACCTCGGTCGCCGACCGGATCGCCGAGTTGCAGGCCTGCCTCGACATCCTCGACTACAAGATCGACCACTACGACCAGGTGGAACGCAAGGTGCTCGGCACCGGTGTCACCATGGAGGGAATTTCAGCGTGATCAGCACCAGGAAGCTCGGCGGTCTGGAAGTCGGGGCGCAGGGGCTCGGCTGCATGGGAATGAGCGACGCCTACGGTGTCCGGAACGACGACACGGAGTCGATCGCGACCGTCCACCGCGCCCTCGAACTGGGTGTGACCCTGCTCGACACGGCGAACGTCTACGGCGGCGGCGAGAACGAGGAACTGGTCGGCCGGGCGATCGCGGGCAAACGGGACCAGGTCGTGCTGGCGACCAAGTTCGGCATCATCTGGACCGAAGACGGCGGGATGACCGCTCGCGGCGACGCGGCGTACGTCAAGCAGAGCTGCGAAGAGTCCTTGCGACGGCTGAACGTCGACCACATCGACCTCTACTACCAGCACCGCGTCGACCCGGACACGCCGGTCGAGGAGACCTGGGGCGCGCTCGCGGAGCTGGTGGAGGAGGGGAAGATCCGGTTCGCCGGGATCTCCGAAGCCGGCGCCGAGACGATCCGTCGCGCGCACGCCGTGCACCCGGTGACGGCGCTGCAGAGCGAATGGTCGCTGTGGACTCGCGGCATCGAGGGCGAGATCCTCTCGACCGTTCGTGAACTGGGGATCGGCGTCGTGCCTTTCTCGCCGCTCGGCCGCGGTTTCCTCACCGGCAGCGTGACGTCGGTGAAGGACCTGCCCGCGGACGACATGCGCCGCGGACTGCCGCGGTTCGCCGAGGGCAACGTCGAGCGCAACATGGCGATCGTCGAGGCGCTGCGTGCTTTGGCGGCGGAGAAGGGCGTCACCGCCGGACAGCTGGCGCTCGCGTGGGTGCAGTCGCGGGGTGGCGACGTCGTGCCGATCCCGGGCACCAAACGCCGTAAGTACCTCGAAGAGAACGCCGCCGCGGCGGAACTGGAACTGTCCGAAGTGGACATCGCGGCCATCGAAAAGGCGGCGCCCGTCGAGGCGATCGCCGGTGAGCGTTACCCGGAGCGGCTCGCTCGCGCCGCCGGCAAATAAGTCTCCGAAGAATGCGAGAGAAAACATGACGGGTTCAACCCTGCCCACCCGCGGTCTCGGCGCGCTGGAAGTCGGCGCGCAGGGGCTCGGCTGTATGGGCATGAGCGAGTTCTACGGCCAAGGTGACGACACCGAATCGGTCGCGACGATCCATCGCGCGATCGAGCTGGGTGTGACCCTGATCGACACGGCGGACATGTACGGCTTCGGCCGCAACGAGGAACTCGTCGGCCGCGCGCTGACAGGCAAGCGGGACAAGGTCGTGCTGGCCACCAAGTTCGGCATCGTCCGCGACGAGGCGGATCCCGGCAAGCGCGGGATCCGCGGCGACGAATTCTATGTGCGGCAACAGGTCGAAGCGTCGCTGCGGCGGCTGAACGTCGACCACATCGATCTGTACTACCAGCACCGTGTCGACCCGGACGTGCCGATCGAGGAGACCGTCGCCGCGCTGTCCTCACTGGTCGAGCAGGGGAAGGTCCGGCACATCGGGTTGTCGGAGGCCGGTCCGGAGACGATCCGGCGGGCGCACGCCGTGCATCCGGTGACGGCCGTGCAGACGGAATGGTCGTTGTGGTCGCGCGACATCGAGGACGAGGTCGTCCCGGTCTGCCGGGAGCTCGGCATCGGATTGGTGCCGTATTCCCCGCTGGGACGCGGTTTCCTCACCGGCCGCTTCAAGTCCAAAGAGGACTTCGCGGACGGCGACTTCCGGCAGACGACCCAGCCGCGGTTCGCCGATGGCAACCTGGAGCGGAACCTGGCGATCGTCGAGGCGCTGCGGGCGCTGGCCGAGCAGAAGGGTGTGACCGCGGGCCAGCTGGCGTTGGCGTGGGTGCAGGCCCAGGGTGAGGACGTCGTGCCGATTCCGGGGACGAAGCGGCGCAAGTACCTCGAAGAGAACGTCGCGGCCGTCGGGCTGAAGCTGACCGCCGAGGACGTGGCCGCGATCGAGGCGGCGGTACCCGCTGACGCGGTCGCGGGGGAGCGCTACCCCGAAGCGTCCATGCGAACGCTTTCGCGCTGAGTGAGACGAGGTCCGGCGCCGGGATCAACCCGGCGCCGGATTTCCGCGTCAGAGCAAAGAAGCGACGGTCGAGACCACGGCGTCGAGGGCGACGGTCTGCTGCTCGCGGGTCGCGAGACCGCGGACCGTCACGTTTCCGGCGTCCCAGTCCTCCTGGCCGACGATCACCACGGCCCGCGCTCCGGCCTTGTCGGCCCGGGTGAGTTCCTTGCCCAGCTTGCGGAGTTCGACGGGCGTGAGCGTGCGCAGACCGGCTTTCCGGAGCCGTCCCGCGACCTCACGTGCGGCGTCGGTGAGCTCTTCGACCACCGGGATCACCACGACATCGGCCTCGCTGCGCGGCTTCGGCGTCAGCTCGTGGGTGTCGAGGAAGTCGATCAGCGTGACGTCGCCCATGCCGAAGCCGATCCCGGGGATCTGCTGCGACGTGAACAACGACGCCAGGTCGCTGTACCGGCCGCCGCCGAAGAGGGCCCGGCGGTTCTCCGGAGAGGTGTCGAAGACCTCGAACACGGTCGACGTGTAGTACGCGAGCCCGCGCACGATCATCGGATCGAACGTGATCAGGTTCGCGGCGCCGCTGTTCAGCACCTTCACCAGGTTGGAGTTCTCCTTGACCTGCTCGGGCAGCTCGTCGAGCAGGGCCGCGCCGGACGACAGGGTCTCCGTCAGCTTCTCGAACTGCTTGCCGGTCAGCCCGATCTCGGCCGCGACGTCGCTCAGCTTCGTGCGGTCCGACTTCTCCCAGCGGTCCACCAGGGTGAACACCTGCGGCAACTGCTCCGCGGTCACGCCGACGATGTCGGTGAGCGCCGAAGAGAGCAGGTTCCGGTCGTTGGCGCGCACCTGGAACATGTCCGGGGTCGCGCCGAGCGCGCCCATCATGTCGTGGATCAGCTCGAAGATCTCGATCTCGCAGTTCGCGCTGTCCGAACCGAAGATGTCCGCGTTGATCTGCCAGTGCTCGCGGACCCGCCCACGCTGCGGCCGCTCGTAGCGGTGGCAGTTCGGGTGGCTGTACCAGCGCACCGGGAACTGCAGCGCTTTGGCGTTGCCCGCGATCATCCTGGCGACCGACGGTGTCATCTCCGGGCGCAGCGCCAGCCGCTCGCCACCCTTGGTGGTCAGCGTGTACAGCTGCTGGTCCGCGATCTCCTGACCGGACTTGCGCTCGTAGATCTCGGCGGGTTCGAGGATCGGGCCGTCGTAGCGGAGGAATCCCCGCAGTTCGAGCACGTCGTAGAGATGGCCGAACACCTGCGTCCGGACGGACATCTCGGCGGGCAGGAAGTCGCGGGTCCCCTTGGCGGGGGCTGTCGGCAGGTATTCAGGCACGTCAGCAAGCTTAACGAGCGGCCGTCAACGCTTTTGTCAGGGGAAGGCCACGCCGTACGCGGTGGTCAGGATCGCCGCCCCGAGCAGGACGGCCCCGGCGCTGGTGACCCGGCCGCCGAGCTTGCCCTTGCCCGGTGCCAGGTGCAGGAAGAAGCCACCCGACTGGGCGAGCACACCGAACAACAGGAGAAAGCACACGATCCACGACGCGGTGTCCGTGAGCCCGGTCTGCCCGAGGATCTGCAGCGCGACCAGCGCCAAGACCAGCAGGACACCGGCGTGGGCGTGGCCGGCGCGGAACATGGTCCGCTGGTGTTCGGTCAGTTTCCGGTCGCGCAGGACGCCCATCAAGGCGTATCCGCCGTACATCACCGTCGGCAGCGACACGAGCGCGATGACCGTGAACAGTCTGATCGGGCCTTCCATGGTTTTTCCCTTCGCTGTGGTGGCGAAGGCGACAATAACACCGTTTTAAAACGGTGTCACCAAACAGGCGGCCCCACTCTCGGGTCAGACCTGGGAGCCGCGCGCGAGGACGAGACGAAGGTTCCGGAGTGCGGAAAGGTCGGTGAGCGGGTCGCCGTCGACCACCAGGACGTCGGCGCTCAGTCCGGGGGCGAGCCGTCCGGTGACGTCGCCGAAGCCGAGTCCGGTGGCACTGTCCTCGGTCGCGATCTCCAGGATCCGGCGCTTGCCGAAGCCAAGCCATTCGTAGAGTTCGAGGGCGCCGACGGGGTCGTCGAAGACCGAACCGGGAAGCCCGGCGTCCGTCCCCGACAGGAGCGGGACGTCCAGTTCCTCCAGCCAGGACAGCCGGCCGTAGACGTTCTTCGCGAGTTCCTCACCCATGCGCTCGGCCAGTACGCGCCAGTTGCGGCTGCTCGTCGAGCACGCCGCGATGCCCTCGTCGGCCATCCGTTTGGCGACGCCGTCACGCCGGTCCTGCTGTTGTGGCCCGGTCATCCACGTGCAGTGTTCGATGGTGCGGACGCCGGCCTCGACCGACGCCTCGATCGCGTCGGCGCCGTGAGCGTGCGCCGCGACGGGAAGCCCGTGGCTCGCCGCGTGTTCGACGATCAACTGCAGTTGCCGGACGTCGAACTGCGACTCCCACATGTCCGCGCCGCCTTCGGTGATCTGGCCGCCGCTGGCCATCACCTTGATCACGTCCGCGCCGTCGGCCGCGTTGGCGTCGATGAGCGCGCGGATCACGCCGTCGCCGGTGACCTCACCGCCGAAGAAATGGCAGTGTCCCCTGGGCACGGTCAGCGGCGTGCCCGCGGTCAGCAGACGGGGAGCGGCGATCCTTTCAGCCGCCAGTTCCACCCGGACCCGTGCGCCGAGGGCGTCGCGGTCGCCGAGGTCTCGCACCGTCGTGACACCGCTGCGCAGCAACTGCCCCAAGCGGTCTTTGGCCCCGGCGCGGAGAGCGACGTCGTCACTCGCCAGGAAATTCGGGAGCATCTCGCGGGTGGCGTCGAAAGCCAGGTGCACATGGGCGTTGAAGAGGCCGGGCATCAGCGTCGCGCCGGGGAAGTCGAGTCTTTCAGCGTCCGGCGACGCCTGCGCGGTGACTTCGGCGCGCGGGCCCGCCGCGAGGATCCGGTCGCCCTCGACGAGCACGGCGCCGTCCTCGACGGGTGTGCTCGGGCGTGGCAGGATCCGGCTGGCGGTAAGGAGAAGCTGCAAGGTCATGCCCCGTTCCGGGATACCGCGGCCGAAAGCGCGAGCAACGGCCGCACGTCGGATTCGATGTCCGCGCCACCGCCGGGAAGCACGAGTTTCGCCCGCCCGTCGGTCTTCTCGCCCGCGGTTTGCCTGGCGATCGCCGTCTTCAGTGCCTCCGCCGCCGCGCTGGGGTCGTCGACGGCGAGCGAGGTGAGATCGGTTTCCAGGTAGGGGCTCAACTGCACGAGCCCGTCCCGGATCTCGATCACACGGCGGTAGTAATGGCGATGGATCGTGCGCGGACGCCACCGCTCCCACGATCCCTGCGGGGTGGTCCGGAGCACGATGTTCGGGTAGACCTCGGCGAGGGCGGTCCACAAGGGGGTGAGCCGTTCGTGGTGCAAGCGGTGCTGGCGACGGCGGCGCAGCGCGGCGAGCCGCGCGCGGACACCGGGATAGGTGATCCCCGCGAGGAAGAGCAAGATCCCGAGTAGCACCAGCGGGACGGCGACGGTGAGCAGAAGCGGCATCGACGGCCCCAACGCCCAGGCGATCACGATGTAGAGCGCGCGGATGACGCTGCCTGCGGCAAGGCAGATCAGTCCGGCGGCGCTGAGTTTCAACCCGGTCCGCAGGTGACGGTCCGCCGTGCGGATGTATCGGAAGATCCACCAGGCGCAGGCGGACAGGCCGTAGATCAGGTACAGCCCGGCCCCGAGGTAGAACAGTGCCACCCCGGACACGTGCACGATCTTCGGGCTCAGCGCGAGCCCGCGTGCTTCCGGCGGAGTGATGGCCATGGCCACCAGCATCAGCGCGATCGCGCCTGCCAGCGGAATCAGTTCGAAGAGGACCCGTCGTGGCCGGCGCGGGCCGAGCGCGGAGCCGAGGAAGACGATCAACAGCGCGCAGACCCCGAAGGCGAGCATGACGTTGTTGACGAGGCGGCCGGTGCCCCTGCCGGTCAGGCCGTCGAGCCAGCCGGAGATGACTTTCTGCTGGGCGAGGAAGGAACCGGCGACGCAGACGATCGTGATGGTGATCGCCCAGTTGGACAGCACCCGCGGCGCCCGGTACGTCTGATAGATCCGCCAGGCGAGCGCTGTCGCGAACAGTGTCATCGCCACGAGGTTGAGAGGGGAGAACAGCGAGTTCACAGCCACCCTTGATGGTCGCCCAGCGCGCCTTGGACACGGCGGACGTCATCGTCGTCGGCGCGACGGGGAATCGTGTAGTTCAAGACCGACGCCCATTCGAGGATGATCGTCGCCACGGTCTCGGCTTCCCATTCGTGCGCCTCATCGTAGGAGGTGCGGCGTAAAGCGCGGTGTACGGCGTCGCCGTCGAGCCCGGGTGCGGGGCCGCGCAGGAAGTCGGCCGGTTCGGCGTCGCCGCCGGGATGGTGGTCGGCGAGCATATGCCCGAGTTCGTGCAGGACGATGTGATCCTGGTGGGACTTCGTGGTCTCCTGCTGGAAGAAGATGTAGTCCGCCGACGAGGTGGCGATCCAGCAGCCGAACGGGCCGGGCACCTCCAGCGGATACGGCATCAACCGGATCGGCCTGCCACGCCGCTCGCCGAGCCGCTCGCAGAGCACGCCGACGTCGAGCGGCGGTTCGATGTCGAGGCTGTTCAACATCTTTCGGCAGCGTTTGCGGAGTTCGCGTTCCTTCATCGGTTTTCACCCGGCTGCTCGCGTTCGGCCCGTTCGTACCGTTCGACGAGTTCCAGCAGATCCATGACCTGACGACGGCCCTGCGGGGAAAGCTCCTGCGCGCGCATGGCCATGAGCTTCGCCTCTCCGATGGGGTGCGGTTCCTGGTCTTCGAAGAAGTAGGTGATCGGGACCCCGAAAAGTCTCGCGAGCGCTTCGACGTAGTGGATCTTCGGATTGATCCGTTTGCCGGTGGCGAGCTGCTGCAGGTACGCGGGTGACATGGCGGGCCCGCCGGCGCGATCGATCGCCGCGGACAGTTCGCGATAGCTGTGCGGTGCACCTTCGTCCGCGCGCACCGAGTCGATCAACGCGCTCAGTTTTTGGGCGAAGGTCTGGTGCGGCGACATGGCCCCCCGTTCGTTCCATGGTCCCGTTCTGTAGTTGAAGTGTAACGCGATTCTGTCTGTCCGCAGCTGTTGACAGCCTATGTATGCAGTGGTTTACAGTTGTCAAGCGGTTTCGTACCGTGTCCGGGCCTCTTGCTCCGGAATCCGTGCCCTGGGGGTGTACGGAGAACGGAGTGAGAGGCGTTTTTCCAGGCGGGTGCACAAGATCGTGCTTGATGTAGTACGCTTGGGTAGCCAAGGTTGATCGCCATCACGGCGAACCCTTGGTCTAGGCCTGTTGCCGGAGGTCGACCCCCAGGGCTTCCGGTAACAGGCCCCTTTACTTTTTCCACTTTCGGCGGCTGGTTCGTGTCGCCAACTACCGCAACTAGAGGACTAATTGCGGCGGTGGGTCAGGCCATGAGGGTGGCCGCGAGGGTGCCACCCAGTTCGAAACAAGCCTCCAGTTCCTCTTTGCCCGGTTTTCCGGTGACGAGGACCGGGGAAGCCGCGCGCTCCCAGCCGAGACCGGTGGTGATGCCCTCGATTCCGCGCACGGTCCCGGTGGTGTCGCCGCCGCCGTGCACGAAGAAACCGAACGGCCGCCCTCGCGTGGAATCCAGGCACGGGTAATAGACGGTGTCGAAGAAATGCTTCAGCGCCCCGGACATGTAGCCGAGATTCGCCGGGGTGCCGAGCAGGTAGCCGTCCGCGTCGAGGACGTCGGGCACGGTCGCGCCCAGCGCCGGACGGCGTACGACCTCGACGCCCTCGATATCCGGATGTTTCGCGCCGGAGAGGACGGCTTCGAACATCTCCTGCGTCGAGGGCGAGGGCGTGTGGTGGACGATCAGCAACTTGGCCATGGCGTCAGGCCAGACGGGACTCGAGGTCGGCCCGGAGCGCGGCCAGCTTGGTGTCCGCGGCGACGCGCGCCTCGGCGAGGTCTCCGGAAACCGGCTGCTTCACCTGCAGGTACGCCTTCAGCTTCGGCTCGGTTCCGGACGGTCTGATCACGACGCGCAGGCCCTCTCCGGTCAGCCGCAGCACGTCGGCGTCGGGCAGGAGATCCTCCATCGTGACGTCGATGCCGCCCAGCGACGCCGGGGGAGCGGCGCGCAGGCCCGCCATCAGCTTCTCCCGTACCGACAGGTCGGTGACCCGCAGCGAGACCTGATCCGTCACGTGTACCCCGTGTTTCACGGCCAGTTCGTCGAGGACGTCCAGTGGGCCGCGGCCCGACGCGCGCAGCGAAGCGGTCAGTCCCGCGGCGAACACGGCGGCGGCGATGCCGTCCTTGTCACGCACGAAACCGGGATTGACGCAGAGACCGAGCGCCTCTTCGTAGGCGAACACGAGCCCATCGCCCGCGCGAACCAGCCATTTGAACCCGGTCAACGTCTCCGCGTAGCGCGCTCCGAAATCCTTCGCGACTTCGCCGAGCATCGACGACGACACGATCGTGGTCGCCACGAGCGGATCAATGGAGTCCACAGTGGACAGAATGTGCCAGCCGAGGAGGACGCCGGTTTCGTCGCCCCGCAGCATCCGCCACGAACCGTCCCGTTCGCGCACGCCCAGCGCGCACCGGTCGGCGTCGGGGTCGAGCGCGATCGCCAGATCGGCGTCCACTTCGGACGCCAGCGCGAGCAAAAGGTCCGTCGCGCCCGGTTCCTCCGGGTTCGGGAAGGCGACCGTCGGGAAGTCGGGATCCGGCGTGGACTGCTCGGCCACCAAGCTCAGCTCGGTGAAACCGGCGCGGTCGAAGGCGGCACGCAGGGTTTCCGCGCCGACGCCGTGCAACGCTGTCGCGGCGACCTTGACCCCGCGTTCCGGGCCGCGTGGCAGAACGGCGACCTTGGCGAGATAGGCGTCCCGGAGTTCGTCGCCCAGCACCTCGGCGCCCGGCTCGCGCGGGACGCTGATGGCCGGGGGAGCGGCTTCGATGGCGCGTTCGATCTGGCCGTCCGAAGGCGGGACGATCTGGCCGCCCGTCGCGTCGTAAAGCTTGTAGCCGTTGTCGGCGGGGGGATTGTGCGACGCGGTGATCTGGATGCCCGCGACGGCGCCGAGTTCCAGCACGGCGAACGCGAGCACCGGCGTCGGCAGCGGCCCTGGCAGCACCTTCACCGCGAATCCGGCGGCTGAGAGCACCTCGGCGGCGGCCCTGGCGAACGCTTCCGAACCGTGTCGCGCGTCGCGGCCGACCACCACGACCCCGCCCGGATGTCCTTGCGCGGTCAGCCAGGCCGCGACTCCGGCCGTCGTTCGGGTGACGACCGCGACGTTCATCCCCTGGGGTCCCGCGCGCACCGGGCCGCGCAGCCCGGCGGTGCCGAACTCGAGCGGGCCCGCCATCCGATCCGCGAGTTCGTCCGCCGCACCGGCTTCCCCGCCCATCGCGCGGGCGAGGATGTTCTGCAGCTCCACACGGGAATCGTCGTCCGGATCGTCGGCGATCCAGCGGAACGCCCGATCCCGGAGCTCCGGGGTCAAGGAAGTCGTCACCGAGTCAGCCTACGGGTACGTTGGAGAAGGTGCGATTGATCTTCACTTCCCTGGGTCGGTCATGATCATCTGCTACCGCTCGCCGTCGCCGCGCGCGACGTCCTGATTCGCCACCGGTGAGGACATGCGCCCGGTCGTCGAAAAGGCGGGTGTGGCCACGGAAAGCGCCGGTTTCGGAATGCGCGAGGCGTTCGCCTCGTTCTTCGGGCCCGATGCTCAACCCCGTGCCATCGATGCCCCACCCGAGTCGTTCTATCCCGTCATCGGGCAAGTGTTCGGAAACGTCCTGCCGCGGTGGTTCGTCCACGAACGCCGAAGCCGTCGTCGTGGCCGGGGTGGGTGCACAGCTGACCGGCGCTGAGGACGCCCTTTTCGAGCAGTCGCGAAAGCTGCTCGCCGTCGAGGTCGCGCAGCGGCTTCCCGGGTTCGCAGGTCGAGAAGTACGGAAAGGCCCCCGGCTCAGGTGAGCCGAGGCCTTTCGCATGGGTATGTCAGGCGCGGGCGACGAGTTCCTTCAGCAGGGTGCCCATCCGCGTCGCCGACTGGCGGCCCGCTTCGAGCACCTCTTCGTGGTTCAGCGGTTCCCCGGTCATCCCGGCCGCCAGGTTGGTCACCAGCGAGAGCCCGAAGACCTCGATCCCGGCGGCGCGGGCGGCGATGGCCTCCAGCACCGTCGACATGCCGACGAGGTCGGCGCCGAGCGTCCGCAGCATGTGGATCTCCGCCGGAGTCTCGAAATGCGGCCCGGTCAGTCCCGCGTAAACACCCTCTTCCAGCGAGGGGTCGATTTCGCGCGCGATGTCGCGCAGCCGCTTCGAGTAGAGATCCGTCAGGTCGACGAAGTTCGCGCCGACGATCGGCGAGCGCGCGGTCAGGTTCAGGTGGTCGGAGATCAGCACCGGTTGCCCGACGCGGAAACCCTCGCGCAGACCGCCCGCCGCGTTGGTCAGCAGCACCGTCTTGGCGCCCGCGGCCGCGGCGGTGCGCACGTTGTGCACGACCGGGTCGATGCCCTTGCCCTCGTAGAAGTGTGTGCGGCCCAGCATGATCAGCGCGCGCTTTTCGCCGACGCGGACCGACCGGGCGGTCCCCCCGTGCCCGACCGCGCCCGGCGCGACGAAGCCGGGCAGTTCGCCCAGCGGGATCTCCGCCGCCGGCTCCCCGATGACGTCCGCCGCAGGGCGCCAGCCCGAACCGAGCACGACGGCGATGTCGTGCTTCTCGACGCCGGTGCGTTCGGCGATGGCGGCGGCCGCCGCGACCTCGTTCTCACTCATGCGACGAGCGTATCCGGACACTTCGCACGAGCAGGAACGCCACCAGCCCGAACGGGGACAGGAAGATCGTGAGCGCCAGGATCGGGCCCGTCACCAGCGGGTGGATGCGGTGCTCGCGGGATTCGAGGTACATCCACCGCGCGATGAACAGGTCGAAGGCGATCAGGTGGGCCCAGATCGCGGCCGCCCCGTACGGCGAACCGGTGAACGCGCTGAGCACGTCCAGATCGGGCCTGCTCACCGCCGTCCACAGCTCGCCGAGATGCGGGATGGCGAGCGCGAAGTACGGGATCAGCGGCAGCAGCGGCACCCACGGTGAGGACATGATCCGGCGGGTCCACGACCAGCCCGGCAGGAAGATCATCAGCAGCCAGAACGGCGCGGCCGACGGGAAGGTCCAGGTGAACAGGGTCTCGGCGGTCATCGAAGGGAGTACTCCAGCTCTCGGTCCTTCGCCTGCCGCCCGACCGCGATTAGCCCGCTAACGGCGACGCCGGCGATGAGCAGGGCGAGGGCCGTCAGGGTCTGGCCGTCGGGGGCGACGATGGACTGGCCGCGCAGCGCCTGCCAGGTGAGCAGGGCGAGAAGCCCCGCGTAGCCGATGCCGGCGACCACGACCAGCCGCAGCCGGACGACGTCGTCGCGAAGCCGCGGGTACCGCGCGGCCAGGACGCCAAGGGCGAGCGCGAGCAGCGGAAGCGCCTGAAGTCCGTGCAGGCCGAGGAAATGCGGGATCCGGAGGTCGCCGCCGACCGTGCTCCAGCCGAGGATCGGCAGGCCGGGACCGCCGTCGGGGAGGCCGACGGTATGCGCGCCGATCATCGCGGACTGGCCGGTCGCGTCGAGCACGGCCTGCTGGTCCGGGGTGGGGCTGCTCATCAGCGTCGCCAGCGAGATCCCGATCATGCCGAGAACCGCGCCGATCCGGGCGGCCCACGTCGTCGCGCGGTCGGGGAGCCGCGTGAACATGACGGCGATCGTCAGTACGAGGTTCACCACCCACAGCACGGCGATCATCCCGCCCATGACCTGGAAGATCGTGTTGTCCAGCGGGGTCGCGTTGTTGAAGTGGCTCGCGCGGACGCGGACGGCCTGGAACACCACCAGCGCGTACTCGGCCGCGAAGATCACGACGAGGACGTTCACCAGCCAGTTCGTGGTCCGCCGGAACTTGGGCAGCAGTGAGACGAGCCAGCTCCAGGTGAAGAAGTAGAGCGCGGCGGAGACGGCGAATTTGAACGGTTTCGCCCAGAGCGGCGCGCCGTTCAGTGTCCGCTGGTCGATCAGCATGTCCAGCACGCACAGCACGGTGATCACGGCGAACGCCTGGGCCAGGCGATACGAACCCCGGTGCCAGGTGCGGGTTCTCTCGCGGAGATCGGTCAAGATGGTCATGGGTCCCTCCCAGAATGGATAGTCATGCTCTCCGTTATGGGAAGTTAAACTATCCATCCTGAGAAGTCTTCAGGGACGACCCTGGAACCGGCCCCGAGATCGGAGTGACAACGCGTGCGGATGGCGGAACTGAGCGAAAAAGCCGGGGTCCCGGTCGCCACGATCAAGTACTACCTGCGGGAAGGGCTGCTCCCGCCGGGTGAGCGGACCAGCCCCAATCAGGCGAAGTACGGCGACGGGCACATCCAGCGGATCAAGCTGATCAGGGCGCTGATGGACGTCGGCGGGCTCGCGCTCACGACGGTCGGCGAGGTGCTCGCCGCGGTCGACGCCGGGGGAGCCGATCCCCACCGCGTCCTCGGCATCGCGCAGCAGGGCATCACGACCGCCAAGCAGATCGTCGACGACGAAGCCCGGAACTGGGCGCTCACCACGGTCCGGGAGCTGGCGGAGCGCCGGAACTGGCCCTGCAAGGACGACGACGATCCGGTCATCCAGGCCCTGGTCGGCGTCCTGTGCGCGATCCGGGAGGTCGGGCATGGCTGGTACCTCGACAAACTCGACGGCTACGCCGAGATCGCCGACCGGATCGCCGACCTGGACCTCGAAGGCATCGCCGGGGTCGAGTCGCTGGAGCGCATCGTCGAGATCGCCGTCGTGGAGACCGTTCTCGGCGACAGGCTGCTTTCGGTGCTGCGGAGGCTGGCGCAGCAGCGGGCTTCGAAGGCGCACTTCGCGCGGCCCACCGTCGACGAAGAGTGACTGCGCGGCGGGGGCTGAAGGGGACTTTCCCCTCGTCTCACGCGGCGAAGGGCGCTTTCCCCGCATCGCATGCGGGGAAAGTCCCCTTCAGCCCCTGGCTAGCCGTCCACGACGAGTGACCGCGCGACCGGCTCGAAGACCGCGGTCTTCGCCGACGTCTCCTGCTCGATCGGCGAGGTCACCGAGAGGATCCACAGGTCGACGCCCCCGCTGAACAGGTCCATGAACGTCGTGCGCGTGATGCTCTCGTTCGCGGAGTCCCTGGCCGCGGCGGAGCGCTCGGTCGTCCGGTAGACGTACCGCATGCTGTCGTCGCCCCGCCCTGGCACGGGGGTGGGCTCCCCGATGAGGGAGACCTCCGGATGCTGCGACTTCAGCCAGCTGAAGTAGGCCGGAGGCGAATTGTCGGAGAGGAAGCCGGTCAGCCGCTCGATCCGGATCACCTGGCCGCCGTCGGGCGCGACGTACTGGACCACCGTGCTGGGCACACCCCTGGTGACGTGCGGCGCGACGAACTTCTTCCAGTCCTCCGGCACGCCGATGCTGAACCGGCCGCCTTTGACACCGTTCACCGTGCTCGCGTCACCTTGCTGTGTGACGAGCACCGGCGGGGGCTGAGTGGCGATCGTGCCGCCCTGCGGCGTCCCTTCCGGTGGCCGCAGCTGCTGCCCGCCGACCGTCCTGGCCAGGACGAACCCGCCTCCCGCTGCCAGGAGGAAGACGACGACCGACGCGAGCGCCAAGGCCACCGTGGCCACCGTCGACCGGCTCAGCGGACGCGGCGCGGCCGGCGTGACCGTCGGCATCGGCGCGGGTTCGGCTGGGTGTTCCAAAGAATGGTGTTCCGGAGACCGTTGTTCCGGAGACCGTTGTTCCAGAGACCGGACTTCCAGAGACCGGGGTTCCGGAGACCGGGGTTCCGGAGCCGCCGCGGGCGGGTTCAGGAACGGCAGCGGCCCGGGGTCGGCGGCGAGTTCGGAACTCGTGCCCTCGCCCGGCTTGTCGGGGACGACCGGCTTGATCACCTGGGTGTCGGTCGCGTCAAGGTGCGCGGTGGTCTTCTTCCCGTCGGGCGTGTGGAACAGCTCGGCGGGGAAGAGGTCGATCAGTGTCTTGGCCTGCAACGGATACAGGCGTCGCCGCACCTCACGCAGAGTGACCCGCTTCGACGGCTCCTTCTTCATGAGCGCGCCGATGACGTCGGACAGCGGGCCGGGGCCGGGCTTCGGCACCTTGCCGTTGACGACCTTGCCGACCGTTTCGAGCGGGTCGCCGTCGGCGTCGTAGGGCGGAGAGCCCTCGATGGCGGCGAACAGCGTCGCGCCGAGGCCCCACAGGTCGGCGGCGGGGACGACCGCGCCCCCGGAGGCGACTTCGGGCGCGATGTAGGCGGGGGAGCCCAGCATCATCCCGGTGCGGGTCATGGTGGCTTCGGAGACGTTCCTGGCGATGCCGAAGTCGGTGAGCTTGATGCGGCCGTCGCCCGCGACCAGGACGTTCCCCGGTTTGACGTCACGGTGAGTGATCCCGGCGGCGTGCGCGGCTTCGAGCGCGGACGCGACCGCGATGCCGACCGCCGCCGTCTGCTCGACCGTCAGCGGCCCGTGGTCGCGCAGGATGTGCGCGAGGCTGCGTGACGGCAGCAGCTCCATGACCACGAAGGGTTCGTCGTTCTCGCGCGCGACGTCGTGCAGGATGATCACGTTCGGGTGACTCAGGACGGCGATCGCGCGGGCTTCGCGCAGGGTCCGTTCGCGCAGTTCGTCGGCCTGCGCGGTCGGGACGCCGGGCGGGAGGCGGACCTCTTTGACCGCGACCGGACGGTGCAGGAACTCGTCGTAGGCCGACCAGACGGTGCCCATCGACCCCGATCCGATGACCGAGCGCAACCGATATCGCCCGGCGACGACACGCTTCTCGTCGCCGGGGCTCTCGCTGGACTCGGTGGTGTCGGGCGGCACGGCCCCAATTGTGTCGTATGCCCACCTGGCGGGCCGATGCGCCGTGCCCTGGAGGAGTGAACGGTCCCCTCCCGGCGCGACTAGCGTCACAAGTGAGTCTTGTTAAGGGCCGTTAACATCGTTGGTTATGACGGAAGTGGCCGAGACGGAGTCAGTGCCGACCCCCGATGGACACGCTGCACCAGCCGAGCCCCATGCGCTGGCTCTCGCGGCGGAGTTCCCGGAAGCGAGCCGCGAGCAGTGGCGGGAACTCGTCGCCGGAGTGCTGCGCAAGAGCGGCGCGATCGCTGAGGGGTTCGATGGCCTGCCCGAAAGCAAACTGGTCACCCGGACGTATGACGGCTTGGAAATCCAGCCGCTCTACACCGCCGATGACGCGGTCGAGGGAACGGGCTTCCCCGGTCTTCCGCCGTTCGTGAGAAGCGCCCGGCCCGAGGGTTCGGTGACGACGGGCTGGGACATCCGTGCCCGGTACGCGCGACGCGACGCCAAAGTCACGAACACCGCGATCCTCGCCGACCTCGAAGGCGGCGTCAGCTCGATCTGGCTGCGTGTGGGCGCGACCGGGGTCCCCGTCGCCGACCTGGCCGACGCGCTGAACGAGGTCTACATCGACCTCGCGCCTGTCACCCTCGACGCGGGGGAAGAGTACGAAGCCGCGGCGAACGAGTTGTTCGGCCTCTTCGCCGAACGCGAGATCCCGGCGAGCGCGGTCACCGCGACGCTCGGCGCCGACCCGATCGGCCTGATCGCGCGCACCGGTTCGGCGTATCCGCTCGTCCCCGCCGCGGAACTGGCGGCGCGCGTCGCTTCCAGTCACCCGAAGGTGCGAACGATCGTGGCCGACGGCCTGCCGTTCCACGAGGCGGGCGGTTCGGACGCGCAGGAACTCGGCGCGACCATCGCGGCGGGCGTCGCCTATCTGCGGGCGCTCACCGAAGCGGGGCTGGACATCGACACCGCGGCCGGGCAGCTCGAGTTCCGGCTCGCCGCCACGGCCGACCAGTTCCTCACGATCGCCAAGTTCCGTGCCGCGCGGCGGCTTTGGGCAAGGGTCACCGAGGTATCCGGTGGTAAGGGGGCGGGTATGCGGCAGCACGCCGTCACCTCGCCCGCGATGCTGACCCAGCGTGACCCGTGGGTGAACATGCTGCGGACCACGCTCGCCTGCTTCGGTGCCGGGGTCGGCGGCGCGGAGGCGATCACCGTGCTCCCCTTCGACGCCGCGATCGGCCAGCCGGACGCGTTCTCCGCGCGGATCGCGCGCAACACGCACGCCGTCCTGCTGGAGGAGTCCAAACTCGCCGGCGTCATCGACCCGGCAGGCGGCTCCTGGTACGTCGAGAACCTCACCGACGATCTGGCCAAGGCCGCGTGGCGCGAGTTCACCGCCATCGAGGCGGCGGGCGGGATCGAGGCCGAACTGGCCTCCGGCGCGCTCGCCGGGCGACTCGCCGAAACCTGGAAAAAGCGGTCGAAGCGGCTCTCGACCCGTCGTGACCCGATCACCGGCGTCAGCGAATTTCCCAACCTGGCCGAGAAAACGGTCGCTCGCGATCCCTTCGAAGACCTACCGGACGGCGGCCTGCCCCGGCATCGGTACGCCGAGGCCTTCGAAGCCCTGCGAGACCGGGCGGACGCGCACCCCAGCCGTCCCCGCGTCTTCCTCGCCACTCTCGGACCCGTCGCGGCGCACACCGGACGGGCGAGTTTCGCGGCGAACCTCTTCCAAGCGGGCGGGATCGAAGCCGTGAACCCCGGCGCCCCGGAGGACCTCATCGCGGAATTCCGGGCCAGCGGAACGAAGATCGCCTGCCTCTGCGGAAGCAACACTTCCTACGCGGAGGAAGGCGACAGCGTCGCGAAGGCGTTGAAGGAAGCAGGCGCCACGTCAGTGCTTCTCGCCGGTAAACCCGGCGATCACGAGAACGTCTCGGGTTATCTCTTCACGGGCTGCGACGCCCTCGAAGTCCTGACCGGCACGTTGAACGAGCTCGGAGTGCAGTGATGACCATCCCGAACTTCGCAGGCGTCGACCTCGGCACCCCTGACCCGGTCGACCGTCCTCAGTGGACCGAAGCCCTGCATGCCGCCACCGGCAAGGGCCCCGACGCGCTCGCGTGGGAGACGCCGGAAGGGATCGGAGTCAAACCGGTCTACACCGCCGACGATCTGTCCGGAGTGGACTTCCTCGGCACGTATCCCGGTGTCGCGCCTTATCTGCGCGGCCCGTACCCGACGATGTACGTCAACCAGCCGTGGACGATCCGGCAGTACGCGGGGTTCTCCACCGCCGAGGAGTCGAACGCTTTCTACCGCCGCAACCTCGCAGCCGGGCAGAAGGGCCTTTCGGTCGCCTTCGACCTCGCGACGCACCGCGGCTACGACTCGGACCACCCGCGCGTCGCCGGTGACGTCGGCATGGCGGGCGTCGCGATCGACTCGATCTACGACATGCGCCAGCTCTTCGACGGCATCCCGCTCGACAAGATGAGCGTTTCGATGACCATGAACGGCGCCGTACTGCCGGTGCTCGCGCTGTACGTCGTCGCGGCCGAGGAACAGGGTGTCACGCCGGACAAACTGGCCGGGACCATCCAGAACGACATCCTCAAGGAGTTCATGGTCCGCAACACCTACATCTACCCGCCGCAGCCGTCGATGCGGATCATCTCGGACATCTTCTCGTTCACCTCGCGGAACATGCCGAAGTACAACTCGATCTCCATCTCCGGCTATCACATGCAGGAAGCCGGGGCGACCGCCGATCTGGAGCTGGCTTACACGCTCGCGGACGGCGTCGAGTACCTCCGCGCGGGCACCGAGGCCGGGCTGGACGTCGACAAGTTCGCACCACGCCTGTCCTTCTTCTGGGCGATCGGGATGAACTTCTTCATGGAGGTCGCCAAGCTCCGCGCGGCACGGCTGCTGTGGGCGAAACTAGTCAAAAAGTTCCAGCCCACGAACGATAAGTCTTTGAGTCTGCGCACGCATTCGCAGACCTCCGGCTGGTCGCTGACCGCGCAGGACGTCTACAACAACGTCGTCCGCACCTGCGTCGAGGCGATGGCGGCGACCCAGGGACACACGCAGTCGCTGCACACCAACGCCCTCGACGAGGCCCTCGCGCTGCCGACCGACTTCTCCGCCCGCATCGCGCGGAACACGCAGTTGCTGCTGCAGCAGGAATCCGGCACCACGCGGGTCATCGACCCGTGGGGCGGCAGCGCGTTCGTCGAGAAGCTGACGTACGACCTCGCCCGCAAGGCGTGGGGCCACATCACCGAGGTCGAGCAGGCGGGCGGGATGGCGAAGGCCATCGACGCGGGCATTCCGAAGCTGCGCATCGAGGAGGCCGCGGCGCGCACCCAGGCACGGATCGATTCCGGCCGTCAGCCGGTGATCGGCATCAACAAGTACAAGGTCACCGACGACGAGCAGATCGACGTGCTCAAGGTCGACAACGCCGGCGTCCGCACGCAACAGCTGGAGAAACTGCGGCGGCTGCGCGAAGAACGAGACGAAGACGCCACGCAGGACGCGCTCCGGAGGCTCACGGCGGGCGCCCAGTCCGACGGCAACCTGCTCGCGCTGGCCATCGACGCCGCCAGGGCGAAGGCGACGGTCGGCGAGATCTCCGACTCGCTGGAGAAGATCTGGGGGCGCCACTCCGGTCAGATTCGTACCATCTCCGGTGTGTACCGCGAGGAGGTCGGCAAGGCCGAGAATGTCGAAAGGGCTCGTGAACTGGTCGAGAGTTTCGCCGAGGACGAGGGCCGTCGTCCCCGGATCTTGGTCGCGAAGATGGGCCAGGACGGTCACGACCGCGGCCAGAAGGTGATCGCGACGGGCTTCGCCGACATCGGTTTCGATGTCGACGTCGGTCCGCTGTTCTCCACTCCCGGCGAGGTCGCGCGGCAGGCGATCGAGGCGGATGTGCACGTCATCGGCGTTTCGTCGCTGGCGGCCGGGCACCTCTCGCTGGTCCCCGCCCTGCGCGCCGAACTCGCCGAACAGGGCCGCGAGGACATCATCGTCGTGGTCGGCGGCGTCATCCCGCCGCAGGACTACGAGGAACTGCGCGCGGCGGGCGCGGCGGCGATCTTCGGTCCCGGCACGGTCATCGCCGACGCGGCGATCGACCTCATCGGACAGCTGACCGCCCAGGAGTCCTGAACCTTGCCGCGCAAGATCGACGTCGGAGCGCTGGCCAAGGGCGTCCTCGCGGGTGACCGCGGCCTGCTGTCGCGGGCGATCACGCTCGTCGAGTCCAACCGGGAAGACCACCGGGCGCAAGCGCAGGAACTGCTGGTCGAGCTGCTCCCGCACGCGGGCGGCGCGCGACGGGTCGGCATCACCGGCGTCCCCGGTGTCGGCAAGTCGACCTTCATCGACCAGCTCGGCACGGACCTGACCGAAGCCGGCCACAAGGTCGCCGTCCTGGCCGTCGACCCGTCGTCGACCAAGACCGGCGGCTCGATCCTGGGCGACAAGACCCGGATGGCGCGGCTCGCGGTGGACCCGAAGGCGTTCATCCGTCCTTCGCCGACTTCGGGGACTCTCGGGGGTGTCGCGCGAGCGACCCGCGAAACGATCGTGCTGATGGAGGCGGCCGGGTACGACATCGTGCTGGTCGAGACCGTCGGCGTCGGGCAGTCCGAGGTGACCGTGGCGAACATGGTCGACTGCTTCCTGTTCCTGACCCTGGCCCGGACCGGCGACCAGCTGCAGGGCATCAAGAAGGGCGTCCTCGAACTGGCCGACGTCATCGCGGTCAACAAGGCCGACGGCGACCACGAACGCGACGCGAAACGCGCGGCCCGCGAACTCTCCGGCGCCCTGCGGATGATCTACGGGCGAGACGCCGAGTGGACCCCGCCGGTGCTGACGTGCAGTGCGCTCACCGACGTCGGGCTGGACGAGGTGTGGGCCGAGATCGGCCGTCACCGGGACGTGTTGACCGAGTCCGGCGAACTGGACGGACGGCGACGGCGGCAGCAGGTCGAGTGGACCTGGTCGATGGTCCGCGAACAGCTGCTCGGGCGGCTCGCCGCGCACCCGGACGTGCGAGCGGTCGTTCCGGACGTCGAACGGGCGGTCCGGGACGGGGAACTGACGCCGACGCTGGCCGCTCAACAGATCCTGTCGGCGTTTTCCGGTCCTCCGCGTGGCGGCTGACGTGGGGACGCGGCAGAGTGCAGAATCGGGTTCGCACTCTGTCGACGAACACTCTGTCAACGAACCGAGTGCCGACGAAAGGGAGTCATGCCGAAAAGGTCTCGCCTCGGGCAGCTGGCCGGGCTGATCGCCGCCGGACTGGTCGTCTGTGCGCCGGCCGCGCCGTCTTCGGCGGTCCCGGCCGCTTCGCCGGTGATCATGCAGGCAGGGACGGTGCACGAGGTGCCATCGCAGGCGCCGCCGGGCCCGGTCCTCGACCCCGCCGAGACCGACAAGGCCAACAGCCAGGAGACCAAGAACAAGATCATCGCGGGCGTCATCGCGGTGGTACTGCTGGGTTTGGTGGTCCTCGGCCGTCGCGCCCGTTCCAAGAAGAAGAAGTCCTGAACCGCTCCCGGGAAGTAGAAGGACTCTCCGCTTAGCCCGGGCTGAACTCCTCCGAGCCGTTCAACGCAGATCCACTACCGGCCGTCTAGGGCTCGATCACTCGACGAGCGGCTTGTCATCTGCATGGTGCACGATCTATCGCAAATGCGTATCACAGATCGAACGGCACCCAGCGTGTCTTCAGTGACCACTCGTACGGTGGTAGACGAAGGCAACCGTGTTGCGGGAGGAGGTGCGGCGTGACGGTGCTCGATTCACGTCCGGACATTCCAGGCGACCCCGAGGGTCGCGTCGTTGCCCCTAAAGAGGCGCCCACCGCGCTGATCTCCGAGGCCGGCGTCAGCATGACACCTGTGGATGATCTGGGTGCCGGGCGTGGCCCCTTCTGGCTCGACGACTGGCTTCGCGCGAACGCCACCGACGTCCTCGCGTGGCGCCGGCACATCCACGCGCACCCGGAACTCTCCCGCCACGAGTTCGCGACCACCGAAATGGTCATGTCCCTGCTCCGCTCGGTCGGGCTCAAGCCATGGGTGCTCCCGGTGGGCACCGGCGTCGTCTGTGACATCGGAAGCGGCGACCGCTGCGTCGCGCTGCGCGCCGACATGGACGCCCTGCCGCTGACCGAGGCCACCGGGCTCCCGTACGCCTCCAAGACCGACGGCGCAGCGCATATGTGCGGACACGACGCGCATACCGCGATCCTGCTGGGCGCGGCGCGGGCGCTGGCGGGAGCGCCGGAGCTGCCGGGACGCGTGCGACTGATCTTCCAGCCCGCCGAGGAGGTCATGCCCGGCGGCGCGCTGGACATGATCGCCGCCGGCGCGATGGAAGGCGTCGAGCGGATCTACGGGCTGCACTGCGACCCCCGGCTCGAGGTCGGCAAGGTCGGCCTGCGCGAGGGCGCGCTGACGTCCGCCGCGGACCTCATCGAGCTGCGCCTCACCTCGCCGGGCGGGCACACTTCGCGGCCGCATCTGACCGCGGACCTGGTGCACGCCCTCGGCACGGTGATCACGTCGCTGCCCGCGGTCCTGTCGCGGCGCGTCGACCCGCGTTCCGGGACCGTGCTGGTCTGGGGCGCGGTGCACGCCGGGCAGGCGGCCAACGCCGTCCCGCAGGACGGGGTGCTGCGCGGCACGCTCCGGACCGCGGACCACGAGGTCTGGACGATGCTGGAGCCGCTCGTCGCGTCTTCGGTGGAGTCGCTGCTCGCGCCGACCGGCGTCGGGTTCTCGCTCGACTACCGCCGCGGGGTCCCGCCGGTCGTCTCCGACCCGGAGTCGACCGCGCTGATGCGGGCCGGTGTCGAAGCCGCGCTGGGGGAGGCCGGCGTGGCCGGGACTGAGCAGTCGTCCGGCGGCGAGGACTTCGGGTGGTACCTGGAGCACGTCCAGGGCGCCTTCGCGCGGCTCGGCGTGTGGCCCGGCGAAGGCCCCATGGCCGACATCCACCGCCCGACGTTCACCCTCGACGAACGCGCCCTGCTGTGCGGTGTCCGCACCCTGGTCCACACCGCCCTCGCCACCCTGGCCTGATCTCCACCCAATCACGCGTGTTCTCCCTCTGGTCACGCGTGATCTCCACCTGGTCACAGTTGTTCGCCACTTCCGGTGTCGAACAACTGTCCACAGGGTTATCCACAACCTATGGAGCTATCCACAGGTTGTGGAAAGGGGCTTTCCAGAGGCTCCGGAACCCACGACTCTCGAGGTCATGATCGACTGGGGAGGACGACATGGGGCGGTCTCGCGTAGTGAGGCTGACAGAGTTCTGGGGCGCCGGATGGTCCTTGAAGGACTGGCCGCGGGTGTCCTCGCACAGCCATGGCGGGGAGTCGTCATCCATGCCGCCGATTCGCTCGAACTGACCACGCGGGCGCAGGCCGCTCTGCTCGTGGTGGCGCAACCTGCTGCTTTGTCAGGAGCTACATCCCTTGCGCTACATGGGATCTCGGCCGTGGACGACACGAGCATCCACGTGACGGTGCCCTACGCGCGACGGAACAAGCCGAAGCCAGGTTTGGTCATCCACCACGCCGATTTCCGGCCTTCGGACGTCGTCGAACTCGACGGGCTCACGACGTTCTCCTTGGATCTGGCGCTGGCCGATTTTCTCTGCGACGGTGACAAGCGAACCGCGATCGCCGCGCTGGACGAGGCGATGCACGGGCTTGCGCCGGACCATGTCCGGGCCCTGCGTGAGAACGTCCGGGACCGAATCATGGATCGCCGCGACCGGCGAGGTATCCACAGGGCTCTCCTGCTGCTCGACCTGGCGACCGGCAAGGCGGAATCCCCGCCGGAGAGCATCCTTCGGCTGATCGTCGTCGAGGCAGGATTCCCGATACCGGAGGTGCAGTACGAGATCACCACGATCGAGGGTCGCAAGCTGTACGTACTCGACATGGCGTGGCCGTCGCGGCGGATCGCGCTGGAGTATGACGGCTTCGCATCTCACGAGGGGCGCCACGACTATGACTCCGAGCGAGACGCACGGATGGCTGGACGAGGGTGGATCACGATCCGGGTGTCGGCGGCGGACCTGCGTGATCCCCAGCGTGTCTTGGCCGAGCTGGCCAGGGCGTTCGAGATGCGCGCGGTCGCGTGATCAGGCGGACGTCACGCGTGATTGGGCGGAGAACTCGCGTGATCAGCCGGAGATGCCCCGGCACGGGCGGGTGCGGAGCGCGTCGACGTAGTCGGCGGGGGCGCCCGCGGCCTCGGCGGCATCGGCGAGAACGCCGAGGTAACGCGCGGACGGGAGTCCGCCCTCGTAGGCGTCCAGGACGTACAGCCAGGGCAGGACCGAGCCGTCCATGGTCTGCACGCGCAGCCGGAGCTTGCTGTGCATGCCGAGCTCGCCGCCTTCCCAGCGGTCGAGGCCGTCCTCGTCCAGCGGCGTGACGTCGTACAGCACCACGAAGACCCGGGAGCCCGGGTCTTCGACGATGGTGGCCAGGGCACCTTCCCAGCCCATGTCCTCGCCGCCGAAGGTCAACCTCCAGCCTTCCAGCCAGCCGGTGCCGGCCATGGGCGAGTGCGGAGCGCGCTCCAACATCTGGGCGGGCTCCATATTGGATCCATACGCGGCATACAACGGCACGGCGACAGCCTAGCGACCCGGCGGTCGCCCGGCCGGACGTACATGCCGTGTCCGGCCACTCAATCCGCCCAGCGGTCGCCCGCGTACGGTAAACGCAGTCACAGACAGCGCTAAGAGGAGGAGACCAGTGACCAAGATCGTGATCATGGGCGGAGGCCCCGCCGGTTACGAAGCGGCACTGGTCGCGGCCCAGCACGGGGCCGACGTCACCATCGTCGAACGCGACGGTCTCGGCGGTGCGTGCGTGCTCTACGACTGCGTTCCGTCGAAGACGTTCATCGCCTCTTCCGGCGCGCTCGCGAACATGCACGACCTCCGCGAACTCGGCATCAACACCGACATGGCCGACACCAGTGTCGACCTGCCGACCGTCCACGGTCGCGTGAAGGGTCTCGCGCTCGCGCAGTCCGCCGACATCCGCGCCCGCGTCCAGCGCGAAGGCGTCCGCGTCCTCATCGGACAGGGCCGTTTCGACGACGAAGAGACCGGTCTCGCCACGCACAAGGTCGCCGTCACCACCCACGACGGCACCGTCGAGGTCCTCGACGCCGACGTCGTCCTCATCTCGACCGGCGCCACCCCGCGTGTGCTGCCCGGTGCGGTGCCGGACGGCGAGCGCATCCTCGACTGGCGTCAGCTCTACGACCTGCGTGAGCTGCCCGAGCACCTGGCCGTCATCGGTTCGGGCGTCACCGGCGCCGAGTTCGCGTCGGCCTACACCGAAATGGGCGTCAAGGTCACCGTCGTGTCCAGCCGCGACCGCGTGCTCCCGCACGAGGACGCCGACGCCGCCGCCGTACTCGAAGAGGTCTTCTCCCAGCGCGGCACCACCGTCGCCAAGCAGGCCCGCGCCGACAAGGTCGAGCGCACCGAAAAGGGCGTCGCGATCCACCTCGCCGACGGTCGCGTGATCGAAGCCAGCCACGCGCTGATGACCGTCGGTTCCGTGCCCAACACCGTCGACATCGGCCTGGAGAAGGTCGGCATCGAGCCCGGCCCCGGCGGCTTCATCGGTGTCGACCGCGTTTCCCGCACCAACGCGCCCGGCATCTACGCCGCGGGCGACTGCACCGGCGTGCTCATGCTCGCTTCGGTGGCCAGCATGCAGGGCCGCATCGCAATGTGGCACGCGCTCGGCGAAGGCGTCGCGCCGATCAAGCTCAAGACCGTCGCCGCCAACGTGTTCACCCACCCCGAGATCGCGACCGTCGGCATCAGCCAGCAGGCGATCGACTCGGGTGAGGTGCCCGCCCGCACCATCATGCTCCCGCTCGCGACGAACGCCCGCGCGAAGATGGAAGGCCTGCGACGTGGTTTCGTGAAGCTGTTCTGCCGCCCCGCCACCGGTGTGGTCGTCGGCGGGGTGGTCGTGGCCCCGAACGCGAGCGAGCTCATCCTTCCCATCGCGCTCGCCGTCCAGAACCAGCTCACAGTGGAGCACCTGGCACTGACCTTTTCGGTGTACCCGTCGCTCTCGGGATCGATCACCGAAGCGGGCCGCCAGCTGATGCGCCACGACGACTTGGACTGATCTTCTCCGGGGAAGCAACCCTCGCGAGGGTGCCCGCGTCTAGCGCGTGTCGGATGTTTCGTTGGCAGCTAGGGGTTTTTCGTGGTGCGCAGGGTTCTCTTCGGAGTGGTGGCGATCGGTGCGGCGGTGCTGGCGGGTTCGGCGACCGGTCTCGCCCAGCAGCCCCAGCCCGATACACCAGGCGTCACGGTGCAGCTCAACGACGACACGGCCTACGAACTGGGGCTCGTCGACAAGTACGTGCACGGTGAGTCCAATGTGGCGCTGGCGCAGTGCCCCGGCGATGGACTGAAAGCGCCGAAGTCGACGACGTTCAGCTCGCCGGTGCTGAGCGTGGGCAAGTACGACTACGGCCCGCTCGTCGGGGTCCCCGCGAACGTCAGCGCGGAGGTCGACCTCAAGGATGGCACAGCACCGGGCACCTACCCGCTGACCGTCAACTGCAACGGAAAGAACCACACGGCAACGTTTTCCGTTCCTCCCCGGCAGGTGAGCGCAGTACCTTCCGGCGCCGCCCGCGCGGGTGACGGCAGTATGGCACCCTGACTTTCGCGACCTTTCGTGATGAAGGCAGGCAGCCCGGCCCCGGTCGAGGCGTCATGCGGGGATTGGGAAACGGAGAACCGCCACTGGGTGAACAGGGGCGCGGGATTCCTTTCTTTCCTCTATCGATTCACTTTTATCTTCTTCGCCCTTTTCTCCGGCTTCCCCCACCGAGGCCTCGGCCCGTACGCGTCCCCGATCGGGATCCTCGGGGAGCCGAGCGTCTCGCCCGCCAAGGGCCGCGCGGGTGGTCAGGTCAAGATCGACTTCAGGTGCGCGACGGGGCCGACGAGTTCGGCGCGTCCGCGTACCGTCGTCGCGCGGTGCGGAACTGATCGCGATCGTTTCGTGACCTGGGCGGGCAACCGTCCGGTCGCGCCTGGCGTCTGGCAGGCGTGGGGGTGACCGGCTCCGTCGCTCTCGCACCGCTTCCTCGGGGGTGAACATGAAGTCGACGTGGTGGCGAGGACGACGGGCACCGCTGGTACTCGTCGTCGTCTTGGTGGCCGTCTTGGCGACGGTGGTGGTCGTCCTGTCCGGTCCGGGGGAGACCGGGCAGGCCGCTTCGCCGCAGGTCACGCAGCAGGCCGCGGCACCGATGGCGCCGAGTGCCGAGCCGCAAGGTGAGGCGGCCGACGGGATGCCGAAAGCCGATCCGGTCTCGATCGACGTGCCGAAGATCGAGGCGAAGTCCAGCCTGGTCCCGCTCGGGCTCAACGCGGACAACACCGTCGAGGTGCCGCCGGTGACTCAGCCGATGCAGGCGGGCTGGTACGTGAACGGGCCGACCCCGGGGGAGGTCGGGCCTTCGGTGATCCTCGGCCACGTGGACGGGAACAAGCAGAAGGGCATCTTCTTCCGGCTGAAGGAACTGGCGCCCGGCGACAAGGTCTCGATCGCCCGCAAGGACGGCACGACGGCCGAGTTCGCGGTCACGAAGGTCGAGCGGGTGGCGAAGGACAAGTTCCCCACCGACGCGGTCTACGGCGACACCACCGAGCCGGAACTGCGGCTCATCACCTGTGGCGGGGTCTTCGACAAGGCGTCGCACAACTATCTCGACAACATCATCGTTTTCGCTCGGCTGCTCGTGAGGTGAGTTCCATGATCAGGTACCGGTCCGCCCTGGTGGTGGCGTGCGGGGTGGCCCTGGCCGCCCCTGCCGTCGCGTTCGCGCAGGACGGCGTCCAGGCACCCCCGCCGACGACGTTCACCCCGCCGCCCATGCAATACCCGTTCATCGGCGTCTCCCCGTCGAAGTCGACGGCGGGGGAGGACGTCCTGGTCTCGGTCGGCTGCCCGGTGGCCGACTTCGTCGAGGTGACGTCGATGGTGCTGGACCGGATCGGGAAATTCGAGGTGACCTCGGAGGACCCGGTGATCCTCGGCGCGGTCGCGCACATCAGCGACAAGGCGAAGCCGGGCTTCTACGCGGTCAAGGCGACCTGCAAGACGGCGACGGTGACGATCAACCTCGAAGTCGCGCCGGGCAAGACCCCGACCCTGACCCCGCCTCCGACGACGAAACCGCCGAAGCAGACGCCGCCGAAGACGGTTCCGTCGGTGAAACCGGCGGCCGGACGTCAGGTTTCGAAGATTCCGGTGGGAGCTCCGCAGACCGGCGGCGGCGCTTTCGGCTGAAGCCCGTGGAGGCCTCCTTCCCTGCTCGCAAGGTAGAATAGGAGGCCTTCACGAGCTTTCTCAGTCTTCGCCCTCGACCCAGTCGAAGGTCTTCGTGACGGCCTTCTTCCAGTTGCGGTACTCGGACTCGCGGCGGGCCTCGTCCATCGACGGGTCCCACTGCTTGTCCTGCGCCCAGTTGTTGCGGATGTCGTCTTCGCTCTTCCAGAAGCCCACCGCGAGACCGGCCGCGTAGGCCGCGCCGAGCGCGGTGGTCTCGTTGACCACCGGGCGGATCACGGGCACGCCGAGGATGTCGGCCTGGAACTGCATGAGCAGTTCGTTGACGACCATGCCGCCGTCGACTTTCAGCGACTTCAGCGGGACACCGGAGTCGGCGTTCATCGCGTCGATCACCTCGCGCGACTGGAACGCGGTCGCCTCCAGGACCGCCCGCGAAATGTGCCCCTTGTTGACGTACCGGGTGAGGCCGACGATCGCGCCACGGGCGTCGGAGCGCCAGTACGGCGCGAAGAGGCCCGAGAACGCCGGCACGAAGTACGCGCCACCGTTGTCCTCGACGCTGCGGGCGTGCTGCTCGACTTCGGCCGCGGAGCCGATCAGGCCGAGGTTGTCCCGCAGCCACTGCACGAGCGATCCGGTGACCGCGATCGAACCTTCGAGCGCGTACACCGTGTCGTTCGAGCCGATCTTGTAGCAGACCGTGGTGAGCAGCCCGTTGTCCGACATGACCTTCTCGGTGCCGGTGTTGAGCAGCATGAAGTTGCCGGTGCCGTAGGTGTTTTTGGCCTCACCCGGCGAGAGGCACGCCTGCCCGAAGGTCGCCGCCTGCTGGTCGCCGAGGATGCCCGAGATCGGGACACCGGCCAGCGCTCCCTTCTCCCGGACCTTGCCGTAGGTCTCCGAAGACGACCGGATCTCCGGGAGCATCGACAGCGGGATCGTCATCTCCTCGGCGATCCCGGCGTCCCAGGCCAGGGTGTCGAGGTCCATCAGCATGGTCCGCGAGGCGTTGGTCGGGTCGGTGACGTGCACGCCGCCGTCGACCCCGCCGGTCATGTTCCACAGCACCCAGGTGTCCATGTTGCCGAAGATCAGGTCACCCGCTTCGGCCTTGGCGCGGGCACCGTCAACGTTGTCGAGGATCCACTTGATCTTCGGGCCGGAGAAGTAGGTCGCCAGCGGCAGGCCCACCTTCTCGCGGTAGCGCTCCTGCCCGCCACCGAGCGCGCCCAGGTCGCTGACGATCCTGTCGGTGCGGGTGTCCTGCCACACGATCGCGTTGTACACCGGCTTCCCGGTGCTGCGGTCCCAGACCAGCGTGGTCTCGCGCTGGTTGGTAATGCCGACCGCGACGATGTCGCCCGCGACCAGGTCCCCTTTGGCGAGCGCGCCCGCCGCGACGGCGCGGGTGTTCTCCCAGATCTCTTCGGCGTTGTGCTCGACCCAGCCCGCCTTCGGGAAGATCTGCTCGTGCTCCCGCTGGTCGACGGCGACCACACGGCCGGAGTGGTCGAAGATCATGCAGCGGGTCGACGTGGTGCCCTGGTCGATCGCGGCTACGTACGAAGTCATCGAAGCTCCAGTCTCAGGTCAGGTTGTGGACGGCGAGGAAAAGCAGGGCGGCCAGGGCACCGCCGACCAGGGGGCCGACGACCGGGATCCAGGAGTAACCCCAGTTCGGGTTGGCCTTGTTCTTGATGGGCAGCAGGAACGCGTACGCGATGCGCGGGCCGAGGTCTCGGGCCGGGTTGATGGCGTAACCGGTCGGGCCACCGAGGGACTGGCCGATGACCAGCACGACGAACGCTACACCCGCGTAGCCGAGCGCGGAGTTGCCGAAATTCGGCGTTCCGCTGTCGCTCGTCGGGTTGGCGTAGATCGGGCTGAGCAGGATCCACGCGACCAGCACGAAGGTGCCGATGACCTCGGTGACGAGGTTCCAGGCCTTGTTCGGGATCTGCGGCGCGGTCGAGAAGATGCCGAGCGTCTCGTCGCGGTTCGGATGGTCGTCGAACTGCAGTTTGTAGGTGGCCCAGCAGAGCACGGCGCCGAGGATCGCGCCGACCAGCTGCCCGGCGAAGTAGATCGGGACGTCCGCCCACTTAGTCTTGTCGGCGATGGCGAGGCCCAGTGTCACCGCCGGGTTGAGGTGCGCGCCGCTCGGCGCGGCGAGGCTCGCACCGGTGAAGACCGCGAACGCCCACCCGAGGGTGATCATCACGATGCCACCGTTGTGGCCGTTGTTCTTCCGCAACACGTGGTTGGCGACCACGCCGTTACCCAACAGGATCAGGACCGCCGTTCCCAGCAGTTCCCAGACGAATATGGCTCCTGCGCTCACCGCTCGACCTCCACTGTGGACATACTGCGTGGGACATTCCGCGCAGGGTCGTACACGGTGTGCCACGGCGCCCTTGCCGACCCACGTTCGAGGCACGTTACCGTCGCGTATTTGTTCCTTCCAGGCGCCGCGAGCACGAATTCTTCCAAGATCGGCGAGGGTTACGCCACATGTGTCACCCGCATAACGGACCGGTCGCGGCCGATCGTGCGATGCTGGTGTGACAGCGGCACCAAGGAGGAATGTCACGTGGCAAGCTTTCAGCGCGAAGCCGAAAACAGCCCCGCCAGGCTGGGACCGCTCAAGCGGGAAGAGTCGTGGCAGCGGCTGGGTGAGGACAAATTCGACCTCGTCGTGATCGGCGGCGGAGTGGTCGGTGCCGGTACGGCGCTCGATGCCGCGACACGCGGACTGCGGGTCGCGCTGGTCGAAGCACGCGACCTCGCCTCGGGGACGTCGAGCCGCTCCAGCAAGCTCTTCCACGGCGGGCTCCGTTACCTCGAACAGCTGGAATTCGGTCTGGTACGAGAAGCCCTGCGTGAACGCGAGTTGATGCTGACGACGATCGCGCCGCATCTGGTGAAGCCGGTCAGCTTCCTGTACCCGCTGACGCACCGGATCTGGGAGCGCCCATACACCGCGGCCGGCCTGCTGATGTACGACACGATGGGCGGCGCGCAGTCGGTTCCCGGCCAGAAACACCTGAGCCGCGCGGGCGCGCTGCGCATGGTTCCGGCGCTGAAGCGGTCCGCGCTGATCGGCGGGATCCGTTACTACGACGCGCAATCCGACGACGCGCGCCACACGATGACTGTCGCCCGCACCGCCGCGCATTACGGCGCCGTGGTGCGCACCTCCACCCAGGTGGTCGGTTTCCTCCGTGAGGCGGACCGTATTTCCGGCGTCCGCGTACGCGACGTCGAAGACGGCCGCGAGACCGAGATCCACGCTTCCGCGGTGGTCAACTGCACCGGCGTCTGGACCGACGAACTGCAGCGGCTTTCCGGTGGCCGCGGCCGGTTCCGGGTACGGGCGAGCAAGGGCGTGCACATCGTCGTCCCGCGCGACAGGATCGTGTCGGAAGCGGGCATGATCCTGCGTACCGAGAAGTCCGTGCTGTTCGTCATCCCGTGGCGCAATCACTGGATCGTGGGAACCACCGACACCGACTGGAACCTCGACCTCGCGCATCCCGCCGCGACGAAGCACGACATCGACTACCTCCTGGAGCACGTCAACACCGTGCTCGCGACACCGCTGACGCACGACGACATCGAAGGTGTCTACGCGGGACTCCGGCCTTTGCTCGCCGGGGAAAGCGAAGAGACGTCGAAGCTTTCGCGTGAGCACGCGGTCGCCCGGGTCGCTCCGGGACTGGTCGCGATCGCGGGCGGCAAATACACCACCTATCGGGTGATGGCGGCCGACGCCGTCGACGCGGCGGCCGTCGACCTGCCCGGCAGGCCGCAGCCGTCCATCACGGACAAGGTGCCGCTGCTGGGCGCCGACGGCTACCACGCGCTGGTGAACCAGGCCGACCATCTGGCCGGCGAGCACGGGCTGCACCCGTACCGCGTCCGTCATCTGCTCGACAGGTACGGCTCGATGGTGCACGAGGTCCTCGCGCTCGGCGAAGGACGGCCGGAACTGCTCAAGCCGCTGGAGCACGCGCCGGACTACCTCGGCGTCGAGGTCGTCTACGCGGCCAGTCACGAAGGCGCGCTTCACCTGGAAGACGTCCTCGCGCGCCGGACGCGGATCTCGATCGAGTACGCGCATCGCGGCGTCGACTGCGCCGAGCAGGTCGGCATCCTGGTGGGCGAGGTGCTCGGCTGGTCCGAGGACCAGATCCGACGCGAGGTTGAGGTCTACAAGGCGCGGGTGGACGCGGAACGGGAGTCCCAGTCGCAGCCGAGCGACGAGGCCGCCGACGCGTTGCGGTCGTCCGCGCCGGAAGCACGCTCCGGCATCATCGAACCGGTGAGTTGATTCGGTCATTGCCTGATCGGGTGAATTTGAAATAGCGTCGACCGTCCCTGAGGCGGAAGGCGGACTTGTGGTGTTTCTCGACTCGTCGACGTGGACGGACCGGATCTTCGCCGGGGGCTCGTGGGTGCCCAGTAGCGGTGGCACCCGTGACGTCACAGAGCCCGCGACCGGTGCGGTCTTGGGCAGCGTCGGGATCGCTTCGGCCGCGGATGCCGCGAAAGCGGCGGAAACCGCGGCCGAGGCGCAACGGTCCTGGGCGGCGACGCCGCACGTCCGGCGTGCCGCGATCTTGCGCACCGCTGCCCGGTTGTGGGCCGAGCACGCCGACGAGATCCGCTGGTGGAACGTGCGTGAGGTCGGCGCGGTGCCGGGGGTGGCCGGCTTCTCGCTGCACGTGGCGGAACAGGAGTGCTACGAGGCGGCGGCCCTGCCCGGCCGCCCGTACGGCGAACTCCTGCCGAGTGAAGAACCGCGTCTTTCGATGGCACGCCGTGTCCCGGCGGGCGTCGTCGCGGTGATCTCACCGTTCAACATGCCGATCATCCTGGGCATCCGTTCGGTCGCCCCGGCGCTCGCGTTGGGCAACGCCGTCATCCTGAAGCCGGACCCGCGCACCGCGGTCACCGGCGGCGTGGTCCTCGCGCGGATCTTCGAGGAAGCGGGGCTGCCGCCGGGAGTGCTGCAGATGCTGCCGGGTGGCGCGGACGTCGGCGAGACGCTGGTGACGCATCCGGCGGTCCGGGTCATCTCCTTCACCGGGTCGACCGGCGCCGGGCGCAAGGTCGGCGAACTCGCCGGAAAACATCTGAAGCGGGCACATCTGGAGCTGGGCGGGAACTCCGCGCTCATCGTGCTCGACGACGCGGACGTGGAGGAAGCCGCCGGAGTCGCCGCGTTCGGCTCCTTCTTCCACCAGGGCCAGATCTGCATGACCACCGGGCGGCACCTGGTGCACGAGCGGATCTACGACGACTTCGTCGAGCGGCTGGCGGCGAAGGCGGCCGCGATCCGGGTGGGCGACCCGGCACGGGACGAGGTCGCGCTCGGGCCGATCATCGACGCCGGGCAGCGGGACAAGATCCACGCGCTGGTCACGGCCAGCGTGGCGGCGGGGGCGCGGGTCGCCGCCGGTGCCGACTTCGACCGGCTGTTCTACTCCGCGACGGTGCTCGCCGACGTGCCGCCGACGGCGCCCGCGGTCGCCGAGGAGATCTTCGGCCCGGTCGCGCCGGTCGTGCGGTTCTCCGACGCGGAGGAGGCCGTCCGGCTCGCCACGGCGAGCGAATACGGGCTCTCGCTGGGGATCGTCACCCGTGACGTCCTCAAAGGACTGGACCTGGCCGACCGCGTCCCGACCGGGATCGTGCACATCAACGACCAGACCGTCAGCGACGAGGCGAACAGTCCCTTCGGCGGCGTCGCTGCTTCGGGCACCGGAAGCCGTTTCGGTGGGGCGGCGGCGAACGTCGAGGCCTTCACCGAAACCCGCTGGGTCACCGTCCGCGCCGCACCCCCCACCTACCCCTTCTGACCACCGCAAGTAGTCCTCTAGTTGCGGTAGTACGTAGTGCGAACTACCGCAACTAGAGGACGAAACGCGGGGGGAGTCAGGCGGTGCGGCGCCAGCGGATGAGGCGTTCCCCGGTCGGGGCCGGGTCCAGTTCGGGCCCGATCAGGGTGAATCCGCATTTGCGGGCGACCGAGGCCGAAACCTCGTTGGTCTCTTCGTAGCGGTAGCTGACCTCACGCAGGCCGAGTCCGCCGAAACCGAACCGCAGGGCCGCGTTGAGCGCGGTGCTCGCGACACCTTCGCCCCGCGACGCCGCGCGCACCCAGACCGACGCCTCCGCGTAGCCGAGGTCGAAATCGAGATCCCGCAGGCCGACCTCGCCCAGCAGATCCCCGGTCGTCGGCGCGGCCACGGCCCAGGAACAACGTTCGTCACCGGCCCACTGGGCGGCGCGCAGCGCGACGTACTCGGTCGCCTCGTCGAGGTCTCGCAAGCGGTAGTTCAGGACGTACTTGCGGTGTGTCGGATCGGCGAAGGCCGCGACCAGCGCCGGACGGTCGTCGAGGGCCTTGTCCGCCCGCAGCTGCCGCAGGTAGTACTCGCCCGCGTTGATCTCCACCGGTTCCACCCTTCGAGGGTAACCGGATCTTCAGTGACGGCGGCTCATGATCAGCGCGACCGCCAACGGCAGCAGGAACACCAGGAACGTCCCTCGGGTGAAGAAGAACAACGCGATCGCGACCGCGGCGGCGATCGGCACGGCGCTGGCGGTCAGCCATTTCGACGGCTGGGCCTCGTTCTTCGCGCTCGCCCGCGCGACGCCGGGCATCGGGGGCAGGGGCAGTAGCGCGCTCGGCCGGGGCGAGGGCAGGTCCGTGAACAGGGGTTCGAGATCGCTAGCCATCCTCGCGGCGCTGACCTTGGCCGAGCGCGTGCCGAACTCGTCGAGGTCGAGTCTGCCGGTGCGGACATGCTCTTCCAGCGCGTCGAGCGCGTCTTGGCGTTCGGCGTCGCTCAGCCGCATGTCCGGTCTCTCGGCGCTCACGTCCCGAGTCTACGGGCGGATCAGCCGTCCAGTTCCCGGCGGCGCTGCTTCCCGAGCTTCTTGTGGGCGTTGTCCCAGCCCTTGCCCCAGATGCCTTCGCCGACGGCGCTGATCCCGATCGGGACGAGGATGAACCACCAGGTGACGCTGGTGGTGACGATGAGTGCGATGGAGGCGATGAAGAGGATCGGCAGGAGCGCGCCCATGACCCGTTGCATCGGGGAGATGCCCGCCGACGGCGACGCCGGTTTCTCCGGTTCGCTCACGGCCGTCTTAGGTGCGTCGAAGACGGGGTGCGGTTCGGGCAGATCGAGGAAGAACGCGGACAGCTCTCCACGTGTCTTGGCGGCAGTGACCTGAGCGGACCGCTCGCCGAACTCGTCGATGTCGATCCGGCCCACGCTCAGGTGCTCGCCGAGCGCGGTCAGCGCGGACTCTCGATCCTGGTCACTGATCCGCAGCTGCGGAGACGGCGCTTCGCTCACCCTTTCGATGGTAGGCCGAGCAAGGCGCCGTCTACCACGACATTCGTCAGTCTTTCAGCTCGAACAGCTGGGTTCCCTGCGTCACCGCGGCGCCGACCTCGATCGAGAGGCCGGTCACGGTGCCCGCTTTGTGCGCGGTGACCGGGTTCTCCATCTTCATCGCCTCGAGCACGACGACCAGTTCGCCCGCTTCGACCTGCTGGCCCTCTTCGACGGCGACCTTGACGATGGTGCCCTGCATCGGCGCGGTGACCGCGTCGCCGCTCACCGCGGCCTTGGTGCCGCCCGCGCGCTTGCGCGGCTTGGCCTTGACGGCCGTGCCACCGCCACCGGCGTCGAGCGAGAACCCGCCGGGAAGCGACACCTCGAGACGACGGCCGCCGACCTCGACGACGACGTTCTGGCGGGGCTGCTCTTCTTCGGCCTCGGCGGCTTCCGGGGCGACGAACGGCTCGATCTTGTTCTCGAACTCGGTCTCGATCCAGCGGGTGTGCACGCTGAAGCCGTTCTCGTCACCGATGAAGGCCGGGTCGTCCACGATCACGCGGTGGAACGGCAAAACCGTCGCCATACCGTCGGCGACCATTTCGGCCAGCGCCCGGCGGCTGCGCTCGAGCGCGTTCTGCCGGTCCGAGCCGGTGACGATCAGCTTCGCGAGCATCGAGTCGAACTGGCCGCCGATGACGCTGCCGGACTCGACCCCCGAGTCGACGCGGACGCCGGGGCCGCTCGGCGCGACGAACTTCGTCACGGTGCCGGGCGCCGGCAGGAAGCCGCGGCCCGCGTCCTCACCGTTGATGCGGAATTCGATCGAGTGCCCGCGCGGTTCCGGGTCCTCGGTGATGCGCAGTTTCTCGCCGCGCGCGATGCGGAACATCTCGCGTACGAGGTCGAGGCCCGTGGTCTCCTCGGATACCGGGTGCTCGACCTGCAGCCGCGTGTTGACCTCGAGGAACGAGATCGTGCCGTCGACGGCGACGAGGTACTCGACGGTCCCTGCGCCGTAGTAGCCGGCCTCCTTGCAGATCGCCTTCGCGGATTCGTGGATGCGCTTGCGCTGCTCATCGGTCAGGTACGGCGCGGGCGCCTCCTCGACCAGTTTTTGGTGGCGGCGCTGCAACGAACAGTCGCGGGTGCCGACGACGATGGCGTTGCCGTGCTGGTCGGCGAGCACCTGCGCCTCGACGTGGCGCGGCTTGTCCAGGTAACGCTCGACGAAGCATTCGCCGCGGCCGAAGGCGGAGATCGCCTCACGGGTCGCGGACTCGAACAGCTCCGGGATCTCCTCGCGGGTGCGGGCGACCTTGAGACCGCGGCCGCCACCGCCGAACGCCGCCTTGATCGCGACCGGCAGGCCGTGCTCGTCGGCGAAAGCGACGATCTCGTCGGCGTTCTTGGCGGGATCCTTCGTACCGGGCACGAGGGGGGCGCCGGCCCGCAGCGCGATATGGCGCGCGGTGACCTTGTCACCGAGGTCGCGGATGGCCTGCGGGCTCGGCCCGATCCAGGTCAGCCCGGCGTCGATCACGGCCTGCGCGAAGTCCGCGTTCTCGGAGAGGAACCCGTAGCCGGGGTGGACCGAGTCCGCGCCCGACCGCTTGGCGGCGTCGAGGAGCTTGTCGAAGACGAGATAGCTCTCCGCCGCGGTGGTGCCGCCGAGAGCGAAGGCTTCGTCGGCGAGACGGACGTGGGGTGCGTCACGATCCGGATCGGCGTAGACGGCCACGCTGGTCAGCCCGGCGTCCTTCGCCGCCCTGATCACCCGTACCGCGATTTCGCCGCGGTTCGCGATCAGGATCTTGGTCACCGGACCACCTGTGCCGGCCTGCTCGGTCACGCCGTACCTCCTGCGTTCGCACGTCGGGCCGCCCCGATGCGGCTCCGCAGCAGTTTACGGAAGTTCCGGCTCTGGTTGAGTGAGAGCAAGGCCACCCGGTGACATTGTTTATATCAGTACCTCCCCGTGTCTCAGTTCTCTTGGAACGGCTTACACCAGCGCGTCGCGGTGCCGCAGTTCTTCCGGAAGGTCGGAATCGAGCACGATCAGGTCGTACGGCTGGGCCTGGTAGACCCGGCCGAGGTGCTCGGCCTTGACCAGCGCCCACGGCTGGTGCGGGCCGCAACATTCGACCAGGCGCCGCACCGTGCTGAAGGCGATCAACGCCATCCGGCCGTCCTTGGTCTCGCGAAGCTCGATCTCCGCACTCGTGAAGTCCTTCGGCCTTTTCGCCGCGGGGAGGAACAGGGCGTTGGGCAATCCGGGGTTCGTCACCGGAACAACATAGACGTGCACTCTCCGCTAGATCACTTACGCTCTCGGATATGCGGACTCAGGAAGTGCGGACGCCGCGATCCGTGCTGGTCACCGCGATGCTGGCCGTCGTGGTGACGGCGGGGGTCATCGTGGCCGTGATCCTGCTTCGCCAGCCCGATCCGGTGCCCGACGGTGAGGCCGGGGTGCCTCCGCTGCCTGATGGCGTCCCGACCGCGCCGGGGGCCAGCTGCGGCTACTCGGCCTGCCGGGAGGTCGGCGCGATGACCGTCGGAGGGGTGCCCATCGTCCTGCTGGCCGACGAAACGGGGAAGCAGGGCGTGGTCCGGATCGGGGCGGACTCGGTGTTCCCGTTGATCATCAACGACATGGGGGTCACCCTCACGGGCGATTCTTTGCGCTGTGTCGACGGCGCCACGCCGGTCTGCCTGGTGCGCGGTAAGACCGCCGACGGCTCGGCGGCTGAGTTGTTCGTCTCACGCGGCGGGATCTGGCGGGACCCCGGGAAGCCGTACTTCTCCGACGCCGGGACGATCGCCCTGAACGACGTGACCGCCGACGGGATCGCGGACGTCATCGTCGTCCGGCACGAGTGCCCCGACGCGCAGTCCGGATCGGCCCGGTGCCAGGCGGCGCCGGTGCTCGCGGAGGTCTACGACGTCGCCAGCGGCTCGGTGGGCTGCACGCGCCGGTACACCGCGCCCTCGGAACTGAGAGGCTGGCCGGATGTCCGGCTGACCCGCGCCGACCTGCGGACCTGTCCCTGAGGCGGTAGCAAGGGACCTTTGCTATCGCTTGCTGAGCATGGCTAAGTAACCAGGCTGAAGTGCCGCTGGTCAGCGCGGCCGTTGGTAATCCGGACTCAATACCGCTAGTGACCCGCGTCAATGAAGGAATTGGGACACTCAACGTCCCAATTCCTTCATCGTCAACCGCACACGGCGACCAATAGCCCCCTGGCCTGCAAGACGTCGACTTTGCCGGGACCCTGGAGCTAGGGGCAAGGACTGGGGACCTTCATGTACTGAGAACTACTTGGCACCAGTCGCGGCGGGTTCCTTTTCGAAGGAGGTGGTGGCCGCTTCGCCGTTGTCGGTGGGCGAAGGGTCTGTCGGCGAGTTGAGGACTTCGTCGTCCAGCAAGCCTTCGCTGCGGGCGACGACGACCGGCACGACGATCTGGCCCGCGACGTTGGTCGCGGTCCGGATCATGTCCATGATCGGGTTCACCGAGTAGATCAGCGCGATCCCGAGCGCGACCTGCGCCGGGTCGAGCCCGATGACCGACGCGGTCAGGGTCAGCGCGGCCAGCCAGCCGGTGACACCCGCGGTCGCCAGCGCCCCGAACACCGCGGCCGCGACAATTCCGAGGTACTGCCAGAAGTTCAGCGAAACGCCGGACAGGTTCGCGATGAAGATCGCGCCGATCGCGGGGAACACCGCCGCGCAGCCGTCCATCTTCGTGGCGCTCGCCAGCGGAGTCGCGAAGCCGGCGTACCCGGGCTGGACACCCAGGTTCACCGCGGCCTGGCGGGTCAGCGGCAGCGTGGCGCCCGAGGACGACGACGCGAACGCGAACTGGATCGCCGTGCCGGCCTTGGAGAAGAACTGCAGCGGGCTGACCTTCGCCACGAACTGCAGCAGGATCGGGTACACCACCAGAAGCACCAGGAAGCAGCCGACGTACACCGCGAGAGTGGCGGTGAGCAGCGGCTTGAACAGCGAGTCACCGTAGGTCGACACGGCCTTGCCGATCAGGCCGATGATGCCGATCGGGGCCAGGCGCACGATCCAGCCGAGGTAGCGCTGGATGATCTCGAAAACGCTGGTCGTGAAGTCGACGAACGGCTTCGCCTTGTCGCCGAGGCTGTAGGCGGCCGCACCGATCAGAACGGCGAGGAACAGCACCTGAAGCGTCTCGCCCTCGGTGAAGGCGGTGAAGAAGTTCTTCGGCAGCAACCCGTTGATGAAGTCGCTCCACGATCCCCAAGTGGCCTTGGCGGCCTTGTCCGTGTTCTTCGCGGTCGCGGCGACGCCTTCGCCGAGACCGCCGCTGCCCGGGTTGAACAGCTTCGCGACGGCGATGCCGATCAAGGACGCGATGAACGAGGTGATCGCGAACCACAGGACGGTCTTGCCACCCAGCCGGGCGGCCTTCTTGCCACCGCCGAGGTTGCGCAGGCTGCTGATGCCGACCACGATCGCCGTGAAGACCAGCGGGATCACCGCGATCTGCAGCAGTGTCGTGAAGATCGTGCCGATCTGGGCAAGCAGTTCGGTCAGCCAGCTCGCTTCGGTGCTCCTGGCGAGGACGCCGAGGAGGGCACCCACGACGAGCGAGCCGAGGACTGCCACCGCGAAGACTTTTGGCCTGGTGTAGGTCCGAATGAAAGACACGGGGCGACTCCGGTGCGTGAAAGTTTCCTGATTGGCCGAACGTGAAGAACGTTCGGCGAGGCAGGACTCTTCCGGATCACCCGATCGCGTGGGAGCTGTCTCAGGATGCGGGACGCGTCCAGAGATCGATGACGCTCACGCCGACCTCGGCCAGCAGCCGCCGGGTCAGCGGCAGGCTGATCCCGATGACGCTGGAGAAGTCGCCGTCGATGCCCTCGATGAACCAGCCGCCCCGGCCGTCCAGCGTGAAACCGCCCGCCACCTGAAGTGGTTCTCCGGACGCGATATAGGCGTCGATTTCTTCCTGTGACGGTGTGCCGAAGCGAACAGTGGTTCCTTCGGTTCCTGACGTTTCCTTCGTCTTCTCGCCGTTCTCGACGCGGATGATCGCGTGCCCGGTCAGAAGTTCACCGGATTTGCCCGCCATCGACGCCCAGCGCTCGCGCGCGGCCTCCGGCGTGATCGGCTTCCCGACCATTTCGCCGTTGATCGACAACATCGAATCGCAGCCCACGATGACCATGTCGGCGCTTCCGTCGTGAGATCCGACGAGCGTCTCGAAAACCGCCTCGGCCTTCGCGACGGCGAGCGCACGGACCAGCTCGACTGGAGCCGGGTCGGTCAGGGACGCGGCCACCGCGTCCTCGTCGACGCCGGAGACGACGACGCTCGGGTCGAAACCGGCGGAACGCAGGACGCCGAGGCGGGCGGGGGACTGGGAAGCGAGGACGAAACGCACCTGCAGGAAGGTACTCGATCGACCTCCGAGGAGCCTGTCGCCCGATTGTGACCTGGGACACTCGCCTCTGGAGCTAGTTTGTTGTGGCGCGCAACATATGGATTGTTCGAGCTACAGAGGAAACAATGCCGTCTCACCTCCGCGTCAGAGGATCACTTCGCACGACGCAAACCACTGTGCTCGCAGGCCTGCTCCTTGCCGGTTCGGCGCTGGCCCCGATGGCGTCCGCAGCTACCGGGTCGCGGTCGCAGTGGTAGGGGAAACGCCGTACGCCGAAGGGCAGGGAGACCGCCCGAACGGCTTCGGGCTCGACGCGGAAGACCTCGCCGCGATCGCCAAATCGAAGAGTTCCGGGGTCCCGGTCGTCGTGGTGACCGTGTCCGGGCGTCCGCTCGACATCGCTCCGCAACTGACGGGCTTCAGCGGTCTCGTCGCGGCCTGGCTGCCGGGCAGTGAAGGCGCCGGTGTCGCCGATGTCCTCTACGGCGACTACAACCCGACCGGGAAACTGACGTTCGGCTGGCTGACCAGTGCGGCTCAGGAACCGGTGAACGTCGGCGACGGCAAGAGGGCGCTGTTCCCGTACGGCTTCGGCCTGCGGTACCGCCGATAGGAAGCTTCCGCCCTCCCGCGGATGAGATGAAGGGGCCTTTCGTCGCGAAATCCGCGACGAAAGGCCCCTTCACCGCGCCGGTGGCAACGCAATTAGTCGACTACTTGCGAAAGCACGTGGCACGCAAGTAGTCGACTAATTGCGAAGGAGGGTCAGGCGGCGGTGGTGGCGGTCGCCGCAGCCGGGGCCGGTGCGGGAATCCGCGGCACCGGGCGCCGCATCGTCAGTGCCGCCAGCACGCCCAGCAGCAGCACGGCCGCCGGCAGCAGCAGAGTCACCCTGGCGGCATCGGTCAGTCCATTGTGGACGGCTTCGAGCGCGAGCCGCTGAGCCTGCTTCGCCACCTCGGCGGGAAGCCCCGGAATGGACGCCTGTCCGGACGAGCCGAACTCCCCGGTCGATTCCGCGGCCTTCGCGATTCCTTCCACGAACGGCGCGCGGTACTGCTCCGGCAAAGCGGTCGTCGCCGCCGCCGTCGCCGCCTCGTCGGCGATCGACGCGCTGATCCGTGCCTGTAACAGCACGCCAACGGCGGCACTGCCGAGCACGCCGCCGACCTGCCGGGCGGTGTTGAAGATGCCCGACGCGGTCCCGACGAGCCGCGGCTCCACCGAACTCATCGCCAGGTTGCCCATCGGCGCGAAGATGAACCCGATCCCGGCACCCGCCACCAGCAGCGCCGGGGTGAGCGCCCACGCGTTCGTGTCGGCCCGCGCGATCAGCGCGACGAGAGCCATCCCGGTGGCGAGCGCGGTCAGCCCGATGATGAGCAGGACCTTGCCGCTGACCTTGTCCGAAGCGCGCCCCACGAACGGGCCGATCAGGCCGGCCAGCAACGACATCGGCGCGAACAACAGGCCGGACATCGTCGGCGATTCGCCGAGGACGGCCTGGAAGTAGATCACCAGCGGCAGGAACAGGCCGGTCATCGCGAAGCCGACGGTGGCCGACGTCAGCGCGCCGGCCGAGAAGTTGCGATTCGCGAAGACACTCAGCGGCAGCAATGGTTCGTCGCGGTTGAATCGTTGCCACATCACGAAAGCGATCAGCAGGGCGAGTCCGGCGCCGATGATCTCGAATACGGTGATCGGGCCGAGTGCGCGTCCCCAGTCGTAGTGCTGTCCATTTTGGACTCCGTACACCACGAGGAACAACCCCGCGCCGGAGAGCAGGATTCCTGGCACGTCGAAGGAATGCGAGTGTTTCGGCTGCCAGTCCGGCACCTTGAGCAGTGCCAGCGCGAACGCGACCACGCCGACCGGCAGGTTGACGAAGAAGATCCATTCCCAGCCGAGGTGGTCGACGAGCACACCGCCGAGCAGTGGCCCGACGATCGCCGCGATCCCGGCGACACCGCTCCAGAGTCCCATGGCGGGACCGCGTTTCGACGGCGGGAACAGGTGGCTGATGAACGCCAAGGTCTGTGGCGTCATCAAGGCAGCGCCGAGTCCCTGCACCGCGCGGGCCGCGATGAGCATCTCGACCGATCCGGAAAGGCCGCACCACAACGAGGCGAGCGTGAACACCACGAGGCCCACCAGGTAGACCCGTTTCGGGCCGAACCGGTCGCCGAGTCGGCTGGCGAACAGCATCGGCACCGCGTAGGCGAGCAGGTAGACGCTGATCACCCAGACGATCGCGTTCAGCCCGGCGTCGAGTTCGCGCAGCATGGCGGGAATCGCGGTCGAAACAATCGTGGTGTCCAGCAGGATCATGAAGAAACCCAGGCACAGTGCGGAAAGCGCGGCCCAGGGGTTAGCTTGTCTTGCGTTCATCGGTGGCTTCCTCGGTGACCAGGTTCAAGTTCGGCATGCAGTGGTCCTGGAATCGGATGCGGCCGGATTCCAGGTCGTCGATCAGTTTTTGGGTCCACTCGAGTTCGAAGGCCCGGCGCGCGGTGGCATAGGACCAGTCGAGCCAGTAGACCTCGGGGAGTTCGTGCTCTTCGACCAGGCTTTGGAGCACGACCTTGTCGGCGGCGGCGGAGGCCTGGAGTCGCAGCACCCGGTGCTTGAGCTGGGTGATCGACATCTCCGGGCCCAGTTCGTCGATGATGGCGAGCGCGCTGAGGTACTCGGGGAACTCCTCGGCCGGAGTGCTCAGCATGTCCTGCGCGCGGTCGACGAACTCGTCGCGACCCGCGTCTGTCATCGCGTAGACGGTGCGTTCGGGGCGTTTCCCGTCCCGTTGTGTCTCGACGATCTCGACGAAACCGTTCTGCTGTAAGCGATCCACCGCATGGTAGAGCGATCCGGCCTTCACTTTGACACGGGTGCTGACGTAGCGCTCCTTCATCAGCTGTGCCATCTCGTACGGATGCATGGGCCGCTCGTGGAGGAGTTCCAGCACCGCCATGGCGAGCGGGGTGAGCTTCGCGGCCATCCATGGTCCTCTCGGAAGATTCCGTGTCGATTATTCCGCGTGGACTATATGACGGGACTCGGCCACCGGCAAGTGAACTTCCCTGGTTGCGCACGCCGATCGCTTAGGCGTACAGTGTGCGCAAGGCGAGAGCGACGTACGCACGACCGAGAGGAAGATCATGACGAACACCGTGAACTGGGACGCCGGACGCTGGCAGGCCAGGCTGGACGAGCTCCGCGCGGCCCATCACGTTCCGGGCGCGGTCCTCGCGATCCTGGTGGACGGCGAGATCCACGAACTCGCGAGTGGCGTCCTGCACCGCGGAACCGGTGTCGAGACGACGACCGATTCGGTGTTCCAGCTCGGTTCGATCGCCAAGATCTACACCGCCACCCTGGTCATGCGGCTGGCCGAAACCGGCGAACTGGACCTCGACGCACCGGTCGCCGGGGTGCTGCCGGAGTTCGAGACGATCGATCCCGAGGCGACCAAAACGATCACCGTCCGGCAGTTGCTGAGCCACACCAGCGGCCTCACCTGCGACTTCCACCTCGACACCGGACGGGGTGACGACTGCATCGCCCGCTTCGTCGAGGCGAGCAAGGGCATCGCGATGGACTGCCCACCGGGGACCGCGGTGTCCTACAGCAGCGTCGGTTTCCAGGTGCTCGGCCGCATCGTCGAGGTCCTGACCGGGTTGACCTGGGATCAGGCGTTGAAGGAGCTGATCTTCACGCCGCTCGGGCTGAAGCAGTCGATGACCTTGCCCGAGGAAGCCCTGAGTTTCCGCGCGGCGATGAGTCATCTCGGCGAGCCGGGGCGGGACCCGGAGCCCGCACCCGCCTGGGATCTGATGCCGCGGTCGTCGGGACCGGGCGCGCGGGTCATCGCCTCCGCCGGTGACGTCGTCCGGCTCGCGCGAATGCATCTCGACGGTGGTCTCGCGCCCGACGGGACCCGTGTCCTGGCGCCGGAAACGGTGGGGGCGATGCAGCGCCGCGAGACCGATGTCCCCGACAAGTGGACGGTCAGTGCGGACGGCTGGGGGCTCGGCTGGACGCTCTACGACTGGGACGGCACGGCCGGCTTCGGCCATGACGGCGCGGCCATCGGGCAGTACGCGTATCTGCGGGTGGTCCCGTCGGCGGGCGTGGCCGTCGCACTGGTGACCAACGGCGGCGGCGCCAGGCAGCTTTACGCGGCCCTGTTCCGTGAGCTGCTCGACGAGTTCGCCGATGTCCGGATTCCCGGCGCCTTCGCGCCGCCCGCCGAACCGCCGGTCGTGGATCTGGCGCGGTTCGCGGGTGTCTATCGGCGCGAAGGTGTGGTCATCACGGTGACCGAAGACCGGAAACTGACGTACGAGTTCGTCGACGGGATGAAGGACTTCTCGCCGGCGCTGGACATGGACCTGGTCCCCGTCACGGAGACGGTGTTCGCCGCCTCAGGCGCCGGCCCGTCGTTCAGTGAGGACTGGATGCCCGTGGTGTTCTCGACGCTTTCGAGCGGCACGGAATGCGTCTACATCGGGATGCGCGCGGCCCCCAAGGTCGCCTAGTTCGAGCTAGTTGAGTCGTCTCGGCCCGATTTCGCGTTCGAGGAAGCGGTGGTATTCGATGGCCGCGATCGAATCCTCCAGCTGTTCGAACGTCGGGGCGGGGAGCGCGCCGTTGAAGACGATCGTCAGGCTCTTTCGCGGGATGTTGATGACGTACGGATCGACACCGAGTTCTTCGCAGTGCTCGCGAAGCACGGCCGTCCAGTGCTCCAGGTCCTCGTCCTCGCCGAGATGCTCCCACCGCGCGACGATCCAGTTGCCGTTGATCAGCTGGCCCGCCATCTCCCGCGGATCATGGACCATGTACGGCTCGGCGACGTCGTTCATCGACCCAAGTGATCGAGCAAGGCGGCGAAGGACGCGGCCGGGAGCACCAGGATCGGCCGGGTCTCGTCCGGCAGTGCCCACTGTTTGGTGTCTCGGATGCCGACCAGACCGGGCAGTCCGCCGACCTCCACGCAGGCGTTCTCTTCCCAGTGCGTGTAGGTCGACTTGTGCCAGTCGGTCATGCGTTCGTGCCAGGTGGTCATCGGAGTCGCCCTTTCCCGAGTGACTGTTTCGGCAAGTAGACGGGTTGCGCGGAGGCAAAGTTGTCAATTTCGAGTGATCTACCGCTGCTGGTCTGCGAACGGTCCTGGAAGGCCCCCGAGATCGCGCTCGGCGCAGAAAAGGGGACCTTCACCGACAGCTGCTTTACTCAAGATGCACTCTCAGGGTGCATAGCGCCAAGAGTCCTTGGTCACTGGAGTGATTCAGTCGCGAGCCGTCGGTAGTCATCCGCGATCCGGGCCAGATGCGAGCACGCGACACCGTCGTAAGTGGCGTAGCGCTCGACTTCGGCGAAGTTCTTCTCGTAGTCGGCGACTTCGCGTTCGTCCGTGACGAGCGCCGTCGCCGTCTGCGTGCCGAGGAGCACCGCGCGCGAGTCGTAGATGTCGAAACCGTGGAGAACGGGGACCGACACCGGCGCGGTCCACGGGATCACGCCCAGCCGCACCCGCCCTCGGCGGGACAGGTCGATGAGATGGCCGAGCTGGGCCAGCATGGTCGCCGCCCCGCCCATGTTCCAGCGCAGGGCGCCTTCAGTCAGCACGAAGTGGAATTCACGGTTCGAATGGAGGATCCGCTGGCGCTCCAGCCGGGCCTCGACCGTCTGATCGCGTTCGCCGTCCGGCAGGGAATCACCGAACAGCGCGGTGATGTAGTCGCGGGTCTGCAGCAGGCCGAACACGATCGTCGGCTGGAAGCTCCGGATCCGGGCGGACGCCGACTCGATCTTGCCGATCCGCTGCTGCATCCGCCAGGCGCCCCGCTGGAAGACGACGCGGGCAGGCGACGCTTCTTCGCGGAGGTCGCGGGTGATCGCGACCAGTGCCCGCCGGACTTTCGCGGGCGCGCCGTAGGCCCGGCACAGTGCGACGACCTGATCCTCGGTCGGCATGAACGCGCCGGTTTCGACCCGCGAGACCTTGGACTGGCTGAGGCCGGTCAGGCTCGCCGCCTCGGTACCGGACAGCCCGGCGGCTTTGCGCAGACGGCGCAGTTCGGTGGAAAGATGGTCCTGGTTCGTCACGCACGGCTTTCTGGGGCGTATCGGCTCGAAGGCCCGGCAAACCAGACGAGCCGGTCTGCCAGGCCTGTCACGATAGCCCGCGGAATCGGATCCGCGCTGTTCGACGGGGTCGCGTCAGCGAGGGAGCGCCGAAGCCCGCCAGGCCCCTTCGCTGGGGGAAAGCGGGGCCCGGACGAGAGAGGCCTTGTCCGCCCACCACGAATCCCGTTTCGGCGACGGCTCCGGTGCCCGCGCGCTCGCCGCCACCGCGACGACGGCGGTCAACGCGGCGAGTTCGGCGTCGCTCGGATTGCCGCGGACGACCCGCAACAGCGGGGTTTCGGGCGCGGTCACAGCGGGATGTTCCCGTGCTTCTTGGGCGGTAGCGTCTCTCGTTTGCCCTGGAGCAGCGCGAGCGCCTTCGTGATGTGACCACGGGTATGGGCGGGCACGATCACCGAATCGACGTAACCGCGCTCGGCCGCCGCGTACGGGTTCAGGAGGGTGTCCTCGTACTCCTGGATCAGCTCGGCCCGCAGCGCGTCGACGTCCTTGCCGTCGGCGGCGGCCGCGGCGAGCGTCTTGCGGTGGACGATGTTCGCCGCGCCCTGCGCGCCCATGACCGCGACCTGCGCGGTCGGCCAGGCCAGGTTGACGTCCGCGCCGAGGTGCTTCGAACCCATGACGTCGTACGCGCCGCCGTACGCCTTGCGGGTGATGACGGTGACCAGCGGGACGGTCGCTTCGGCGTAGGCGTAGATCAGCTTCGCACCGCGCCGGATGATGCCGTTCCACTCCTGGTCGGTGCCGGGCAGGAAGCCGGGGACGTCGACGAAGGTCAGGACCGGGATGTTGAACGCGTCGCAGGTGCGCACGAACCGCGCGGCCTTCTCGGAGGCGTCGATGTCGAGGCAACCGGCGAACTGGGTCGGCTGGTTCGCCACGATGCCGACGCTGCGCCCGTCCACCCGGCCGAAGCCGACCAGGATGTTGGGCGCGAACAGTTCGTGCACCTCGAGGAAGTCACCGTCGTCGACGATGCGGTTGATGACCTCGTGCATGTCGTACGGCTGGTTCGGCGAGTCCGGGATGAGCGTGTCCAGCTCGCGATCGGACTCGGTGACATCGTCGAAGAAGCCACCGGCACGCGTGTCGGTCTCGAAGAGCGGAGCTTCGGACAGGTTGTTCGCGGGGAGGAACGAGAGCAGTTCCTTGACGTACGCGATCGCGTCCTCGTCGTCGGAGCCGAGGTAGTGCGCGACGCCCGAACGGGTGTTGTGCGTGCGCCCGCCGCCGAGTTCCTCGAAGGTGACCTCTTCGCCGGTCACGGTCTTCACGACGTCCGGGCCGGTGATGAACATGTGCGAGGTCTTGTCGACCATCACCACGAAGTCGGTCAGCGCGGGGGAGTAGACGTGCCCGCCCGCGTTGGCGCCCATGATCAGCGAGATCTGCGGGATGACGCCGGAAGCCTTGACGTTGCGGTTGAAGATCTCGCCGTACAGCCCGAGCGAGACGACGCCTTCCTGGATGCGCGCGCCACCGCCCTCGTTGATGCCGACGATCGGGCGGCCGGTCTTGATCGCCAGGTCCATCACCTTGACGATCTTTTCGCCGTACACTTCGCCGAGCGAACCGCCGAAGACGGTGACGTCCTGGCTGAACACGCACACCGGGCGGCCGTCGACGGTGCCGTAGCCGGTGACGACGCCGTCGCCGTAGGGCCGGTTCTTCTCCTGGCCGAAGTTGACCGAGCGGTGCTTCGCCAGCTCGTCGAGTTCGACGAACGAGCCTTCGTCCAGCAGCAGGTCGATCCGCTCGCGAGCGGTCTTCTTGCCCTTGGCGTGCTGTTTCTCCACCGCCCTCGCGGAACCCGCGTGCACCGCCTCGTCGTATCGGCGGTACAGGTCGGCCAGCTTGCCGGCCGTGGTGTGGATGTCCGGTTCGTCCTCGGGCGGCGTCCCGAGCGGCTCCGTCGCACTGCTCATGAATCCGCAGCCTAGCTACTCAGCGGTCACTTCGCGTGTGGCGTAGGCAACGTCCGGACTACAGCGCGGCCCGCACCAGACCGGATTCGTAGGCCGCGATCACCAGCTGCGCCCGGTCCCGTGCCGCGAGTTTGTGCAGGAGATGGCCGATATGCGTCTTCACCGTCGCCAGTCCGAGATGCAGCGTGCCGGCGATCTCGTCGTTCGACAGGCCACGCGCGATCAGGCTCAGGACCTCGCGTTCGCGCGTGGTGATGTTGTCGAGCGAGGCCGCGACGCGCTGGCCGGGGTCGGGCAGCCGGGCGAACTCGGCGATGAGCCTTCGCGTGATCGAAGGCGCGAGCAGTCCTTCGCCCGCCGCGACGACCCGGATCGCGGTCAGCAGCTCGGCGGGCGGGGTGTCCTTCAACAGGAAGCCGCTCGCACCCGCGCGCAGTGCCGAATAGACGTAGGCGTCGAGGTCGAAAGTCGTCAGCATCAGCACGTGGACGCCTTCGGTGGCGGTCGACGCGCAGATCCGCCGGGTCGCTTCGATCCCGTCCAGTTCCGGCATGCGGACGTCCATCAGCACGACGTCGGGGCGTTCCTTCTCGGCCAGTTCAGCGGCCTCCACGCCGTTTTCCGCCTCACCGACGACCTCGAAGTCCGGAGCGCTGTCGACGAGCACGCGGAAACTGCCGCGCAGCAACGCCTGGTCGTCGGCGATCAGTACGCGGATCATCGTGTCCCCACTTCCTCGGTGGCGTACGGCAGCCGCGCGAACACCCGGAATCCCCCAGCGGGCAGTGGCCCCGCTTCGAAGTCACCACCGTAGACCGCGACGCGCTCGCGCATGCCGATCAAACCGTGCCCGCCGACGGTCGTGGCCGAGCCCTCGCCGCGTCCGTCGTCGACGATCTCGACGCTGATTTCGCCGGGGCCCTCGGTGATCGTGACCCGGCAGGTCGACGGCCCCGCGTGCTTCACGACGTTGGTCACCGCCTCCTGCGTGATGCGGTAGACGGAAAGCGCGACGCCTTCGGGAAGCTCGTCCACCACCTCGCCGGTCAGCTCGACCCGTACTCCGGCCTGCCCGGCGCGTTCGGCGAGGGTCCGCAGATCGGCGAGTTTCGGCGCGGGGCCGAGCGCGGCCTCGGGCGTACCGTCGCCGGAGCGGAGGACGCCGAGCATCCGCCGGAGTTCGACGAGGGTTTCGCGGCTGGTGAGTTCGATGACCCGCAACGCTTCGCGTGCTTCTTCGGGTTGTTCCTTCGCGACGTGGTTGCCGACGGCCGCTTTGACGGCGATCAGGCTCATGCTGTGTGCGACGACGTCGTGCATCTCGCGGGCGATGCGCAGCCGTTCGTCGGAGACCGCCTGATCGGCGTGGGCCTCGGTGAGCAGGGCGAGGTTCGCCTGTCGTTGGCGCGCCGTCCAGCCCAGCGCCCACGAGCCGACCACCCCGCCGCCCGCGAACGCGATCGACGCGAACGTGGAGGGCCCGAGCCGCACGACTTCGAGGACCGCGACGACGAGCAGGCCGAGGCCCAAGGCGATCAGCGAGCGGGCTCGCGGGTATTCCAGTGCCAGGGTGTACAGGGCGCAAGCCATGGCCAGGATCGCGGCCGGGCCCAGCCCGTTGCCGGCGAGGACGGCCGGGGTCAGACTGAGCAGGCCGACGCCGTAGGCCGCCACGGGCCAGTGCCTTCGCACCACGATCGCGATCGCGCACGCGGCGACCGTCGCCCAGGCGAGCCACATCGGGATGGCGACGGCGAACGTCCACGTCTTCGCGGCGAGGTTCCCGCCGACGGACACCACCAGCACCAGCGCGACGATCACGTCGAGGACGTGCGGCACCCGGCCGGGGAGCGTGGACGGCGGTTCCATACGGCGAACCTAGCCGGGCGGACGACTTGCGCGCGTCCGTCCGGCGGAGGTCATCCCCAGGGTGGAGATCAGCTCCCGTGCGCCGCCGCGAAGAACTGCTTCAGCTTCTCGCGCCAGCTTCGCAGCGCCTCGGCTACGACGTCGTCTTGTCCGCCGGGGACCGTTTGGGTCACCTCGACCATGGTCCCTTCGAGTTCGGAGTGGGTGAATTCCCAGCGGACGACGCCCCCTCGCGGCACGGAGAACTCCAGCAGCCGTGGCGGTTCCTCGCGTGTGACCGTGCCGGGGCCGATCGCCGCCCGTTCCGGGGTGAGCAGTGCCCAGACGTCGTCGAGTGGCTTCCAGATCAGGTCGCGGCGGAAGCGGATCACCTTGCCGTCATCGGTTTCCAGGACTTCGCCGTCCGCGAGCCCGAATTCCTCGACGTAGGCCTCGATGGGGCCGACCCAGTCCTCGGGCTGTTCGTACTCTTCGCCGTCGAGCAGCGCGATGAGTGCGACGAGGCAGCTGTCCCAGCCGGCGGCCGTGCGGCCGGCCGCGATCCTGGCGATGGCGGGTTCACCCCGGCCGAACGTATGCGTGAAAAGCAGCCTGCTGCCTTCATCCTCCGGGGTGATCTCCCAGCGGAGGACGTCTTCGTTCCAGCTGAACGCGAAGACGCGAGGCTCGTCGGCTTCGAGGACTTTGCCCACTGTCGGGGTCTTTTCACCCTCGAAGGTGAACTCGATGGTTCCGCCGGGGCGCAGGTCGACGGTGACCGCGGCGGGGAACCATTTCGCGAGCTCCGAAGGCTCGGTCACCGCCCGCCAGACACGCTCGGGACTGTGTGCGAGCCGCCGTTCGAGGCGGAGCGCGGGACGTTCTCCGACGGTCTCCAGCCGGGCGCGATCGGTCACGGTTACCTCCTAAAGTGCCGTTAGGGGAATATAACCGCAAGGGAATATTAGGTCAAACGCCGCGCAGGGCGGCTACCGCGCTCTTCAGTTCGGGGTCGGCGTGAGCCTTGTCGAGGGCCGCCGCCAAGACCTCGTGATAGGTCGGTTCGGTTTCGGCGTACCGTTTCCTGCCTTCCTTGGTGATGCACGAGTACACCCCGCGGCGATCGTTCTCGCAGGGGTCGCGTTCCGTCAGGCCGGCGTCTTCGAGGCGGACGACCATCCGGCTCACGGAACTCTGGTTGAGCCCGATCGCCTCGGCGAGTTCCTGCATGCGCAGGACACCCTTCTCGGTGGCGGCCAGCTTGCCGAGCGCGCGGAACTCGGAGAGTCCGAGTCCGTGCCGTCGTTGCAGTGCCTTCGCGAGTTCTTGCTCGATGCGCCCGTGCAGCGTGAGGACACGGCCCCATGCCTGTTCGTCGGCGGTCACGGCGACCTCCCTGGATTTGCTTGACACCAGGTTACATGCAGTGACAGCATCTGCTTGCACATACATGTACTTTGAAATCACTTCGGAGGGGATCGCGATGACCGACGATCGAAGCTTCCTGTTCCTGCTCGGGAGCGCCCGTGCGGGCGGCAACACGGAGATCCTGGCGAGGCGGGCGGCGAAGGAGTTGCCTCGCGCTGTGAAGCAGCGATGGATCCGGACGTCCGAGTTGCCGTTGGCGCCGTTCGTCGACCGGAAACACGACGGTGAGGAGTTCGTCCCGCCCGCCGGGAACGAGCGATCACTGTTCGACGCGACCATGGCTGCCACGGATCTGGTGATCGCGTCGCCGGTCTATTGGTACAGCGTGTCGGCATCGGTGAAGCTTTACTTCGACCACTGGGCGGGCTGGATGGACCAGCCGGAACTCCGCTTCAAGGAGCAGATGCGGGGTAAGACCCTGTGGGGGGTGAGCGCGCTCGCCGAGCAGCCGGAGCAGGCGGAACCGCTGATCGGAACCCTGCGTAAAACCGCCGAATATCTCGGAATGCACTGGGGCGGGCAGTTGCTCGGCAACGGGAGCCGTCCTGGCGACGTCCTGCTGGACGAGGGTGCGCTCAAGGCGGCCGAGACCTTCTTCGCCGGGGCGGATCTCGTGCGTGCCTGAGCTTCAAGACGTGTGGACGCCGATTCCGCTCCGGCCGGGGGCGAGGTCGTCGCGCAGCACGAGGTTCTCGTCGTAGTCGCCGCCGTTCTGAGAGCGGAACTGGATCGGGTCGCTTGTGGACAGTGCGCGCAGCCTGCCTCGCAGTGCTTCGGTGGTGGCGGCGTACTGCTCGGGAGAAACCCGGTCGGCGCCGCAGACCGTCAGCGGGGGAAGCACGGACATCCCGGCGTACCAAAGGGTTCCATGCTGCAGGGGGAACAACACCTCGTTGATCTCACCGTTCACGCCACGCGGTCCGATCGTGGCCTCCGGCGCGCCCGCGGTCAGCAGGACCATGGCGCGTTTTCCGGCCAACGCCCCTTCGCCGTAGCGCGACGTCCGGCCATCGGAACGCTGCACGCCGTAAGCGAAACCCTTGACGAAGACGCGGTCGAACCAGCCCTTGAGGATCGCGGGCATCCCGTACCACCACAGCGGGAACTGGACGATCACCGTGTCCGCCCACGCCAGTTTGTCGTGCTCGGCGCGGATGTCTTCACTCAGTTCTCCGGAGCCGAAGGCCTTCTTCGAGGTCGCGCCGACGATCAGCCGGTCGCCCTCTCGGTCGCCCTGTGCGGCGGAGCCGAAGTCTTCGGCGTCGACCACCGGGTTCCACTTCATCGCGTACAGGTCGGATTCCCGGACGTTCGCGCCCTGTTCGCGGAGCGTGCGCAATCCTTCGTCGCGCAGCGCGCCGCCGAGGGAACGGGGTTCCGGATGGGCGAAGATCCACAACACGTTCATGTCCTCAAGGTCTCTCGGCCCGTCCATCGATGCGAGTGGCTCGATGGCCAACATGTGCAAGAATCGAGCCATGGGCTTTTTCACGCGTCCGGGCCGCCATCGGGTCGCCGTCCTGGTCCGGCACGGAATGCTGGTGATGGAGCTGGGCATCGTCGTCCGGCTGTTCGGCACGGCAAAGGCGGCGGACGGCGAAGCGCTGTACGAGGTCGTCACCTGCACGCCGGAACCCGGGCAGATCCGCACCGACGCCGACGTCACCGTCTCGGTCCCGCTCGGGCCGGAGGTGCTGGCCGAGGCCGACACCGTCGTCATCCCGGCGTCGTCCACCGAATACGAGCCGACCGGGCAGGACCTCACCGAACCGCTCGCGCGGGCACTGGAGCTGATCCGGCCGGACGCCAGGATCGCGTCGATCTGCACGGGCGCCTTCGTGCTCGCCGCCGCGGGCCTGCTCGACGGCCGGAAGGCGACCACGCACTGGCGCTCGGCGCTGGACTTCCAGGCGAAATTCCCGAAGGTCGACCTCGACCCCAATGTGCTCTACACCGACGACGGCAAGGTCCTGACCGCGGCGGGGGTCGCGTCCGGCATTGATCTCTGCCTGCACATGATCCGCCGCGATCACGGTGCCGCGGTCGCGAACGAGGTCGCGCGCGGCACGGTCGTCTCGCCGCATCGGGAGGGCGGGCAGGCGCAGTTCATCCGGCGTCCGGTGCCGGAACCGCAGTCCTCGTCGACGGCGGCGGCGCGGGCCTGGGCGCTGGAGAACCTCGACCGGCCGCTGACCTTGCGCGAACTCGCGGCGAAGGAGTCGATGAGCACGCGGACGTTCACGCGGCGTTTCCGGGACGAGGTCGGGGTTTCGGCGTTGCAGTGGTTGACCCGGCAGCGGGTCGAACGGGCCCGTCAGCTGCTGGAAGAGACCGATCTGCCGGTGGACAAGATCGCGGCCGAGGCGGGGTTCGGCACGGCCGCGTCGCTGCGCCAGCATCTGCAGGCCGCGTTGGGTGTCTCACCGAGCGCGTACCGGAACACCTTCCGCGAGGCGGTTTAGGGACGACCGAGAGCTGACCTGCTGGTAACTTACCTGGAAATAAGTTCCGGAGGTCGCCAGTGAAAGTCCTCAAGTTCGCCGAGCGGGTGCTGTTCGGTGCCGCCGCGATCGGCACGGTGTACTCCGCCAGAATCGGCAACCGGCGGTTGCAGCTGGTGACGAAACCGGCCGCCGTCCCCGTGCTCGCCGCTCGTGTCGCCCGTGCGCAAACGCTTGCCCCAGGGGAGAAGGGCCTGCTCGTCGCCGCCTTGGTCGCAGCTGGTGCGGGCGACCACTTCATGGGCAGGTCTCACGAGGACCGCGAACTGATCAAGGGTGCGACGTCGTTCGGTGTGATGCAGGTGCTGTACTCCGCGTTCCTGTGGCGACGCGGCGCACGTCCGCGTGTGGCGACCGCGACACCTCGGCTCGGTGCGTGGGCCGCGGCCGCTGTCGCGATGACGCTCCCGAAGCCGTCTCCGGTCTCTTCGGTGCTTTCGGTCTACGGAGGCCTGCTGAGCGCGACGTCGACCCTCGCGGCCGATCCGGCATTGGCGCCGAAGGCTCGCGTATCGGGCGGGATGGCGGTCCCGTCGGACGATCGCCGGACCTGGCTCGCCGCCGGCGCGCTGCTGTTCTCCGTGTCGGACCTGGCGATTCTGCTCCGACGCAACTTCGTCACCAGTGAGCGGGTGCGGGCCAACCTCGAGACCTTCGTGCTGACCTCGTACCTGGCCGCCCAGTGGTTGCTCATCGAGGGCATGACCGCGGAGAAGTAAAAGTTAAGCATCTACTTGACTATTGCTCGGTGTGGGCGGATGGTTAAGCATGTGCCTAACCAACGGATGGATCAGGTGTTCAAGGCGCTGTCCGATGGGACGCGCCGCGAAATGATCGAGCGCCTCACCCGGGGACCAGCCTCGGTGGGGGAGCTCGCCCAGCCGTTGTCGATGTCGTTGCCCGCCGTGATGCAGCACCTCCAGGTGCTCGAAGCCTGCGGGCTGGTCCGGTCGGAGAAGGCGGGTCGCGTTCGCACCTGCCACCTCGAACCGGACGGCCTGCGGATGGCCGAGGACTGGCTCGGCGGGCAGCGCACCGGCTGGGAACACCGGCTCGATCGCCTTGGTGACTTTCTGAACTCCGCTGAAGGGAACGAGTCATGACCGTCAAACACGCCACCTTCACTCTCGAACGCGTCTACTCCGCTCCGCCCGAGCGCGTTTTCGCCGCTTGGTCCGATCCCGCCGCGAAAGCAGGCTGGTTCACCGTGCCCGGCGGCGGCCATTCCCTGGACTTCCGCGTCGGCGGCCGCGAAGTCACCACCGGCCCGCCCGATGACGGAAAACGGATGGCCTTCACGTCGCATTACAAGGACATCGTCGAAAACGAGCGGATCGTCTACACGTCAGCACTCTCCGCGAACGACGTCTTGGCGACAGTGTCCGTAACGACGATCTTGTTCGAAGCCGAGGCGGGTGGCACCCGGCTGACGCTGATCGAACAAGGCACGTTCCTCGACGGGCACGAAGAACCGAGCTGGCGGGAGCAGGGAACGGGCGACTGGCTCGACAAGCTGGGCAAAGCGGTGGCGCGGTAACTTCCGGCAGTATGGAGACATGCTGACCGCTGAGCTGATCGTCGACAGCCACTTCCCCTCGCAACCCGCGCTCTCCCCCGACGGGAAGTGGGTCGCCTACCAGGTCTCGACCATCACGAAAGGCGTCCCCGAGATCTGGCTCGCCGCTGTGGACGGCAGCGAAAAGCCGCGGAAGCTGACTGAAGGGTCCTCGCCCCAGTGGTCCACGGACGCCCTCTATTTCCTGAAGGACGGCCGTGTCTGTTCGCGGGACGAGGAGCTGTTCGCTTGGCAGAGTGAGATCTCCGGGTTCCTTCCGCTGCACGACCGGATCGTGTTCATCGCCGAGGACGAGACGCCCGCACCGGCCGTCTGGGTCTGGAGTGAGAGCCTTCGCCCGGCGCGGCTGCGGAGTTTCGACCCGCGGACCGGCGAGATCAGGACGCTGGTCGAAGACCACGTCGTCGCCGTCGCCCGCCGTCCGGACGACAAGGCGTTCGCTGTCGTCACCTGGCCGACGCCCGAACTCGACCCCGGCGGACTCGAACCCCGGCTTTCCGTGCTGGATTTGGAAACCGGTGTACGGCGTGACCTCGGTCAGGTCGCGGTCGAAGCCACCAGCCCCGTGTGGTGGCAGGACGAGGCCGGGTGGCACATCGCGTATCTCGGGACTCCGGAACTGGTGGGTGGCTGGGCGGTCTTCGACGTTTCCGTGGAAACAGGGGAACATCGGAACCTGACCGAGGAATCGACCTGCCCGGTCAAGCTCGCGCAGGTCGATTCCGGTGCTCCGCTGGTGCTCGTCGCCGACGGACTCGACACGGCCCTCCATCGGCTCGGGTCCGGCGAAGTGTCGTTCTGGCGCGGGCAAGCCGACGCGCTGGCCTCGAACGGCGAGATCGTGGTCACCGTGCTGAGTACCGCGTACCGGCCGAAAGATGTCCATTGTGGACCGGTGGGTGGGGCGTTGACGCGGGTCAGCGACACGGCGCCGGAGTTCGCCGGGATTTCGTGGGGCTCCCAGGAACGGCTGTCCTACAAGGCGTCCGACGGCCTCGCGTTGGACGGCCTGCTCGTTCTGCCGCCGGGGAAGACTCGGGCCGACGGGCCTTTCTCGCTGGTCACGCGGGTTCACGGCGGACCGTACGACCGGCACGCGGACTGCTTCATGCTCGGCTGGTTCCCGTCCGCGCAGTGGCTGGCCCTGGCAGGGCACGCCGTCTTCCTGCCGAATCCCCGTGGGGGACAAGGCCATGGGCATGAATTCGCCGCTTCCGTCGCGGGACGGGTAGGCCAGGAAGAATGGAGCGATCTCGAGACCGGGATCGATCTCCTCATCGCCGAAGGAGTGGCCGATCCGGAGCGGCTCGGGATCGTGGGCGGGAGTCACGGCGGATATATGACGGCCTGGGCCGTCGGGCAGACCCGCCGGTTCAAGGCGGCGCTGATGGTCGCCGGGATCTCTGACTAGGGAATGCTCGCCGCGACCGGTGAACTCGGTCCGCTGGTGGAATCCGCGCATAGCGGGAGTATCGGCTGGGAAGGGACAGGCCCGCACCGGCACGATCAGCTCAGCCCGATCTCGTACGCGTCGAAGATCAAGACCCCCGTGCTGATCGTGCACGGTGCGGAAGACACGAACGTCCCCTTGTCCCAAGCGGAATTCTTCCACCGCGCGCTACGCCACTTCGATGTCGAACACGACCTCGTCGTGTATCCCGGCGAAGGGCATTCGTTCCGCGGGCGGGAACACCAGCTGGACCTGCTCCGCCGCACCCGCGAATGGTTCGCGCGCTTGCTCTAGCTTGGCTGTCCGGGAATGTGTGTGCCGAAGGTCCATTCGTACCCTTCAAGGTCGTCGACTCGGCAGCGGTAGTTGCCCCATTCGGTGTTCGCCGGTTCCCAGACCTGCGTCGCGCCGGCTTCGATGGCGGAAGCGAAGACGGCGTCCACGGCCTCTCGCGTCGCAAGGCTGACGTAGAGGCCGTGGCCGACGGTCTCGCCCTTGCGGGTCGCGCGGTCGTAGTCGTCCTCGGCGCTGAACACGATGATGGAGGCTCCGCCAAGCCGCAGTTCTGAATGCTGGATCAGGCCCTTGTCGTCGGGGTACTCCATAAGGGTCTCGAAGCCGAAGGCGCTTTCGAGCCAGCGAAGTGCCTTCGGAGCGTCGCGGTAGGCGAGGTAGGAGTGGAGGGAGGCCGGGCGTTCAGCGGTTTCGGTCATGGGCACAGCCTCGCAATTAATGCGGACAACTATGGTCCTCGGTCATCGGCGATCTTTTCCGGAGGATCACCAGAGCAGGTGAACGCCGAGCACCGTGATCATCACGCTGGACGCGAGCGCGGTGATCAACCGCCCGCGTCGTCCGGTAAGTGCCTTGCCCAGTACCGCGCCGCCGCCCGCGAGGAACAACTGCCAGCTGGCGGAGGCCGCGAACGCCGCGATCACGAAGACCACGTGTTCCGCCCCGCTCGCGGCGGTCATGTCCTCGCTGCCGAGGACGAGTGCCGCGAAGTAGACCACCGTCGTCGGGTTCAGCAGCGTGATCCCGAGCAGACTCACGTAGGCCTTCAACGGGCCGATCGCCACCGGCTGGGTCACCTCGGCCTTCGCGGAGTCGCGATAATTCCGGATCCCGGTGAAGCCGATGTGGAGGGCCAGCCCGAGCAGTACCGCCACCGAAATCCAGCGCAGGGGTACGGCGATCGGCTGGATGACCGGGACGAGCCTGCTGCCGCCGAGCACCGCGATCAAGGCGTAGAGACCATCGGCCGTGGCGACGCCCAACGCGGCGTACACGCCGATCCTGAGTCCTGTCCTGGCCGTCAGCACCACCAGATAAGTCGCGACCGCGCCCACCGGTATGGCGATGCCATAGCCGGCGAGCAGGCCCGCGACGAACGCGGCGCTCATGGTCGAACTTCTGTCGGCCTCACACCGGTCACGGCCTGCTGCCACACCCGCACCCGTCGGACGGCGGAGGACGGCGGCAGGAAAGTGAGGGTCGAAGTCATGTGCTGAAGGATGCGAACGGATCGCTCCGCGCGCAACACAATTATGGCATCAGTCGATCCTTGCTCCCCCTTCTGCCCGCTGTCTTCCTCGCTCTGCCGGCCACTATGCACCAAGGGTCCGACAAAGTCGTGAGTGGTGACTCGGGTGCAACGTGGCGTGTGGTCACCCCGCGCTCGCCAGGCCGTGAAGGACTCCTTCACTGCCCTGATGATGCTGGGATAGTCGTGACGCCAGTGCCCCGTCTCGAAGTCCGTGAAGGCCTCCTTAAAGGACCCAGAGTCCCTCAAGGAGGCCTTCACGGACCCGCCACCTGATACGGCAACTTAACCTTCGTGCGAAGCGGTCGTCACGGGCGGCTTCGTTGCCACTGAGGGATTTCCGCGCAGATCGTTCGCGACCCCGGCATGTCGTCTTAAGTACAGGAAGGGGCCCTTTCTTGTGTCTAGCGCAAGGAAGGGGTTCCGCGCACAGAATTAGGACGCGCCAGTGCGCGAAGTGGGCGAAGGTACTTTGCGTAGATCGCCCGCCGAAGCATCGTGAGTCAATTCCCGGACCTGTCGTCATAGGTCCTTTCAGAACACTTCGCGCTCTCAAGCGACCTGTGATTACAGATGTTCGTCAGGTTTGACAGCGCACTGTTGCGGCCGTATCTGGCCAAAGGCGCCCATCGGGTGAACCTGACAAGTTCGCACATCACGGAATTGGTACTAGCGCATATGTTCGACTGGCGCTAATGTCGAAAGCGAGCAGCAAGACCGGGTGAAAGGAGGTGATCAGACGCCGGTCGTCTGCAGAGCGGAATCCAGGTCCGCCAGCAGCCGGGCTTTCGGCTTGGCGCCGACGGTCGTCCACACCGGACTCCCGTCGTGGAAAAGAATCAAGGTCGGCAGGGACATGACCTGGTAGTTCCTTGCCAAAAGCGGGTTTTCGTCGGAGTTCAGCTTGCGGATGATCAGCGCGTCGGCGCGCTCATCGGCGATCTCGGCGAGCACCGGCGCGATCATGTGACAAGGCGGGCACCACTGCGCCCAGAAGTCCACCAGGACGGGCTTGTCCTGTTCCAGGACGAGTTCTCGGAAGGTTTCATCGGTGACGACAGAAAGGGATGACATTCAGGTCTCCTCGTATTCCGGCACGACGACACACGGACCCGGCGGCGTTTTCAGCGCGCCCGCCAACTTGGCCAGCAGGCTGCCCCGCACGTCGTTGAGCCTGGACAGGCAGGCGTCCACCTCGGCGAGTTTGCGTTGGTAGACCTCGATCGAATCGGCGCACGAGTCGCCGGTCTCGTGACCGGCGCGCAGGCACTCGACGAAAGGCCGGGTGTCTTCGAGGCTGAGCCCGACCGCTTGCAGGGTCAGGATCTCGTTGACCAGACGGTAGTCGTCCTCGTCGTATTCCCGGTACCCGTTCGACGCGCGCCGTGCGTCGAGAAGTCCTTGTGACTCATAGAAACGCAGCGCGCGGGTGGTGGTTCCGGTACGCGCGGCGAGTTCGCCGATCCGCATGGTTCCGAGCGTAAACCTTGTCCTTGGCGTCAAGGCAAGAATCCTTGTCCGGATCGCCACGGCTGACCACGGTTGTGTCCGGATAGATCACTCGTCGAGATCGACTCGGATGGTGAGGAGGTTCGTGCCGATCGCCCGCACGGCGGCGCTGTTGAACCTGGGCAGGGCCTTCAACCGGGCGCGGGGATCGTCGTCTGGGAGCAGATGTGCCGTGCCGGTGTGCCACTGGCCCTTGAGCCGGACCCGGACACGTGGATCGGCCTGGATGTTGCGGACGTACTGCGACTTCTCGCCGAACTCCGAGACGATCCAGAACTCGCGGCCCACCCGGCGGCCATCGAGCGGCGTTTGCCGGGGTACCCCGGACTTGCGGCCGGTGGTCTCGAGGATCGACTGATTCGGCAGCCGGACGAGGAGCGGGTTCGCGACGTTCCGCTGAAACGTCGTGGCCACCCGGTGCTTGATCTCGTGAAAGCGCGACATGCTGCTCCAGAGGCTCGAAGAGGAGGTCTAGGTCAAGGTTGCCCGGCGCAACAGCAGCGTGCACCGCTCGCTGGGATGTTCGAAGCCGGCGTGCGGTCCGCGGTCGAGGCGGGCGACGAGGTCGAAGCCCGCGGTGCGCGACGCCGACACCTCGGCGTCCGGATCGAGGAACCGGAAACTCAGGTCGACATCGCGACCCCACCAGGTGCCAAGGGTCTTCACCCCGCCGGACGGGAAGTCGGGATCACGGACATGAAAGGAGAGCAGGGCGTACGCGCCGGGCCGCAGAACCCGGGCGAATTCGTGATAGGCCGCCGCCCGGTGGTCGTCGTCGAGATGGATGGTCGCGTAGAGGCAGACCAGTCCGTCCAGTGCCGCGACTCGCAGGGGTAACGCCGTCATGTCCGCGGCACAGGCCGGTAGCGAGGTGCGGCGCCGGACGGCCGCGCACATCGCGGTCGAGAGATCCAGGCCGACGACTCGCGAGCCTCGGGAGGCCAGATAAGCGGCGACCTGTCCAGGGCCGCAGCCGATGTCGGCGACCGTTCCTTCGCGGACCAGTTCGGCGAAAGCGTCGAGCAGGGCGCGGTCCAGGGGCTTGTGCCGGAGTTCGTCACCGAGTTCCTCGGCGTACCGGTCGGCCACCAGGTCGTAGCTCCGGCGCGTCTGGTCGGTCATGATCGTCGACGGTACTGGAACTCACCCGGTTTTCGTCGGCCGCGTCAGTACGCTCGGCTCATGGTGAACGAGTCCGACGTGGACTTGGGGGATGGGACCACAGTGCACACGTACGACACGGGCGGGGCCGGCCCGGTGGTCTCCTGGCGCTACGGAACCCCGAACATCGGTGCTCAGCCGGCGCCGCTGTTCCCGCCGCCGAACTGCTCGGGCTGAGGTGGGTGTCCTACGACCGGCCCGGCTATGGCGGCTCGACGCCCCGGCGGGGAAGGAACGCCGCCTCGGTGGCGGGCGATGTCGCGCAGATCGCCGATGCCCTGAAGATCGAGAGGTTCGCGGTCTTCGATCATTCCGGTGGCGGCCCGCACGCGCTCGCCTGCGCGGCTCTGCTCCCGGAACGCGTTTCGGCGGCGGTCGGCGTCGCGAGTATGGCTCCGCGCGACGGGGAAGGGCTCGACTGGTTCGAGGGAATGGGCAGGGTGGGTGTCGAATCGTTGACCGCGGCCTTGGCCGGACGAACGGAAAGGAGGCATACGAGGCATCGGCGGAGTACGACCCCGAGATGTTCACCGCGTCGGATCACGCGACCCTGTCGGGCGACTGGCAGTGGTTCCTCGATGTCGTCGGCCCGGCGCTCGAAGGCGGGCCGGGTGGGTTGATCGATGACGATCTCGCGTACGTCGCGCCGTGGGGGTTCCAGCCGTCCGACGTCAAGGCGCCGGTTCTGCTTCCGCACGGTGGCGCGGACCGGATCGCGCCGTTCGGACATGGCGAGTGGCTCGCTCGGCGGATCGCCACGGCCGAGTTGCGCGCGTATCCCGAGGACGGGCACATCTCGATCCTCCGCCACGGAGAGTCCGTGCTCGAATGGCTGGCAGAGCACGCTTGACCTGCGACATCGTTCTCGTCCGGCACGCCGAGTCCGTTCCGCCCTCGCCGGGGGAACCCGACGACCCGGATCGGCCCCTGACGGCGGCGGGTGTGGCGGCCTCGGAACTCCTCGCGCACGAACTCGTCGCGATGAACCCGACGGCGGTGGTGTCGAGTCCGTACCGGAGAGCGGTCTCGACGGTCGCACCCGCGGCCAGGAAGGCAGGGCTCGAAGTCACCATGCGCTGGAAGCTGCGTGAATGGGACTCGGGACTGGAGCCGACGGCGGACTACGCCGTGCACCACGAGCGCAGCTGGGCCGATCCGGACTTCGCTCGGCCGGGCGGTGAAAGCCTGCGGCAACTGACGACACGGGCGATGGCCGCTGTCGGGGAGATCGCGGATCAGCACTTCGGCGGCGTCGTCCTGGTGGGCAGTCACGGTACGTTCGTGTCCCGCCTGCTGGCCGGGCTCACCCCGGGAATCGGCTGGCCGTTCTCGCGGGACATGCCGATGCCCGCCGTCCACCGGCTGCGTTGGCGCCGAGACGGCCCCGTTCTTTAGGCCGACGGCCGTCCCGCGCCGGTGTAGTCGTCGCCCTTCGAGTGATACGTGTGGATCTGGATCGCCTGGCCCTGGGTGGGCGCGTTGATCATCAGGCCGTTTCCCAGATAAAGCCCGACGTGATGGATCCGCGTCGCCGGGTTCCCGTAGAACACGAGATCGCCGAGTTTCGGTTCCTGTCCACCGGGGACCTGCGGCAGGGCCCGGAACTGGCTGTCCGCGGTCCGCGGAAGCCCGACTCCGGCTTCGTCGTAGGACGCCTTGGTCAGCCCGGAGCAGTCGAAGCCCGCCGCGCCCGCCTCCGGCCCGTTGCCGCCCCACACGTACGGGAGCCCCAGCTGGCCGAGGGCGAACCTGGCCGCCTTCACCGCGGGGCTGGAGGCTCGCGCCGGGTCGAGGGACAGGGTCGCGTACAGCTGGGCGTTGCCCAGAACGCGCTGGCGGAACAGTTCGGCTTCATTGCCCTTGCCGCCCTGGTAGCCGGCGATCGCCTTCCACCAGCCGTTGCCGCCGCCGAGGTCGGCCCCGGAGGCGCACAGCGCGCGACCGGCGGCGACAGCGGCGGAATCGGGGTCGGCGAGCGCGGGTTTCGCGATCCCGGGAATCGACGTGCCGTGCTTCTTCCACTGCTGTGCCGACAGGCCGAGGGGGTTGTCGCCGCCACGTCCGTGGTTCGAGCTCGCCGCGCCGACTCCGGCAAGGGTGACCCAGGACAGATGACAGTTCGGCTGCTCGCCGCGCAGCGCGAGCTCGCCGTTCGCATAGCCGATCAGCGACTTCGCCGGGATGTCGAGCGACCCGGCGAGCTTGTTGGCCCACTCTTCGAGCGGCCGGGCGCCCTTCGGCGTCTCCTGGGCCTTGACCGGCGCGCTGACTTCGAGGACCGACGGGCCCGCGCCGCCGCCGACGGTGGCCGGGTCCTGGTTGGCGGCGGGGAGCGGGGCCTGCTGGATCCCGCCGGCAGGCGCCGGATCGTCGCCGCCCGCGAGCAGCCAGCCCGCCGTCGCGAGCCCCGCGACCAGCGGGAGGGCGACCAGGCTGCGCATCGCCACACCATGGGCCCACGACTTCTTCTTCGGGCCGGTTTCGGGCACGCTCGTGGCGGACTCGGGCTCGGTCACGCCGTCCAGGTTATTGGAGACCACCTCTGCGTAACGAGCGAACGTCTTGCACGTTAGGGGGACTCTCATATTCTGGACAAATGAGTGAGACGGGAGCGCTCGACGCCGAGCGTCTGAGTGCCGCGCTGTCCGGCCGGTATGCCGCGATCCAGGTCGTGGCAAGCACCGGGTCCACCAACGCCGACCTGCGGGAAGCCGCCGCGAGGGGGGCCGAGGACCGCACCGTGCTGATCGCCGAAGAGCAGACGGCAGGTGTCGGCCGCCGCGCCCGGCGGTGGTCCTCGCCGAAGGGAGCGGGCCTCTACGTCAGCGTTCTGCTGCGTCCGCGTGGGGTCCCGTTCGCCACCTTGGGTTCACTTTCCGTGGTCGCCGGCCTCGCGGTGCGGGAGGTCGCCGCGAACCTCGGCGTCGACGCCGTCCTCAAGTGGCCGAATGACGTCCTCGCCGGGCCGGAGCACGCCAAATGCGCGGGCATCCTGGCGGAGGCGGTCGCCGGAGAGGAGGCCACCGTGGTGCTCGGCATCGGCCTGAACGTGCTGCCGTTGGGCGAGAACGTCCCCGCCGGGCCCGGTGGCCTGCCCGCGACCTCGCTGGCCGAGCAGGGGGCGACGGAGACCGATCGCGCCGAGATCGCCGCGCGGCTGCTCACCGGTTTCGACGAACTCGAACACCGCTGGCGGCTCGCCCGTGGGTCATTGGCCGAGGCGGGCCTGCTCGGGGACTACCGGCGGCATTGCGCCACGCTGGGCCAGGACGTCGAGGTCCAGCTGCCCGACGGTTCGGCGCTGACCGGCCGCGCCGCCGACATCGATCCCGCCGGCCAGCTCCAGGTCGACGTTCCCGGTGGTGAGCGGTACACGGTGTTCGCCGGGGACGTCGTCCACGTAAGGCCCGCCAAGGCTTGATCCGGAGGTCTCGATTTTCGGCGCCTCCTCGTCCGCCGAGACCGTTCGCCGGTACGGTGAGCCCACCAGCGCCGAACACACTTTGGGAGCGTCCCTCGTGGCCTATCCGGACGATTTGCTCAGCGAAAACGAGCACGTCGTGGTGCACAGTCACCCGCATTTCAAAATGCTGATCTTCCCCTTCGTCGCGCTGATCGTCACGCTCGGCGTCGGCGTCTGGCTGGGCATCCTGGCGAAGGACGCGGCGGCCCCGTGGGACCTGATCTCGCTGATCGCGGTCGGCGCGATCGGGCTCGGTCTCGTCGTGTGGCTCTTCCTGGCGCCGTTCGTCCGCTGGCGCACGACGCACTTCATCGTGACCACGGACCGCCTGATCGCCCGGGAGGGCGTGCTCAAGCGCACCGGGATCGACATCCCGCTGTCGCGGATCAACAGTGTCCAGTTCGAGCACGGGCTGCTGGACCGCGTCTTCGGCTGCGGCACGCTGGTCATCGAGTCGGCTTCGGACGAACCGCTCAAATTCGACGACATCCCCAAGGTCGAGCGGGTGCACACGGTCATCTACCGCGAGGTCAACGACAACCCGTACGACGACTTCGCGCCGCCCGCCGCGGGCGGGCCGCAGCAGACCGAACCCCTGCCGCCGCAGGGACACCAGCCGCGCGGAAACCGGCGTCGCTGATGGGCACGCGAGAGCTGGGGCTGCCCGATCGCGTCCCGTCCGCCGCCGCGCTGCCGGAGCGGGTGACGATCTGGGAGGTCGGCCCGCGGGACGGCCTGCAGAACGAGAAGTCGATCGTTCCGGTCGAGGTCAAGCTCGAGTTCCTGGACAAGCTCGCCGACGCCGGGTTGACCACGCTCGAAGCGACCAGTTTCGTGAGCCCGAAATGGGTGCCGCAGCTGGCCGACGCCGAGCAACTCCTGTCAGGGCTCGATCGGCGTGAAGGTGTCCGTTATCCGGTGCTCGTCCCGAACGAGCGCGGATTGGACAGGGCGCTGGAGGCCGGGGTCTCGCATATCGCGATCTTCGCCAGCGCCACCGAGACCTTCGCCAAGAAGAACCTCAACGCGACGGTGGACGACCAGTTCGCGATGTTCGAGCCGGTCGTCACCCGTGCGCGGGCCGAAGGTCTCGACGTCCGCGGATACGTGTCGATGTGCTTCGGCGACCCGTGGGAGGGCGCCGTCCCGGCCACGCAGGTCGCCGGAGTGGGCAAACGTCTCCTGGACCTCGGCTGTTCGCAGCTTTCGCTCGGGGACACCATCGGTGTCGCCACCGCGGGCCAGGTCGAGGCGCTGATCGGGCAGTTCTCCGACGTCGACGCGCTGGCCGTCCACTTCCACGACACCTACGGCCAGGCGCTCGCGAACACGTTGGCGGCGCTCCGCTGCGGTGTGTCCACTGTGGACTCCTCCGCCGGTGGTCTCGGCGGCTGCCCGTACGCCGAGTCGGCGACCGGGAACCTCGCGACCGAGGATCTGGTGTGGATGCTCGACGGTCTCGGCGTCGAAACCGGTGTCGACCTCGACGCGCTGGTGTCGACGAGCAAGTGGATGGCGGGGAAGCTGGGCCGACCGAGTCCGTCACGGGTGGTCAACGCGCTCGCGGGATGAGACCGTCGCCGGGAAACCGTGGCGACTGCCGGCCCGCGCGGGCCTTGACGCGCTTCCGGGTATCCGCCGACGAGATCACCGTTCGGCGCTAAGGTCTTAGCGCGTCCTGTCCGCTGCCTCCCCCTTCACCGGTGGGACCGATTCCTTGGGGGAGGTGCGGTGACCGATCCGAGCGAGGCCGGCACGGGCCCGATTCGGCTGCCCGTCCAGTACAAAGGCGCTGACGCACCGACGCCGCCTCACGGTGCGCGCGCTCCATACGCGCCTTCGCCGTGGCCGCTCGCGGTGGCGCCGTTGCGAGTTCCGTTCCCTCCGCCGCCCGCCGCCCCGCCGCCCATGGGCGCCCTGCGGACCGAACGGGAGAGCGTGATCGCGCTGTTCCTCGTGCACATGTTCCCCATCGGGCATCTTCCGGTGGCGATGAGCAGACCAGCGCGCCAGTTGCCGCTCCCCGACGGCGGTTCCGGCCCGCTGGATCACCCCGAGGCGGACGTGCTGGACGACCTGGACGCGTTGTCGCACGTCAGCAGCGGTTTCCGGCGATCGCCGACGACTCCGGCCGTCGTTCCCCCGCCGGCGTTGACCAGGGGACACGACCCCTGGGGCGAAGGGTCCCAAGAGGACTGGCGAAAGCGTTTCCTCGGTGAAACCGGCTATCTGTGGCCGCCCGGCGAACTCTTCCCCGAGGGCGGTATCGATCCGGCGAAGCCGGTGATGCTCGAGGTCGGTACCCATCTCGACCGCTTCGGTGACCGGCACGGCCGGGTCTTCGCCGAGGACGCGACCTTGTATTCGATGCGTTCGTTGCCGCCCGGCCAGGTCACCGCGTATCGGCGTTACCGCGTCGTCCGGCCGTTGCCGGTCTGGCGTTCGGTGACCGCCGAGTGGTTCGGCCAGCCGGGCGGCGGAGTCCGTTTTCGGGCGGTGCTGGGCGCCGATGAACTCGTCACGCTGGGCTTTCTGGCGGACGTCACGGGGGAGGTTCGGTGAACACGGGGACGATCCTGCGATGGCTGGCCGCGCTGGGGGTGCCGCCCGAGGTGGTCTCGGTCGGCGCGGAGGCGGACAACGCCTGGTGTCTCATGCGCTCGGACGCAGAAGGCACAGACGGCGCCGAGCCCGCCTGGGAAGTCTTCTGGCGTGAGCAGGGCAACCGGTACGACTGGGCGCGGTTCACCAGTGAACAGGTCGCCTGCCACTACCTTTTCGGCCGTCTGGCCTGGTCACAGGTCGCGCGCGGCGCCGTCGGCCTCCTCCCCGGCGCGCAGTGATTCAGCGCTTCAAAATGGCGAGGACCTCGTCGTGGAGCAGGCCGTTCGTCGAAAGCGCTGAGCCGTTGTCGTAGCGCGCCACGCCGGAAAGGTCGGTGAACCGTCCACCCGCCTCGGTGATCAGCACCTGGGCCGCGGCGACGTCCCACGGATTGACGACGCATTCCGCGGTGACGTCGAGCGCGCCCTCGGCCACCAGGCAGTGGTGCCAGAAGTCGCCGAAAGCGCGGCTTTCCCAGCACGCGTTGACGAGGTCGAGGTATTTCTCCCGCGAGTGGTACTCGACCCACGAGTTCAGGTCGGTCGTCGACAGGTACGCGTCTTCGAGCGACGCGACCTTCGACACCGAAAGACGTCGTTCGCCGGCGGAGTCGCGCATCCAGGCGCCGTCCCCGGCGGCCGCCCACCAGCGGCGGCCGAGCAGCGGCGCGCTGATCATGCCCACCACCGGGGTGCCGTCTTCGACCAGCGCGATCAGCGTCGCCCAGACCGGTACGCCGCGCAGGAAGTTCTTGGTCCCGTCGATCGGGTCGAGCACCCAGGCCCGGCCGGTCGTGGCCGAACCGCCGCGTTCTTCGCCGAGGACGGTGTCTTCCGGACGTTGTGTGGCGAGGATCGCGCGGATCGCGTCTTCGACGGCGGTGTCCGCGTCGGTGACCGGAGTCCGGTCGGGTTTGCGCTCCACGGCCAGGTCCAGCGCGCGGAAGCGGTCGGTGGTGATGGCGTCGGCGGCGTCGGCCAGCCGGGTGGCGAGTTCCAGATCATTCTCGTAGCCAGGCACGGTCACGATGCTTTCACGCCCGGCAGTCGTAGAGTTGGCCAGGTGAGCATGGTGTTACTCGCCGAGGACGACCCGGCCATCGCCGATCCGCTTTCCCGCGCGCTGCAGCGGGAGGGATACGACGTGCGTGTCGTCGGCGACGGACCCGCCGCCCTCGACGCGACCGAGAGTGATCGAGTGGACCTCCTGGTCCTCGATCTCGGTCTGCCGGGGATGGACGGGCTCGAGGTCTGCCGCCGCCTGCGCGCGAGCGGCACCGAGGTGCCGGTGCTGATGCTCACCGCGCGCACGGACGAGGTCGACTTCGTGGTCGGGCTCGACGCGGGCGCCGACGACTACGTCGCCAAGCCGTTCCGGCTCGCCGAACTGCTGGCCCGCATCCGGGCACTGCTCCGCCGCCGGGCACCCGAGGTGCTCGACGCCGGGGGAGTGCGGATGGACCTCGGTGCCCGGATGGTCACCGTGGATCTGCACGAGGTGCAGCTGGCGAACAAGGAGTTCGAGCTGCTGCGGGTGCTGATGAGCCGCGCCGGCCAGGTGGTCAGCCGCGACGAGATCCTCGCCGAGGTGTGGAACGACCTCGAATCGAAGACTTCGAAGACACTCGACATGCACATGTCGTGGCTGCGCCGGAAGCTCGCGATCGCCGCGGACGAGGCCGCGGGCCGGACGGCGAAGCCCGGCGGCAACGGCGACGGCGAACGGCGGATCGCCACGGTCCGCGGCGTCGGCTTCCGCTTCAACGCGGAATAGCATGCGCCGTCGCATCCTCCTGGCGATCCTTCTCGCCGTCGCGGTCACGGCGGCGGTGCTGGGCATCCCGCTGGGAATCACCGCCTGGCAGCTGGTCGAGAACCTCAACCGCGAGAACCTGGCTTCCTCGGCGCGCGGGATCGCGGCGACGCTGGACAACGAGATCGCCGTCGGCCAGCCGATCAACCTCGACCTGCTCCGGGTGGGCGTGCCGCAGGGCGGGCTGCTGACCGTCCGCGCGCAGGGGCAGATCGAGAAGCGGTATGGCTCCGACCCCGGTACCGATGTGGTGTCCGAGCGAGCGCCGATCGCGTTGCACGGCGAGGTCGAGCTGGCCATTCCCGCCGGGCCGATGCGTACCCGGCAGACCCAGGTGACGTTGCTCGTGGTGTTGCTGGTCGTGCTGTCGGTGGGCACCGGCACGGTGGTCGCGACCGTGACGGCGCGACGGCTCGCGAAACCGCTGAGACACGTCGCCGATCGCGCGGTCAAACTCGGTGGCGGTGATTTCCGGCCGGATCCGAAGCGCTACGGCGTCGGCGAACTCGACATGGTCGCCGAAGCGCTCGACGCGTCCGGCTCGGCGCTGGCGCAGCTCGTCCAGCGAGAACGCCAGCTCGTCGGCGACGTTTCCCATCAGCTGCGGAGCCGGCTGACCGCGTTGCAGCTGCGGCTCGAACCGCTCACCGTCCATCCCGATCAGGACGTCGTCGACGAGGCGAAGGCCGCGCAGGAACAGGCGGATCGGCTGGCCGGGGCACTCGACGAACTGCTGGCCGCCGCGCGGGCGGCGCGCGAGGTCGGCGCGGAACCGGTGAATCTGCCGGAGGTGCTCCCGATCGTGTCGGAAGAATGGCGACAGCTGCTTCGCGCCGAAGGCAGGCATCTGCGGCTCCGTGTCGGTGACGGGTTAAGAGCGAGGGCCACCCCTGGCCGGTTGCGCGAGGTTGTCGGCGTCCTGCTCGACAACGCGTTGCGTCACGGCGCGGGGACCGTCACGCTCGCGGCTCGGCGTGGCGACACGGACGGCACCGTGGTCATCGAGGTCGCCGACACCGGGTCGGGCGTGCCCGACGAGCTGGCGCCGCACATCTTCGAACGCGGATTCTCCGGCGGCGGGTCGACCGGCGTCGGGCTCGCCCTCGCCCGTGCCCTCATCGAGGCTGACGGCGGGCGGCTGGAGTTGTCGAGCAAGCAGCCCGCGGTGTTCAGCCTCTTTTTGAAGGTCCCCCGTCCTGGCGATGTGGCCGAAGTGCGCTGGCCCGCCGAGCGGGTCCCTCGCTAGGACCTCCCGAAGGATCTCCCGATCGGGCAACGCCGGGGAAGCGCGCAGACCTAACGTCGAGGGGTGCACGCGTCGGCGTTCCGATACAGCCCACCGGGGAATCCGGTGGCCGCGGCGACCGTGGAGATCGGCAAGGTGACGGTTTCCGTGCGGTTGTCCTTCGACGGCGACCCGTCCGCGTACCGCTGTCCGGCCGGTGGGGTGGAGCGGAGGGAAGCCGAAGCCCTGGATCTGCTCTCGAAGGGCCTGTTCGTCAGCGGGATCGACACCCCGATCGCGACCGTCACCGGAGCGGCGGGTCATCGGTTCGTCCAGGAGAACGCCGTGTTCCAGCCCCCGGACCGCTGGATCTACCGGGGCAGCTGCGGGGTCGGTGCCAGCCGGAACGGGCTGACCTTGACCGGTGTGCTCGGCTACCGTCTCGAAGTCCGTGCCGGCTGGGCTCGACGGGCCGGTGAATGCGGCCCGCCCGCGACGGCGGCCGAATGGTGCGAGTTCTTCGGTGCGCAGCTGGCGTCCATCGGAGGGGTGGTCCTGCGGCGGGCCTCGGTGCTCAGTCCCGGTACTCCGCCGTGACCGTGACGACGAACGCCGCCCTGGCGGGCAGGCCGAGGCTGACCCACAGCCCGGTCGGGTCGGTTTCTCCGAGAGCCAGCCGCACCGGCTGCTCGTCGACCATCAAGCTTTCGGTCCAGATCAAGGCTCGCAGCGACCGGTCGAGCAGGGTGTGCTCGTCCCGGACCTTGCCCGCCCGCGCCGCGACCAGATACGACAGCTCACACCGCTTCGCCCGCACGGTGCCGGTTCCCGGGCCGGCACCGTGCAGGGCGAAGAGGAACAAGTCGACGCTCGACACCCGCGTCTCGGTCTGCCAGGTGGGTTTCGGCGGATCCAGCCGGACCACCGTCCCCTCCGGCAGATGCGGTGCGATGAGCTGGCACAAAGCCTCGTCGACCTGAGTGATCACGAGTCAGATCAATCCCTCACGCAGTGCGTAAGCCACCGCGTGCGAGCGGTTCCGTAGCTGGAAGCGATTGGTCACGTCGTGCAGGATGCTCTTCACCGTGCGCTGCGAGTAGCAGAGCTGGTCGGCGATCTCCTGTGTCGAGAACCCCGACGCGACCAGCTTGAGCACCTCGGTTTCCCGGCTGCTCATGCCGCCGAGGTGCAGGCCACGCGGCTGCAGGACCTGACGCTGCAGCCGGGAGACCCGGTGCAGAAGCCTGCCGAGCAGGTCGGGCGGGAGCGCGCCTTCCCCGGCCGCGGCCGCCTTGATCAGCCGGACCAGGACATCGGCGCCCGCCTCCGAGCGGCGAGCGACCGCGCAGACGCCGTGCTCGATGGCGCTGAGGATCTCGTTGTCGTCGACTTCACCCGCGACGAGCACGATGCGGGTGAACCCCTGGTGGTGCAGCGCGGACAGCAATCGCGTCATCGCCTCGTCGAGGCGGTCGGTGACCAGGAGGGCCACCATGGTCGGGTCGGCGGTCTCCCCGTCCACCAGCCAGACGTCGTCACGGGAGCGAAGCGTCATACAGACGCCGTTGTGCAGGATCGGATCGGTGGCGCGGACGATCACCGGTGTCCTGTTCGGTTCGAACATGTGACTCCCATTCCCCTCGAACGGTGCGAGGGCCCCACCCTTCGCACTGCTCACCCTGCCGGGTGCGGTGTCCCGGGCGCATGGGACTCCGGTCCCGACCTTGCCCGAAAAGCCGCCCTATCCGGGGTGTTCAACGACCGAGTCCCGCTTCACGGGCGAGGACGATCGCTTCGGCGCGGTCTGCGACATGAAGTTTGCTGAACACGTTGGAAATGTGGTTCCGCACGGTTTTCGGGCTGAGGCACAGGGTGCTGGCGATGGCGGTGTTGCTGTGCCCGCCGGCGATGAGCGAAAGGACCTCTCGTTCGCGGACGGTCAGTTCCGGGAACACCGTGTCCGCGCTCGGCTGAGAGTGGTTGAAGAAGCCGAGAACGCGCGTCGCGATGTCGGGCCCGAAGATCGCTTCGCGCCTTGCGACGGCGTGAACGGCACGGATGATCTCGTCCGGTTCCGCGTCTTTCAGCAGATATCCGCGGGCGCCCGCCCGCATCGCGGAGAATACCGATTCACTTTCGTCCGCCATGGTCAGCATCAGCACGCCGACGCCGGGTTGTTCGGCGACGATGTGCCGAGTCGCTTCGGCACCGCTGAGATCGGGCAAGTGCAGGTCCATGACCACGACGTCGGGTCTGAGGGCGCTCGCCGCGCTGATCGCGTGCGCCCCGCTCGCGGCCTCGCCGACCACGCCGATCTTCGGCTCGTTGGAGAGCAAGGTGCACACCCCGAACCGGAACAGTGGATGGTCGTCGACCACGAGTACGCGAAGGTGTCTGTCCATGTAGTCCCCCTGTATCCCCGAGGCGGCACGCTAGCGAGAGGACCGGCCGGGAACAATGCGCGGTCCGGACAGTGGACCCGGCGAGAATTAAACGCCTGATGAGTGTCGCGTATCGCGGGAACCAGCCCAAGTCTTTAACCCTTTCGGTCCAGCCTTGGGAGAGCGAGGAACTAGTTCAGCCCGCACGTCTTCATGGTCGAAGGCGCGAACGATCAACGGCACGCCACCGCCTTGGTGAGGACGCTGACTGAGGTGCCGGGCGAGTCGTGACGTATGCGAACGGGGACAGTCACCTGGTGACGGTGCCCGGCACGGGGCACGGCCTGGTGGCGACGATCAACAACACCGTGTCGCGTAGCGCAAGTCATTGACCTTCGGTTCAGGCCGGGGGAGCAAGGGACCTTTGCTCTCGCTTACTTAGGAATGCTAAGCGAGTGATAGCAAAGGTCCCTCGCTCTCTTTTCGCAGGTCAGGCGAAGGCGGGAGCGTGCTCGCGGGCCCAGTCGGCGAACGTCAGTGGCGCCCGGCCGAGGAGTTCGCGAACGGTGCCGAACACGATCCCCTCGTTCCCGGCGGACTGCCGTTTGAGCTCGAAGATCCCGTCGACGGCCGAAGCGGGCCAGCCGAACCCGAGCATCCGGGCGCGGGCGTCGGCTTCGGGCTCTTCGGCGTAGGTCAGCTGTCGACCGAGGGCGTCGCCCAGGATCTCGACTTGCCGCCGCGTCGTGAGGGCCTCGCCACCGGTGATCGGATACGTCTCGCCCGCGTGCCCGCCGGTGGTCAGCACCGTCGCGGCGACCTCGGCGATGTCGCGGACGTGCACCAGTGCGGATGCCGGATCGCCTTCGGGGACGCGGATGACGCCGTCCCCGCGCACGGCGTGCAGCCAAGCGAACCGGTTGTCCATGAACGTGCCCGGACGCAGGATCGTCCAGTCCGGCCCGGCCTCGCGCACGGCCTGTTCGGCCGCGGTGTGCACAAGGGAGATCGGATCGGTCTGTCCGAAGTGGACGCCGGTGGTGGAGAGTTTGACGACGTGCGCGACATCGGCGGCCGCTTTGAGCACCGTTCGTTCCTGTGCGAGCGGATCCGAACCGTGCCCGGAGGTCAAGATGAAGACGCGATCGACGCCGTCGAGCAGCGCGGGGTCGAAAGCGTCGAGATCGCCGGCGACCACTTCGGCACGCGGATCGATCCGGGCGCGGGCGGGGTCACGCGTCAGAGCGCGTACGCGAGCGCCTTTGCTGAGCAGTGAGGGAACGAGTTCGCGGCCGATTTTGCCGGTGGAACCGAGAACGAGAATCATCGAAGAACTCCTTAGTGGTGGCGCCGCAGGGAAACGCGCGGCAGGAAGAGGGAGGCGGCGAGGCCGATCGCCAGGGCGGGAACCATCACCCAGAACACCCCGTTGAGCGCGGAGGCGTAGCCACTGGGACTTTCGGTGCTGAACGAACTCGTGAACACCACGCCGAAAACGGTCAGCCCGGCCGTGGTGCCGAGGGAACGAAGAAAGCCGACGGTCGCCGAAACCGCGCCGAGATCGGTGCGGGGCACGTTCTGCTGGGCGGCCATGGAAAGCACCTGCATGGTGAGACCGGCCGCCGCACCGAACACGACGAGGTAGGCGACGACGAGCGGCAAGGGCGTCATTTCGTCCATTGTGGACATCGCGAGGGCGGCGGTGAGGCCGAGCGTCATGCTGAGGATCGGCGCCCAGCGATAGGCGCCGGTCTTGGCGATGACCCGGCCCGCGACCATCGACGACACGGCGACGGCGAGCGTCATGGGCAGCAGGAGAAGCCCGGCTTCCGACGGCCCGGCGCCGCCCGCGGTCTGCAGGAACAGCGCCAGGTAGTTGACCGAACCCAAGAAGACGAACCCGGCGGCGGCACTGGCCAGCACGCTGAGGCTGAACATCCTGGCGCGGAACAGCCGAAGCGGGATGATCGGCTCGGCCGCCCGCCGTTCGATGATCAGGAAGGCGACGAGCAGCACGACGCCGATCGACGCGGACAGCGGTGTCGCCAGCGTCAGTCCGACGATCGCGCCGGACAGGGCGACGATGCCGGCGAAGTCGAACGGGGCGGTCGTCCGGCGCCGTTCGAGCCGCAGGCATCGCGCGACGATGACGAAGGCGGCCAGCCCGATCGGCACGTTGACTCCGAAGATGGACCGCCAGCCCGCGAGGTCGGTCAGCACGCCGCCGACGACCGGACCCGCCAGCGAGGACCCGGCGAAACAGATCGAGAACCAGGCGAAATAACGCGCGCCTTCGCGGCCGGGAAACAGTTCGCCGATGATCGCGGCGACCGCGACGAACAGGCCGCCGGAGCCGACACCCTGCAGGACGCGGGCGGCGATCAGCAGCGGCATCGTCGGCGCGAACGCGCAGGCGAGAGAGCCGAGGACGAACAGCGCGATCGCGACGAGAACGACACGTTCACGGCCGAACAGGTCACCGAGTTTTCCATGGACGGGCGCGCTGACACTGCCCGCCAGCAGGTAGGCGGTGGTGACCCAGGCGAACGACGTGGCGCCGCCGAGTTCGCCGACCATGCGAGGCAGGGCGGTCGCGACGACCTGGGCGTCGAGCATCGCCAGGAACACGGCGGCGAAGAGCCCGACGAGGGCAAGGGTGTTTTGGGCGCGCGGAGGCGCCCCGGGAGCGGTACTCAAGAAAGAGATCCATTCACTGGAACGAACGAGGACACGCGAAGGACGCGGAGCAGTGCTCCGAATCCCCGCCAAGACGGGAAAAGGCTCAACCGTCATCCGAACCGGATGCGGTCCTCTTCGCGCTTGGCGATCACCTCGGATTCGTCCCGCTCGACCCGTGCGAACCCGGCCGGCGTCAGCAGTGAAGGAACGTTGACATGGATGACCCTAAACAATCACATGTCTTTTGACAAGTATCTATCGGAGAGGAACGACGTCGTCGTCCTCGTCGCTGTCCCGGCGGCGTTTGCCCAGCTCGTCCGGGAAGACCCACTTCTTGAAACCCCAGAAGCGGAAGAACATCGCCAACAGCATGCCGATGATCGACCCGCTCGTGAAGTCCGCGAACTCCTGGACGAACCGCGTCACGTGCGGCACTTCGAGATCGAAGATGTACCGCGACGTGTAGAGCGGGATCAGGTTGACCACCACGGCTATCCCGCTGATCACGAAGAAAAGCGCGGCCTCATGATGCCGCTCGCGGCCGCCGCGGGTCCGGAAGGACCACTCGCGGTTGAGGATGTAGGACACGATCGTCGCGACGATGATCGCGATCGCCTTCGCCGTGGTCGGCTTCGGCTCCAGCACGCTGAGCTTCAGCAGGTACCAGACCCCGTTGTCGACCAGGAACGTCGTGCCGCCGACGATCGCGAACTTCAGCAGCTCGCGGTGCTTGATCAGCACGGATCGGAGCGGCTCGGGCGTCCGGGAAAGGACGGATTCGACCACGGTCACCCGACCATTCTAATTCGCGCGGGCCGTCCAACGGGCCGGCAGGGCACTGTCGGAGCGTTATAGGACACTTTGGGCGATTCTTCGGCGGTGGACCGGACTTCCACGACGTCACACGTGTCCCAGCCGTACCACCTGTATGTGCTGATACTTCGCTGGCCGTGAAGCCGGTAGCAAGGGACCTTTGCTATCGCCGACGCGGGTCAGGCCGCTGAGTCGTCCCGGTCGGCGGAAGAACTCCGTCCGCCGCCCCGCAGCAGCCGCGGTCGCGCCCCGGCCTCCGGGAACACCCATTTCTTGAACGACCACCAGCGGAACGCCGTGCCGAGCAGTGTTCCGATGACCATTCCGCTCACGAAGTCCGCGATCTCCTGTGTCAGCAGGCCGACCCGCGGCTGTTGCAGCCCGAGTACCTGTCGCGACACCAGTTGCGGAAGCGCGTTGAGGCCGAGCGCGATCGCACTGAGCAGGAAGAAGAGCGTCGCCTCGTGAGGCCGCTCACGGCCACCACGGGTCCGGAAGGACCATTCACGATTCGCCACGTACGAGAAAACGGTCGCCACCAGGACACCGATCACCAGCGCTGTCACCGGTTTATCGGTCAGCACCGTGAACTTCAGCCCGTACGTCACCGTCATCGTGATGACGAAACTCGCACTCCCGACCACGGCGAAACGCAGCATCTCGCGATGCTTCCCCAGCATGAGGGGCACGTTACTGGAAAATACGGTCGCCTACCCCATTGGGCTCCGTGGTCGGCTTCGACTTGCCCGGCCGCGGCGGCGCGCTCGTGGTCGCGGCCGGTGGGGCGGGCTCCTGCTTCGCGGGCTCTGAATGTGTCGCGGACGGCGCGGGCTTCTTCGATGGAGAAGGCCACACAGGCCGCCCCGGCTTCGTTGTCTCCGAAGTGGCCGGAGGCTTCGAAGTGACCGAAGGCTTCGAAGTGACCGAAGGCAGCGAAGGAGGCGTGGACGGTGGAAGCAGCGCGGAGTCGTCACACCAGTGGTGCCAGCAGCCGAAGTGGACCTCCACCGGTTTCGCCTTCGCGACGCCGAGGGTGGCGTTCACCGTCACCGGGAGATTGGCCGCCGGGCGGCCCTTCAACCGGACCCACAGGCTCGCCTGACGTCCCGGAGTCAGCGAGTCACGCGAAGTGCACGACGCGCCTTCGCCGGTCGGGCTGCACCGGATGCCGGACACGCTCCAGGAGCTCAGCACGCGGTGATCGAGAGTGATCGTCACCGGCTTCGTGGTCTTGCCCGTGTTCTTGACCCGGATCATCACCAGCGGGTTGCGGTTCCAGGGGAACGCCGACAGCCCGTCGCTCTCGGCACGGAGCGCGAGGTCGTCCGGCGGCGGCTTCACGGTGACCCTCACCGAAACCGACACCTTGATCAGCGCGCCCGCCGTCACCGAACCGGTCACCATGCCGCCCGCTTCGGCGGTTTCGTCGGCACGTAACCGGAACGTCAACACCGCGGCCTGTCCCGGTTCCAGGCCGGTGCCGGTCTCGCAGGTCACCGTGCCGGTGCCGCCGGGGCAGCTCACCGCGATCGGGGCCGGCCCCGCCTGCTGCCGGAAACCGCTGACGCCCATCCCGCCACCGCCGCCGGCGGGAACGGCCGTGACACCCTTCGGCAGTTTCAGCGAGACCGCGACCGGCTCGGACTTCGATCCACCGTCGTTGCGCACGGTGATCGGCAGGTTGGTGTCCTCGCCGGGCTTGAGCTGGACGCCGCCGATCGGGGCCGACGCCGTCATCACCGGCGGCGACGGGATCACCGGCGACGACGCGGGCGGGGGCTCCTCGGCGGGCGGAGGCTCCTCAGCGGGAGGCGTCGTGGGCGGCGGCACGACCGGAGGAGGTACCACCGGGGGCGGCTGCCGAGCGGGAGGCACGTCTTGCGCCGGAGGCACGGCGGGCGGGACCGCCGGAGGCACGGCAGGGGGGACCGCGGGAGCGGGAGCCACGGCGGGCGGCGGGACGGCCGCGGCGGCCGGGATCTCCTGGGTGCCGCCACCGGCGGCGAGTGCCACCGCGACGGCGGCGACGATGGCCGCGCTCGATCCGGCCACTCCGGCGAACTGGCGTGGTCCGGCCGCGGCGGCACCGGCCGCCCCGCCCGAACTCGAACCCGCGGCGGCGGCCGTCGCGACCGCGGTGACCGCACTCGCCTTGCCCGCCCCGGCGGTGGCCAGGTAACCGAGAGCCGCGCCACCGAGCACGATCGGCGCGATGATCCCGCGCAGACCGCCGTTGATGTCGGCCAGTTCCGCGGCCAGCGCGCGGCAGTTCTCACATTCGTCCAGGTGGTTCTCCACCTGGGCCCGTTCACGTTTGGACAATCCGTCGCGGGTCCACGCGCCGAGCTTGTCCGCACTCGCGCGACAGCGTTCGCCGGAGTTCTCGGCCAGGTGCACCTGCAGATACGCCTGCCGCAGGCCTTCACGGGCCCGATAGGCGAGCGCGGACACCCCGTTCGCGGTCAGTCCCAGCAGCGGCGCGACCTCGGCGGGGCTCTGCTCCTCGATCTCGGTATGCCACAGCACCGCCTGCCACCGCTCGGGCAGCCGGGTGAAGGCCTTCGCGGCGAGCGTGCGCTCGAGCCCGGCGACGGCGGTGTCGGAGAAGGGGACTGTCAGCGCTTCGCCGACGGCACCGCCGACATCGGACATGTCTTCGTTGAGGTCGACGCGCTTGTCCTTGCGCGTCTTGTCGTAGGCGGTGTGCCGGAGCGCCGTCAGCAGGTACGCCCGGAACGCGGTGTCGGGGCCCTTGCCGACGCGCAGCGTGTCCAGCACCTTCGCGAAGGCTTCCGAAACGAGGTCGTCGGCTTCGGAACTCGACTTGGCGAGCTGGCGGGCGAGGTTGTGCGCCGCGCCGGCGTGACGTTCGTAGAGCGTTCCGTAGGACGCGATCTTCCCGTCACGCACCTCGGCGATCAGCTCGGCGTCACTCTTACCGGAGAGATCGGCGGGAACGGTGGACACGGGACTCCTTCATCAGCGGGTTCGGCGCATCTACTCTTTAAACGCCCGAACGCGCTCAGTGTGACGGACTGGGCGACGCACGTCACCTCGCGGCCCCGTCGATGACCCGGAGGGCGCAACACCTTCACCCGGCCTGGGTCGGATTTCGAGCTGCGCGCGTAGCGCGTCCGTCGAGGGCGGTGGCGGGGGCATGGATGGAGGGTTCGGAAAGATCCTTGGGAAACGCCGTCACGCCCGGCATGGACCGGCGTCCCCACCGTGAAGCGATCGCAAGATCGAAAAGATCGGGACGGAAGGGGCGGTGGCCAGTGGACGTACCGGCGACCGGTGCGCCGTCCGGGGGACCCGACGGGCAAGCCGCCTGGAACCGGTTCGAACGAGATCGCTCCCTCCGCGCCCTGCGGGCTCGCTGGCGGACCGCCAGCCTGGCCGCGGGCTGGCGATTCCCCAGTGACTGGGGCCTCCCCGAGGTCGACGCCGTCTGCGCGGCGGTGATCAAGAACGGCCGGTCCGTCCCCGTCGACGTGGCGGAAACCGCCCTCGCGGGACTGGGCCGGGCACGCGCCGCGGCGGGTGCCGGACTGGCTGAGACGCTCGCGGATCTCGCGGCGTTGCACGCGGTGCTCGCCGACCCGGACGCGGTGGACGGTTTCCTCACACCGGATGTCGACTCCACGCCTTCCCGGCTACTCCGGGTGACGGCTTTGGCGTGGGCGGACGTGGCGACCGATCAGCTCGTGCACACCGAAGTCACCGAACCGCTCACCGGACTGCCCACGGCCGCGTACCTCAGGACCCGGTTGAGTGAGCTGTACCGCCAGGCCCGCCGCGAAGGGCGGCCGGTCGCGGAGGCGCACACCCTGCTCGTGGTCTCGATGGACTTCGGTTCGGTCGCGGGCTGGCCGCGGCTGACCGGGATGATCCTGGTCGCGGACGCGCTGAAGCAGGTCTTCGACGGCGGCGAGAGCGTCGCCTCGCTCGGTCCGTCGGTCGCGGGCGCGCTGGTGCCGAAGGACGTGAGGCTCGCTTCGTCCGGCGTCGCGCTGCGGCGGGCGCTCAACGAGCGGCTTTCGGTGGACGCCCAGTTGCGTGACACCGGCCGTCCGCAGATCTCGGCCGTCCGGCTCCCGGCGACCTACGACCAGGCGTGCGATCTCCTCGGCTCCCTCGCCCGGTCCTGAACCGGGATAGCGCAAGACGTTCTCCAGGTCGCGGGCGACCCAGTCGAGGTGCGACGACCCGGTTCATGATTTCCTGTTTGCGTGACCCGGACTGTTCCCGCCGACGCGAACGGCGACGTATCGGCGAGCCGCCCGCAGCATCGCCTCTCGTTGCGCCGCTCGCTCGCTCGCTTGTCCGTCCGGCCGAGATCGATCTTGATCCTCTCGGTGATCCCGCTGGTCGCGATCGGTTTCGGCATCTGGGGTTGGCAGCACGAATGGGTGCTTGGCGTCGACAGCGCGGTGTACCGCGCCGGCGCCGAGACGCTGCTGAACGGCGACCCGCTGTACGACTCCAACACGCTCGCGGTGGAGCCTTGGTGGGCGTTGCTGCCGTTCACCTACCCACCGACGGCCGCACTGCTCTTCATCCCGCTCGCACTGGTTCCGACGCAGGTCGCCTGGGGGCTCCTGACCGCGGTTTCGCTGCTGGCGCTGGCGCTGTGCGTCCGGATCGCGATCGGCGCGCTGCCGAAACCGTCGACCGACGGCCCCCGCTGGTGGGCCTCGCCCGCACGGTCGACGATCGCGTTCTTCCTGGTCTTCCTCGGCCTCGAGCCGGTGTGGCGCACGACCTTCCTCGGCCAGATCAACATCATCCTGATGGCGCTCGTGATGCTCGACATCCTGGTCGTCGGGGCGAGGGGCAGCCGCTGGGGCGGGGTACTGGTCGGTGTCGCCGCCGCGGTGAAGATCACCCCGATCGTCTTCCTGGGGCATCTGTTCATCACCGGCCGCCGCATGGACGCCATCCGCGGGTTCATCACGTTCGTCCTGATGCAGGGCCTGATGTTCCTGATCATCCCGCATGACACGGTGCGTTACTGGACCTACACCGTGTTCAACACGGGCCGCATCGGCCCGGTGCACTGGGCGGGCAACCAGTCACTGAGCGGGCTGTTGAACCGCTTCACCGAGCTCGCGCCTTGGGCGTCGAACGCGGCGCTGGGGATCGGCGCGCTGCTCGCGATCCCGGCGATCTGGCTGGTGCTGCGCTTCCACCGCAAGGGCCAGCCGCTCGCGGCGATGCTGGTGACGGCGTTCTGGATCCTGCTGATCTCGCCGATCTCCTGGACGCATCACTGGGTCTGGGTGGCGCCGCTGGTCGTGCTGCTGGTCTCGCGGCTGCCGAAGACCACGCCCGCCACGGCGTGGAAACGGTGGCTGGGCACGTTCGCGGTGTTCTTCGTCTTCATCAGCTGCGTGCTGCTGATCCTGCCGAACGGCCGCAACGTCGAGCTGCACTGGCAGGTGTGGCAGAACATCCTCGGCAGCGCGTACATCTTCATGCCGCTGGTGCTGGCGCTCGCGCTCGCCGGGCGCTGGTGGTATCTGCGCCGGAAGCGGCTTACCGGAGCTGGGGACGACGGCGAGCATGCTGAAATCGCGACCGGCGGCTGAGCCACGGCTCGTCGGGGTCACGCTGGCGGGCGTGCTCGCCCTGGCGATGCTCGTGCTGGGCATCGCGGCCTGGCTCGGCGAATGGCACCTCGGCGCGGACAGCGCCGTCTACCGCGCCGGTGCCCTCACCCTGCTGAAGGGTGAACCGCTCTACACCCGCGAGGCGCTGACGACCTTGCCGCCGTGGGTACTGCTGCCGTTCACCTACACCCCGGCCGCGGCGCCGTTGTTCCTGCCGCTCGCGATCGTCCCGGCCGGGCTGACCTGGGGAGTCGTCGGCGCGCTCTCGCTGGTCTGCCTGAGCGTCGTGATCTCCGTGGTCGCCCGGGCCTGCGGTGCTCCCACCACCCGATGGTGGGTACTGCCGCTGGCAACGGCGGGCGCGCTGGCGCTGGAGCCGGTCTGGAAGACGATCTTCCTCGGCCAGATCAATCTCATCCTGATGGCGCTGATCGTCCTCGACGTCCTGGTGCTTTCGGCGCGCGGTTCGCACTGCGCTGGATCAAGATGGGCCGGGGTGCTGATCGGGATCTCGGCCGCGATCAAGCTGACGCCGCTGATCTTCGTGCCGCACCTGCTGTTCACCGGCCGCTGGAAGGACGCGCTGCGAGCGCTCGGCACGTTCTTCGCGCTCGAAGCGGTGATGTTCGCGGTGATCCCCGGCGACGCCTTCCGGTTCTGGACGGAATCGGCGACCGACCCCAGCCGGGTCGGTTCCGTGCACTGGATCTTCAACCAATCGCTCAACGGGCTGGTGAACCGCGCTTCGGAACACGCGCCGTGGTCGCTGACGGTGGCCATCGCGATCGCCGCCGTCCTGGCCGTACCCGCCGTCTGGCTGGTCGTGCGCCTGCACCGCCGCGGTGACCCGGTCGGCGCGCTGCTGGTGACCGCGTTCTACGGGCTGTTGGTCTCGCCGGTGTCCTGGTCACACCACTGGGTGTGGACGGCGCCGCTGCTCGTCCTGCTCGTCATCCGCCGATCGTGGGTTCCGGCCGCGGGCGTCGCGGTGCTGTTCGCGAGCGGCGTGATCATGTTCGTGCCCAACGGCGGGGAGACCGAGTTCGGCTGGGGGCTGGGCTGGTCGCTGCTCGGCAACGTCTACGTGCTCACGGCTGCGACCGCCATCACAGGCCTGGCCGTGCGGGAGCTGCGACGCGGGTCCGCCCAGGTCGCGGCGGTGGCGGCCAAGTAATCTCTCCCTCGTTATGGACAAACGAACCGGTCTTCCGATCGTGGGCATGGTGGGCGGCGGACAGCTGGCCAGGATGACCCACCAGGCGGCGATCTCCCTCGGCCAGTCCCTGCGCGTGCTGGCCGCCGGGGAGAACGAATCCGCCGGCCTCGTCGCGGGCGAGGTCGTGCACGGGCACCACACCGACCTCGAAGCGCTGCGCTCGTTCGCCGCCGGGGTCGACGTGCTGACCTTCGACCACGAGCACGTTCCCGGCGAGCACCTGCTGACGCTGGCGATGGAAGGCGTCACCATCCGGCCCGATCCGGCCGCGTTGTCGATGGCGCAGAACAAACTCGTCATGCGCGAGATGATGGCCGGACTCGAGATCCCCGGCCCCGAGTTCGCCGAAGTGTCCTCTGTGGACGACGTGATCGCCTTCGGTGACAAGCACTCGTGGCCGGTGGTGCTCAAGGCGGCCCAGGGCGGTTACGACGGCCGCGGCGTCTGGATGCTCGACACCGCGCAGCAAGCGCGCGAAACCGTTCCTGAGCTGCTCGAAGCCGGAACTCCTTTGCTGGTCGAGGAAAAGGTCGGCATGCGGCGCGAACTCTCCGCGCTGGTGGCCCGTTCGCCGTTCGGACAGGGCGCGGCGTGGCCGGTGGTGGAGACCGTGCAGTCCGGCGGGATCAACACCGAGGTGCTCGCGCCCGCACCGGGCCTGAGTTACGCGCGCACGCAGGAGGCGCAGGACCTCGCGCTGCGGATCGCCGCGACGCTGGACGTGACCGGGCTGCTCGCCGTCGAGCTGTTCGAGACCGACGAAGGCCTGCTGGTCAACGAACTCGCCATGCGTCCGCACAACTCGGGACACTGGACGCAGGACGGCTCGCGGACCTCGCAGTTCGAGCAGCACCTGCGCGCGGTGCTCGACTACCCCCTCGGAGCGACCGACCTGATCGCTCCCGCCTGCGTGATGGCGAACGTCCTCGGCGCCTCCGAGGCGCCCGAAATGGGGCCGGACGAGCGGCTGCATCATCTGTTCGCGCGGTACCCGGACATTCGCGTTCACCTGTACGGCAAGGGAGAGCGCCCCGGTCGCAAACTCGGCCACGTCAATCTTGTTGGCGAACGCATGGAGGAACTGCGTGATCGCGCGCTGCTCTCCGCGCACTGGCTTTCCCACGCCGTCTGGCTCGACGGCTACGAGATTCACTAGGAGTTGAAGATGTCGCCGCAGGTTGGCCTGATCATGGGCAGCGATTCGGACTGGCCGACGATGGAAGCGGCAGGCCAGGCGCTGGACGAGTTCGGCATCGAATACGAGGTCGGCGTCTACTCGGCGCACCGCACTCCGCAACGGATGCTCGACTACGCGACGTCGGCCGCTTCGCGCGGTGTGCGCGTGATCATCGCGGGCGCCGGCGGCGCCGCGCACCTGCCGGGCATGGTCGCGTCGGCGACCGTGCTGCCGGTGATCGGTGTGCCCGTCCCGCTGAAGTACCTCGACGGCATGGACTCGCTGCTCTCGATCGTGCAAATGCCTGCCGGTGTCCCGGTCGCGACGGTTTCCGTTGGGGGGGCACGGAACGCGGGCCTGCTCGCGGTGCGGATCCTCGCCGCGTCCGACGAAGGACTCCAGGCGAAGATGGCTCGGTTCCAGGCGGACCTCGAGCAGCTCGTGCTCGACAAGGACGCCGCACTGCGCAAACGCGTCGAAGGCTGACCGCAATTAGTCCTCTAGTTGCGGTAGTTCGTCGTCGAACCACCGCAACTAGAGGACTAATTGCGGTGGGGGTCACTCGGCGAGTTGCTTCCGCAGCTCTCGCTTCAGTACCTTCCCGGCGGCCGAAACCGGGATCTGGTCGACGAAGTGGATCGCCCGCAATCGTTTGTACGGCAGCACGCGCCCGCTGACCGCGTCCATGAGCTGGTCCGCGGTGACGTTCTCGTCGCTGCGGACCACGAATGCGACCGGCAGTTCGCCGACCTCGGTGTCCGGCTTGCCGACGACGGCCGCCGCGGATACGCCGGGCAGGGTGATCAGCAGCTCTTCCAGTTCGCGGGGGAACACGTTGTATCCCTTGTACAGCAGCATGTCCTTCTTGCGGTCCACAATGGACAAGTAGCCGTCCTCGTCGAGAACGCCGATGTCGCCGGTGTGCAGCCAGCCGTCGACGAGCGCGGCCGCGGTTTCTTCGGGGCGGTTGCGATAGCCGGTCATCACCTGCGGCCCGCGGAGGCACACTTCGCCGCGTTCGCCGGACGGCAGGGGATTCTCACCGCCTTCTGCCGGGACGATCTTGATCTCGGTGTCGGGTAACGGCAGGCCGACCGAGCCGACCTTGCGGGTGGCGGAGCGAGAGGACGGCGCGATGACCGCACCCATGGTGACCTCGGTGAGGCCGTAGCCCTCGATGACGAGCACGCCGGAGAAGCGGTTCTGCAGGGCGCGGATCATTTCGTGGTTCATCGGCGCGGCGCCGGAGCCGATGGTCAACACCGAAGACAGATCGGCCGTGTGGAACTCGGGGCACGCGAGCAGAGCGGCGAACAGCGCGGGCGCCCCGCCGATGGTGGTGACGCGCAGCATCTCGGCGTCGGCCACGTACGCGGCCGGGTCGAAGCGGTCGTGGAGGACGATGGTGCCGCCGTCGAGCAGTGGGACGTTGAGCGCGGCGATGGTGCCCATGGCGTGGAACCACGGCGTCAGGTTGAGGGCGATCCCGGTGCCGATCCGGGACGGCCATTCGTCCTGGCCGCCGAGCTGCTCGACGATCACCTCGCCTGACGCGTCGAGGGCGGGCACCGCGCCCAGCCGCCAGCAGGAACTCTGCAGACTGTTGACCACCACGTTCCGATGCGGCAGGCAGACACCTTTCGAGCGACCGGTGGTGCCGCCGGTGTACGCCAGATGGGCGAGATCGCGGTAGATGTCGATCTCCACGTCCGGCCGCTCGTCGGGGTGACCGGAGTGGAACTCGGTGAACTCGACTTCGCCTTCGTTCAGTGCCTCGGGCGGGTGAACGACGATGCTCAGGCGGATCGAGGTCCGGTCACGGATCGAAGCGAGCACGCGCGCGACCGGGCCGGCCGTGACGGCGGCGACCGCCCCCGCGTCGGCCAGCTGGAAGGCGAGGTCCTCCGGCGGAAGCAGGGGGTTCGCCGGGCTGAAAGTGGCGCCCGCGAGCAGCGTCCCGTAATACGCGACCGGGTACGCGAGGCAGTTCGGCAGGTGGAGCGCGACGACGTCGCCCCGCCCGATGCCCTCGGCACGCAGCGCGTTCGCGAACCGGCAGGCCGCGCTGTACGTCTCGGCGAAGGTGAGGCTCTGGTCTCGGTGGGCGAAGGCCGTGCGGGAGCCCCAGCGAGCAGCGGCGCCGGCCAGCACCGAGCCGACCGGGACCTCGGGATAGTCGAGCGATCGGGGGAACGGAGTGAGCTGCATCACTCGAACGTACGGACTTTGCGGTCAAGGACACAAGCGCTCGCGATGTCGCGGAATGTGAACGAGCGCTAACATCGGTCGAACTCCCATTCGCGTTAGAAGAGGTGACAAAGGTGTCTGACGGCCCGGGTCTCTACCAGCTTGCCGAGGAGCACGAAGAGCTGCGGGCCGCGGTCCGTGCCTTGGCGGAAAAGGAAATCGAGCCGTACGCGGCCGAGGTCGACGAGAACGAGCGCTACCCGCTCGAGGCGTACAACGCGCTGGTCAAGTCGGGTTTCAACGCCGTCCACATCGGCGAGGCCTACGACGGCCAGGGCGCGGACGCCATCGCCGCCTGCATCGTGATCGAAGAGGTCGCGCGTGTCGACGCGTCGGCGTCGCTGATCCCGGCGGTCAACAAGCTGGGCACGGTCCCGATCATCCTTTCGGCGTCGGAAGACCTCAAGAAGCTGGTGCTGCCGTCGATCGCCTCCGGCGAGGCCTCGGCGTCATACGCCCTTTCGGAGCGCGAAGCAGGCTCGGACACCGCGTCGATGCGCACCCGCGCGAAGCTCGACGGTGACCACTGGGTGCTGAACGGCACCAAGTGCTGGATCACCAACGCGGGGGAATCCTCCTGGTACACGGTAATGGCGGTGACCGAACCCAACGCCGAAAAGAAGGCCAACGGAATCTCCGCGTTCGCCGTGCACAAGGACGACCCTGGCTTCACCGTCGGCTCGAAGGAGCGGAAGCTCGGCATCAAAGGCTCGCCGACCCGCGAGATCCACTTCGAGAACTGCACCATCCCGGCCGACCGCATCATCGGGGAGCCCGGCACCGGCCTGAAGACCGCGCTGCGCACCCTCGACCACACTCGCCCGACCATCGGCGCGCAGGCGCTGGGCATCGCGCAGGGTGCGCTCGACGCGTCCATCGCGTACGTCAAGGAGCGTAAGCAGTTCGGCAAGGCGATCGCGGAGTTCCAGGGCGTCCAGTTCATGCTGGCCGACATGGGCATCAAGATCGAGGCCGCCCGGAACCTCGTCTACGCCTCCGCCGCGGCGACCGAGCGTGGCGACAAGCGCGGCGGCTACATGGCCGCGGCCGCGAAGGCGTACGCGTCGGACATCGCGATGTCGGTGACGACGGACGCCGTGCAGCTCTTCGGCGGCGCGGGCTACACGCGCGACTTCCCGGTGGAGCGCATGATGCGCGACGCGAAGATCACGCAGATCTACGAAGGCACCAACCAGATCCAGCGCATGGTCATGGCCCGCGCCCTGCTCAAGGGCTGATTTCTCGCGACGCGCTTGGGAACTCCGCGTTTCGTCCTCTAGTTGCGGTACTTGCACGTGCAAGTACCGCAACTAGAGGACTAATTGCGGGTGAGATCGCACCTTGGGGGTGGCCGACCTCGACCACGGATTCTTCCTTCTCGTCGGAGTCGACGTCGTGCCGCGTGACGCCGTTGTCGATCGACCACGTGCCGCCGAGGGTGTGGTGGAATTTCAGGGCCAGTTCGCCCAGGGGTGAACGCGTCCACGTGTAGCGCGACACCGTGAACTCGGTGCTCCAGCTGGACCAGTGGAGCCATCGGGAGCCGTCGCAGCAGAAGGCCAGTTGTCGCTCGGGTACAGCATGCGGTCCGATCAGACCTTCATCACTCAAGCAGGAGATTCTGCCCGCAGGTCGCCGTACCGGGGGAATAACATCCACGACCTTCCGCAGCGGACATGCCGCCGATCGGGCTTGGTTCCTGTCGGGTACCTGTCGATCACGCTCCGGAGGTGCCGCCGGAAGCGCCCGGTGCCCTACCGTGATCCGGGTAAGTTGAATATTCACCGACCAGAAAGCTGATACCCGATGTTCGCTCGTTTCAAGGATGTCGCCCTCCTGCTGGGCCGGATCGGTGTCGGTGTGGTCTTCCTCGCACACGGCCTGCAGAAGTGGGAAAACGGGATCGACGGCACCGCGAAGTTCTTCGAGCAGACAGGCATCCCGCTGCCGACGCTCGCGGCGATCTTCGCGATCGCGGTGGAGATCGTGGGAGCCATCTTGTTCATCGTCGGTTTCTTGACGCCGCTGGTGGGCCTCGGCTTTGTCGTGGTCTCCGTCGGCGCGCTGCTCTCGGTGCACCTCGACAACGGCCTGACCGGTCAGGGCGGTTACGAATTCGTCCTCGTCCTGGCGGTGACCGGGCTCGCGCTCGGGTTCAACGCCGGAAAGCTGTCGCTCGACCACGTGCTCTTCGGACGCAAGCGTGAAGCGAAGCAGCTTCAGGACGCCTGAGTTCACCTCGGCAAAGGTGATGAACGGGACTTTCATTGCAAAATTTGCAATGAAAGTCCCGTTCATCGCACGTCAGGCGGGGAGATCCGCGGTCGTCCGTTCGGCTTCGCGCCGAGAAGCCAGTTTGGCCGGATCCGCGTCGGTGACCTGGACCAGATGCGCACCGGCCGCGAGCGGCGTCAGGAACCCCGAGAGAATCCCTTCCTCGCTCGCCCATTCCACAGTGGACAGAACGCGATCCGCCGTGGACAAGCCCGCCGAGGAAGCCCGCGAACGGGCTTCGGCCAGCACCTCGTCCACAGTGGACGAACCCAGTGCCGGGGTGTCGCCGGGAATGGGCGAGAGCGGGCGGAACTGGTCGCCCGAAAGCCGGGCTTCGGTCAGGTAGTCCAAGGCCCCGTCGGGCACGGAACCGGCGGGCAGTCCGAGGCCCATCGGGTGCAGCGAGACGACGGCCGTCGCGGCCGCGCCGGAAACGCCGTCCGGCGCGATGAACGCCACCCGTGCGCCCGCGGTCTCCGTCACCACCCTGGCGCCGCACCACCACGCGCCCAGCAGGACGCCGGCGGTCTGCCAATGCGACGGCAGCACCACGGCGACCTCGTCGCCTGGTTCGACGTCGAACTCGTCGACCAGCCAGTTCGCCGTCTTGGCGGCCCAGTTCACCGTGGTCGTCACGGACAGTTCGACCCGGCTGCCCTGCTTGTCGTCGTAGTGCGTGATCAGCGGTTTCGCGGGCGACCCGAGCAGGGGCCGCAGCAGCAGTTCGGTGAGGCTCACGCCCTCACGCTAGTTCACGCAGGGAACGCTCGACGCGGCGAGCAGCGGAGCCGCGCCGGAGGACCTGCCGCCCCCGCCCCGGCCCACCAGGCCGGAAACGAAGGTCCGCACGGCGGCGGGGTCGATCTCGACGATGCTCTGGCCGTCCGCGCTGCGGCCGTTGACGTTCACCACCGGGATGGTCGTGAACGTCAGGTCACCCGACGCGATCCCCTTCGCCTGCTGCGCGAACTCCAGCAGGTCCAGATCCTCGTCCAGGACGATCGACCGGCGAACGACGTCCATCAGGCCGCTCATCGTCGACGGGCTGGTGAGCGTGCCCGCCGAGAGCACCTGGTTCAGCGCCGAGGACAGGAAGGTCTGCTGTCGCACGATGCGGTCGAGGTCGCCGCGCGGCAGGTTCTTCCGCTGGCGCACGAAGGAAAGCGCTTCGCCGCCCGAGACGGTCTGCTCGCCGCGCCGGAAGTTCGCGCCGGAGTCCTTGTCCTCGGTGGAGTGGTTCAGGCAGACCTTGACCCCGCCCAGCGCCTCGGTCAGCAGGTAGAACCCGAGCAGGCTGACCTCGGCGTAGTGGTCGACGCGGAGCTGGGTCAGGTCCTGAACGGTCTGGACCAGTGCCTTGCGGCCCTCCTGGTCGGAATCGCGTTCGAGTCTCGCCTGGTCGGGCTCGCCGCGGTGCGCGTTCGCGTAGTCGGTCTTCGCGACGCCATACGCCGAATTGATCTTGTTCGGGCCGCGGCCGGGGATGTCGGTCCAGGTGTCGCGCGGAATCGAGACCCCGGACGGCTTCCCGCCGTTCTTCGGGATGCGCAAGATGATGATGGTGTCGGTGTTGACGCCCGCCTTCTCCTCGGTGCGCAACTGCTTGAGGACCTTGAGCGGCAGCGGGTTGCCCTGCGCGTCGGTGCGCGCGTCGCTGCCGACCAGGAGGATGTCGATCGCGCCGTCGTCGGCGGGCGGTGCGGCGGGATCGTCCGCCTTGCTCAGGGCGTTCGTCGTGGGGACGTTGCTCTGCAGCTGGTCCTTGGTGACGTACGCGTAGCCCGTCGTGCCGAGGGCGAGCAGGGACACGAGACCGAGCGCGATCCGGCGGGTGACCCGGCCGGCGCGGCGCAGCGGGCGCTCCGGCAAGGCGAGTACGCCCGAGACCGCTTCGTCTTCGGGCGGGGTGGATGGCTGGGGGAGGGGATTCCGCGGGTACGGCGTCGGGACGAACCGAGACTCTTCGTCACTCTCGGTGTCCGAAGTGGCGTCTTCTTCCGGTTCCGGGTCTTCGGCGTCCAACTGCTCAGAACGCTCATCCGCGTCTTTGTCTTCGCTGTCCATCCCTGTTCACCTCCCCTGGCGTACCCACTGATCCGATCGTAGGAGAAGGCTAGGCCACCGCGAGGTCGGCCACGCTGAGTACCCGCTCATTAATTGACGCAGGGCACATTGCCCGCGACGATCGGCGTCGTGCTGGGTACCGCCGGAGCGCTGGAGGGGGGCTGAGCAGGCTTTGAGGGGGTCGACGTCTTCGGCGGGGTCGTGGTCGCGCCGCCGGCGGCAGCGCCCTTGAAGTCCTTGCCGAGCAGGACCCGGACCTTGCCCGGGGCGACGTCGCGATCGGCTTCGGTCTGGACCGCGGTGCCGAAGACCTGCTTGATCAGGGCGAGCGCGTCCTCGTCGCCCGGCGCGTACCGGACGACCGTGGAGTTGCGGGTGCTGAGCTTGGCGTCGGCCGCGAGCTTGAAACCCTTGCTCTGCAGAAGGTTCCGGGTCTCGGTGGCCAGGGTGGGGGAGCCTGAACCGTCGAAGATCTCCACCGTCACCGCTTCCGCGCCCGGCAGCTTGGCCGAGGTCTCGGTGGGCGTGGTCTGCCCGTCGGAGGTCAGGCGGGTGATCTCGGCCTGCACCTGCGCCGGGTCCACCCGGAGCACGGCGGCGCCACCGATCGTCGCGTCGCCCTGGGTCGGGATCGTGTGGAATTCGACGTTTCCGCTGGTCAGGCCACGCATCTGCGCGGCGAACTCAGGTAGGTCCCAGCCCGCCGACAGCACGACCGACTTCTTCACCGCGTCGATGAGGTTCGCGATCTTCGCCGGGTTGACCAGGACGTCGGAGGACAGGACCTTGTTGGCCAGCCCGGACAGGAAGGCCTGCTGGCGCGCGATCCGGTCGAGGTCGCCGTTTTGCAGGTCGTATCGCTGGCGGACGAACGCGAGTGCCTGGACGCCTTCGACGGTCTGCCGTCCGGCGGGCAGGTCGACGCCGGACTTCCGTTCCTTGACCGGCCCGTTCAGGCAGACCTCGACGCCGCCGATCGCCTTGGTGATCTCGTAGAAGCTCGACAGGTTCACCTCGGCGTACCGGTCGATCATCTTCGGCTTGCCGATGAACTTTTCCAGTGTCGCGATCAGGTTCTTGCGGCCGGCGTCCTTGGCCTTGGCGTCGACGTCCTTGAGGTCCGAGTTGCCCTGCTGCTGCAGTGTCTTCGACGTGTCGTTGTAGGCGTACACGTACGCGCTGTTGAGCTTGTGCTTGCCGAAGCCGCCGGTGATCTCGACCCACGAGTCACGGGGGAAGGAGAACGCGACCGCCTTTTTGCCGTTCTGCGGGATGTGCACCAGGATCATCGTGTCGGTCTGGCGCTCGCCGTCGGAAACCCCGGCATGCAGCATGTCGAGGACCTCGCGCGGCAGGGGGTTGCCCTGCGCGTCGGTGCGGCTGTCCTGGCCGACGAGCAGGATGTCGATCGCGCCGTCCAGCGGTTTCGCCGGCGGGTGACCGTTGTCCTCGAAGATGTTCGTGGTCGCGAAGCCCTTCGTCGGGTCGCCGATGAACTGCCAGCCCCACCAGGTCAGCGCCAGGATCGTGATCGAGACCAGGCTGAACACGACCTTCACCCCACGGCGGGCGAACACCACGACGCCGCCGTTCCGGCGTGCCGGACGGGGTGGCCCGGGCCACTCGGTCACGTGCGGTCCTCCACGAATCTCCCCAGGGCACACGCGTGCCTCGTCCACGACTCTACTGACCCTGGTGTTAGACGTCCGTAGGCTGGTGGGAGGTTGCCCCGGTCGTGCACACTCGGCTGGGCCGGAAGTCGTAAAGGGAGGATCCCGGGATGCGCGTGCTGGTCACCGGAGGTGCCGGGTTCATCGGTTCGCACTACGTCCGTCAGGTGCTGAGCGGGGCGTACCCGAGTCTTGCCGACGCCGAGGTGGTCGTACTCGACAAGCTGACCTACGCGGGCAACGAGGCGAATCTGGAACCGGTGAGCAAGAACCCGCGCTACCGGTTCGAAAAGGGCGACATCTGCGACGCAGCCCTGGTCAGTGAGCTGATGCGGGGTATCGACCTGGTCGTCCACTTCGCCGCCGAGTCCCATGTGGACCGTTCGATCACCGGGGCGGCCGACTTCGTGCTGACCAACGTGCTCGGCACGCAGACCCTGTTGCAGGGCGCGCTCGAAGCCGAGGTCGGGAAGTTCGTCCACGTGTCCACCGACGAGGTCTACGGCTCGATCGACGAGGGATCCTGGACTGAAAGCCACGCGCTGGAGCCGAATTCGCCGTACTCCGCGTCGAAGGCGTCCTCGGATCTGTTGGCACGCTCCTTCTTCCGTACTCACGGTCTGCCCGTCTGTGTCACCAGGTGCTCGAACAACTACGGTCCGTACCAGTTCCCGGAGAAGGTCATTCCCCTCTTCGTGACCAACCTGCTCGACGGCAAGAAGGTCCCGCTGTACGGCGACGGGCTCAACGTGCGTGACTGGCTGCACGTGGACGATCACTGTCGCGGTATCCAGTTCGTCGCCGACGGCGGCAGGCCGGGCGAGGTCTACAACATCGGCGGTGGCACGGAATTGACCAATCGCGAACTGACCGAGCTGCTGCTCGGCGCCGTCGGCGCCGACTGGGAGAGTGTCGAGCCGGTCGAGGACCGCAAGGGGCACGATCGCCGGTACTCGGTCGACATCGGCAAGATCTCGCAGGAGCTCGGCTACACGCCGCAGCGGTCCTTTGAGGACGGTCTGGCCGACACTGTCGCCTGGTACCAGGAAAACCGGTCCTGGTGGGAGCCGCTGAAGAACCGTGCGGGGGCGTGAGGAGTTGCCGAGCATTCTCGTGCCGGGCGGCTCCGGTCAGCTGGGACAGGACATCGCGGCCTTGGCGCCGGACGCCGCGACACCGTCGTCGGCGGAGCTGAACGTGCGCGACACCGGTCAGATCGTCGCCGCGGTGACCGAACTGGCGGACCGGGCATGCGCGGCCGGAACGTCGCCGGTGGTGATCAACGCGGCGGCCTACACCGCGGTGGACGCGGCGGAAGCCGATGAGGAGCGGGCGTTCGCGGTGAACGCCGACGGCCCCCGGGTGCTCGCCGCGGCGTGCTCGTCGCGAGGAGTGCCGCTCATCCACGTGTCGACGGACTACGTTTTCCCTGGCGACGCGACTTCGCCGTACGAGACCGGTGATCTGCTGGGGCCGCTCAACGCGTACGGCCGGACGAAGGCGGCCGGTGAGGACGCGGTCCTCGGCTCGGGGGCTCGGTCCTGGATCGTGCGGACGTCCTGGGTGTACGGCAAGACCGGATCGAACTTCGTGAAGACCATGGCACGGCTGGAGAAGGAACGCGAAGAACTGTCCGTTGTGGACGATCAGACCGGTTCGCCGACGTGGTCCCGCGATCTCGCCGCCGGGCTGCTGGAACTGGCCGGGAAGGTCGCTTCCGGGCAGGGGCCGTCGCAACGGGTGCTGCACTGCACGGGTGGTGGGTCGACGACGTGGTGCGGGTTCGCGCAGGCGATCTTCGCGGAACTCGGCGCGGATCCGGCGCGGGTGAAGCCTTGTGCGACGTCGGAGTTCCCGCGTCCGGCGGTGCGTCCGGTGTACGGGGTGCTGTCGAACGCTTCGTGGCGCGAGGCGGGCCTCACGCCGCTTCAGGACTGGTCCGATGCGCTGAAGGCCTACTTCGGTTCTTGATCCCCTCGCGTTTCGTCCTCTAGTTGCGGTAGTTGCGCATGCAAGTACCGCAACTAGAGGACGAATTGCGGGCGGTCAGTGCTGGGTGCTGGCCTGGCGGTAGGCGGCGACGGTGAGTTCGGCGCACGTGCGCCACGTGAAGTTCGCGACGTGAGCGCGGCGCACGGCCGAGGTGGCGACGGCGTGCGGGTCGCTGACGGCGATCCGCAGGGCCTCCACGAGACCGTCGACGTCCTCGTAGGGGACCAGGCTCGCGCAGTTCCCGGCGACCTCGCGCAGCGCCGGGATGTCCGTGCACACCACGGGTACGTCCGACGCCATCGCTTCCAGCACCGGGAGCCCGAAGCCCTCGTCGCGCGACGGCAGCACCAGCGCGCTCGCCCCGGCGACGACCCTCCGGAGGTTCACGTCCGACAGGTAGCCGACATGCCGCGAACGTGGGCCCACGGGAAACGAGCCGGGGCCGACAAACACCAGTTCCGGCAGATCCGGCGCGGCCTCGTGTGCTTGCCGGAGCCAGTGCAGGCCCTTGCGCGGCCCGGGGGCACCGGCGAAGAGCAGGTACTTGTCCGGAAGGCCGAGTTCCTCGCGGCGTTCCTTGTCCGGTGGGCGCGCGGTGAACCAGGCCGGGTTCACCCCGAGTGGGGTGACCACGATCTTGCTGCGGTCGACGTCGAGCCGTTCGGCGATGCGGTCGGCGACGGCGTTGGTGGGCGTGCAGATCACGTCGGAGAGCCGGGCGCCCCGGCGGACCAGCCGAGGGAGTTCGTGATCGCTCGGCGAGAGCTCCCCAGGAGCGTCCAAAAAGGCCAGATCGTGGATCGTCACCACACCGGCCGCGCGGAGCCGTCCGGGCAGGACGAAGTTGGTGCCGTGCACGACGTCCGTCGGGCCGGCGAACAGTTCCACCGGCGGCAGCTGGGAATGCAGCCACGCCTTGCGCAGCAACCGTGCGGCCACCGGCATGCCGCGGGCCTGGACGCCGTGCGGCAGCACCTTCCGCAGGCGCCGCCAGCCGCGCAACGTGAACGCGACCGCGCGAGTGTCCACTTCGGACATCGACGCGAGCTCTTCGGACAGCGCGACCGTGTACCGGCCGATACCCGTCCTGGCACCGAGAAGCGGGGTCCCGTCGAGCAGGACGCGCAAGGGGCGGTCAGCCACGGCCGAGCCTTTGCCTGGCGACCTTGACCACCCGGCCGCCGACGCGCCGCACGAGTTCCTTCGGGCCGCCGTCGGCGAGGTACTCGCGGATCAAGTCGACGTCGCGACGCAGTATTTCCTTGCCCCGCACCGGTTCGGTGAGTACGAGGTCCGCCGAACCGGGTAGTCTGTCCGCGGCGGGGCGCGGGTTCCGGCAGAACTCCACCAGCGGTTTCAGCGCTTCCGGCCAGGCGTAACGCCGGGCGACGGCGGCCATCCGCTCGACGCAGCCCGCCGCGAACTCTTCGTCGTACAACGCCTTTTCCAGCGCGTCGGCCAGCGCGTCCACGTCCTCGGCCGGGACGACGACGCCGAGCCGTTCCTCACGGACCAGGTCGGCGAACGAGTCACCGTCGGTGGTGACGATCGGGAGGCCCGCCCAGAGGTAGTCCAGCACCCGGGTGCGGAAGGCGAACGTCGTCTCGATGTGCTCGTAGTGCGTGGTGACGCCGCAATTCGCGTCCAGCAGCCAGTTCTGGCGCTCCTCGTACGGCACCCAGTTCTGGTTGAAGAACACGTGTTTGCCGGTGAGCCCGAGCGTGTCGGAAAGCAGCATCGTGCGCGCGCCGATGTCCATCTCGGTGACTTCGGGGTTGGGATGCTTCATCCCGAGGAACACCAGGCGGACATCGCCGCGGCGTTGCCGCAGCCGCTCGATCGCGCGGACCAGGGTGAGCGGGTCGAACCAGCTGTAGACCCCGCCCGCCCACAGCACGACGTGATCGGTCTCGCCAATTCCGTCCAAAGTGGACCGGAGGCCGGGGCCGGTGCGAACCGGTGCCTGCGGCGGCAGGCCGAACGGGACGATCGAGAGCAGCGACTGGGTGGTCGGGTCGGCGTCGTAGAGCCGCGGCGAGAGCCTGCCCATCGCGGCGAGGTGGCCGAGCCAGAAGTGGCGCTGACGATCCGACGCGCACAGGAAGAAGTCGCCGCGTTCCAGTTGCGCGTCGAGGACCTTGGTGACGCCGATGAGGTCGAGGGCGCGTTTGTCGTCGGGGACGCCCTTGCCCTGTTCGAGCAGTTCCAGGTGCATCGGGTCGTACAGGTCCGCGACCACGATCTTGTGCGCGTACTGCTTCTTGAGCGAGGGCGCGAGTTCCAGCACGTGGCCCTGCAGGACGATGATGTCGGCCCAGGCGATCGGGGCTTCCAGGTCGCGCCGGGTCGCCGCGCTGACCTGGAACGCAGCGGGTGGCGGGTCGGCGAGGGGGTTGATCGTCACCAGGTGGACGTCGTGTTCGGTGGCCAGGGTCGCGGACATGTTCCACGCGCGGATCGCGGGGCCGGCCATTCGCTCGGTGATCGCGTCGCCGGTGATCACCAGTACCTTGCGGCGCTGCCCGAAGAGCGCGTCGATGCCGAACGTCTCGACCAGGATGTCGTGCGCCGCGAGGTAGCGCGGCAGTGGGTACGCGGGCTCCAAGGCCTTGCGCAGCAAGGGAAGCAGGTCGGCGTCGGTGCGGACACGGACGGCCTGTTCGGCGGCGCGGGACTCGGCGAGCGACGGCAGCAGTTCGACGAACTGGTCGATCGCCAGCACGCCGGCCAGTGTCGTCCGCGGCACCTCGACCGGACCGGTTTCGGCCGGGCCGACGCCCTTGGCGAGATCGAACCGAGTGGCGTCGAGATCGCCGCGCGCGGTCGCCCGGCGGACGGCGAGCGCCAGCGCGGCGGGCAACGCGCGTGACAGTGTCTCGTCGGAGAGGTTCTTGTACAGTGCGGCCAAAGCGTTGCGCTCCAGCAGAAACGTCTCACGGCCGGAGTCGGGGGCGTCCACTGTGGACATCGTGGCGTGGTGCTTGTGGTAGGTCAGCGATTCCGGCACGTACCGGACGCGCCAGCCGCGCAGGTTCAGCCGCCAGCCGAGGTCGACGTCCTCATAGAACATGAAGAACCGCTCGTCGAACCCGCCGAGTTCGGCGAACACCCCGGCGCGGACGAACATCGCCGAACCTGTCGCGAACAGGACGTCCTTGGCGATCTCGTGCTCGGCGGCCGGGACGTCGGCCAGCAGGCTGCCCGCGTGGCGCTTGTAGCCCATGCCGAACCAGGTCAGGCCCGCGTCGACGAAGTCGGTGCCGGTGCCGTCCCAGTCGAGGACCTTGCTGGCCACCGCGGCGACCGTCGGCTGCGCGCGCAGTTCGGCGACGGCCGTGCCCACCCAGCCGGGCGCGGGGCGGGCGTCGTTGTTGAGAAAAGCGAGGACGGTACCGGTGGCGTGCCTCGCGCCGAGGTTGCAGCCTCCGGCGAAGCCGGAGTTCACCGGGGACTCGACGAGCTTGACACCCGGGGCCGCCGCCTTGATCTCGGCCACGTCGGTGCCGCCGGAAGCATTGTCGACGCAGATGACCTCGAGGTTCGGGTAATCGTGTCCGGCCAGTGCGCGCAGGCAGGTGACGGTGTCGGCGGCCCCGCGATAGTTCACCACGATCACCGAGACGACCGGTTGCGTTTCCCCCTGCGTCAAAGCAGTACTCCCTGCACTCGATTGGACGGCGTCGATGAAGAGCCCGCGACCGCTTCGCGTCGCCAGGGCGCTCGTTCGCCTGCCCCTCACTACTGGTGCCGGCGAGGCCCTTCTCGGACTCAGCCTTCATCTCCGTCTTCTGCCAGAGCTTAAAGCCCGGCCCACGCGTCCCAGACCGCGCCTCGGCCGAGCGCCGCCCGCCGTCCGATGGCCCGCCGCTCGAACAGCGTGCGCGGAAGGCGGGCGACGACGGCACCCAGGACCCGGCACCGGAGGCTGAGACGGAAGTTCGGGGCCGCTGGTTTCTTGGTACGACGGAGCCCTCGAAGGGGGAGTATCGCCGTCAGGACGATGAACTTCACCAGTTGCCGGATCGCCACCTGTCCCGGAGCACACCGGAGGAGGGTCAGCAGGCGATTGCGTTCATTCCACAGGTGGAACTGGGCCGAACCGGGTCGAGTGCTCGCGCCATGCTGGTGGATGACCTCGGCGTCGGCGCTGACGACGTCCCAGCCCGCGAGCCGCAGGCGCCACGCGGTGTCGGTGTCCTCGTAGTAACAGAAGTAGGCGGCCGGGACTCCACCGACGGAGCGCAGTGCCTCGACGTTCAGCACGGCCGCGCCGCCGCAGAAGCCGAAGACCTCGTCGGCGGGCTCCGGCAGGTCGGCGCCGTGGCCGTCGGCGGTCAGGCGGACGCCGGTGGACTGGACGGTTCCGTCGGCCAGCGTCAGTCGGGCGCTCACAGCCGCGGCGAGCGGGGCTTTCGCGAGGGTGTCTTCGCAGTTCGCGAGCCATTCCGGGGCGGGCGCGGCGTCGTCGTTCAGCCAGGCCATCAGCGGAGTGTCCACTTTGTCCAGTGCGGCGGCCATGGCGCCCGCGTAGCCGGTGTTGCGCCGCAACCGGAGCACCTCGGGCCGCGACGGGTGGGTGGCGAGCAGCGCGGCCGTGCCGTCGTCGGAGGCGTTGTCGACGACCAGGGTGCGGTGCGGGCGGGACTGCCCGGCGAGGGCGTCGAGGCAGGCGGTGACATGCGCGGCGCCGCGCCAGGTGACCACGACGACGGTGGTGCTGGGCTCGGCGGCGGTCATGCCAGAGAGAATAGAGACCATGCCCGAACTGGTCGTGCTCGCCGAGCAGCTGCTGGCGCCCGTCCCCGGCGGAACCGGCCGCTACACCGGCGAGCTGCTGCGGGCGCTCGCCGAGACCGCGCCGCCGGGCTGGACGGTGTCGAGCGTGGTCGCACGGCATGCGGGTATCGAGGCCGCGGTCGTAGAAGGGGTCGACGGACCGCGAGTGCTGCCGGTCCCGCCCCGGGTGCTGATCGCGGCCTGGCAACTGGGCCTGCCGTGGTGGCCGGGCGGCGACGCGGTCCACGCGCCGACACCGCTCGCGCCCGCACGGGTGCCGAGGGGGCGGACGCTGTCGGTCGCGGTGCACGACACCGTGCCGTGGACGCATCCCGAGACGCTGACGCCGCGCGGGGTCTCGTGGCACAAGGCGGTGATCGCGCGGGCCGCGTCGCGGGCGACAGCGCTGACCGTGCCGACGCAAGCGGTTGCGGACGAGCTCGCCGGGCTGGTGCCGGTCTCGGTCCCGGTGAGCGTGATTCCGCACGGGGTGCGGCCGCATACCGAGTTCGCCGAGGTCGCGCTGCCCGAGCGCTACGTGCTGGCGATCGGGACGATCGAGCCGCGTAAGGGCATCGACGTGCTGATCGACGCAGTCGGCCGGATCGGGGTGCCGCTGGTGCTGGCCGGGCAGCCGGGCTGGGGCGGGATCGATCCGGGGGCGCTGGCGCGTGAGTACGGCGCGGACGTCCGGCTGCTGGGGAAGGTGAGCGACGCGGAACTGGCGTTCGTGTTGCGGGGCGCGTCCGTGCTGGCGATGCCGAGCCGGGCGGAGGGGTTCGGGCTGCCGCTGATCGAGGCGATGGCGGCTGGGGTGCCGGTGGTGCACTCGGCCGTCCCGGCCCTGGTCGAGGTCACCGGGGGAGCGGGCATCGTCGTACCGGTGGGTGACGCGCAAGCGCTTGCTGGTGCCCTGCGAGACGTACTCGACCATTCGGAGCAGGCGGCAGCGCTGCGTGACAGCGGTCTCGACCGTTCGAGTGAGTTCACCTGGCAGCGTGCCGCTTCCGCCGTTTGGGCTCTTCACCTGCATCGTTAGTTTGTCGGTTCCCCGCCACGGGGGCAGGGCGCCGTCGTACTCTGCGGGGGTGACCGATGACCCTCGCGTGCTGATCGACGCGACAGCCGTCCCGGCGGACAGGGGTGGCGTCGGTCGCTACGTGGACTCGCTGGTCGCGGCGCTGGACACGGACGGTGCGCGGATCACCGTCGTCTGCCAGCCGCGGGACGCGGTGCTGTACGACCGGCTGGCGCCGGGGGCGCGGATCGTGCCCACCTCGCCGTCGACTTCGACCAGGACCGCGCGGCTGACCTGGGAGCAGGCGACACTGCCCCGGCTGGTCCGGCGGCTCGCCGCCGACGTCGTCCACTCGCCGCACTACACGATGCCGCTGGCCAGCCCGGCCGCTTCGGTGGTGACACTGCACGATGCGACTTTCTTCACCGACGCGATCCTGCACTCGTCGGTGAAGGCGCGCTTCTTTCGCGCTTGGACCGCGACGGCGCTTCGCCGCGCGACGCTGTGCGTCGTGCCGAGCATCGCGACGGCGGCCGAACTGGAGCGCGTCGGCCAGGTGCGGACGGCCGAGCTGGAGATCATCCACCACGGCGTCGAACCGGATCGATTCCATCCGCCCTCGCCCGCCGAGATCGAAGCCGCGCGAAAGGCCGTCGGACTCGGGAAGACGCCGTACGTCGCCTTCCTCGGCGCGCTGGAACCGCGCAAGAACGTGCCGGCGCTGATCCGCGGCTTCGCGCACGCCGTGATCAGCAGGCCGAACCCGCCCGCGCTGGTGCTGGCCGGTCAGCCGGGCTGGGATTCGCAGGTCGAGCGCGCACTGGACGCCGTACCGCACCGGTTGCGGGTGATCCGCGCCGGCTATCTGCCGTTCGACACTCTCGCCGGCTTCCTCGGCGGCTCCGAACTGGTCGCCTACCCGAGCCTCGGTGAAGGTTTCGGGCTGCCGGTGCTGGAGGCGATGGCGTGCGGCGCGAGCGTGCTCACGACACGGCGGCTTTCCCTGCCGGAGGTCGGCGGGGACGCGGTCGCTTATTGCGGTGTCGGCGCCGGAGACGTCGCCGCGGCCATCTCGGAACTGCTCGACGATCCGTCGCGGCGGGCGGAGCTGGCCGAAGCCGCGCAGCGGCGCGCGAAGGAGTTCTCGTGGGCGACGACCGCGGAGCGTCACCGGGAGGCCTACGCGAAGGCTTGGCACCGGCATGCGCAGCGGCGGGCCGGCTGAGGGGCACACCGGTCCCTCTGGCGGACACGTATCCGTATGAAAGCTCGTGACGCGTCCGGACGGTCGTCTCACAAGCTTTTCGCTTTCTACAGGTCGATGACCGCTTCGATGAGCCGGTCATGTCCCCACGTAATCGTGGTAGCCGCTTCGAGAGTGCGATCCGGCCGATCAGCTGCCTGCGGCGGGGTTTCCTTCTCCTTCTTGAAGTGCGGCTCCCGCGCGCCGGGCAACAGTAGGGTGTTCAGCTCTCGTCGTGAGCGCGAGAGTTGTGCCGGAGCGACCAGGGTCATGCACAGGAGATGGCGCTGATCACGCACCGATCCGTCGATGAGGCGTGCACGGCATGGATCCATTCTGCCCGACCTCGATCGCGGAATGAGTTCGGGCGACTACCCATAGTTGCTTTGGGGCAAATGGTGCCGGACCGGGGTGGGGGCCGAAGTCGCGTCCGGTGACGGGTGGACAATGGCCGCGTGACTGAGCACCCCAGCTACGGCGACGGGCTCGCCGTCGTGACCGTGACGTACTTCCCCGGCGAAACCCTCGAGAAGTTCCTCGACACCCTCGAGAAGGCGACGGATCGGGACGTCCAGGTCGTCGTCGCCGACAACGACTCCACGGACGGCGCGCCCGAGAAGGCCGCCCGGCGGGACAACGTCAAGCTGGTCAGCATCGGTGAGAACGTCGGTTACGGCACGGCCGCCAACCGCGGTGTCGCGGCGCTGGACGACAGCTACGGCTGGATCGTCGTGGTGAACCCGGACCTCGAATGGGAACCCGGTTCGCTCGACGCGCTGCTGGAGGTCGCCGGACGCTGGCCGCGTGGTGGCGCCTTCGGTCCGCTGATCCACGACCTAGACGGGACCGTCTACCCGTCGGCTCGCCTGCTGCCGTCCTTCGGCAGGGGGATCGGGCACGCGGCATTCGGCAAGTTCTGGCCGGGCAACCCGTGGACGCGCCAGTACCGCCAGGAGACCGGTACCCCGGTCGAGCGGACGGCGGGCTGGCTTTCCGGGTCCTGCCAGCTGTTCCGCCGCGAGGCGTTCGACTCGGTCGACGGATTCGACACGCGCTACTTCATGTACTTCGAGGACGTCGACCTCGGTGAGCGACTGTCCCGCGCGGGCTGGCTGAACGTGTACGCCCCTTCGTCCAGCGTCATGCACATCGGCGGGCACTCGACTTCGCAGGCTTCGGAAAAGATGCTGCGCGCGCACCACGACAGCGCCTACCGCTATCTCGCGGACCGTCACCGCGGCCTTCTGTGGAAGCCGGTCATGCTCGCGGTGAAGGCCGGTCTCGCGCTGCGGCTCAAGCTGGAGACCCGCAAGAAGTAGCCGTTCCGGCCACCGGAACTCGCGCGACTCGGCTTCTCACCCCACCGCATCTCGCCGATCGGTTCACCCGATGGGGGTGCGTACTGCACTGTCGGCGACCTCGTCCTGTCTTTGCGTGCGATTCGCGGAGAACGGTTCTTGTCGCCGGAACGCACGAAGGAGTTCCACACGCCGCAGGTGCTCCACGGCAAAGGCGTTTGGTACGGCTTCAGTCTCGTATTCGTCTTGGAGCAGTTCGGCTCGGTGTGGAACTACTACAAGGACGGCGGCAACGCCGGTGTCTGCTCGCTCGCGCGGCACTATCCGGGCAAGGGGCTGCGATCGGGTGATCCAGGCTTTCTGACGGAGCTGCCCGCGAGTAGGGGCTAGATGCCGTCCAGCCGCCGCGAAAGGTTCGAACGCCCCGAAGGGTTCTGCTTCACCGTCGGCACCAAGCCACCGATCTCGTTCTCGACGGTGTCCGGCTCCGGCTGCTCGATCAGGGGGCTCTGCACCGGCGCGGCGGGTGGCCGCCGGTTGAGCGGGGTCGTCGCCTGCGGCAGGGGCCTGGTCGGCTGCATACCGCGACGGCGCGGGTACGGCTGCGGCTGTGTCGAACCTTCGCCCCGCACCGGCGGCAGGTCCAGCCGGGTGGTCGGTTCGGGCCCCGCCAGCGGGTGGTCGTTCTCCGCGATCAGCGAGGCCGGTAGCTGCGTGGTCGTGTCCGGGTCCGACGAACGGTCGATCTCGGCGACCACCGATCGGGGGATCTGCTGGGTGTTCGCGGAGTCCATCGGCGACGTCGCGTTGTCCGGTGTCACGACGAAGGCTCCACGCGCACTGGCGCGTGCGAGCAAGGCGTCCGCCCGAGCACGGGGGTCCATCCCCTAGGCCTCCCGACTGACCTGGGGCCCTCTGGGTTCAGGGCCGACTGTGTGACGTCTAGGGTAGGCCCTAGGAGCGGCTGCCGTCAGCAGACCCGCAAACGTCTTCGGACAATTCTCGGCAGGCACCTGGCCGGCCTCAAGGAACTCAGGCTTCCATGTCCGACAGGATCCGGGTGCTGGAGTCGGCCTTGTCGGTGCCCCCGATGCCGTAGAGCAACGTGATGTCGTTGCGGGCCCCCGCCTCGATCTCGTCGGCCGGAAGCTCGTCGACGCTGCGCCGATCGCCGCCGTTGCAGAACTCGAGTTCCGTGTCCGGATACGCCGCCCGGATCAGGTCGAACGATTCGTTGATGCCCGGCCCCTGCTCGACGGCGATGTACACGTCGTCGACGATGCGCAGCGCGCGGACGATCCTGGCCCGGATGTCCTCGGTCTGGATCACTTTGCCCTTTTTGAGCACTTGCTGGTGATCGTTGTTGACGATGACGATCAGGTAGCCGGACCGCGCTTGCGCGTCCTCGAACAGGTCGAGGTGGCCCTGGTGGAGCGGGTTGAAGTACCCGCTGACGATCGAGGCCTTCGCCGGTCGCTCGGTCATCGTCGGTGTCCTCCATCGGCTTACGGGTCGGGTGGCTCGGACAACCCTAGCCGAGTGCCGGGTAGTTTCACCGTGTGCTGTTCCGCCCCGGCTTCGAACTCGACCTGGACACCGTCCTGGGTCCGCTGAGCCGTGGGTCGCGGTCGCCCAACGTCGTCCGCACCGAGGGCGGGGTCACCTGGCTGGCCGCCAACACCGCGGACGGCGCGGGCACGCTCGCGCTGCTGCGGCGCGCGGACGGCGAGATCGAGGCGGAGGCCTGGGGGCCCGGCGCGGACAGGCTGCTCGACGGCGTCCCGGCGATGCTGGGCGCGCACGACGACGACTCCGAATTCGTGGCGCACCACGACGTCATCGCGTCGGCGCGGCGCCGGAATCCGGGACTGCGCCTCGGGGCTACCGGCCGGGTGTGGGACGCGCTGGTGCTCGCCGTGCTGGAACAGAAGGTGACCAGCGTGGAGGCGCTGCGGTCGTGGGGCGAACTGTGCCGCTGGTTCGGGGAATCCGCGCCTGGGCCCGGGCCGTCACGGCTGCGCGTGCCGCCGTCGCCCGTCGCCATCCGGTCCATTGTGGACTGGGAATGGCATCGCGCAGGAGTGGACCTGAAACGGCGAACGACGCTGATCACAGCGGCCCGCGTCGCGCCCCGGCTGGAGAAGGCCGTCGAGCTGAAGGGCGTTGAAGGCCGGGCTTGGCTGCGGAAGGTACCCGGCATCGGCGTGTGGACCGCCGCGGAGATCGCGCAGCGCGCCTGGGGCGACCCGGACGCGGTGAGCTTCGGCGACTACAACATCCCGTCGATGGTCGGGCACGCGCTCGTCGGCACGAAACTCGACGACGCCGGGATGTCCGAGGTGCTGGCGCCGTATTCACCGCAGCGGCAGCGCGCGGTGCGCTACCTGTCGACGGCGGGATTCCGGCGCCCGCGATTCGGGCCGAAGATCGAACTGCGCGATTACCGCGCGATGTGACTTACCGCGAGTCTCGCGAGGCCGACGTCCAACACCTGCGGCGCCTTGGTCGATGTCCCCAATGTGGCATTGGGGACATCAGGCCCGAGGTGCGAGCCGCGCCTAGCTGCCCCAGCCCCGCGGCGGGTACGGCTGCTGCTGGCTCGGGTGCTGCGGGTACTGGTGATGAGGGAGCGCGGGCGGCTGCGGCTTGTTGTTCGACTTCACGAGGAAGAAGACGCCGATCCCGACCGCCGCCAAGACCACGAGGATGAGCACCAGCACCAGAAGGAAGACCATGCCAAGAGGTTAACCGGACGCCCCGTCACCAGCCGGGCGGCTGCTTCGGCTTGTTGAGCGCCTTGATCGAGAAGATGATCCCGGCCACGGCAGACCCCTTCGTTCGTTCCAGCGGACGGTAGATCAGCCCAGGGCGGCGTCGACGATCGCCTTCGCCTCGTCGCGGTCGAGGCCCAGTTTCCTGGTCAGCGCGGCGTAGTCGGCAGCTGCTTGCCTCACCCGTTCGCGGGTTTCGTCGCCGACGGCGCCGACGAAAGTGCCCGCCCGGCCGCGGGTCTCGATCAAGCCAGCCTCTTCGAGCTCACGGTAGGCCTTCGCGACCGTGTTGGGGGCGATGCCTAGGTCCTCGGCCAGTTTCCGCACGGTCGGGAGTTTCGCCCCGACGGGCAGTGAGCCGTCGTTGATCCGCGCCGCGTAGGCGGTGCGCACCTGCTCGAAGGGTGGGACCGAGGAGTTCGGGTCGACACTGACCATGCGGTTTCTCCCTGCTGGAAATGCCGTGAAGGCCTCCCTTCACCACTCTGAATCGACCTGCGCGCGCAGCGCGTCCGTTGTGGGCGGCGGTGGGGCATGGATGGAGTAGGGAAGGAGGCCTTCACGGAATGTCGGGCTACTGGCGGGGCGGGACCACCTGGGTCCGGTCGCCGCCGGGGACGACCTGAGTGGCGTCACCCGCGCTACCGGGCACCACCTGCGTCCGGTCACCGCCGGCGGGCGAGACGACCTGGGTGCGATCGGCGCCGGCGGGCGAGACGACCTGGGTGCGATCGGCGCCCGCGTCCATTTGCTGCTGCCGGGACAGGACCTGCGTGCGGTCGGCGCTGCCGTGGATCGGCGGCCCGGCCTGCGGAGGAGGAGGCGGGAAACCGGGCTGCGGCATCGGCGGCTGGAGCATCGGCGGCTGGAGCATCGGCGGCTGGGACATCCCGGGCGCGCCGAACGGGCTGGGCGGCGGCGCGAAACCCGCCGGAACCGGAGCCGGAGGCGGCGGGTAACCGGGCGCCTGGCCATAACCGGGTTGAGGCGGCGGAAAACCGGGCTGCTGCTGCCAGTTGCCCTGCGGGGCGGGGCCACCGGCGGGCGGGGGCGGCGGGAAGCCCGGAGCCGGGCCGCCACCGCCGAAGTTCGGGTTCTGCGGGAAGGCCATCGGCGGCTTCTTCGCCTGGTTGACCTTCACGATGATCACCACGATCACGATGATGACAATGATGATCGCCAGGATCAGCAGTACCCAGCCGGCGCCGTCACCGTCTCCGTCGCTGTGGACCCGGACCCGGCCCAGGTATGGCGTCAGCGTCGTCAGCATCATTCCCCCTTGAACGTCAGCCGACACCCTAACGGCCGAGGGGCGCGGGGAGGGCTGCTTCCACCAGTTCGGCGAGGTCTTCCGAGCCCTGAGGGAGAAAATTCACCGGCCACCAGCGAAGATCGTCCGATTCGTCGCTTTGTACCGGCCGCGCGCCCCGGGGTGCGCGCACGACGAAACGCACGTCGAAATGCCGGGTCGGCACGCCGAGCGAGCAGGTGATCGGATGGACGTCGAGATGCACCGGAACCGGGTCGATCACCAGCTCCTCGATGCCCGATTCCTCCCGTGCCTCACGCAGAGCCGCGTCCGCGAGCGTCGCGTCGCCCAGTTCGCAATGCCCGCCGAGCTGCAGCCAGCGTCCGACTCGCGGATGCAGGGTGAGGAGGACGTTTTCCGCTTCGGCGTCCAGAAGCACGGCCGACGCGGTGACGTGCCCGGCCGCGCATTCGCGGCGGCAGACGTCGTCACGGGCGGCCAGGAAGCCGAGATAGGCCTGGCGCAAGGATTCCTGGGCCGTGTCCACCGGCCGCCAACCGGACAAAGTCGACACGACATCGCTGTGCAGGGTCACAGTTCGAGAAGTCCTTCTCCGGGTTCGCTCGCGCCGCGAGCGGGCGGCAGGGCGGCGGGATGTCCGATCGCGACCGCGCCGAGCGGCTCCCAGCGCGCGTCCAGGCCGAGTACTTCGCGCACGATGTCCGCGGCGAAGATGGTCGACCCGATCCAGCACGAGCCGAGGTCTTCGGCGGCGAGAGCGACCAGCAGACCCTGCACCGCCGCGCCACCGGCGACCGTGAACATCGTGTGCTCGCAGGCATTCCGCCGCTCGTCGCGGTAGGTGTGCGCGCCCTCGGCGACGAGGAACGGCACCACGACCTCAGGGGCGTCGTACAGGATGTCGCCGCGGCTGAGGCGTTTCGCGACCTGCTCGGCGGTGAAGTCGTCGCCTTCGAGATCGGCCTGCCACGATGCCTTCATCGCGTCGAGAAGCTTACGGCGCAGGCCTTCCTCACGCAGCCATACGAATCGGACCGGCTTCGTGTGGTGCGGCGCGGGCGCTGTCAGCGCGGTCCCGACGGCGCGGCGCAGCACCTCGGGATCGACCGGTTCGCCGGTGAACGACCGGATCGAACGCCGCGCGAGCACCGCTTCCCGGCGGCCCTGCGCGATGGCTTCGTTGGTGCCGAGCCGGAACAGGTCTTCTTCGATCGGCCGGATCAGCTTGCGCGCGGTGGACCCGTCGTCGGTCAGCCGCAGTCCGCGCACGACGGCGGCGGGTGTCCCGCCGAGCTTGCCCTTGACCAGATCCGCCGCGGCGGCGAGTTCGTCGGCGATCGCCACCTCGGTGACCGCGAGTTCGTTGCCCTGGCTGTCGATCTCACCCTCGTACGAATGCAGCACCCGCAGCCCGGACGAGCCGATCGCGGCGTCGGTCTGCCCGACCCGCCACGCGCGGCCCATGGTGTCGGTGACCACGACCGCGACCTCGACGCCCATCCGCTCGCGCAGCCCGTTCCGCAGCGCGAGCGCGGAGGCGTCCGGATCCGTCGGCAGCAGCGCGACCTCACCGGAGGCCACGTTCGACGCGTCCACACCGGACGCCGCCTGCACGATGCCGAGCTTGTTCTCGGTGATCACCGTCCGGTTGATCCGCGCGATCACGCGGACGGACTCGTCCTCGACGAGTTTGCGCCGGGCGGCGTCACGCTCTTCGGGATCGGCGGGGACGCGGATCAGCATGCCTTCGGCCTTGGAGACGATCTTGCTCGTCACGACCAGGACGTCGCCCGAACGCAGCCAGGGGACCGCCTTGACGATCGCGCCGGTCAGGTCGTCACCGGGACGGAACTCGGGCAGACCTTCGACCGGCAGGATCTCGATTTTCGTGGAAGCGTGGTCACTCAACAGAAACTCCGGCCAGGTCGAAGGCCGCGAGCGCCATCGCCGCGGTCTTGTCCACATCGGACATCAGCAGGGGGACGTCGCGGACGGCGACACCCGGCACGTCGACGGTCTCGCCCTCGGCGACCAGCCAGCCGTCGAGCACCCCCTCCGCGGATCCCTCGCGGGAACCGTAATGCCGTCCGACGGCCTCGGCCGACGTCTCCACGCCGATCGCGCTCAGGCACGCGTCGGCCATGCCGCGCAACGCCTTCCCGCCGATGATCGGCGAGATCCCGACGACCTTGGCGCGCGTCTTCCGCAGCGCGGCGCGGATCCCGGGGACGCCGAGGGTCGTGCCCACCGACACCACCGGATTGGACGGCGCGAACAGCACGAGGTCGGCGGCCGCGATCGCCTCCAGCACTCCCGGCGCCGGTTTGGCCTCGTCGGCGCCGACGGCGATGATCGAATGCGCCTTCGGCTCGGCGCGATACCGCACCCACCACTCCTGGAAGTGGATCGCCTTGCGCTGGTCCGGATCTTCGGGATCGTCGATCACGACATGCGTTTCGACGCGGTCGTCCGACATCGGCAGCAGGCGCACGCCCGGCTGCCAGCGGTCGCACAGCGCCTCGGTGACCTGCGAGAGCGGATAGCCCGCGCGCAGCATCCGCGAACGGATCAGGTGCGTCGCGATGTCCTTGTCGCCAAGACCGAACCAGGTCGGCTCGGCGCCGTACTCGGCGAGTTCCTCCTTGACCGTCCAGGTCTCGCCCGAGTGCCCCCAGCCGCGTTCGGAGTCGATCCCCCCGCCGAGGGTGTACATGCAGGTGTCCAGGTCCGGGCAGATGCGCAGACCGTGCATCCACACGTCGTCCCCGGTGTTCACCAGCGCGGTCACCTCGTGTGGTGATTCCGGCGCGGAACCGACCGCGGGCAGACCCAGTGCTTGCTTGACCCCCAGCAGGAAGCGGGCCCCGCCCACTCCGCCGACCAAAATGACGACCTTCACGACAGGCGATCCTCGCACGTGTCCGGACCGGGGGCCCAGTAGCGGTACCTGTGGTGCTCCGTACAGCCCAGGTCCTCGTATAGCGCGAGCGCGCCGGAGTTCGCCACCGCGACCTGCAAGAGCATGCCCGTCGCCCCCTGAGCGGCGCCCCAAGCGCCCACCGCGTTCATCAGCCCGCGCGCCAGCCCCCGCCGACGGAACTCCGGCCGGACCTCCAGCCGGGCGATGTGCAGCCACTCGCCGACGACCGCACCGCGCACCGCCCCGGCCGTGACGCCGTCCAGCTCGACGAACCCGAAACCGACCTTGCCGGTGCCGAGAACGTGCCGCGGTGCCTCCGCGGGCGTCGCACTGCCCGCCGTCATCTCCCACCATCCGGACGTCGGCTCGTCGAGGATCACCGCTCCCCCCGAGGTCCCGCGCGAGAGCGGCCCGGTCAGCAAACGCACCTCGTGTGCGGGACGGTGTTCCACATAGTGGACCCAGCCCTGGGCCTCGATGGCGTCTTCGGTCGACGTGTTCTGGATCACCTGAACGGCCGGCGGGATGGAATGATCGTGGGCGAAGTCACAGACCTGTTTCAAGGCGTCTGGCAGCGGTTTTCCCGGGTCGCCGATCGCCAGGGCACTGTTCGCCCGGGCGGTGAACCCGCCGGCCCAGCGAAGCCTCCAGTCGCCGATCCGGCTCTCCAGCAGGGGCATCCAGGCCTGACTGCAGGTGAGCTCGAGCAATTCCGCAGTGTTCACGGTTAGATTGTGCCAAGGAAGGCAGTGGGAGGAACCCGATGAGCATCGCGCGCAAGGACGACCGGCACAACGAAGACCTGGTCCGCGAGATCTCCGACGGCTTCAACCGGGCTTTGGGCTCGGAGAAGGCCGTCGAAGAGGCGGACGCCGAAAAGGCGAAACCCGCCGCGCCGAAGTTCGTCATCACCGGGGACAGCAGGGCCACTCCGCCGCCTCGCCGAAAGGACCGCTGAGGGGCCCATACCCGGGGTACGGATAAGGGTGGCCTAAGCGGGCTGGTCGCGCCCGTGGGCGCGTAATGTCCGTTGCAGACTGGTGAAGCAGAGATAAAGCAGGAGTGCGCAGTGACCTACGTGATCGCCGAACCCTGCGTCGACGTGCTCGACAAGGCGTGTATCGACGAGTGCCCCGTGGACTGCATCTACGAGGGTGACCGGATGCTGTACATCCACCCGGACGAATGCGTCGACTGTGGTGCCTGCGAGCCGGTCTGTCCCGTCGAGGCGATCTACTACGAGGACGACGTCCCCGACGAGTGGAACGCCTACACCAAGGCCAACGTCGACTTCTTCGACGAGCTGGGCTCGCCCGGCGGCGCCTCGAAGGTCGGCAAGACCAGCCACGACCCCGCCTTCATCAAGGCTCTTCCCCCGCAGGGCGAATGAGCCGGATCGCCCTTCCTGATTTTCCCTGGGACTCCCTCGTCGAAGCCAAGGCGAAGGCCCAGGCGCATCCCGGTGGAATCGTCGACCTGTCGATCGGCACGCCGGTGGATCCGGTCCCCGAAAGCATCCGCGCGGCGCTCGCGTCCGTGTCGGAGGTCCCGGGGTACCCGACCACGCACGGGACACCTGAGCTGAGGGCGGCCGCGATAGACGCGCTTTCACGGCGTCACGGTGTCGAGGGCGTTCCCGAAGCGGCCGTCCTGCCGACGATCGGTTCGAAGGAACTGGTCGCCTCGCTGCCGCGTCAGCTTGGCTTCGGCCCTGGTGACCTCATCGTCATTCCCGAAGTGGCGTACCCGACCTACGAGGTCGGTGTGCTGCTGGCGGGTGCTTCGCTGCTACGCGCGGACAGCACTTTCGCGCTCGGTCCGCAGCGGCCGTCGATGCTGTGGTTGAACTCGCCGTCCAACCCGACCGGTCGCGTGTTCGGTGCCGACCACCTGCGCAAAGTTGTCGAATGGGCGCGGGAACGCGACGTCGTCGTGGTCTCCGACGAGTGTTATCTGGCGCTGGGCTGGGAAAGCGAGCCCGTGTCGATCCTGCACCCGTCCGTGCACGGCGGCTCCCTCGACGGCCTGCTCGCGGTCCACTCACTGTCGAAGTCCGCGAACCTCGCGAGCTACCGGGCCGGGTTCGTCACCGGTGACCCGAAGCTCGTCGCCGGGCTGCTGGAGATTCGCAAGCACTCCGGGTTGATCATGCCGCGGCCGGTGCAGGAGGCCATGGTCGCCGCGCTGAAGGACGACGAAGCGCTTGCCGTGCAAAGGGAGCGTTACGCGCGCCGCCGACTGGTGCTGCGGAAGGCGTTGCTGGACAGCAATTTTGAGATCTCGTACTCCGAGGCGGGGCTGTATCTGTGGTCCACGCGCGGGGAAACCGCGCTCGACACGGTCGACTGGCTGGCCGAGCGCGGCATCCTCGCCGCGCCGGGGACGTTCTATGGGCCGACGGGTGGCCGGCACGTGCGCATCGCTCTGACGGCCACGGACGAGCGGATCGAGGCGGCCGCGGAGCGGCTCGCTTCCTGAGGCTGGGCAAGTACCTGGCGCCGTGAGCTGAAGGGGACTTTCCCCGCATCCGACGCGGTGAAAGCGCCCTTCGCCGCATCACATGCGGCCATGGGCCCCTTCAGCTCACATCGCAGCCCGGTGAGCGGGGTCCGGGTCGGCGAGGAGTCGCCGCGCGGGTGCTGAAGATCAGTACCGAGCTGCTCGAGAAGTACACCGAGGGCGCGGACGACGCCCACGAGCGCGGCGAGAACACCCGCCAGTTCGACATCGGGTACCGCGGTGGACCGCTCGCCCGAGGCGTTGCCGCACGGTCCGCAGGCGACGGTGCTGGTGTTCGGCGACGGTCCGACTCTCGAAGGCGCCCGCCGGATCCTGCCCGAGGGCAGCGCACTGTCCGATGGGGACTTCGAAGACGTCGGCGGGCACGCTTTCGCCGCGTACGAGGCCGAGAACGGGCGACAGGTGCAGATCCGCCCGGACGGCTACATTCGCGGGCTCACCGCCTGAGCGGCCGCGTCGACCTCTGCCCAGACGTCGCGCCACACAGCACGGACCTCGGCGCGGCGCAGCAGTTCCTTCTCCGCGACCCGGCCCGCGATGAAGGCGACCTCGACGTCGCTGGAGTCCAAGGTTCCCCGCATGCGATCGGCGGCGACACAGGCGTCCTGGTGGTCCCCGAGAACGGTCTGAAGGTCCTTCGTCGCCTTGATCAGCCTCTGGATTCTCGCCGCCTGCTTCTTCTTCGCGGCAGGCTTGGCCATCTCGGCGGCATAGCGCAGTTTCTTGCCGTAGATGCGGAGCGCGTGAAGGTCGTCATCCGGGGGATTCGAGGGAAGCGCCTTCACCGCCTTCGCGAGCTTGCGGTGCGGCTTCGCCAGCCCGGCGATGAGGCCGGCCGAGGTGAGAGGGGCTTCGGAGGCGGACTCTTCGGCCGCGGGCGGCCGGGCGAGACGGCCGATGTCCCGCAACATCGAGGCGTACCGGGGGCTGGCGAGCGCGCGGGTGAGCCGCCGTTTCGCGACACCGCGTTCGGTGACGAACATCGAGACCAGACGGCGCGCCGCGGGCTGGTCGCGCACCTCGAACTCGGCGACGACCTCGCGGAGATGCCCGATCAGGACGTCGTAGTCGCGGACGTCGCCGAGCGACTGGCCGAGCCAGCCGAGTTCCGCGCGCACCGGTTCGGCGTCCGGGCCGACAAGGCGGCCCGACAGCTTGAGGACACTGCGCATCCGGCGCAGCGAGACCCGCATCTGGTGCAGGTCCTCGGGGTCGGCGCCGGATTTGGTGCCGGGTTCGTGCGCGAGGAGCGCGCGGATCTCGACGTCGAGTTTGACCCGGACGTGGGCGGCCGCCGGATCGTCCGGCCCGGCTTTCGCGGGACGGTCGCCGAGTCCGAGCGCGGCAGGAGTGGTCGAAGGGGCGTTTTTGCGCGGCAGGGTCTCGGCTGTCACAAGATGAATTCTAGGTGAACTGGCAAGGTGGTCCAGGCTGTGTCGCTCAGAGCGCGCTTCCGGATTTCCGCGGCCGGGCTACGGAAATGGCGGATCACTCACCCAGCCGTGTCAGCGGCCCGCCCCCGCAAACCCGAGGCCTCCGGCCAAAAGAAACGCGCGCGCGTGCCCCTCACCCAACCAGTCCACTTCAAACCCGGGAGACACCCCCAGACCGTGACAGAAGCAAGGGACCTTTGCTATCGCTCTCTGGGGGAGAGTGACAGCAACGGTCCCTTGCTCTCTTTTCGTGCTGCCGAGGGTGTCGCGAAAGCCACTTTCGAGACATCAGACGTCGCGAAAGTCGCTTTCGCGACACCCGGGAGACCAAAAGCGGCAGCAAAGGTCCCCTGCTCCCGCGCCGAAGCGGCCCTGGGCCACCTCAGGTGACTGTGTGGGTTTCGGGACATCTAACGTCCAAAATCCACGCGATCAGTTAGCGTCCGCTACGCGGGGTGAGGGGTGTGTGGAAATAGGGACACTCAACGTCTCTATTTCCACACACCCTCCTGTCATCCGCCTGGTCACGCCTCGCGGCAGGTCAGTTGGCGTGCAGGGCCGCGTTCAGCTCGATCCCGACGCCGGTGCGCGCGACGACCTCGACGGTGCCGGTCCCGGAATTCCGCCGGAAGACCGCGCCCGAGATGCCCGACAGCTCCAGCGCCTTAACGACCTTGCCCTCGAAGTTCACCTTCGTGCCCGCCGTGACGTACAGGCCGGCTTCGACGACCGAGTCGTCGCCGAGCGAGATGCCGACGCCGCCGTTCGCGCCGATCAGGCAGCGCTCGCCGATCGAAATGGTCTCCCTGCCGCCACCGGACAGCGTGCCCATGATCGACGCGCCGCCGCCGACGTCGGAGCCGTCACCGACCACGACGCCCGCCGAGATCCGGCCTTCGACCATGGAGGCGCCGAGCGTGCCGGCGTTGAAATTGACGAAGCCCTCGTGCATGACCGTGGTGCCGTTGGCCAGATGCGCGCCGAGGCGGGCGCGGTCGGCGTCGGCGATGCGGACGCCGGTGGGCACGACGTAGTCCACCATCCGCGGGAACTTGTCCACGCTGTAGACGGTGACGTTGCCGCGCGCCCGCAGCCGCAGCCGGGTCGCCTCGAAGCCCTCGACGGGGCACGGCCCGTGGTTGGTCCACACGACGTTCGCCAGCAGGCCGAAGACGCCGTCCAGGCTCGCGCCGTGTGGCTGGACCAGGCGGTGCGACAGCAAGTGAAGGCGCAGGTAGACGTCGTGTGTGTCACCGGGGGCGTCGGCGAGGCCGGCGATGGTCGTGCGGACCGCGACGACCTCGACACCGCGGTCGGTGTCCGGCCCGAGCTGGGCGGCGGCCGCCTCGCCGAGGGCCTCGGTGGCCTCTTCGGCGGTCAGCCGCACCGTGCCGGGCTTGCCCTCGGCACGCTCGGTCAGCTTGGGCAGCGGGAACCAGGTGTCCAGCACCGTGCCGTCGGTCGTGACGGTGGCCAGTCCGACGCCGGTGGCGCCGGTCGTTTCGGGATCAGGGGTCTGCTCGCTCACGCCCTGAACGGTAACCCAGTGACCGACGTCAGCCGCCGACGAGGCTCTTCACCGAGGTCAGTGCCGCCGACATGGCACCGAGGGCCTGTCCGCACGGGCCGCCGGGGGCAGGCTGGTCCTGGCAGTTCGTGGTGCGGAACGCCGAGATCGGGCGATCGAGGGCGTCGGCGTGCGACGACAGGTCCGGGCGGCGCTTGCGGATGCCGCCCGCGGCGCCGGAGAGTTCGGTGACGTACTTCTGGCAGCCCTTGGGCGACTCGGTCCCCGGCGCCAGATAGCACTGGTCGGTGGTCAGCGCCTTGAGCTTGATCGGCAGCACGTCCGGCGCCGTGCTCTGGGTGGGCTTCACCGTCACCGGGACCTCGCCCGATCCGCAGCCGCCGAGCAGCAGGAGAAGGCAGGCCAAGATCGCTCGCATGCGCACTCCTTCACGGTAGCCCGGCGACCACGCGGGTACGGTGCGGGCATGCCTTCGCTCGATCTGCACGCGGACCCCGTCGACCTCACCGCCGCGCTGGTGGACATCTTCAGCGTCTCGGAAGAGGAGAAGGTCATCGCGGACACCGTGCAGGCCGCGCTGGAGACGCAGGCACCGCACCTCGAGGTGATCCGCAACGGCGACGCCGTCCTCGCCCGCACGAATCTCGGCCGCTCTTCGCGGGTGATGCTGGCCGGGCATCTCGACACCGTTCCGGTCAACGAGAACCTGCCGGTACGTCGTGAGGGGACCGGCGACGACGAGGTCCTGCACGGCCTGGGCACTGTCGACATGAAGAGCGGCGACGCCGTCTTCCTGCACCTCGCCGCCGCTCTGCGCGAGCCGAGGCACGACCTGACCTTCGTGTTCTACGACTGTGAAGAGATCGAAGCGACGAAGAACGGCCTCGGCCGCATCGAGCGCGAGCTGCCCGAGTGGCTGCGGGCGGACCTCGCGATTCTCGGCGAACCGTCGAACGGTGGTATCGAGGGTGGTTGCCAGGGCACGATGCGGATCGAGATCCGCGTCGAAGGCGTCCGAGCGCACACCGCGCGCGGTTGGATGGGCGTCAACGCGATCCACGGCCTCGCCGAACCGCTGCGCAGGCTGGCCGAGTACACGCCGCGGGTGGTCGACATCGACGGCCTGACCTACCGCGAAGGCCTGCAGGCCACGAAGATCGGCGGCGGTGTCGCGGGCAACGTCGTGCCGGACGAGGCCGTGCTCACGATCAACCACCGGTTCGCCCCCGACCGCGGCGCCGAGGAGGCGGAGGCACACCTTCGCGAGGTCTTCGAGGGCTACGACGTCAAGATCGTCGACTTGTCGCCGGGTGCGCTGCCTGGTCTGAGCGCCCCCGCGGCGGCTGAATTGGTCGCGGCGGCAGGCGGCAAGGCGGTCGCGAAGCTGGGCTGGACCGATGTCGCGCGCTTCGCGGCTCTCGGAATTCCGGCGGTGAACTTCGGGCCAGGCGACCCGACGCTGGCGCACACGCGGCAGGAGAACGTGCGGGCCGGTCAGATCCGGCAGGTCGCCGCGGTGCTGCGCGAGTTCCTCAGCTAGCCAGGGCGAGCAGTTCCTCGATCGCCCCCTCTGGACCGCCATGAGTGAGGTACGCGATGGCGAACATGGGCGCGATGACCCGGCTCCAGGCGTACAACCTGTCTCCGTCGAGCCCGCACGCGCTCGCCACCACCTGGCACCGGGCCCCGACACCCTCGTGTCCGGCGCCGGACACCACGTAGTCGACGGCGTCGTAACACGGATCGCCCACGCATGCCTTCGGATCGATCGCGATCAGCCCGCGCGACGGGCCGCCGTCCAGGACGTTGCCGAGGTGCAGATCGCCGTGGAGCAACACGACCCTGTCCTGCGTGTCCAGCAATGTCTCACAGCGCTTTATCGCCCGCCGCCAGGTTTCCTTGCCGATCCGGGCGTCGATGGCCGGTTCGGTCAGCCTCCGGCCGATCCGGTCGAAGGCCTCCTCGCACCGGCCGCGCAGGCTCCACGGCCAGTGCGCGGGCGTGTCCACGGAGTGCAGCGCGGCGAGCAGCTCTCCCCACCGCTGTGGCAACGACGGCGAGGGCAGGTCCTCGGCCTCGGTGCCCGGCAGGATCTCCTCCAGCACCATCGCTCCGGCGTCCGCGTCGGCGGCCAGCACGGCGGGCACGCGGCCCGATGAGGCGAACACCCGCAGCATCTCGATCTGCTTGGCCGGCAGCGCCCGGTCCGGACTGAGTTTGAGTACCGCCGGGGTCCCGTCGGACCAGCGGCAACGCAGGACGACGGACGAGGCGCCGCTCTCGAACAACTCGCCGAGCACGAAGCCCCACCGGGAGGCTAGCCGCGCGGCGAGAGACGGAACCCCGGCGAGCCATTCTTCGGCCTCAGGACCGAATCGGCTCACCAGCCGGGTACGGATGTCTTCCCTGTCCACTTCGGTCATTTCGGAATGTCCTCCTCGGCGCCTAGTAGGAGCAGTCCGCGCCGCAACAGATCCACGGCCTCTTCGGTTCGCCCCTGGTCGCGAAGCAGCTCTCCCGCTTTGTCCACCGAAGCGGCCAGTACGCCGCGAGCCTCGCGGAGGGCGGCGATGTCGATGGCGTGCGCGAAGTTAGTTTCGGCTGCTTCGAGGTCTCCGCGTGCCAGAGCGAGTAAGCCCTGCTGGAACGTAAGGGACGCGGAGTGTGGCGAGTCCTCCGGGATGGCTTCGGCCGCTTCGGCGAGCAGCACGGCGGCGTCGTCGAGACGGCCGAGTTCGCGGCAGAGATCGGCGAGTTCCAGGGTGACGGCAGGATCGGACACGGCCGCTCGTGACGCGCGAAGGTCCGCGAGAGCGCCATCGAGATCGTCGGTTCGCCGGACCAGCGCCCGCGCGAACAAGCACCGGGCCAGCACCGGCCGCAGCGCGCGTTCGTGGAGCAGGTCGTGCAGCGCCGACACGGCGGCGACGGCGTCGGCTACCCGTCCTTCGCCGAGATAGGCCTCGGCCAGCCGACGCTGGTTCTCGGTGAGCTCGGCCAGGATCTCCTCGCCGCCGCGGACCAGCCGGAGCGCCTCGCCGGCGTGGTGCGCGGCATGGGTGGTCTCGCCGAGGCGGAGCTGCCCGTCGGCGAGGTACGCGTGCAGCGTCAACAGGAGCACCGGATGCGGATGACGGTCGAGGCTCGCGTCGAGCGCGGTCCGGAGCAGGTGCATGGCGTGGTGTGGCTCGCCGCGGTCGATCAGCGTGTTCGCCCGCAGCGCCATGGCCAGTTCCCGGTACGGCGGGATGTCGTCGTCGAGAGCGGTTTCGGCGGCGGCCACCAGTCGCGGCCGAGTTTCGCCTTCGGCGTACCGTGCGAGCCACAGCCAGGCGAGCCCGGCCTGGCGGGTCCTGCCGATCCCCTTCGCGTGCCGCGCCAGCCGCCGCATCTTCGGCGCCGAGCCGTTTCCCGCGAGGAAGTCCGCCGCGGCGGCCGCGATGTCCAGCTCGAGCCGGACGTCGTCGCGGGGCGAGGTCACGCCGAGCAGTTCGCCGGTGTCCACCCCGAGCCGCGCGGCGAAGTGGCGCAGCGCGTCACCGGACGGGGTCCGGGCACCCGTCTCGACGGACGAGACGTACGCGGCGGTGTAGTGCGGTTCGGCGAGTTCGCGCTGCGTCAGGCCGCGTTCGGCGCGCAACCGCCGTAGCCGTCCGCCGACCTCCTCGCCCATACCCGGGAACGATACGGCCGACCGCGCCGAAGGTTGCGCGCGTATCCCACCGACCGACCGCAATTAGTCCTCTAGTTGCGGTCCTTGCACACGCAACTACCGCAACTAGAGGACTAAATGCGCCAGGTATCGCGCGAGATGCTCAGCGGCCCTGGAGTGACTTCACGTTTTTTCCGAAGGTCCAGTTCCGCGAACCGTCCCAGTTGATCGACCAGGTCATGAGACCCTTGAGCGCCGGAATGCTCCGGTACGCCTGGGAAACCAGGCTCGGCGACATGTAGCCGCCGCCGGCTCCGGCCTGTGCGGGCAGACCCGGCGCCTGCTTGTCATAGGGAACCCGGATCGTCTGGCCCTGGATCACCAGGCCCTTGTCGAGGCAATTCGTCTGCGCGACGAAGCCCTGCACCGTCCCGGCCTGGTACGAATCGCCGGAGCAGCCGTACATGCTTCCGTTGTAGTACTGCATGTTCAGCCACCACAGCCTGCCGTTGTCCGCGTACTTCTTGATGACCGGCAGGTACGCGCCCCAGATCGAGCCGTAGACGACGCTGCCACCGGTGACGTACGCGGTCTCGGGCGCCATGGTGAGCCCGAAGTTCGACGGCATCGCCGCGAGTACGCCGTCGATGATGCGGATGAGGTTCTTCTGGGACGCGGAAAGCGTGTTGATGTTCCCGTTGCCGACGAGGCCGGTCTCGATGTCGATGTCGATCCCGTCGAAGTTGTACTTCTTCAGGATCGGCACGATGGTCGCGACGAACCTGTCCGCCACGGTGGCCGAGTTCAGGTCGATGCCCGCGGTGGCACCGCCGATCGACATCAGGATCGTCGCGCCCGCGTCCTTGGCGGCGCACATTTCGGACGGAGTCGCGACCTTCACAGTCGCGTCCATCCCATCCTCCCATTTTGCCGTTCCGTCGGACAGGATGACCGGAAAGGCCGCGTTGATCACGTTGTACCCGTTGGCCTTGATCCGCGCGTCGGTGATCGGGATCCAGCCCATCGGCGGATGGACGCCGTTCGAGGCCCCGTCCCAGTTCTCCCAGTAGCCCTGCAGGACCTTGCCCGCCGGCTTCGATTTGACCGCGCAGACCTCGGCGTCCACCGACGCCTGCGCCGGGGTCAGGACGACCAAGGTGGTGACGGCGAGTGCCGCCGCGCCGGTGATTGCGAGCAGCCGTGAGACGCGACCGAACATACCCAGCTCCCATCTCGAAAGCGATTGTGAACGAACAGGAAGCGGCCGTTCGGCTCAACATAGGTCGCCGTGCATGAGTGGCGCTACCGACGATCGGGTGGTCTAGACCAGATATCGAAGAGTTGCCGGATTCTTCCCCGCGAAAGGACAGGGCCATCTCACGAAGCCGGGTGTCCCCGTGAGATGGCCCTGTCGATTCAGCGGGTCAGACGGTGATGGTCCAGCTGTCGAGGGTGCCGGTGTCCTGGGCGTAGGCGTCGTAGAGCACGAGCGTCCAAGTGCCGGAAGCGGCCTCGTTGGTCACCGGGACCGAGTAGTCCCGGGTACCGAGGTCGGTGCACGGAAGGGATCCGGTGGCCTTGACCGAGTAAGTACTGCCGTCGGGTGCCTTCAGACTGATGCGAAGGTCCTCGGAGCAGGTGTGCGTCCCGGTGACGGTCACCTTGACCGGCGATGTCGCCGAACCCGTTGCGGTGGAGGTGATCGGGCTGTTCACCGTGGCGTAGTCGTTCAGCGCGAAGTCGGCGCCGTTGGTGAACGTGCGCACGCCGGCGTTGCCGACGGTGAGCGTGTACTGCGCCGTGCGGTCCACCGAGGTCCCGTCACCGGTCACCGTGATCGTGCTGGTGCCTTCAGGGGTGCTCGCCGACGTCGCGATGGTGAGCGTCGAGGATCCGCCCGACTGCACAGAAGCCGGGTTGAACGTCGCGGTGGCTCCGGCGGGTAGACCGCTGGCGCTCAGTGAAACCGTTTGTGCCGCACCGGAAGTGGTCGCGGTGTTGACCGTGACGGTCGCCGACTGTCCTGGTTGGACGGTGCCGGAGGCCGGGGAGAGGCCGAGCGAGAAGTCGGGACTTGTGGAGGCGCCGACGGCCAGCTTCCAGACCGCGTAGGCGATCGCGTCGCTGTTCTTCTCCAGCGGGGTGTCCGGGATGTTGGACAGCGTGTCGCAGGCGCGGTGGTAGCAGCTGTCGAACGCCCTTCCGGCGGTGCCGCCCCATTTCTGTTGCTGTGCGGCGCTCTTGGTGTAGCCGGCGCCGGTCGCGAGACCGCCGACCGGGATGCCCGCGCTCTTGAACGACGCGTGGTCCGAGCGGCCGTCGCCTTCGGTGTCGCCTTCGGTCCGGATGCCGATCGACGTGAAGTACTCGTCGAACACGGCCTTGACCGAAGCCACGTCGTCGTAGACGAAGTAGCCCCAGTTGTCGGAGCCGATCATGTCGAAGTTCAGGTAGGTCTTGATCTTCGTGCGCTCGGCGGCGGGCAGGTTGGCGACGTAGTGCTTGGACCCGCGCAGGCCGGACTCCTCGTCGGCCCACCAGCCGAAGCGGACCCGCTTGGCCATCGTCGGGTTCTCACGGGCCAGCGTCAGCGCGACTTCGAGGATCGAGGCCGAGCCCGAACCGTTGTCGTTGATGCCGGGGCCTGCGGCGACGCTGTCGAGGTGCGCACCCAGCATGATGACCTGGTTGGCGTCACCCTGCGGCCATTCCGCGATGATGTTCTGGTTCTGACCCGCGCAGCTCGTGCAGGTCTGCAGCGTGACGTTGTAGCCGGCGCCGCGCAGCTTCTGCGCCACATAGGACACCGACGCCGGATAGCCCGGCCGTCCCGAGGCGCGGTTGCCGCCGTTCTGGTTGGCGATCGTCTGCAGTGCGCTCAGGTGCGCCTTGACGTTGGCCAGCGAGATGTCCGGCGCGGCGTTGCCTGCCGCCTGCGCGGGCGCCGTGACGACGCCCAATACGGCGGCCATGCCGATGACGGCCACTCCTAATCGTTTTCCCCACTTCATGCCGGGGTTTCCTTCCTGGATCGGGTTTGCGTGAAGGACTCCTTCCCTCGACCGAGTCGAGGGAAGGAGTCCTTCACGCGCGAGGGAGAGCTAGACGGTGATCGACCAGCTGCTGAGCGTGCCGGTGTCCTGTGCGTAGGCGTCGTAGACCACGAGGGTCCAGGTGCCTGCCGCGACTTCGTTGGTCACCGGGACCGAGTAGTTCCGGGTGCCCAGATCGGTGCAGGGCAGGGAACCGGTCGCCTTCACCGAGTACGTGCTGCCATCGGGGGCCTTCAGGCTGATGCGAAGGTCCTCGGAGCAGGTGTGCGTCCCGGTGACCGTCACCTTCACCGGCGACACGGCGTTGCCGGTCGCGGTCGAGGTGATCGAGCTGTTCACCGTGGCGTAGTCGTTCAGCGGGAAGTCGGTGTCGTTGCTGAACGACCGGATGTTGCCGCCGGTGCCGACGGTCAGCGTGTACTGCGCGGTGTGCGCGCCGCTGGCCGCGGTGCCGGTCACCGTGATGGTGCTGGTGCCTTCAGGGGTGCTCGCCGACGTCGCGATGGTGAGCGTCGAGGAGGCACCGGACTGGACCGAAGCGGGGTTGAACGTCGCGGTCGCCCCGGCCGGGAGACCACTGGCGCTCAGCGCCACCGACTGTGCCGCACCGTTGACGGTCGCGGTGTTCACCGTGGCGGTCGCCGATTCGCCGGGCTTGACCGTGCCGGACGCCGGGGTGACGCCGACCGAGAAGTCGGAGCCGCTCGGGGTGCACGAGGTCGGTTCACCGGTCGCCGCGGGGACACTGATGGCCTCCCACGCCGCCTTGGTGGTGTTGAACTCGGTGCAGGAACCCGGGTACAGCGCGAGCGCCGCTTCCAGGGTGGCCTTGCGGGCCGCCCGGTGGTTCCAGCTGGAGGTCTTCTTCAACAGGCCGTTGTAGAAGATCTTCCCCGCCTTCTGGATGCCGATGCCGGTGATCGAGGTGTTGTTGCAGGTCGGGCTGGCAGGCTTGCCGACCGGGGCGGTTCCTTCGGCCAGCAGGTAGAACCAGTGGTTCTGCGGGCCCGCCGCGGCGTGCACCTCGGTGTTCGGGATGGACGACGAGTAGCAGTTCGGGTTGCCCGAGATCCTGCTCGGCTGGTTCATGTAGCGGATCGGGCCCTGTCCGACCAGGTTCACGCCCTCGCCGACGTCATAGTCGGGGCGGTCCTTGGCGTTGTTCGCGTAGTGCTCGGTGAGGGCACCGAAGATGTCACCGGTGGACTCGTTGAGGCCGCCGTTCTCGTTGCCGCTGCCCGCGCCGCCCGGCGTGGTCTGGAAGATGGCGTGGCCGTACTCGTGCGCGACGACGTCCATCGGGGTGGCCTGGCGCTGGCTGTCGGAGGAGCGGCCGTAGGTGGTCGAGGAGCCGTTCCAGTAGGCGTTGGCCTGGTTCAGGCCGACGTAGGCGGGGAAGCCGCCGCCGTTGCCGTTGATGCCGTTGCGGCCGAGCCATTCGCTCAGCATCTTCCACTCGGTCTGGACGCCGAAGAGCGCGTCGACACAAGCGGTTTCCAGGTCGGTGCCGGAACCGTTGCCCCAGTTGTCGTCCGGCCCGGAGAACGGCGAACCGTTCTGGCGGGCACAGCTGATGTTGCTGCGCTGCGGGTCGCGCATGGTGTAGGTGCCGCCGGAGTTCGTCGTGTCGATGGTGACGTTGCCGACGTAGTAACTGTTCCCGGCGCCCAGCACACTGGCTTCGTTCGACGTCGCCTTGGCGGCGGTGGAGAAGTTTGACATCTTGACGTCGTCACGCGTCTGGAGGACAGCGCCGGTGGCGCCGTCCACGAACACGTGCAGGTTGCTCGGCGTCGCCGCCTTGGTGCCCGCGACGACGACCTCGTAAGCGAGCTTGGGGGAGTTCCCGGCCAGCACGACGAGATTCGGCGCGGTGACACTGTCTACTTCGGACAGCTGTGCGCGGGCGACCTCGGCCGCCTTCGCCGCGGTGATCTTGGCCTTGGTGCCGACCGAGATCGCCGCGGTCTCCGCGGCGCTGGTGCCGCGGACGCGCCCGGCGCCGTCGGCGACCACCACCGCGTCCCCGCCGACGACCGGCAGGCCACGGTAGGTCCGTTCGTAAGCGGCGTAGAAGAGTCCTCCACCACCAGAGGTCAGTCCGACGCGGCGGAAGCCTTCGTCGGCACCCTTGCGCAACTGGTCCACACCGGTCGCGGCGGCCCGGTCGGCCGCGCTCGCGGCCACGGAGTCGGGGCTCGCGGGTTGGACGGTCGCGGTGGTCGCGTTCGCCGGGGTCACCGGGAACGTCATGCTCAGGGCAAGGCCGGCGATGGCCGCCAACCCTGTTCTGAGCCCTCGCTGAACGGTCATGGGGAACCTTCCATGGGCAGGACCGTGAACCCGGACGGCCACAGGCGCGACGGGGGATTCGACCGAGTCGGGGAGCACGGCGGGGGACGGGGAGCGTGTCCATTCGGATAACTGGAGTTATCTCGATGGACACGTCCGAGTAAAGGAGCCGGTCACGGGAGGCGTCAATGGGCCGGATGGCCTAGCGGGACGGGTGAAGATCACTATGCGAGGAATAAAATCCCTGTGTAGTAAGGCTTTTGTCGCCAGTCGCGATATATAGCGACTTTCGTATGGTTTTCAGTCCGTTGGCCCGGAATCGGACATAGCGGCCGCGCGGACGCCGCGCCGATAGGCCTCCGCGGCTTTGTCGATTAATCCGCGGGCGCGCAAAGTATCGCCCAGATGCAGCGAAGTGGCGACGAGTGCGCCGCGCAGTTCGGACTTTTCCTGTGCGGTGGCGGCTTCTTCGAGCAACGCGGTCGCCTTGGGCAGATCGCCGCGGGCACGGGCGATGAGTCCCAGCAAGCGGAGAACCTCCGCCTTGGCCTCGACGTCGGGGGATCGATCCAGAAGCGGCCGGATCCCCTCGGCGAGTTCGGCGGCCTCGTCGAGTGCCCCTTGGCGGCGGCGGACGTCGGCGAGTTCGATGGTCGCGCCGAGGACGCCTTCACGCGAACCGGCTTTGGCGAGGAGGTCGCGGGCGAGCAGCAGTTCGGCGTGCGCGTCGTCGAGTTTGCCCAGCCGTCGCCACAGGAAGCCACGGGCCCAGCGGCTCCGGGCGGCGTCACGGTCGTAGCCGATGGAGGTGAACAGCCGCAACGCCCGCGAAAGGTCCTTTTCGGCGCGGTCGGCCAGGCCGATCGCCTGCCACAGCTGCGCGGCTTGCCGGTGGTACCGCGCGGAGATGTCCTTGCGGTGTGCGGAAGCCAGCGCCCGACGCCCTTCTTCGGCGGCCCGCCGCGCACGGCGGAGCGCACCCATTTCGATGAGCGGGTGGATCAGCGCGGTCACCAGCGCGAGTTCGGCGTCGGGGTCGACGGGGCCGGCGGCGCGGAGCCCGGCGAGCGCGGTTTCGGCCAGTGCGACCGCCGCGCCCAGGTCGCCCGACAGCGCGCGGCAGGCGGCGACGCGGTTGACGATCATCGCGCGCAACCGAGGTGACGCGGCGTCGGCGAGTTCCATGGCGTAGGCGAACCCTTTGTCCGCCAACGGGATGTCGTAGCGCTGCCAGTCGACCTCGCCGAGATAGAACCGCGCGTGGCACTGGACGTCGGGCAGGCGGTACGCGGCAGCTCGCTGTTCTATCCGCGCGAATTCGCGCTCGGCGGCCCCGAGTCCGCCTTGTTGCAATTCCCGATATGCACTTTCCAGCGCGTCGGTGAGTTCCGCGGCGGCGCCCGGCGGCCTGCCGAAGCGGAGTTCGTCCGCGGTCAGCCCGAGCCGTCGCGCGAGATGGGTCAGGACGTCGTCCGAGGGCACGCGGCTGCCGGACTCGACTTTGGCGAGGAAACCGCGGTCGTACCGGGGCTCGGCGAGCTCACGCTGGGTCAGCCCGCGCGCCTTGCGCAACCGCCGGATCCGCGCGCCGAGCGATTCGGCCTCGGTTCGCAGGGAGGGCATCAGTCCACGGTAGACGATTTCCCGAGTACCGGACTGACCTCGGACGAGAGTTCGCGCTGATCTGTGTCGTCGCGGATGCCGACGTGTAGACAGTCGGTGCCGACTTTGAGGCAACGTTCTCTTCCAGGGGCTCAATCTGTGGGATACCCGCTGACAGTGGTCCCGTTCCGGTGACTTTCACCCGGCGAATCGGACATATTGACTGGGGGTGCTCCTGGCGCTAGCGTCATGCGCCATAAAAAGGAAACTTTCTTAACTAATTCGAGCGGGGCGCCGATGATGGTGAGTTCCTGGTCCAGGGCGGTGGCCGCGGTGTCGGCACTGGTCCTCGGGGGTTTGACGGTTCCGGCGGTTTCGGCCGCGGCGGCGGTGCGAGGAGAGGTCCGGGTCGATCAGGTCGGCTACGGCATCACCGAGACCAAGTACGCCTATCTGCTGTCCAGCGCGCCGGGGTCGTTCTCGGTGGTCGACGAACGAGGCTGGACCGTCCATCGTGGACGGACCGGGCCCTCGTTCGGTGCGTGGAACGCGAAGTACCCGGCGGTGTACCAGCTCGACCTGTCGAAGGTCTGGCTGCCGGGCAAGTACCGGATCGAGGTCAGCGGCGAGACCAAGGCGACCTCGCCGACGTTCCGGGTGGACACGAGGCAGCGGCTCTTCACGCCGCTCGTCCGCGCCACCAACGAGTTCTTCCAGGCGCAGCGCGACGGTGACGACATCATCCCCGGGCGTCTCGGCAGGAAGCCTTCACACCTGGCGGACAAGGAGGCCACGGTCTACGACTGGCCGGTGTTCGTCGGCGAGGGCGGCGACGAGATCGCCGAACCGCTGAAGCCGGTCGGTGGGCCGATCGACGTCGAAGGCGGCTGGGTCGACGCGGGCGACTTCGTCAAGTTCACCTCGAACACGGCGTATTCACTGGCGGAGATGGGTTATGTGCTCCGCGAGGGCTACGACCCGGTGCTGGCCAAGGAGGTCACGCTCGGCCTCGACTGGCTCGACAAGATGTGGGACCAGCGGAACAAGACGCTCTACGCCCAGGTCGGGATCGGGACGGGCAGCGACAAATTCGGGTTCCTCGGCGACCACGACGTCTGGCGGAACCCGCACGACGACGACCCGCTCGACGTGAAATCCGGTGACCCCAAGTACTTCGTCAAACACCGGCCGGTCTTCCCCGCCAACCCCGGCGGTTCCGCGCTCAGCCCGAACCTCGCCGGCCGCGTGGCCGCCGCGTTCGCGCTCGGCGCGCAGGTCGAGGCGAAGCGGAACCCCGCACTGGCGAAGAAGTACCTCGCCGAGGCCGCCTCGGTCTTCGCGCAGGCCAAGACCAAGGACGTCGGCGAGCTCGTCACCGCGTTCCCGCACGCGTACTACCCGGAATCGTCCTGGCGGGACGACATGGAACTCGGCGCGACACAGCTCGCTTTGGCGGGCAAGGCCTTGCGGGACCCGCGATCGGTCGAATGGACGCGGCAGGCGGCGCATTGGGCGAAGGCCTACATCGACCTCGAAGAGAAGAGCACGCTCAACCTGTACGACACCAGCGCGCTGGCACACGCCGAACTGGCGAAGCTCCTGCGGCACGGCGTCCCGGGTGCCGCGCTCGGCCCGGAGGAGCTGATCGGCGACCTGCGGCGTCAGCTCGACGAAGGTGTCGCGAACGCGGCGAAGAGTCCTTTCCGGACCGCTGTGTCCGTCACCGACTTCGACGCCGCCAGCAAGAGCTTCGGCTTCGCCGCGACCGAGCGGTTGTACGCCGACGTGACCGGTGACCGGCGGTACGCGGCGTTCGGTTCGCAGCAACGGAACTTCACCCTGGGCGCGAACGCTTGGGGCATCTCGCTGGTCGTCGGGGTCGGCACGACGTCCCCGAAATGCCCGCACCACCAGGCGGCCAACCTCGCGGGTGAGGACAAGGTGCTCTACGGCGCTGTCGTGAACGGACCGAACGGGGCCGAACACTTCGCGGACCTTCCGTTCCCTGCCGGGGCGAAGGAGTGCACGAAGCCGTACGACGCCTTCGACACGGCCGAGTCCCGTTACACCGACGACCTCGCCTCATGGCCGAGCAACGAGCCCGCCATCGACTTCACCTCGACGGCGATGCTCGCGTTCTCGCTGGCAGGACGTTCCTAGACGCGTTCGTGGGGCCCGCTCTCCGGCGGGCCCCACGTTCGCGAATCCGACAACTCCTGTTCGCGGCGATGCTGCCGCTCCAGACGGTGACGACGTCGTAGTCTTGGTTGGGTGAGTGAGACAAACAGCGAGTTCCCCGACGGCCAGTACCCGGAACGTCCGATCGAGCGCCACAAGGGCCCGGTCGTGCTGCGGCGGGATCGCCGTGACCAGGGCAGCAGCACCACCGACCAGCGCCTGCTGGACTCACGGGGGCCGAGCGACTGGGTGCACACCGACCCGTGGCGCGTGCTGCGGATCCAGGCGGAGTTCGTCGAGGGCTTCGGCGCGCTGGCCGAGGTGCCGCGCGCGGTGACCGTGTTCGGCTCGGCGCGGACCAAACGGGACCACCCGGAATACGAACTCGGCCGCAAGATCGGCGGCGCGCTCGCCGACGCCGGCTTCGCGGTGATGACCGGCGGCGGCCCCGGCGCGATGGAAGCGGTGAACCGCGGCGCCAACGAAGCGGGCGGGTTCTCCGTCGGCCTCGGCATCGAGCTGCCGTTCGAGCAGGGCCTGAACCCGTGGGTCGACCTCGGCGTCAACTTCCGGTACTTCTTCGCCCGCAAGACGATGTTCATCAAGTACTCGCAGGCGTTCATCTGCCTGCCCGGTGGCTTCGGCACGCTCGACGAGCTGTTCGAGGCGCTCACCCTGGTGCAGACGAAGAAGGTCACGAAGTTCCCGGTCGTGCTGTTCGGTAGCGACTACTGGGGCGGCCTGTACGACTGGATCGCCAAGACGCTGCTCGCCGAGGGCAAAATCGGCGAGAAGGACCTCGACCTGCTGCACGTCACCGACGACATCGACGACGCCGTGCGGGTCGTGCAGGACTCGTACCAGGCATGGGACGACACCCACTGATGGCGGCTCCGCGCCGGGTGTGCGTCTTCTGCGGTTCGTCGATGGGCTTCGATCCGCGCTACGCCGATGAGGCACGCGCGCTGGGGACACTGCTGGCTTCGCGGGGGATCGGGCTCGTCTACGGCGGTGCCTCGGTCGGGACCATGGGCGTCATCGCGGACGCCGCGCTGGCCGCGGGCGGAGAGGTGATCGGCGTGATCCCGGAGGCGCTGGGCAGCGTCGAAATCGCACACGCCGGCCTGACCGAACTGCACGCCGTCGCCGACATGCACCAGCGCAAGGCGAAAATGGCCGCGCTGTCCGACGGGTTCCTCGCGCTGCCGGGCGGGGCCGGGACGCTGGAGGAGCTGTTCGAGGTCTGGACGTGGGCGCAGCTCGGGCTGCACGAGAAGCCGATCGGGCTGGTCGACGTCGGCGGGTACTACGCGCCGCTGCTGAAGTTCGCCGACCACATGGTGTCGGAGGGTTTCCTGTCGGCTGGGTACCGGGACATGCTTTCGATCGATTCGGACGCTTCGGTGCTTCTGGACGGCTTCGCGGGCTACGTGCCTCCGCCGCGTCCTAAGTGGGTTAAGTAGGGCTCTTTTAGTGCATGAAGGCCCCTTTGCTTGCGCCTAGGTACAGGAAGGGGGCCTTTCTGTACTTGGAGGGTTGTGAGGGGCGAGCTTTCTTCGCTTAGGCGGTAAGGAGGCCTTCACGTGCCGCTGCGGTGACGCCTGGAGCCGCTGGAGCCGCTGGGGCCGCGAAGTGCCGGTCCGTGAAGGCCCCCATGAGGGACTCAGGGTCCGTGAAGGTCTCCTTGAGGGACCCAGGGTCCGTGAAGGACTCCTTGAGGGACTCAGAAGTTCGTGAAGGTCGCCGGGATGGGTGGCTGTGTTTGGGTCAGCTAACGCCCCAAGATCCACCCAGTCACCTACCCCGGCCAGCGGAACCTCCACCGAGCGTCGTCGGGGAAGCAAGGGACCTTTGCTATCGCCGGAGCGTCAGGCGGCGCTCTGATCAGGGCGTTTGTGATACGAGTCGACGTACTCCTGCCCCGAAAGCTCCAGGATCGTGTACATGATCTCGTCGGTCACCGAGCGCCGGATCGCCGGTGACGAGTCCTGTCCTTCATACCGCGAGAAGTCCAAGGGCGAGCCGTAGGTGACCGTGATCTTCGCCCGTCGGGGGATCCGCTTTCCGGGAGGCTGCAGGTCCTCGGTGCCGGAAAGAGCGACGGGGACGACCTTCGCGCCGGTCGCCAGCGCGAGGGCCGCGACGCCGGTGTGGCCGCGGTGCAGTCGTCCGTCCAGCGAGCGGGTGCCCTCGGGGTAGATCGCGAACGCGCCGCCCGCGTCGAGCACCTTCCGCGCCGCCTCCAGTGCGGCGAGACCGGCCTGCGCGTTGCCGCGTTGGACGGGGACGTAGCCGAGGCCGCCCAGGAAACCCGCCATCAGTTTGCCCCTGAGCCCGCGGCCGGTGAAGTACTCCGCCTTGCCGAGGAACTTGACCGGCCGCATCGCCGTGAAAGTGATCACGCCGGTGTCCAGGGCCGCCCGGTGGTTGGGCGCCAGCAGCACGGGCCCGGCGGCGGGGATGTTCTCCACGCCGCGGATCTCGGGGCGGTACAGCGCCCTGACCAGCGGGCCCAGCACGAATCGGACGAGTAGCGGTAGCAAGGTTCCTCCATCGACGGGGTGTCGGACTCCAGCATGGCACGATCACTACTCATGAGTTGGTTCGAGCGGCGCACGTGGCAGAACCCCGGTTGGACGCTCGACGACATCGTCGCCGCGAAGGGTGACCGGACGGTTTCGGTCGTGCTACCGGCACTCGACGAAGAGGACACCGTCGCCGAAGTCGTCGGCACGGTGCGGCCGCTGCTGGGCACGGTCGTCGACGAGTTGGTCGTGATGGATTCCGGGTCCACCGACGCCACCGCCGAGCTCGCCGAACGGGCCGGCGCGCGGGTGGTGCACCGCGAGGACGTGCTCCCCGGACTGCCGCCGGTGCCGGGCAAGGGCGAAGTGCTGTGGCGGTCGCTGGCCGCGACGACCGGCGACGTCGTCGTGTTCCTCGACTCCGACCTGGTCGACCCGGATCCGGCGTTCGTGCCGACCCTGCTCGGGCCCCTGCTCTGCGAAGACGGCGTCCACCTGGTCAAAGGTTTTTACCGGCGACCGCTGCGGCTGGAGAGCAGCGGTGGCGGCCGGGTCACCGAGCTGCTGGCGCGACCGGTCCTCTCGGCGCTGCGCCCGTCGCTCTCGGGGCTCATCCAGCCCCTGGGCGGCGAGTACGCCGCGACGCGCGAGTTCCTCGAGTCAGTGCCCTTCGCGGCCGGGTACGGCGTCGAGATCGGGCTCATCCTCGACGCCGAAGCGCGCTACGGCCTCGAAGGACTCGCACAGGTCAACCTCGGCGTACGCAAGCACCGCAACCGCTCGCTGCTTCAGCTGGGTGTGATGGCGCGGCAGATCCTCGGGACGGCGCTCGCGCGCTGCGGCATCAAGTCGGACGACCCGGCTCAGCTCACCCAGTTCGCGCAAGTAGAGGACGAGTGGCTGTCGGAGGTGGCCGAGATATCGGTGAGGGACCGGCCGCCGATGCGGGACGTGCGCGGTTTAACCCACCCGTAGTACTTCGTCGAACCCGGCCACGTGCGCTTCGCGATGCGTCACGAGGACGACGGTGCCGCGCGCGGCCGCGAGGACGTCTGCCAGGACGGCGTCGCCGTGTTCCGGGTCCAGCCCTTCGACCGGCTCGTCCAGCACCAGGACCGGCGGGGCGGCCAGCACCGCCCGCGCGAGCACGAGCCGCTGGCGCTGCCCGCCAGACAGAGCGTCGCCATCGGAGCCGACCTCGCGGTCGAGTGGCAGAGCGAAGTCCGCCGTTTCACACGCCGAGAGCAGCTCCGGGTCGGTCGCGCCGGGCTTCGCGAGCAGCAGGTTCTCCCGGACTGTCGTGTGGAAGACGTGCGCGTCCGCGAGTGCGCCCGAAACCACCGACGGCAGCAGCGCCGGGTCGTACACGTCCAGCGGCCTTCCGTTCAGCAGCGCGCGCCCGGACGTCGGCGCCACGGAACCCAGCAGCACGTTCAGCAACGTCGTCTTCCCGGCACCGCTCGGCCCCAGGATCCCGAGCCGCTTGCCCGGCGGGAGGTCGAGGTCGACGCCGTCCAGCGTCGGAGCCCTGCCCTCGAAACGCACGCCGACGCCTTCGAGCCGCAGGTGTCCAGGTTCAGGCACCAGCGTTCCACGCGCGGGAGCGGGCTCGGCCAGCAGCGTGCGCACCCGCCCCGCCGACGCGCGGACCTCGACCCAGCGCTGGGCGGCCGCGGTCAGCGGAAGGACCAGCTCGAACACGGCCAGCGCGCCCAGGGCCAGCGCCGCCGTCAGCGGCGGTGAAACCCCGGCGGTCAGCGCGATCGTGACGCAGGTCAGCAGCTGGACGAGCAGCCCGGCCGCGGTCAGCAGACTGGTCCGGTTCGCCGTCGCCCGGTCCCGGGAGGCGAGGGCGTCGACAGCGGTGTGCGCGGCGTCCACGGTGGACTCGTGCACGCCGTAGGCGATCAGCTCCCGTCGTCCGCTGATCAGTTCGACCGACCGTTCGGCCAGATCCGCCCGCGCTGGAGCGCTCTGCTCCGCCGCCGCGCGAGTGATCCGCACGCAAAGCCATGGCAACCCGATCCCGGCGATGGCGAGGCCGAGCGCCAGCACCAGACCGGCCATCGGGCTGACGATCAACGCGACCGTGGTCGACACAAGGCCCACGAAGGCGGCGACCCCGGCGGGCAGCAGGCAGCGGAGGATCGCGTCCTGCACGGCGTCCACATCGGACACCAGGCGCGTGACGAGGTCGCCGCCGGAATGCCGGGAAACCCGGTGCGGCACCAGCGACGTGTACACGCGGGTCCGCAAGGCGCCGAGATAGCGCAGGACGACTTCGTGCCCGGCGAGCCGTTCCGCGTAACGCAGTCCGCCGCGCAGCAACGCCAGTGTCCGGACGGCGACGATCGCCACCGTGAGCGAAGCCAGTGGCGGCTGCTCGGCCGCCTTCAGCAGCAGCCACGCCGCGGTGGCCATCAGCGCCAGTCCGGCCAGTTCGGCACCGGCCGCGATCAGCCCGGCGCGCACCAATCGGACAGTGTCCTTTGCGGACACACCCCAGACGTTCACACGAGTTCCCGTTCTCTCAGTGCGCCATTGCGGACTTCGAAGACGCGGACGGCCAGCTCGGCCATGGCTGGCCGGTGGGCCACGAGCACCGCGGTCCGGCCGGTGAGCAGTTCGCGGGTCGCGCCGAGCACGGCCGCTTCGGTCTCCGCGTCGAGCCGGGCGGTCGGTTCGTCGAGCAGCACCAGGCCCGCCTCCGTGCGGGCAAGCGCCCTGGCGAGCCCGAGCCGTTGCCGCTGCCCGGCCGAAAGCGGCGCGCCCAGTTCCCCGATCCGCGTCCGGTAGCCGCCGGGCAGCCCCCGCACGACCTCGTCGAACGCCGCCGCGCGGGCCGCCGCCTGGACGTCCGGCACCTGGCCCATGGCGATGTTCTCCTCGACGGTCCCGGTGAACAACGTCGGCCGTTGCGGCACCCAGGCCGTCCTGGCCCGCCACGGCATCGGATCCAGTTCACGCAGGTCGACGCCGTCGACGAGGACCCGGCCGGACGTCGGCGTGACAAAGCCCAGCAGGACAGCCAGCAGCGTGCTCTTCCCGGAACCACTGGGGCCGATGAGCGCGACGTGCTCGCCCGCCTCGATCGCCAAGTCCACTTCGGACAGAACGATCTCGTCGCCGTACGCGACGCTCACCTTCTCCAGCACGATCCGCGGCGCACCACGGCCTGCCACCTGAGAACCCCGGACGGTCTCGTCCGCGGGGACGGCCAGCGCCTCCCGCAGGGTGGCGAGCCCTTCCGCGCTGGCGTGGAACTTCGCCCCGGCCGCCCGCAACGGCAGGTAGGCCTCGGGGGCGAGCAGCAGCACCAGTACGGCCGTGTGCACCACCATCCCGCCTTCCAGCAGCCGGAAACCGATCGGCACCGCGACGAGCGCCACCGAAAGCGTCGCCACCAGTTCCAGCACCAGCGCGGACAGGAACGCGACCCGCAGCGTGCGCATCGTCGCGTCCGTATGCGCGTCCGCCATCGCCCGTACCGTCTTCGCCTGCGCGGCGGCGCGGCCGAACACCTTCAGCGTGCCGAGCCCGCGTACGACGTCGAAAAAATGCCCGCCCAGCTTCGAAAGCAGTTGCCACTGCTTCGCCGTCTTGGCCATCGCGAGCTGGCCGACCAGGATCGCGAACACCGGGATCAACGGCAGTGTCGCGGTGATGATCAGCGCCGACGCGAGATCCGCGGTGAACAACCGGACGAGCACGGCGACCGGCACGATCGCCGACAGCACCAGCGTCGGCAGGTAGCCGGTCAGGTAGGCGTCACCGGCGTCGATCCCTTTGGTCACCAAAGTCGCGACCTCACCGGGATTTTCCGCTTCCGCGCCGAGAAGCCGCTTGCGCAGTCCGGCTTTGACCGTCGCCGCGAACCGGCCGCCGAGCGAACCTTGAACACCCGTGAGCAGCACCCGCGCCGCGATCGCCGCCGCGAGCGTCCAGGTCACGCCGCCGCCGGTGAGCAGCGTCGCGAGGCCGTCCGCCTGGACGAGGCCCGCCACGGCGGTCAGCGTGCCGAGCACGGCCAGCACACCGAAATGGCGTCGCAGTCCGGGAAGGGGAGGCATCATCAGCTCCTAGAAGTGCAGCAACGAGCGCTGGTCGACGCGGTCGCCGTGCCCACGCCAGGTCACCCACTGCACGGCGGCGATCACCACCAGCGCGGGCGGCAGGACAAAAGTGAGCAGACCGAGCGTCTCGGAGCTGGCGGCCGCTTCCGTCAGGCTCAGCGAAAACCCGCCGTCCACAGAGGACACGAGCGTGTCCGGCAGGCGCAGCGTTCCGACGGCCAGCACCGGTGACGCGGACAGAACCATCGTGGCGACCAGTGCCGCCTTGTGCCGTCCCGCCCGCAGTGCCGTGAACGCGACACCCAGCGCTCCGAACGCCAGCCCGATCGCGGGCAGTACGGTCCACGACGCGGTGGTCTCGATCGCGCCCCAGGCGACCGCCACGACCAGGAACGCGAGCGCGGGCGCGAGCAGGGCCCTGGCGATCCGGTTCGCGCCGTCGGTGAATTCGACAGGCGCTCGGACAGCGAGGAAAGCCGCTCCCTGTAAGGCGAACAGCGCGACGAACCCGGCGCCCCAGAGCAGCGCGTACGGTTCGAACACGGCGAGGACACCGCCTGTCGGCAGCCCCTTGGCGTCGAGCGGGAGCCCGAGGACGAGGTTGCCGAGGAACACGCCCCAGGACACCGCCGTCACCCAGGCGCCGACGGTGATCGCGAGCGTCCAGGTGCCACGTCCGGCGTCCGGCCGCCTGCTGCGCAACTGCACCGCCGCGGTGAACGTGACAAGCCCGAGCAGCAGGGTGACGACCGGGAGGTACGCCCCAGAGAACACTTTTCCTTCCAGGTGTGGGAAGGCGCCGAACAGGACGCCGACCGCGGCCACCAGCCAGGCCTCGTTGGCGAGAAAGAACGGGCCGAAAGCGCCGAGCACGCGCCGTCGTCCTTCCTCGTCACGGCTGAGCCTGCCGAGCAGCATCCCGACGCCGTAGTCGTAGCCCGCCAGCGCGAAATAGCCGCCGGTCAGGAAACCGAGCACACACCACCACAGGATCACCATGGTCAGACTCCGCTCAGGACTAGATTTTCAGCTTGAGGCATCTTCGCCTCGCCTTCGGGTTCCGGGCCGCGTTTGGCGACCCGCGACATCAGCACCCAGTCGGCGACCGTGAGTACCGCGAACAACAGCGTGAAAGCGATGAAGGAGAACAGGATCTGGCCCGCCGGGATCGACGCGACGGCGTCCGCGGTGGTCAACTGACCGCGAATCAGCCATGGCTGCCTGCCGATCTCCCGCACGAGCCAGCCGGAGATCGCGGCGAAGAACGGCAGCGGGATGGCCAGCACCATCACGTACAGCAGCGGCCGCACCTTGGTGATCCAGTTTCGGAACAGCAGCAGCGTGCCGAGGATCGAGGCGAGGAAGGCGATGAAGCCGAGCTGGATCATGAACCCCAGTGGGGCGCCGACCAGCGGTTCCGGTGATTCGAGCTTCCTGGCGTGGTATTCCCCGAGCGGGCCGAACTGGGCGAAACCGAAGCCGATCACCATCGCGCTGCCCACCAGCGAGGTGAGCACGCCGATCCGCATCGAGGACCGGAAGAACTCGATCTCCTTGGTGCGCTTGATGAAGTGGTACGCGCTGACGCCGACCACGAAGAAACCGCCGGTCATCAACGCCGCGCTCAGTACATGGGGCAGCGACATCGTCAGCGCCGGGTTGGTGAACAGCGCACCGAAGTCGTCGAGTTTCAGCACGCCGTTCTCGGCGTGCGTGCCGACCGGGTTCTGCAGGAACGAGTTGGCCACCATGATGAACAGTGCCGAGGCGTACGCGGTCAGCGTGATCAGCCAGATCAGGGTCAGGTGGACCCCTTTGTTCAGCCGCCCCCAGCCGAAGATCCACAGTCCGAGGAAGGTCGATTCGGCGAAGAACGCCACCAGTGTCTCGATGGCCAGCGGTGCGCCGAAGACGTCGCCCGCGACCGTGGACAAGCCGGTCCAGGTCAGCCCGAACTGGAATTCCATCACGATTCCGGTGACGATTCCCAGCGCGTAATTGATCACGTAAAGCTTGCCCCAGAAACGGGTCATCCGCATGAGCTCCGGCTTGCCGCCGAGCGCGGAACGTGTCTGCATCACCGCGACGAGTGTCACGAGCCCCAGTGTGAGCAGCACGAACAGGAAGTGGAACGAGGTCGTCGTCGCGAACTGGAGTCTCGCGATCGGGAGTGCGTCCATGCCGAGGCACTGTATACGTAGGCTGGCTACATGTAGCCACCAAATCTATGAATCAGGGGTGATCTCGGGGACATTCCCTGAGGCGGGTCCGGGAAAGATCCGGCTACCCTGGTCGGCGGCGATGTGTAGACTGTCTATCTATGAAGGCCGACAGCCTGCGCGGGCACCTCGACGCGTTGCTCCTAGCCGTCCTCGACGGCCGGAAGCTGCACGGGTACGCCATCATCGAGGCGCTCCAGCTCCGCAGTGACGGTGCGCTCGACCTGCCGACGGGCACCGTCTACCCGGCGCTTCGCCGGTTGGAGCGCGCCGGTTTCCTCGCCAGCGAATGGGACGTCGTATCCGGCCGCAAACGTCGTACGTACAAGCTCACCCGCTCCGGGCAGAAGGCGCTGGCGGCGGAACGGGCGGAGTGGCAGGAGTTCACCACGGTCATAGGTGGTGTCCTCGGGGGGAGCACGGCATGAGCGCGATCGAGGCATACATCTCGGAACTGGACAGACGGTTGAGCGGGTCGGCGGAGGCCAAGGCCGATCTGCTCACCGAGGCGAGGGACGGCCTGACCGACGCGGCCGAGGCCTACCGTGCCGGCGAGGCGGACGCCGAGCGGCGGGCCGTCGCCGATTTCGGCCCCGCCGACCTGATCGCCCGTGACTACCAGGCGGAACTGGGACTGCGGCGTGACATCCGTGTCCTGTGGGAGCTGATCGTCGGTGTCCCCGTGCTGCTCGTCGGCTGGGACCTCCTGCGGGTGCTGAGCTTCGGCGACTGGTCGCGGTTCGGTGACCCGCCGCCGTCCTGGTACCACCGCGCGATCGGCGCGGCCGACACCGTGGCGGCGCTGTCCCCGGTGGTCGCGGTCGCCGGCGTGATCGCGGCACGGCTGCTTTCGCGGCGGACGGACGGCCCGCGTGCCGCGCGCTTTATTTCGCTGTCCGTGGCCGCGGCGGTGGGGCTGAACCTCATCGCGGTCGCGTTGTACGGCGGCGCGACCGGGCTGCTGGAGCCCGCGCGGCTGATCGTCAGCGTGCCGTGCGCGGTCCTGTCCGGCGCGTGGATCCTGTTCAGCATGCGGCTCACGGTCGCCGCGCGCCGTCACCGGCGGCCGGCTATGGCGATCGCGGCCTGACCGCGCGGAGCATCGGGAGAACTACGGCATGACTGTGATCGAGGCCTATCTCGGTGACCTGCGCGCGCGGCTGGACGGTCCGGCGTCGGCCAAACGGGACCTGCTCCGCGAGGCGCGGGACGGGCTCAACGACGCCGCCGACGCCTACCGCGAGGGCGGCTGGAGCGAGCACGAGGCGCAGCGGCGCGCCGTCGACGACTTCGGGCCGGCGCACCTGATCGCGCGGGACTATCAGGCCGAACTGGGCATGCACAGCGGCACGCGCACCCTCTGGAAGCTGATCCTCGGCGTGCCGATGATGCAGCTCGCCTGGGAATTCGCCCGCAAATGGACTTTCGGCGACTGGTCGCAGCTCGAGGCCACCCCGGCTTGGTACAAGTACATCGCCCAGTTCACCCACGGTTCGGTGTTCATCGTGCCGGTGCTGGGGGTGTTCGCCCTCCTCTGCATGCGCTGGCTCTCCCGGCGGATGGACGGGGTCAAGCTGGTCAGGACCATCGGCGTGCTGATCGGCGAGGCCGTCGGGCTGAACCTGCTTTCGGTGGCGCTGCTGGTGATCGCCACCGGGCTCATCGACGCGTCACGGCTGTTCCTGTCCGTGCCGTGCGGGATCCTGATGGTCATCTGGGTGGTGCTCAGCGTGCGACTCGCGTTGCTGGCGCGACGATCGTGGCGTTCGTGTGCCACGATCGTCGCGTGACGACCGCCCTGATCTACCTCGTAGTCATGCTGCTGGTGGCCGCAGTGGTGTTTCTGCTGGCCGCCGTGGTGTTCGGCCGGGGTGAGGAACTGGCCCCGCTGTCCCCCGGCAGTTCGCCGACCAGACTGCCCGCCGAGGACATCACCGCCGAGGACGTCTACGCCGTCCGCTACCAGATGGTGGTGCGCGGCTACAAGATGTCCGAAGTGGACTGGGTGATGCGGCGTCTCGGCGTCGAGATCGACGAACTGCGGTCCAAGGTGGCCGAGCTGGAGGCCGAGCGCGAGGGCGCCAGGTGACCGATGTCGTCGTCTCCGTCGACGTCGCGGTACCGGCCGGGACGGCTTGGCTCGCCCTGACCGACTGGGAACGCCAGGGCGAATGGATGCTCGGCACCGAGGTCAAGGTCGTCGAGGGCAACGGGCGCAGCGTGGGCTCGAAGCTGTCGGCCTTCACCGGCGTCGCCGGGATCGGGTTCACCGACACCATGGAGATCACCAGCTGGGAGCCACCGCTGCGCTGCGTCGTCCGGCACCTCGGCAAGATCGTGCAGGGCACCGGGGTGTTCCAGGTGATCGAAAAGGGGCCGCATTCGTCGACGTTCGTCTGGGCGGAGCAGCTGCGGCCGCCGTTCGGCGTCGTCGGGCGGCTCGGCTGGCCGGTCGCGAAACCGGGGTTCGAGCTGGGGCTGCGGCTGTGCCTGCAGAAGTTCGTGAAGTACGCGGAGGGGTACCGGGTTGGCTGAGGCGGGTTTGCTGGGCACGGACGGGATCAAGCGGTGCTCATGGGGTAACTCGGCCCCGGACTACGTCGAGTACCACGACACCGAATGGGGCGTGCCGCTTCACGGGGACGAAGAGTTGTACGAGCGCTTGTGCCTTGAGTCGTTCCAGTCCGGGCTCTCGTGGATCACGATCCTGCGCAAGCGGGAGTCGTTCCGGAAGGCGTTCAAGAAGTTCAAGCCGAAGAAGGTCGCCGTCTTCACCGACGACGACGTCGAACGGCTGATGCAGGACGCGTCGATCGTGCGGAACCGGGCGAAGATCCTGGCGGCGATCAACAACGCGCGCGTGATCGCGGAGCTGGACGGTGCACTGGACGACCTGCTGTGGTCGTTCGCGCCCGCGCGGCAGAAGCGGCCCCGCACGATGGCGGACGTCCCGGCGATCACCGACGAGTCGAAGGCGATGGCGAAGGACCTCAAGAAGCGCGGGTTCGTGTTCCTGGGGCCGACGACCTGTTACGCGCTGATGCAGGCGACCGGGATGGTCGACGACCACGTGAAGGACTGCTTCCGGGCCGGTTAGGCCCTCTCGAAGCGTGTCTTCGGGTTTCCGCAGCCGGGCCGCGGCATCAGCTGGTCCTTCACCCAGCCGTATCAGCGGCCCGCCTCCGCGAATCCGCGGCCTCCGGCCGAAAGACGCACGCGTGTGTCCTCGCCCAACCTGCCAACCCCAGTTCGGGAGACACGCCTAGGCACTGCTTCGGAGGTCGCTCGCCAGTCGTTCCAGCGGCCGGTAAGTGCCGTCGAACTCGATCTCGCGCCCGTCGCGCAGGCCGATCGTGCACAACGCGACGTAGGCGACGGGGAAGAAGTTCACCCAGTGCTCGACGCCCTTGTAGCGCACTTCGTGGACTTCGGCCCAAGTGATCGCGTGCGGGATCTTGCGTCCGTAGACCTCCGCGAAGCCGCCGGTGAAGACGTAGACGCCACCGGCGAGGCGTTTCCTCGTGAAGTGGCACCACGGGAGGAACAGCGGCGGCCACACGAACAGCACGACGGCCAGCGCTCCGGTCAGGTCGCCTTCGCGGATCCCGAGCGCCAGAGCGCCCGCTAGTGGTGCGAACGCGAAGAAGGTGCCGACGAGCCCTGGCCTGCGGCGATAGCGACGGAGGCATTCGCCGAGGCCGTGTTCCGCGGCTTTCGCCTGGAGGTGGGCTGGGATCGGGAGCACGGCGGAACGCTAACCGCCACCGCTTGGTACCGGTCCCGAAGCGGGGCGCCGATGCCATGAACGGTCCGTTACTTGCAAAATTTGCAAGTAACGGACCGTTCATGGCACGTCCCGAGGGGCTACTTGCCCTGAAAGTTCGGCTTGCGCTTCCCCACGAAGGCCTCGACAGCCTCTGTGTGGTCGGAGGTCGCGCCCAACGCGGACTGCGCGGCGTCCTCGGCGTCCAGTGCCTCTTCGAGTGAGGACTCGGCGGCGACGGACAGGACGTTCTTGATCTTCGCGTAGGCGACCGTCGGGCCGGCCGCGAGCTTCGCGGCGACCTTCTGCGCGCGGCCCGCCAGTTCCTCGTCCGAGACGACCTCGCTGACGAGCCCGAGCGTCAGCGCTTCGGCCGCGTCGACAGTGCGGGCCAGCAGCATCAGTTCGGCCGCGCGGCCGAGGCCGATCAGCCGCTGCAGCGTCCACGACGCGCCCGAGTCCGGGCCGAGGCCGACGTTCGCGAACGCCATCAGGAAGTTCGCCGACGTCGTCGCGATCCGGAGGTCGCTCGCGTAGGCGAAGGCGGCGCCCGCGCCCGCCGCGGGGCCGTTCACCGCGGCGATGACCGGCTTCGGCATCCCCACGATGGCCTTGACGATCGGGTTGTAATGCTCCTTGACGGTGTGTAGCGGAGCCGGGTCACCCGCCTGTAGCAGTCCGACATGCTCCTTCAAATCCTGCCCGGCGCAGAACGCCTTGCCGGAGCCGGTCAGCACGACGGCCCGGACGCTTTCGTCGGCCGCGGCCTCCCGCAACCCCGCCAGCAGCAGTTCCTTGAGTTCGACGGTCAGCGAGTTGTACGCCTGCGGCCGGTTCAGCGTGAAAGTGCGCACGCCATCGGCGTCGGCGGTCAGCAGAACGTCGGATGTGGTCACGGGATCTCCTAGTCGGCGAAACTGCGGTCTGAGTGGAGTCTTTCAGCCTCGCGAGCCGCATACCAGCACCGATACGACGGCAAAAGATCGGTCCGCGTTCGCGCCCGGCCGCTGATGAGGGACAATGGACAGTAGACCCGGCTGGCTTTGACGAGCGCGACCCGGGCGCGCCGGTTGAGACGGAGGGAGCACGCTATGGCGGCCATGAAGCCCCGGACCGGAGATGGTCCCCTCGAAGTGACTAAGGAGGGGCGGGGCCTCGTGATGCGCGTACCACTCGAGGGTGGTGGGCGCCTCGTCGTCGAACTCTCCGCGGAAGAAGCGAAGGATCTCGGCGCGGCCTTGCAGGAGGTCACCGGCTGAGCCGGACCGCACCAACGTTCAACCACCCGCACCCCGGTCTCCGTTCGGAGGCCGGGGTCGCGGTTCATCTGTGCCCGGAGGTCGCTCACTGTGCGTAACCCGCTACCCCCCGTTCCGGGGAAGCTGCTCGAAATCGAGGTCTCGGACGACCTGCGGCGCGGCACACCGCTGGCCACGCTGATCGCGGCGCCGTCCGAAGAGGACGGTGACACCGGACTCGAGGAGATCGGCGGCGTGCGGCCGACCGGCAAGGCCGGCGACGTGCAGACCGTGCCGACAGGGGGCACCCGCTGGCTCGCGGGCGTCGGCGACGGTGAACCGCGTCAGTACCGCAAAGCCGGTGCCGCGCTGATCCGCGCCGTCTCGTCGGCACTGGACGAGGACGTGAAGGCGGGTCAGAAGGCGTTCCGCGCCTTCGCCGTCGAACTGCCCGAGGACGCGGGCGCCGAGCACGTCGAGGAACTGGCGTTCGGTCTGTTGCTGGGTGGCTACCGGTTCACGGTGACGGCCGAGGAGCCGAGGCCGAGCCTGCGGACCGTGCGCCTCCTGACCCGCTACGAGCGCGCCGTGCCCGCGTACGAGAAGGCACTGGAGCGGGTTCGCGAACTCGCCGCGGCCGCCTCGTTCGCCCGCGACCTGGCGAACGCGCCTTCGAACATCAAGACCCCCGCCTGGCTCGCCGACACCGCAGCGCGCGTCGCCGGCGGCATCCCGAACCTGACCGTCTCGGTCCGGGACGAGAAGTGGCTGGCGGAGCAGGGCTTCGGCGGCGTCCTGGCCGTCGGTGGCGGTTCGTCCGCGCCGCCGAGGCTGATCGAGCTGGAGTACCGGCCGCGCGGGGCGGCGACGCATCTGCTGCTGGTCGGCAAGGGCATCACCTTCGACACCGGCGGCCTTTCGATCAAACCGGCCGACGGCATGCACCTCATGCGCACCGACATGGCTGGCGGTGCGGCGATCATCGCCGCGGTCCGTGCGATCGCCGCACTCGGCCTGCCGGTCAAGGTGACCGGGCTGGTGCCCGCCGCCGAGAACCACGTGTCCGGTTCGTCGTACCGGCCAGGCGACATCGTCCGCCACTACGGCGGCAAGACGACCGAGGTGGGCAACACCGACGCCGAAGGCCGCATGGTCCTCGCCGACGCGCTCGTCTACGGCATCAGGAAGCACAAACCGGACGCCGTGATCGACGCGGCGACGCTGACCGGCGCCATGAAGGTCTCGCTCGGCGTCCGGACCGGCGGCGTTTTCGCCACCGACGACGCGCTCGCGGAGCGGGTCACGAAGGCGGGCGAGCGGGTCGGCGAGGCGTGGTGGCGGATGCCGCTGCTGGAGGACCTGGCCGAGACCGTGCAGGGTTCGCTCGGCGACGTCCGGCAGGCGCCCGGTGGTCCCGGCGGCATCGTCGCGGCGCTGTTCCTGCGGGAGTTCGTCGGCGACGTGCCGTGGGCGCACCTCGACATCGCCGGCCCCGCGCGGGCCGACAAGACCTACGCCGACGTCGTGCCGGGAGCCACCGGTTTCGCCGCGCGGACGCTGGTCGAACTGGTCGCTTCCTACGTCTGACCAGCGGGGCGGTAGCAAGGGACCTTTGCTACCGCCTGTCCCGAGGTTCGGATCTCGAGTACAGGAAGCGTGGTGGGCTTCACGGACCTATGTCGCCTCACACCCGCTCGGCGCGGATCTGCTCCCGGAACCGCAGGACCGCCGGTGGCAGGACGACGTCCTTGCGCCACGCCAGCCCGATGGTCCGCCCGACCGGCGGCACGAGCGGGACTTCGGCGACGCCCGCCGGGCTGCCGGGTTCGAACCGGGGGAGCAGCGCCACCCCGAGCCCGGCCGCGACGAGTCCTCGGACGGTGTCGGACTCCTGGCCCTCGAAGGCGATCTTCGGGTCGAAGCCGGCCTCGGCGCACAAATCGTCGGTGATGGTGCGGAGGCCGTAGCCGGTCTCGAGGAGCACGAATTCCTCGTCCTTGAGGTCTTCGATGGCGGCGTTCGGCCGGTCGGCGAGGTGGTGCGATGTCGGGACGGACAGGAAGATCTCCTGTTCGGCGAGCACGGCGGTGTCGAGCAGCGGGTCTCCGACGGGCGCGGGTGCGAGCAGCGCGAGGTCGAGTTCGCCGCTGGTCAGCCTGTCGACCATGTCCTGACGTGAGCCTTGGACCAGCGTGAAGCGCATGTGCGGATGCTCCGCGCGGTAGCCGCGGAGCAGGGTGGGGACCAGCGACCGGCCGAGCAGGTGCAGGAAGCCGAGGACGATGTGCCCGGATTCGGGGTCGACCTCTTCGCGGGCTTGGCGGACTCCGGTGTCGACGGCGGCGAGGGCGCGTTCGGCGGCGTCGGCCAGCAGTTCGGCTGCCCGGGTGAGGCGGATGCCGCGGCCGTCGGGGACGGTCAACGGGGCGCCGAGGGCTTCGCCGAGCGCGGCGATCCGGCGGCTCACCGTCGGCTGCGGGACACCGAGGAGTTCGGCCGCGCGTGTGACGTTCGTCGTGCGGCGCAGTGCGGAGAGCAACGCGAGCTGGGGGGCTAGCTGGGCGGTCATCCTTTCATTCAGCACAGCATCGATTGTCGCAGATGAACGTATTAGACGTATCGTTTAGCCAGGCTTAGCTTCGAGACCGTGCCTGCCACCGGAACCACCCGCCGCGTGACGATCGCCGTCGCCGCGGCCGGGATCTCCTCGTTCGCCCTGCTCTACGCGCCGCAGCCGGTGCTGCCGCAGCTGGCCGAGCAGTACCACCTCGACCCGGGCGGCGCCTCGCTCGCGGTGAGTGTCGCGACCGGCGCGCTCGCGATCGCCGTGCTGCCGATCGCGGCGCTCTCCGAGGTCGTGGGACGGCGCCCGGTGATCATCGCTTCGGTGGTCTCGGCGGTCGTGTTCGGTTTCCTGCTGCCGCTGGCGCCCAGCTATCCGGCGCTGCTCGTGCTGCGGGCGTTGCAGGGCGTCGCCATCGCGGGGTTCCCCGGAGTGGCCGCGGCCTACCTCGCGGAACGGCTCGGCAAGGCCGGGCTCGCGGCGGCGGTGGGCGCGATGATCGCCGGGAACACCGTCGGCGGCATGGTCGGCAGGCTCGCGGCCGGGTTCACCGCCGGTCCGTTCGGCTACCACGGTGCGCTGCTCGTCGTCGCGGTGATGGGGCTGGTCTGCGCGGTGGTCACGGTGCTGACCCTGCCGCCGGGGGAGCAAGGGACCTTTGCTACCACTTCGGCGGATCGTCGCAGTTCAGAGGGGCTGCGTGAACAGGGGCGGGCGGTCCTCGCGGGCCTCGGCGCCGCCGTTCGGAAGCCGATCCTCCTGGTTCAGTACGCGGTCGCGCTGCTGGCGATGGGCTCGTTCGTCGCGCTGTACAACGCCGCCGGATTCCGCCTGACCGGCGAGCCGCTGGACCTCTCGCCCGCGATCGCGTCGCTGGTCTTCCTCGCCTACGCGATGGGCTCGGTCTCGTCGGCGACCGCGGGCAAACTCGTCGGCCGGTTCGGACGTCGCCGATCGCTCTCCGGCGCGTTGCTGCTCACGATCGCCGGGGCCGCGCTGACGCTGCCCGATTCGCTTCCGCTGGTCATCGTCGGGTTCGTCGTGCTGACGGGCGCGTTCTTCGCCGCCCACGCCGTCGCCAACGGCTGGGCAGCCGCGGAGGCGCCCGAGAACGCCCGGGGCCAGGTGGGCGGGCTGTACACGCTTTCGTACTACCTCGGCAGCAGTATCGGCGGCGCCGTCGGTGCGACCGTCTACGGGCACGCGGGCTGGACCTGGCTGATCGCGCTCACCGCCGCCTGGCTCGCCCTCGCGGCGGCGGCAGTGGCCGTGCCAACGCGGCTGAAGGGGACTTTCCCTGCGTCGCATGCAGGGAAAGCGTCCTTCACCGCGTCAGATGCGGGGAAAGTCCCCATCAGCTCCCGGCGATAGCAAAGGTCCCTTGCTACGCGATGGCGGCGACCAGCAGCCCGCCGCCGACGGGCAACAGGGCCGGGACCAGCCGTTCGTCCTCGCGGAAGGCCCGCGCGACCTCGCGCAGCGCGAGGGTGTCCGGATCGCGCCGTGAGGGATCGGTCACCCTGGCCCCCGAGACGTTGTGAAACGCCAGTATCCCGCCGGGCCGGAGCAGCGCGACGGCCTTCTCGTAGCAACTCGGGTACTCGATCGGCGCCGAATCGACGAACACCAGATCGTAGCCACCGGGGGTGAGCCGGGGCAGGACGTCGAGCGCGCGGCCCATGATCAGCCGGGTCCGTCCCGGCGGATAACCCGCCTCCCGGAACGCCGACCTCGCCGCCCGGTGGTACTCGGGTTCGATGTCGATCGAGGTCAGGATCCCGTCGTCGACCATGCCCCTGAGCAGGCACAACCCGCTCACGCCCGCTCCGGTCCCGACCTCGACGACGGCCTTCGCGCGCAGCGTCGTGGCCAGGAAACGCAGCGTCGCGCCGGCGCCCGCGCTCAGCGGACCGCACCCCAGATCGGCCGACCGCGCCCGCGCCGTGGCCAGTACCTCGTCGTCGGGGAGGTACCCGTCGACGAGGTCGGCGTCGGCGGCCGCGGCCGCCGAGCCCGCATGCGTCCCGGAATTCACACGCGGAGGTTAGCGCTGCCTGTGGACAAAACAGCGAAGACTCCCTGCTACCGAACTTCTCAGCCTCCTCTCAGTCCAGTCTCACTAGAAACATAAGCAGGCCGGAGAGACTGGGTCTCGACAACGGGAACACCGTGCACATCGCCCGCGTTGGGTGGAGTAGTTAGGGAGAAGACGCTGATGGAGGTGCCTACTTCCCCGATGCAGGAAACGATGCAGGATCAGCACGTGGACCAGGTCACACCGGTGACCGTGGACGAGGCCGCGTGGACGCCGCCGTCTTGGGACGAGGTCGTGCGCGAACACGCCGACCGCGTGTACCGGCTGGCGTACCGTCTGACCGGTAACGCCCACGACGCCGAGGACCTGACGCAGGAGACCTTCATCCGGGTCTTCCGCTCCCTCGCGTCCTACAAGCCCGGCACCTTCGAAGGCTGGCTGCACCGCATCACCACGAACCTCTTCCTCGACATGGCCCGCCGCCGCTCACGCGTGCGGATGGAAGGCCTGCCCGAGGACACCGACCGCATCGTCGGTGACGACCCGAGCCCCGAGCAGGTCTACTCGGACACCCATCTCGACCCGGACCTGCAGGCCGCGCTCGACGAGTTGCCGCCCGAGTTCCGTGCCGCGGTCGTGCTGTGCGACGTCGAAGGCCTCTCGTACGAGGAGATCGGCGCCACCCTCGGTGTCAAGCTCGGCACCGTGCGCAGCCGGATACACCGCGGTCGCCAGGCGCTGCGCGCTTCTTTGGAGCGTCGTCGCGCCGCGGCGCAGGAGTCTGCGAAGGTGGGGGTATGACCGCACCGCGAGGCTGGGGACTCCCCGAGTCGCATCTGCTTCCGGACGCCATCGTCGCCTTCGTGGACGGCGAGCTGAGTCTCGGCGCCCAGGACAGGGCATCGGCGCATATCGCCCATTGCCAGTCGTGCGCGGCCGAGGTCGCGGCGCAACGGCAGGCCGTCACCGCCGTGAAGCAGGCGGGCGCCCCGTCGATGTCGGCGGGTTTCCTGGCCAGCCTGTGCTCCATCCCGCAGAACACCGAACTCCCCGGCGCGCCGGACAACCTGGCGATGACCGCCGACGGTCAGCTGGTGGCCATCCAGCGACCCGACAGGGTCGCCGGCCTTCGAGACACCGGAGTGCTGGGCGGGACAGCCCCGTTGGGCTCATCGGCGCCACTGGGTCAGTCCCCGAATGTCCTGGGTGGTGGAAAGTTCGGACTCGCCCGGCGGAAGTACGCGCAGGGCGCCGGCGTCGTCGTTTCGGGTCTGGTGCTGAGCGCCCTGGCCCTGGTCGCGACCTCGGGTGAGGGCGTGGATGACCAGCCGAGCCCCGCTCTCGTACCCCCGCAGGGTGTCAACGCCGGTCTGCTGCCCGCGCAGCTGGGCGGCGGTGCCAAGCCGGAACCGCCGCGCAGCCCCACGCCGAGCCCGAGCACGTCGACCGCGCCCATGCCCGTGTCGGCTCGCTGATTTGCTTCGTCAGGGTTTGACGAAGCAGATCGTCGCGCTCTTGAAGTTCGAAGTCCCGTAGCTGGCGTAGGAAATGACCTCCGCCGTGCCCTCGGCGCACGGGCTGTTCACCACGCTCATCCGCGGGAAGACCTCGCTGATCCGCAGCCGCGCCGAGCCGCAGTCCTTCAGCGGCGGCGGGGTCTTGGTCTCGATTTCGTCGAAACACAACCCGATCTTGGCGTTGATCGCCAGGCACAAGGCGACGCCGTCCCCGCGCACCGGCCTCGGGACGGTGTACTGGTAGAAGCCTTCCTTGCAGTTCCACTCGCCTTTGTCGACACCGGTGAGGCTCACCGCGTAAGGCGCTTGCGGGGAATCACACGGCGTCTTGACCGCGTCGGCCTCCTTGCCGGAGCCGGTCAGCACGACACAGTCACCCTCGGTCAGGCTCTTCGCCTGCTTCTCCGGCCCGGCGGCCGCCTTCATCACCAAGATCAGGCCGATCCCGCCGCCGACCAAGACGAGCGCGCCGACGAGCAGCAGGACTTTCAGTCTCGTGGACAGGCCCTTCTTCTTGGGTGGTTGCAGCGGCCACCCCTGCCGCTCGTTCCATTGCTGCTGTTGGTGCCAATGCTGCTGAGGCGGGAACTGTCCCCCGTGATTCGCTGACATGGTCATTAGACTGCCAGAAGTGAGACATGGTTGCCTCAAGTGTCACAGTTCTTGTCGTTCCGGGGAAATCAACGCGCACTTCACCGTGGTCACGGCAGAATCGGGAGGGCAAGGCTTGGCGTACTCTCGCGTCCGGCCAACCTGATCTCAGCCCCGGGGAATGATGACCGAGCAGCCGAACGCGAATCCGCAGCAGCCTGGTGACCCGGCGGGGGATCGGCTGGCGCCGCGCCCGCTGGCCCGGCCCGCCGTCGATCCCGCTCAAGCGGCCACGTTCGGCAGGCCGCGTGGCGTCGACGGCGCCTTCGACAAGCTGTACCAGCCGGGCGCGAACGGGCGGGCCACGCCGGGTATGAACCTGGCACCGCCGACCCCGGAATCGCTCGCCGAGGCCTTCCGCCGCCCGCCGGGTGCCGAAGGTGTCGTGCTGGAGCGGCCGCACGGGAGCACCGGGCCCGAACCGTCCGAGAACGGCGCGGAAGGTCCGCTCTGGACCACGACTTCGGACCCGTGGCGCGACCCCTCGTCCGGCGCGGTGCTCGCCGGGCCCGCCGTGCAGGCGGAATCAGAACAGGAAAAGGGCGTGAAGCGACCGCAAGGCGCGCTGCTGAGTCTCCCGGAAGTCCTCTTCGGGCGGCGCGTGCAGACGAAGGCGCTGGCGATGCTCGCCGCCGTCGCACTGGTCGTCGGCGCCGCGGGCGGGCTGATCGGCTGGTGGTTCGCCGACACCGGCACCGAACTGACCGGGCAGGCCAGCATCTCCGAGGCCGACGCGGCCAAGGAGCGTCCGGCGGGCTCGATCGCCGACATCGCCCACCGGGTGGCGCCCGCCGTCGTCTCGCTCGAGGTGTTCAAGCCCGGCGCCGACGCCGGGCAGCAGGGTTCCGGCGTCGTCATCGACCCCCAGGGCTACGTACTCACGAACGAACACGTGATCTCGGCGGCGACGGCCGATTCGGCCACCAAGGTCACGGCCGTGTTCTTCGACGGCAGGCGCGTCGAGGCGAAGGTCGTCGGCTCCGACGCCAAGACCGACCTGGCCGTGGTCAAGGTCAACGTGCAGAACCTGACCGCGCTGCAGGTCGGGAAGTCGTCCGACCTGGCCGTCGGCGACTCGGTGATCGCCGTAGGTTCGCCGCTGGCGCTGCAGAACTCGGTCACCGCCGGCATCGTGAGCGCGCTCAACCGTCCGGTGACCGCGGGCGGCGACGGCGGCAGCGCGCCGGTGATCTACGAGGCCATCCAGACCGACGCCGCGATCAACCACGGCAACTCGGGCGGCGCGCTCGTCGACGCGACCGGTGCGCTGGTCGGGATCAATTCGGCGATCCGCTCCTCCACCGCCGAGGGCGGCAGCATCGGCATCGGGTTCGCCATCCCGAGCGACTACGCGGTGAAGATCGCGAAAACACTGATCAAGGACGGAAAGGTCGTCCACCCCGACATCGGCATCAACGCTTCGTCGACCGTCGCGGGCTCCAGCACCATGGGCGCGCAGGTCCGCAATGTCGCCCCTGGCGGCCCGGCCGCGTCGGCCGGGATCAAGGAAGGCGACGTGATCACCGAGGTCGGCGGACGGCTCGTGCGGGACTCGGCGGAACTGCTCGTCGCGGTCCGCGCACGCGAAGTCGGCGAGATGGTCCCTGTCCGGCTCGTCCGGGATGGGTCTTCGCTCGTGGTGGACGTGAAACTGGCCTCGGACTAGCCAGTCCAGCCGGGTACCCTGAACGGGGAAGACGCCGAGGCGGAGGTTCACACGGGTGTTCGAAAGTGTCGGCTGGGGCGAGATCCTCATCATCATCGTCGCGGGTCTGTTCATTCTCGGTCCGGAGCGGCTCCCTGAAGCCGCGTCATGGGCGGCGAAGAGCATCCGCAAGGTCCGCGATTTCGCGACCGGTGCCAAGACGCAACTGCGCGAGGAGATGGGCCCGGAGTTCGATCAGCTGCGCAAGCCGCTGGAGGACCTGCGAGGCCTCCGTAACTTCGACCCGAAGCGGGTCGTCACCCAGCATCTGTTCGACGGTGACTCGGATCCGCTGGGGCTCAAGGACGTCAACGGCACCAATGGCGCCACGAACGGCGCGAACGGTACGGCCAAGCCCAACGGCTACCCGGCGGCGACCGCCGCGCAGCCCGAGCCGTTGAAGCCGGGCGAGCGCCCTCCAGTCGACCCCGACGCCACCTGATCCCCCGCGTTTAGTCCTCTGGTTGCGGTCCTTGCACGCGCAACTACCGCAACCAGTCCTCTATTTGCGTGGCGCAAGGCCCGCAAGTAGAGGACTAATTGCGAAAAGGCAAGTCAGCGCCCCGCGGGGGTCACGTTCAGCATCATCCCGGCCAGCCCGCGCGCCCGGACGGTCAGCTTCTTCGCCGCCTCCTTGAGCACGAGCGACGCCGGCGCGTCCGGCTCCGCCAGCACGATCGGCGTGCCCGCGTCGCCGAGGGAGACCACGCGCGGGTCCATTGGGATCTGCCCGAGCAGCGGCACGGTCGAGCCGACCGACTTCGACAGCGAGTCGGCCACGGACTGTCCGCCACCCGACCCGAAGATCTCCATCCGGCCGCCGTCGGGCGTTTCCAGCCACGACATGTTCTCGATGACCCCGGCGACCCGCTGCCGCGTCTGCAACGCGATCGCGCCCGCGCGCTCGGCCACTTCTGCGGCCGCCTGCTGCGGGGTGGTCACGACCAGGATCTCCGCGTTCGGGATCAGCTGCGCCACCGAGATCGCGATGTCGCCGGTACCCGGCGGCAGGTCCAGCAGCAGGATGTCGAGGTCGCCCCAGAACACATCCGCGAGGAACTGCTGGAGCGCGCGGTGCAGCATCGGCCCGCGCCACACCACGGGTGTGTTGCCCGGGGTGAACATGCCGATCGAGATGACCTTCACACCGTGCGCCTGCGGCGGCATGATCATGGTGTCGACCTTGGTCGGCTTCTCCCGCGCGCCGAGCATCCGCGGCACCGAGTGCCCGTAGATGTCCGCGTCGACCACGCCGACGGAAAGCCCGCGTTCGGCCATCGCCGCCGCGAGGTTCACCGTCACCGAGGACTTGCCGACCCCGCCCTTGCCGGACGCGACACAGTAGACCCGCGTCAGCGAACCCGGTTGAGCGAACGGGATCACCGGTTCCGCGGCATCACCGCGCAGCGATTTTCGCAGTTCCGTGCGTTGCTCGTCGTTCATCACGTCGAGCTCGACCCGGACGTCGCTGACGCCGGGGAGCTTCGCGACGGCGTCGGTCGTGTCCTTGGTCAGCGTCGCCTTCAACGGGCAGCCGGCGACCGTCAGGTAGATCCCGACGGTGACCACACCGTCCGAGCCCACCTCCACGCCCTTGACCATGCCGAGGTCGGTGATCGGTTTCTTGATCTCCGGGTCGTACACGGCCTTCAGCGCGGTGCGGACATCGTCGACGCTGGGGAGTTGCTGCGTACTGGTCACACGTCCATGTTACGTACCGGTAGCCGTGCGGTCGGGTTTGCCCTTGCGCGGCTTGGCGTCAAGATCCTCACGGAGGCGGTCGAGTTCGCCGCGGAGGAAGTCCCGGGTGGCGACCTCGCCGACCGCGATCCGCAGTGACGCCAGCTCCCGCGCGAGGTATTCGGTGTCCGCTTTGGTCTGCTCGGCCCGATTCCGGTCTTCCTCCAGCGAGACGCGGTCACGGTCGTCCTGCCGGTTCTGTGCCAGGAGGATGAGCGGCGCGGCGTACGCGGCCTGCGTCGAGAACGCCAGGTTCAGCAGGATGAACGGATACGGGTCCCAGCGCAACGAGACCGCCACCAGGTTCAGCACGATCCAGACGATGACGGTCAGTGTCTGCCAGAACAGGTATTTGCCGGTACCGAGGAACCGCGCGACCCGTTCGGTGAGCCTGCCGAACGTGTCCGGATCCATGTTCAGCCTGAACCGGCCTTGGCCTCGGGGCTGGTCCAGCCGCCGCCCGGACGTCAGTTCAGGCACGTTCGGCCTCCTCGGTCTCTTCGGTGATCTCGCCGGTGATGTCGTGCAGCCCGGTCTCGCGCCAGTCCTCCGGGAGCAGGTGGTCGAGCACGTCGTCGACGGTGACCGCGCCGAGCAGGTGGTCCTCGGCGTCGACCACCGGCCCGCAGGTGAGGTTGTAGGCGGCGAAGTAGCGGGTGACCTCGGACAAGGTGGCGTTCGGCCGCAGCGCGGGTAACTGGGTGTCGACGGCGCTCGCCACCATCTCCGCGGGTGGTTCGCGCAGCAAACGCTGGAAGTGGACGACGCCAACGAAACGTCCGGTCGGTGTCTCCGTCGGCGGACGGCAGACGAACACCATGCTCGCCAGCGCCACCGGCAGGTCGGCGTTGCGGATGTGCGCGAGCGCCTCCGCGATCGTGGCGTCCGGTGTCAGCACCACCGGCTCGGGCGTCATCAGGCCGCCCGCGGTGTCGGAGGAGTACTCCAGCAGCCGCCTCACCGGCGCCGACTCTTCGGGTTCCATCAGCTCCAGGAACCGGCTTTGTTCGGCGGGCGCCAGTTCGGCGAGCAGGTCGGCGGCGTCGTCGGGGTTCATCGCTTCGAGGATGTCGGCGGCCCGTTCCTCGGCGAGGTAGGACAGCAGTTCCTTCTGGTCGTCCTCGGGGAGTTCCTCGAGGAGGTCGGCGAGGTGCTCGTCGTCCATCGCGTCGGCGACCTCGTGCCGCCGTTTCAGCGGCAGGTCCCGGACCGTGGCTGCGACGTCCGCCGCGCGCATGGTGTCGAACAGCATCAGCAGTTGCGCCGCGCCCTGGGTCTGGCCGGTCAGGTCGGTGAGCCCGAGCCCGGACACCTCCGACCACGGCAGCACCTGCATCGGCGCGCGACGCCTGCCGAGGCCGAGCCTGCTCGTGCGCTCGCGGATCGCGAGTTTCGCGAGCACCCAGTCCCGGGTCCTCGTCGGTTCCATGGCGGCGTCGACGACGGTGACCCTGGTGTCCGAGCCCGCGAGCGTGGCGTACGCGTCGAACAGTTGCCCGACCACCAGCACCTCGTTGGGCCGCTGATGGAACCGCCGCATGTTGACCGAACCGGTGGCGAGCGTGATGGCGGTGGGCTCGATCGAGGTCACGCGCAACATCGGCACGAACACGCGGCGCCTCGTCGTCAGCTCGACGACGATGCCCAAAATCCGCGGTGGTTGCTGGTCGAGCCGGAGACCCGCCACCAGATCCCGCACCTTGCCGATCGATTCGCCATCGGGTCCGAAAACCGGCAAACCGGCCAACTGAGCTGCGAATACCCTGTTCACGGTGGCCATGCCCGAAGGTTATCGGCTCCCGGGCCGGGAGACGATTCGTGTGATCACCGCAATGCCCAGGCGGCGATTTCGGGGACCGCGGCGTAGGCCGGGTCTTCGGCGAGGGTCTCGGGTTCGGCGCCCTCGGCGAGGTCTTCGTGAAGCCAGGTCCAGTTCTGCACCGCGCGCACGAGCGTCCATGCCCGCGTGCGTTCGGCGTCCACTCCGGCCGCCGCGGTGAACCACGCGACCTTGTCGTCCATTGTGGACTCGGCCGCCCGGTTCCAGAGGATCGAGATCGCGCCGAACTCGAGGTCGCCCGCCAGCGGCTTCGGATCGATCACCAGCCACGGTTCGCGTTCCCCGGCGAGGACGTTCTCGAAGTGCAGATCCTCGTTCACCATCAGCTCGCCGGCTTCCGGCCCGAGGTGCACGCAGATTTCGACCGCCGCGTCGATGTACTTCCGGTCGAACGGTTCGCCGAGTTCGCTCCAGGTCCTCGGAAGTCCGGCGACCAGCTCTTCGGCTTCTTCGCGAAGGGAACGTTGCAGCGCTTCGGGAGCCGGGACGGCCAGCCGTCGCGCCATCGCGCCGATGGTCTCGACGGCTTCCCGGATCGGCTCGGTTTCGAGCGATCGGGAGGAGTCGAGCCGCTCCAGGAGCAGCACGCCGTCCTCGGGCACGCTGTCGTACATCAGCACCGCGCCCTGACCGGCCCAAGTGGACAGTGCGAGCGGTTCGTCGTCGGATTCCTCGTGCGGCCAGCCGAGTTTGAGGATCGCGCGGGAGCCGTCGGCGCGGCGGACGGGCTGGGCGACGCCGACGAAGCCGTGCATGGCCTCACCGTCGAGCGTGAGACTCCACTTGGCCGTGTACTTCTGGGCGAGGAACGGGAGGGAGTCGAGCCATTCGGCGGCTCCGGGGCCGAGTCCGGCGGCGCGGTCGAGGAATGGGGGCGGGATCTTGAAACCGGTCACGATCCCCACCTTGGCAGGCGTGTCCACCGTGTTTCGCCCGTGACCGGCCAGGCGTACCGTGAGCAGGGAGAACGCAACCCCGGGGAGTGGCCATGGTGGTGGAGATTCTCGGTACGATCGCCGTCGCGGGCGGCGCTTGGCTCGCGACCGGTCTGCGCGTGGTGAAACAGTACGAACGCGGTCTGGTCTTCCGGTTCGGCCGGGTGCGCGCGACCGTCCGGGAACCAGGGCTCGCGCTGCTGGTGCCCTTCGCGGACCGGCTGCAGAAGGTCAACATGCAGATCATCACGATGCCGATCCCCGCGCAGGACGGCATCACCCGCGACAACGTCAGTGTGCGGGTCGACGCGGTCGTGTACTTCAAGGTGGTCGACCCGGTGCTGGCCGCGGTGAACGTGCAGGACTACCGCTCGGCCGTCGGCCAGGTCGCGCAGACGTCGCTGCGGTCCATCATCGGCAAGAGCGAGCTGGACGACCTGCTGTCCAACCGCGAACGGCTCAACGAGGGCCTGGAGCTGATGATCGACAGCCCGGCGCTGGACTGGGGCATCCACATCGACCGGGTCGAGATCAAGGACGTCGCACTGCCGGAGTCGATGAAACGCTCGATGTCACGCCAGGCCGAAGCCGAACGCGAGCGGCGCGCCCGGGTCATCTCGGCCGACGGCGAACTGCAGGCGTCGCACAAGCTTTCGCAGGCGGCCGCGACCATGGCCGACACCCCGGCGGCGATGCAGTTGCGGCTGCTGGAGACCGTCGTGCAGGTCTCGGCGGAGAAGAACTCGACGCTGGTCCTGCCGTTCCCGGTGGAACTGCTGCGCTTCCTCGACGCGAACACGCCGAGGAGGGAGACGCCGGAGGCCAATAGTCAGGTGGCGCCCGCGCCTCGCTCACCAGACGATGCGGACCAGGGCTCGTGAGTGGTAGCGACGGTTGGAACCGACCATGTCTGAGGTCCGTACTTGCCGGTGCGCGGATGGCGGTTTCGCGTGACTGGACGGACGACACGCGGCGGAATGAGGTCCCCCCGGGAACCGGACCTCGCGGCTAAAACCCCGGTGTCCGGTTTCCGGGGAACCTCAACCCTTCAGTCCAACTCGCCGTTGACACCCAAAATGATCAACGTCCCGAAGAACCCGACGTACAGCGCGAGGACGACGTAGCCGATGATCACCGCCGCGAGCGCCATGCCGCGCCCGCCCGCTTCGCCGCGGTTTGCCTTCGCCAGCCCGATGTGCCCCAGGATCAGCCCGACGATCACGGTCACGCACGAGCAGATCCCGACGAGCGAGCACACCAGTCCGGCGATCGCCATCCCGTTGTCCTGCGGACGCTGCGGTGCCGACGCCGCGTACGGGTTGTACGGCTGCGGCGGATACGCGACCGGCATAGGCGCGGGCGCGTACACCGGAAGAACCGAAGGGTCCGGAGCCGCGAAGGAAGGCTCGGGCTGCGGGACGGGCTCGGCGGTCAGTGGGTCGATGGCCTGCGCGTACGGCTCCACGGGAGCGGGAGCCGAACCAGGAGCCTCGAACGGAGCGGGCGGCTCGAACGGCGGAGGCGGCGTGAAGGGCGCGGGCGGCTGGAACTGCCGCGGTTCCGCCGGCGTCGGGCTCGACACCGTTTCCGACGCGGACGTCGGATCCGAGAAGGTGTTCGAGTCGGTGTAGGACGACGTCGACGGCGTGTCCTGCGAGTCGGAACTGCTCATCCGGTTGGCCCCCTGGTTCGTGCGAGACCCCACCGTATCCGGCAACGGGTCACGAGACGCCCGCGGCACCGACCGCGAACACCACGACCACGAACCACAGGATGACCGGGATCAGCCACAGTCCGGTGATGACGTACCCGATGATCATCCCGGCCTGTGCCATGCCCTTGCCGCCCGCTTCGCCGCGGTTGGCCTTCGAAAGCGCGATGTGCCCGAAGATGAACCCCAGGAACGCCGGGAGCACATGACCAGCCCGAGCAGCCCAGTGACGCCACCGCCATGCCCTGGTCCGGCGGCCGCACGTAGGTCCGCTGGACGTAGAAGTGTTGCGGAGGCTGGTACGGCTGGAGTCCGTAGGGCTGTTCGAACTGCCCGGAAGCCTGCTGCTGGTGCCCGTACGGGTCGTACGGATTCGTCATGATGGTCCCCTCGCCGGCACCGGACCGTATCGCTAGCGGAACGCCCCATGTTTCGCGGCGATGTTCAGGACGACCGGAATCGCGATGGCGTACAGGATGATCATCAGGTAGCCGACGACGAAAGCGGCCAGCGCGATGCCCTTGCCGCCCACCTCTCCGCGCCGGGCTTTCGCGAAGGCGACGTGGCCCATGACGATCCCCGGGATCACCGACACCAGTCCGATCAGCCCGAAGAGTGAAAAGACCAGGGCGGCGATCGCCAGACCGGAGTCCTTGCTCCGCGCCGGAGGCTGGTGCGGAAAGCCGTACTGCTGGTGCGGTGGAAATCCACCAAAGGGCTGCTGAGCCACGTTCGTCCCCCTCGGACTGTGATCGGGCTGTCACTGTAGTGCCATGATCACGGATGGCGTACGCGTGACTGCGCTCATAGCGAGGTCCCCGGCCACGCGTCATACTCACCGGTAACCCAGCGCCGGGAGCCCGGTGCGCGCGAATTTAGGGAGCAACGATGGCTCGCCTCGCCCAGACCGCCGGCTTGACCGACGTGCAGTCCGAAATCCTGGCCACGGTCCGCCAGTTCGTGGACAAGGAGGTCATCCCGCGCGCGCAGGAACTCGAGCACTCCGACACCTATCCCACCGACATCGTCGAGGGGATGAAGGAGATGGGCCTGTTCGGGCTCACCATCCCGGAGGAGTACGGCGGCCTCGGCGAATCACTGCTGACCTACGCGCTCGTGGTCGAGGAGATCGCGCGCGGCTGGATGAGTGTCTCCGGCGTCATCAACACCCACTTCATCGTGGCGCACATGATCACCCGTCACGGGACGCCGGAGCAGAAGCAGCACTTCCTGCCGCGCATGGCGACCGGTGAGGTCCGCGGCTCCTTCTCGATGTCCGAGCCGGACCTCGGTTCCGACGTCGCCGCGATCAAGACCCGCGCCCGCGAGACCGACGACGGTTACGTCATCGACGGCTCGAAGATGTGGCTCACCAACGGCGGCAGCTCCAACCTGATCGCGCTGCTCGTCAAGACCGACGAGGGTGCCGAGAAGGCCCACCAAAACCTGACCACGTTCCTGGTCGAGAAGCCCGAGGGCTTCGGCGAGGTCGCTCCCGGCCTCACCATCCCCGGCAAGATCGACAAGATGGGCTACAAGGGCGTCGACACCACCGAAGCCGTTTTCGACGGCTACGAGATCGGTGCCGACAAGGTCCTCGGCGAAGCGCCGGGCAAGGGCTTCGCGTACATGATGGACGGTGTCGAGGTCGGCCGCGTCAACGTCGCCGCGCGTGCCTGCGGCATCGCGATCCGCGCGTTCGAACTGGCCGTGGAGTACGCCCAGCAGCGCAAGACCTTCGGCAAGGCGATCGCCGAGCACCAGGCGGTGGCGTTCAAACTCGCGGAGATGGCCACCAAGGTCGAGGCCGCGCACCTGATGATGGTCAACGCCGCCCGCCTCAAGGATTCCGGCGAGCGCAACGACGTCGAGGCCGGGATGGCGAAGCTGATCGCGAGCGAGTACTGCGCCGAGGTCACCCAGGACTCGTTCCGCATCCACGGTGGCTACGGCTACTCGAAGGAGTACGAGATCGAGCGCCTGATGCGCGAGGCGCCGTTCCTGCTCATCGGCGAGGGCACCAGCGAGATCCAGAAGACCATCATCAGCCGCGGCCTGCTCCGCGAGTACAAGTCCCGGTCCTGAATGGGAGCTGAAGGGAGCTTTCCCCGCGTCTCATGCGGTGAAAGCTCCCTTCGCCGCGTCCGATGCGGGGATGGCGTCCTTCAGCTCACGTTCGCGCCTTTCGCCCGTCCTTGAGAAGATGGACCGGGACGGGCGAGAGGTGATTACGTGAGTGCTCCCTTTGGCGGAGGCGGACGTGCCGCAGGCGGACTGCCCCGACTGCCGACGCCGCCTTCCGGCTGGCCGATCGGCTCCTACGCGACGTACGGCGAAGCGCAGCACGCCGTCGGCTTCCTCGCGGAAAAGGAGTTCGGGGTCACCGATGTGACCATCGTCGGCGTCGACCTGATGCTCGTCGAACGCGTCGTCGGCAGGCTGAGCTGGGGCCGCGTGCTGGGCACCGGCGCGGTGTCGGGCGCGTGGTTCGGCCTGATCATCGGGCTGCTGCTGGGGATGTTCGACAACCAGGGCTTCGCGTGGCAGCCCATGATCGGCGGGCTCGTGCTCGGCATCCTGGCGTGGACGGTCTTCGCGGCGATCAGTTACGGCATGTCCCGCCGCGACTTCTCCTCCGCGAGCCAGCTGGTCGCGGGCCGCTACGACGTGCTCTGCCAGCCGCGTACGGCCGAGCAGGGCCGCGAGCTCCTCGCCCAGCTCGCGCTGCGCTCGCCGGGGTGACGCGGGGACCGGACCACTGACATTCGGCGGTACTGGTTCACCTGTTCGTCGTGCGGTCCGCTGAATCGTTACCGATACTGCTTGCGGGCGTAGATCGCCCGGAATAGGTTGCACAACACCAGTCGGGCGGTCACGTACTCCAGCGTGCTCGCCCGAGCACTAGCACGTCGGGGTGCTGGCGCGCGGCTTCTTCAACGCGTCCTAGCGCCGCCATCTCCCAGGCGTGCGCGGGCGAGGAGGCCTCATGGGGAAGAGGATGAGCGCGAGCCGGAGGGGCCGCTCACCGGGCCGCACCGGCTCGCTACTCGGCGCGACGGCGCTGACGGTCGGCCTGCTGGCGGGCTGCGGGTCGGACGCCGGACTCAAGATCAACGTCTACTACGCGCCCGAAGACAACTTCCAGTCCGTTGTGGACGAATGCACCAAGGCCTCGAACGGGCGGTACGAGGTCGTCTACAACAAGCTCCCGCGACCGGCCGACGGCCAGCGGGAACAGATGGTGCGCCGGCTGGCGGCCGGCGATGATTCACTCGACGTACTGGGGCTGGACGTCACCTGGGTTTCCGAGTTCGCCGAGGCGGGCTGGGCGGACGAGTGGACCGGGGAGGCGAAAGCCGAGGCGACCGCCGGTGTCCTGCCTGGGCCGCTCGAAACCGCCACGTGGAACGGAAAGCTCTACGCGGCGACCAAGAACACCAACGTCCAGCTGCTCTGGTACGACGACAGGCTGACGCCGACGCCGCCGAAGACCTGGGACGAGATGATCCAACAGGCCCAGGCGCTCAAGGCGCAGGGCAAACCGGCGAACATCGTGTTCACCGGTGCGCAGTACGAAGGCCTCGTCGTCATCTACAACACGCTCGTCGAGTCGGCGGGCGGCAAGATCCTCTCCGACGACGGCAAATCGGTCGTGATGGACGCGGGCGCGATCAAGGCGCTGGAGATGCTCAAGAAGGTCACCACGGCCGGGGTCACCGACCCGTCGCTGACCAACTCGAAGGAGGACGAGGTCCGCCAGTCCTTCCAGCGCGGCAACGCGGCCTTCGAATTGAACTGGCCGTTCGTCTACGCCTCCTACGCCAAGGAGAAGAAGGACGAGCTGCAGCATTTCAAGTGGACCACCTATCCGGAGTTCGAGGCAGGCAAGCCCGCCAAGACCACGATCGGTGGCTACAACCTGGCGGTCAGCTCGACTTCGAAGCACAAGACCGAGGCCTACGAGGTCGCGCTGTGCCTGCGCAACGAGAAGAACCAGAAGTTCTCCGCGCTCAAGGACGGTGTCCCGCCGACGCTCGAATCGCTCTACACGGACACGGTGCCGCTCGACGCGACCGCGCCGCAGAGCGACGACAACCCGAGCATGGACACGAAGTACCCGATGCGGGAAACGATCCTGGACGCGCTCAAGGACGCCGCGGTGCGCCCGCTGACCCCGGCGTACCAGAACGCTTCGACCGTGTTGTCGAAGTTACTCTCCCCGCCTTCTGAAATCGATCCGCAGAAGACGGCGGAGAAGCTGCGGGAGCAGCTCGCCGACGCGCTCCAGTCGAAGGGAGTGATCCCGTGACCGTGCAGGAAACCGCCGGTTCGGCGACCGAGAGCGAGCCGGGCAAGAAGGCGAAACTCGTTCTCAGCGAAGGAAAGAAGGCCGAGCGCAGACTCGGGCTCTGGCTGTGTGCCCCGGCGGCGTTCGTGATGATCGCCGTCACCGGCTATCCGATCATCTACTCGATCTGGCTTTCCCTGCAGCGCTACGACCTCCGGTTCCCCGCGCAGCAGGAGTTCGTCGGGCTCGACAACTACATCGCGGTACTGTCCAACGGCTATTGGTGGACGGCGTTCGGGACGACGATGGGCTTGACCATCGTTTCGGTGGTGATCGAGTTCGTCCTCGGCATGGGACTGGCGCTGATCATGCACCGGACGCTCGTCGGACGGGGCCTCGTGCGGACGGTCGCCCTGATCCCGTACGGCATCGTGACGGTGGTCGCGGCGTTCTCCTGGTACTACGCCTGGACGCCGGACACGGGGTATCTTGCCAATCTGTTCTTCCCCGACACCGCGCCGCTGACCGAGTACTGGCCCTCGCTGGCGATCATCGTGCTGGCCGAGGTGTGGAAGACGACGCCGTTCATGGCACTGCTGCTGATGGCTGGGCTGGCGCTGGTACCGGACGACCTGCTCAAGGCCGCGTCGATGGACGGCGCGACCGCGTGGCAGCGGTTCACCAAGGTGATGCTGCCGGTGATGAAGCCGGCGATCCTGGTGGCGCTGCTGTTCCGCACCCTGGACGCGTTCCGCATCTTCGACAACATCTTCGTGCTCACGAATGGCGCGCAGGACACGTCGTCGGTGTCGATGCAGACCTACAACAACCTGGTCAAGGGGCTGAACCTCGGGATCGGATCGACGATGGCGGTGCTGATCTTCATCACGGTGGCGATCATCGCGTTCATCTTCATCAAGGTGTTCGGCACGGCCGCACCTGGTAGTGACAACGGGGGTAAACGCTGATGGCCATCGGTGGAGCGGTCACTCCCGGCCGCAAACTCAAATGGGGCGTGGTGGACCTCCTGGTCCTGGTGTTCGCGCTGTTCCCGGTGCTGTGGGTGGTGTCCCTCTCGTTCAAGACCAAGGAGACCTTGGACGACGGGTACTTCATCCCGCAGGAATGGACGTGGCAGAACTACGCGGACATCTTCGAGACCACGGAGTTCATCCGAGCACTGGTGAACTCGATCGGGATCGCGATCATCGCGACGGTGATCGCGGTCGTGCTCGGCACGATGGCGGCGTACGCGATCGCGCGGCTGGACTTCCCCGGTAAGCAACTGCTGGTCGGGATGTCGCTGCTGATCGCGATGTTCCCGCAGGTGTCGCTGGTGACGCCGCTGTTCAACATCGAACGTGAGCTGGGGTTGTTCGACACCTGGCCGGGGTTGATCCTGCCGTACATCACGTTCGCGCTGCCGCTGTCGATCTACACGCTTTCCGCGTTTTTCCGGGAAATCCCGTGGGAGCTGGAAAAGGCGGCGAAGATGGACGGCGCGACCCCGGCACAGGCGTTCCGGAAGGTGATCGCGCCACTGGCCGCACCAGGGGTGTTCACCACCGCGATCCTGGTGTTCATCTTCTGCTGGAACGACTTCCTGTTCGCGATCTCGCTGACCTCGACCGAGGCCTCGCGGACGGTCCCGGCGGCGTTGTCGTTCTTCACCGGGTCCTCGCAGTTCGAAGACCCCACCGGGACGATCTCCGCGGCCGCCGTGGTGATCACCGTCCCGATCATCTTGTTCGTTTTGTTGTTCCAGCGTCGCATCGTGGCGGGGCTGACGTCCGGTGCGGTGAAGGGCTGACCCATGGCTGAAATTGTTCTCGAGAAGGTGTCCAAGAAGTACCCCGACGGCGCCCTCGCGGTGTCCGAAGTGGACATGACGATCGCCGACGGTGAGTTCATCATCCTGGTCGGGCCGTCCGGCTGCGGCAAGTCCACGACGCTGAACATGGTGGCCGGCCTGGAGGACATCTCCTCCGGCGAACTGCGCATCGACGGCAAGCGCGTCAACGAAAAGGCGCCGAAGGACCGTGACATCGCGATGGTGTTCCAGTCCTACGCCCTGTACCCGCACATGAGCGTGCGGGAGAACATGGCGTTCCCGTTGCGGCTGGCCAAGGTCGACGACAAGACCGTGCGCGCGAAGGTCGAAGAGGCCGCGAAGATCCTCGACCTGACCGGGCACCTCGACCGCAAACCGGCCAACCTCTCCGGCGGGCAGCGGCAGCGGGTCGCGATGGGACGCGCGATCGTCCGTAACCCCAAGGCGTTCCTGATGGACGAGCCACTGTCCAATCTGGACGCGAAACTGCGCGGTCAGATGCGGACCTCGGTGTCGAAGATCCAGAAGCAGCTGGGCACGACGACGCTCTACGTCACGCACGACCAGACCGAGGCGATGACCCTCGGCGACCGGGTCGTCGTGCTCCGGGCGGGCTACGTGCAGCAGATCGGGTCGCCGCAGTTCCTCTACGACAACCCGGCGAACCTGTTCGTCGCCGGGTTCATCGGCAGCCCGTCGATGAACTTCGTCGCGGCGACGCTGGAGAACGGTGTCGCCCGCAGCGCGCTGGGCGAGATCCCGCTCACCGACCGGGTCCGGCGGCTGGTCGAGGCCGCCGACGCGCCCCGCGAGGTCATCGTCGGCATCCGGCCGGAGCACTTCGAGGACGCCGCACTGGTGGACGCGTCCGCCCGCGAGGGCGCGACGTTCACCGCCCATGTGGACGTCCTCGAGTCGATGGGTTCCGAGAAGTTCGCGCACTTCTCGGTCGAGGGTGAGGCCGCGTCGTCATCCGACCTCGCGGATCTCGCCGCCGACAGCGGATCCTCGGACGTCCCCGGTTCGGAGTCGCAGATCGTGGCCCGCCTTTCGGCGGCGTCCTCGGCCGCGGAGAACCAGAACGTAGAGCTGTGGTTCGACGCGGACAAGATCAAGCTGTTCGACGGGGCCAGCGGCAAGAACCTGACCTACACCGACTGATCCATCCAGGCCCCCGCCGCCGCTCTCAAAGGAGGAGCTGCGTTCCCGGGCTTGACTCAAGCTCGTCCTGCCCTGGATCAGTAGTCGGTCTCGGGCAGGGCGAGCCAGAGCACGATGTAGACGATGAACTGCGGGCCCGGCAGCAGGCAGGAGAGCACGGCGAGCAGGCGGACCTTGCCCGGCGTGGTGCCGAAGCGTTTGGCGATACCGGCGCAGACGCCGCCGATCATGCGGCCCTGTCGCGGTCTGGTCAGGCGGGCGGCTACGGGGTTGCTCACGGGTTCTTCCCTCTCGGTCGTCACGGTGGGTCGGAATCGGTGGATCCGATCCGGTGTGTGTGAAACCCATTTTCGTCGCCCGGCGGCGAGATCGCATCCCACCACGGAACGAAACACACCCCTAAGGGCGTGAAATCGCGGTAAAGCACCCACCTGGGAAAACGTCGAAGACCCTGTGTTCTTCGCCCGTAGGGGGTGGTGTTCCCGGTTCTTTTGACGATACTGCTCCGGTGCCCTCGAACAGACTGATCGCGGTCCTCTGTGGCCTGTTCCTGGCCGCGGCCTGTACCACCCCGGAACCGGTGGCGACGTCGTCGCCGACTACGGCTCGCGACGAGGCCCTGACCGCCTCCGAGGCGCTCGGGGACTACTCGTCGCTCGATTACTGCAGCCTGGTCGACCAGAAAAAGGTGATCGGCGGGGGAAACGCGGTCAAACCGCCGTTGACCTCCTTCGAGTTCTGCCGTCTGGAATTCGTCGAGGGCGCCAATCGCTACACCGTGACCACCGGCCCGATCACTTCCGGGCAGGATCCGAACAATCGGCCTTACGAATACGGTGGGGCGTTGCCGGAGGGCGTCAGCGTCCAGCAGTCGACGTTCAACGAGGAAACCACCTGCACGCGGCTGCTGACCTTCGCCGACGGGATCCGGCTGTCGGTCGTCGTCACCTCCGACAACGAGAACCCGTCCGACCAGGCCGACCGTTGCCGGTTCGCCGACGCGACGGTCGGCAGCGCGGCGGGGGTGATCGGTGCGCGGAAGGTCGGGCGGCTGAACCTCGACCAGCGCTCCTGGGGCCGCGTCGCCCCCTGCGCACTGCTCGACCAGCACGAACTCGACGACGCCGCCGGGGCGGAGACCAAACCGGCCCCGGCGCTGTCCGGGCACAACTGCATCCGAGGCAAGGTCAGCGTGTCGCTGTCGGTGGGGGCGGACACCACGCCGGGCGCGACGGAGGCGCTGGGCGGGCGTCAGGTCCAGGTCACCACGTCGGGCGCGTTCTGCCAGGTGATCACGCACCGGCCGATCCCTGGCACGCCGGAGCGAGTCGAGCAGGCACTGCTCTCGGTGGTCGGCGTCGACGGGGCGCCGGAGGACGCCACGTGCGCGGCGGCCCGGGAAGTCGCCGTCGCGGTGTTCCCGAAGCTCCCCTGACCGCGTTTCGTCCTCTAGTTGCGGTACTTGCACGCGCAACTACCGCAACTAGAGGACTACTTGCGTGGGCCTCGCTCCGCGCCGCGTGACTGGACGCGGAACTCGCGTGCTTGAAGGCGGAACTCGCGTGTCTAGATGGCGAACTCGCGTGAGTGGGTGGACGACACGCGTGGCGCCGGGCGTGTTGTCCGTCTGGACACGCGAGTTCCGCGTCCAAGCACGCGAGTTCGGGGTTGGCGGCGGGGGTGGGACCGCAACCAGAGGACTAATTGCGGGCGGGTCAGCGCAGTTTGGGCAGCCGGAAGGAGCACATCGCCTCGTCCAGCGCCTCGAAGTCCAGCGGCGGATGCGGCAACGGGGTGGCGCGGCCGGGTTCGGCGCGCAGGCCGTCCAGCAGCAAGGCGAGGCACCGGCGCCACAGGTCCGGTTGGATGCCGTGCGTGAACTCGATGACCGAGCCGATCATCTGGTGCAGCAGCGGCATGTCCGTCGGCACGACGTCCGCGCGGAGGACGCCCGCCGACTGAGCCCGCTCGACGAGCTGTGTGATCAACGGCACCATGCGTGCTTTCGCCTCGGCGACGCGCTCGTGGCCGAAGACGTTCGACAGCATGACTTCGCGTAACCCGCGGTCACCGGCGTGCAGTTCGGCCGCGCGCCAGGTGAAGCCGGTGAAGCCCTCCCACGGATCTTGGGCGCGAAGCGCCTCTTCGGCGAACTCGCGGATCGTCTCGAACTGGTCGACGAACATCGCCTCGACCAGGTGTTCCTTGCTCGGAAAGCGCCGATAGACGGTGCCGACGCCGACGCCGGCGTGATGCGCGACGTCGTCGAGTGTCGCTTCGAGCCCGCGCTCGCCGAAGACATCGCGTGCCGCCGCGATGATGCGCTGCCGATTGAGTTCAGCGTCGCGCCGCAGCGGCCGCGCCGATGCGGCGGGAGCGAGGTCCCGAGCCATTCGTCCAGCTTAACAAATGAAGTAGAGGACGCTTCTCCGCTTTTCGGGTACCTTGGCGACGAAAAGGGGAGATACCTACTCCACATAGCCTCTTGGTCACTATCGGTGAGGAAACCACCCGTATGTCTGACTCATCCGCCGCTGTCGTCACGCCGTCGGGGGACGCGGCCGCGCAGCACGCCAACCCGCACCACGCCAGGAGATGGCTGATCCTGGTGATGATCGGTCTTGCCCAGCTGATGGTGGTACTCGACGCCACCGTCGTGAACATCGCGCTCCCGTCGGCGCAGCAGGACCTCGGCTTCTCGAACGACGCCCGCCAATGGGTCGTCACCGCTTACGCGCTCGCGTTCGGCAGCCTGCTCCTGCTGGGCGGGCGGCTCGCGGACCTCTTCGGCCGCAAACGCGCGTTCCTCGTCGGACTCGCCGGTTTCGCCATCGTGTCCGCGATCGGCGGCGCCGCCACCAGCATCGAAATGCTGCTCATCGCCCGCGCCGCACAGGGTGTCTTCGGCGCGCTTCTCGCCCCGGCCGCCCTTTCGCTGCTGACCACGACCTTCACCGACCCGAAGGAACGAGGCAAGGCCTTCGGGGTCTTCGGCGCGATCGGTGGTGGCGGTGCGGCGATTGGCCTGCTGCTCGGCGGCGTGCTGACCGAGTACCTCGACTGGCGCTGGTCGATGTACGTCAACATCGTCTTCGCGGTGATCGCGTTCGCCGGCTCGGCCGTGCTGCTGAAGGACTCCGAGACCGACGGACCGCGCCCGAAGCTCGACATCCCGGGCACGATCACCGCGTCGGCCGGGTTGTTCGCGCTGGTCTACGGCTTCGCGAACGCCGAACGCGACTCATGGTCCGCGATCTCGGTGTGGGGTTTCCTCGCCGCCGGTGTCGTGCTGATCGTGGCGTTCGTGGCGATCCAGCAACGGGCCGAACACCCGCTCCTGCCGCTGCGCGTCCTGCTCGACCGCGACCGCGGCGGTTCGTACCTCGCGATGTTCCTGCTCGCCATCGGGATGTTCTCGATCTTCCTGTTCCTCACCTTCTACATCCAGCTGAACCTCGGGTTCACGCCGGTGCAGAGCGGGGTCGCGTTCCTGCCGATGGTCGCCACCCTGATGGCCAGCGCGACGTCGGCGACAGCCGTCCTGTTGCCGAAGTTCGGCGCGAAACCGTTGGTTTCACTGGGAATGCTGATCGCCGGTCTGGGCCTGTTCTGGCTCTCGGCGATCGACACCACCAGCACCTACTCCAGCGGCGTGCTGTTCCCGCTGATGATCATGGGTGTCGGTATCGGCCTCGCCATGGCGCCCGCGATGAGCGTCGCGACCTTCGGGGTCGACACGCACGACGCCGGTGTCGCGTCGGCGGCGGTCAACACCGCGCAGCAGGTCGGTGGCTCGATCGGGACCGCGCTGCTGAGCACGCTGGCCGGAAACGCCGCGACGTCGTTTATGGTCGGGAAGACGCCTTCGCCGCAACTCGCGGCTGAAGCGGCCGTACACAGCTACACGACCGCCTTCGTGTGGGGCGGATGGATCTTCGTCACGGGTGCGGTGATCTGCGGGCTGCTGCTGCGGTCGGGTGCCCCGGCGAAGGCCGCCTCTTCGGACGCCCCGGTCGCCGTCCACATGTAGCAACTGGAGGATGAGCTGAACGGGACTTTCAGTGCAAAATTTGCACTGAAAGTCCCGTTCAGCTCACGCGGGGGAGGCGTCACCGGGACTGTGAGCGCACGGCCTCGAAGACCTCGTCGTCCCACCGGTGCGTCCGGATCAGCCGGTACCGTTCGGAAGCCACCCACAGATACGCCTCGGCGTCGGTGCGGTCGCCGATCAGATCCGCTTGCCGCAGCATCGCCACCACCGGGACGAACTCCTCGTCAAACCACCGCTGCGCCAGCGTCGCGCGGTCCGAGTAGTGCCCTTCGTCCTGCATCAGCCGGAAACCCCAAGCCTCCACGTGCTCACCGAGCCGCGCGTAGTCCCACGGATCGGTGAACACCACCGAAGCCCGCGAGTGCCCGGAAAGCGGAACGCGTTCCAGGAACAGCCGCCGGTAGTCCTTGACGATCAGGTCGCCGCGGTACCGGATCCCGCTCGGGTCCAGTTTGGTCCGCACCTCGGTGACTATCGCCTCTATTGTGGACAGTGCCATCGCGTGCGCCACCGAAACACGGTGGTGCCCGTCGATGATGAAATGCAGTTCACCGACGCGGTACACCTGGATCGGCGGAATCGACTCGCCACGTCTGGTCGCGAGCGCCAGCCGTTCCCAGCGTTCGCGGACGCGGCCGGACGTCGGGCGGAAGCGGCGGTCGAAGTCGCGGCCGCGGTCGACGCTGCCGACGATCGAATCGAGCCGGATCACCCGCGCCCCGATCTTCCGTTCGCCGAGGTAGCCGAGCGCGTCGACCACCTCGTGGAACGGCAGCATGATGTTGACGTCGTCGGGTTCGCCGCGCAGCCAGTTCGCCAGCCGCGACAGCACCTGACGCCGTCGTGCGCGGAGGAAGTCGTGTTCCGCGTCCGCCCGGGGAAATCCGGTGTCCTTCATAGGAACTCCATGATCCGGTGCCCGACCACGTTGCGTATCGTGGTTCCGCCGACCACCCGGTCCGGCACGGGTGCACCGTGCGGGTGGATGTGCCCGTGCAGCAACCATTTCGGCCGCAGTGACTCGATCGTGCGATGGAGACAGTCGAAACCGCGGTGCGGCGGGTCCTCACGGTCGCCGCAGTGCCGTGGCGGCGCGTGGGTGAGCAGGACGTCGACGTCCCGCCCGTCCCGCCAGCGGCGGAACCGCGCCCGGCGCACGAGCCGCCGCGCACGCCGCGCCTGCTGGCGTTGCGTCCACTGGTTCGGGCCGTCGTTGTAGCGGACCGAGCCGCCGAGCCCGGCGAACCGGAGCCCGCCGATGTCGACGATCCGGCCGTCCGCGTTCACCCCGCCCGCCGGACCCGGCCACTCCGCGGGGATACCGTCCTTCAAAGACAGTCCGCCGTAGCGCGTGTAGCCGGACAGGTCGGGATCGTGGTTGCCCGGAACGAACACGCACGGCACGTCGAGCGCGCTCGCCAGGAACTCGAGGTAGTCGTACGGCAGGTCGCCGGCACCGATGACGAGGTCGGCCCGGTGGTGGTGGACGGCGGACGTCCACAACCGCTCCTCGACCTCGTCCGCGACGACCAGCGCCTTCATACGCCCCAGGGTAATGCCGGCGGCGCTACTTGGGGCCGTGCGCGAACGCGGGGTCCTTGGCGATGATCGCGATCACGATGCCCAGCCAGACGACGCAGAAGGCCAGCGCCCAGAACTTGAGGTTGGTCAGGATCCTTGGCATGAGGGAACTCCGCAACTACCGAATGGGGAAGAAAGGTCAGAGCCAGCGGTTCTTCCGGAATATTCGGTAAAGCAGGATGCAGACGCCGAAGATGACCGTCATCGCCATCGGGTAGCCGAACCGCCAGTGCAGCTCCGGCATGTAGTCGAAGTTCATCCCGTAGATGCCGGCCAGCGCCGTCGGGACCGCGATGATCGCCGCCCACGCGGTGATCTTGCGCATGTCGGTGTTCTGCTGGAGCGTGATCTTCGCCAGCGTCGCGTCCACCAGGGTGGTCAGCAGTTCGTCGAAGTTCGCGACCCGCTCCGCGACCGTGGTGAGGTGGTCGGAGACGTCGCGGAAGTAGGACCGGACCTCGTCCGGGATCAGCCGCGTGTAGCCCTCGGCGAGGCGCTGCAGCGGAGTCCCCAGCGGCATGACCGCGCGGCGCAGCTCCAGCACCTCGCGCTTCATGAAGTAGATCTGCTCGGCGCTCACCTTGGAGCGCGGCGCGAAGACGTGCGTCTCCATTTCGTCGATGTCCGATTCGATCGCGGTGGTGACATCGAGGTAGTGGTCGACGACGTGGTCCGCGATCGCGTGCAGCACCGCGGACGGCCCGAGGTCGAGCCGCTCCGGGTCCTGGTCGAGTTCGCGGCGCAGCCTGGCGAGCCCCGAGTGGTTCCCGTGCCGCACGGTGATCACGAAGTCGCGGCCGAGGAACGCCATCAGCTCGCCGGTCTCGACGATCTCGTTCGCCGTCGCGGGTGACTCGTGTTCGACGTAGCGGACCGTCTTCAGCACCATGAACAGCGTGTCGTCGTAGCGCTCCAGCTTGGGCCGCTGGTGTGCTTCGAGTGCGTCCTCGACGGCCAGTTCGTGCAGGCCGAAGGTGTCGGCGATGCCCTGGATCTGGACCGCGTCGGGCTCGTGCAGGCCGATCCAGACGAACCCGGCGTGCCGTTTGCGCACCTCTTTGATCGCCTCGGAGTGCGACCAGCGGCCGGGCAGGCGCTTGCCTTCCACGTACACCGCGCAGTCGACGACGTACGCCGAAAGGGGGACGGGCAGCGGGCGCTCGGCGACGCTTTTGGCGCGGCCGTTGCTCCGGCCGCGAAGGCCGCCGAGCGAGGGAATGGCAGGCATGGGATCTCCTGGGCAGACGTCGTGCGTTTGTGCGCGAAGACGACGGGCCAAGCGGTCGGGGGGCCGCTCGGCTAGGCCAGCGTTCCCGGTTTCGTCAGCCCTGCCAGGTGGGGATCCGGCGAGGCGTGAAGGCGGAAACGCTGCGACTACTAGGAAGCGGAGTATCGCCACTGGACATCGGGTTCCTCACCTCCTCGGCTCGGCGGACGGTTGCACAGTGGTGCGGGTCGCGTTGACGACCCGACACCAATGGTCGAGGGTACTCCTCAACACGAAAGCCTGTCGTTCCAGGCTCACGCCGCGTTACTCGTGCAGGAGGACTGGGTGCAGTTCGGTCGCTATTACGAAGAGTTCGAGGTCGGCGCCGTCTACAAGCACTGGCCGGGCAAAACGGTCACCGAGTACGACGACCACCTGTTCTGCCTCATCACCATGAACCACCATCCGCTGCACCTCGACGCGCATTACGCCGGGGAGACCACCGACTTCGGCAAGAACGTCGTGGTCGGCAACTATGTCTACTCGCTGCTGCTGGGCATGTCGGTGCCGGACGTGTCCGGCAAGGCGATCGCGAACCTCGAGGTCGAGTCGCTCAAACACGTGAAGCCGACCTTCCACGGCGACACCATCTACGGCGAGACCGAGGTGCTGGACAAGACGCCTTCGAAATCGAAGGACGACCGTGGCGTCGTCTACGTCGAGACCCGCGGTTACAAGCAGGACGGCACGATCGTGTGTGTGTTCCGTCGCAAGGTGATGGTGCCGAAACAGTCCTACGGTGACGCCAGGGGTGGCGAACAGCCCGGCCGTCCCGTGCCGCACGAATAACGGGTGTCACGAACGAAGAGGGAGCGCGTCGATGCCCATCGGGCTGGATGAGATCAAGAGCCGCTTGCGGAAGTTCGCGACGGTCGAGGCGGCCGGTGTTTCGCCGTTGTACGAGCACCTGGCGGCGAAGGCGGCCGAGGACGACGACGTCGCCGGGCTGCTGACCGACGCGCGCGGCGGTGAAGCGCGCGGCACGCTGCTCCTGGCGACCGCGCACCGGCTCATCCAGGCCGACCCGATCCACCCGCTCTCGCGGTACTACCCGTCCGTCGGCGGCTTCGACGGCGTGGACTCGGAGACGTGGCCGCTGTTCCGCTCGTTCCTGCTGGACCGGGCGGACCGGGCACGGGCGATCATCTCCTCGCGGTACACGCAGACCAACGAGGTCCGCCGCGCCGCACTGCTCTACCCCGCGGTGACGGCGGCGGCGAAGCAGGCAGGTGGCAAGATCGCGCTGCTCGAGGTCGGCTGTAGCGCCGGGCTGCTCCTCGGCCTGGACAGGTACGCCTACCGCTACCAGTGCGACGGCGGCGAGCAGCTCACCGCAGGGCCCGCGAAGGCCGCTGTGGGCCTGCATTGCGCGCTCGACCTCGCGCCTGGCGCCGTCACACCGAAGGTGCCCAAGAAGCTGACGGTCACCGCCCGCGCCGGCCTCGACCGTGCCCCGGTGGACTTGACCGACGAGGACGAATTGGCCTGGCTCGAAGCCTGCGTCTGGGCCGACCAGCCGGACCGGATCCGGCTCCTGCGCACCGCCGCGGCCGCGCAGGCCAAGCAGCGGCCGGAGCTGATCACCGGCGACGCCGTCGACGACCTCGCCTCGGCGGCCGCCACCGTGGCCTCGGATGTCCCCCTCGTGGTGCTGACCAGTCACGTGCTGGCGTATCTGGGGGAGCGGCGGGCCGACTTCCTCGACGCCTTGCGCGAACTCGCGGCCGCGCGGCCGCTGTGGTGGGTCAGCGAGGAGTTCTACGCCGCCGCGCTGGAGCCGTTGCTCCCCGGCCGGACCGAACTGGCCGCTACCAACGGCGGATCGGCCGTGCTCGGACTCGTCCATTGGGATGACGGGACCCCGGACGCGCGCGCACTGGCCAGGACGGCGCCGCACGGACAGCGGATGACCTGGCTCCCGGTTTAAGGTTTCGGCTCCCCGGGAGACGTCGGTAAAGCATCGACAAGGTTAATTTTCACCTCTTGCGCTGTTTAATCACATGCTATTCGTCAAATCGGGCACGGCGGTTGTCATTCCGGTGAGCCATCGGCGGTTGGCAGCACTCCCCAGTCGCGGAGAGTGACGAGCAGGAGTTCGGCCAATCGGCCGCTTTCATCGAGTTCGATCAAGGTCACGGCGTCGATCCAGCGGGCGTCGTCGGCGTCGTCCCCGGCACGGAGAGTGCCGCCGGTGACCGAGCAGGCGTAGTCGTGAATGTCGTAGCGGCCGCGGCACGCGTTGCCCACGTATGTGCCCGGCATCACGTTCAATCCGGTCTCTTCGCGCATCTCGCGAATGACAGCCGCTTCGTCCGTTTCGCCGGGTTCGACACGGCCACCGGGGACCGACCACAGTCCCCGTCCGGGTTCGTTCGCGCGCCGGATCAGCAGGATCCGACCGCGTTCGTCGTGGACGATGCCGCCGACACAGCGGACGGTGCTGTTCGACACGGTGTTCATTCCCGAATGGTAGACGCGGGCGCCCTGACAACGGCTGTCCTGTACACGGAGAGTAGCCGTACGGTACACTTCCCCTCGCCGACTGACCCAAGCGCGGGACTTCCCTCCCGCGCGGGTGGAAGGTGCGGTACAAAATGAATGGTCAGTATCCGCAGTCAGTCACCGTAAGAGACAGGATTGATCGCTGTGAACGCGAAAAAGCTCCTCACTTTCGCAGGAATCGCGTTGGTGCTGTTCTTCGTGATCGCGCAGCCAGGTCAGGCGGCGGGCCTCGTGGGAAACATCATCGGCTTCCTGCGTGACTCGGCCGAATCGGTGATCACCTTCGTCAGCAGCGTCTTCAGCTAGCGAAGGAGCGGATACTCTATCGGTATGTTCGCACCACGCGATCCAGACGAGTATCTCCTCGACACCGAGCGGCGGGTCATCAGGATCCGCCGTCACTGGGCTGTGCTGTTGTGGGAAACCTTCGAGACGGCCGCGTTGCTGGCCGTCTGCGTACTGGTGTCCTACCTCTTGCCGCCCGCCGCGTGGGTGATCCAGAACATCCTCTGGTATGCCGCGTTGCTCGTCATCCTGCGCTTCGCGTACGTGGTGATGGAGTGGTGGGTCGAGCGGCTGGTCGTCACGGACAAACGCTTCGTGATGACCACCGGCGTCTTCACCACCAAGGTGCTGATGATGCCGATCACCAAGGTCACCGACCTCACGTACGAGCGTTCGGCCTGGGGCCGGATGGTGGGATACGGGACGATGGTGGTCGAGTCGGCCGGTCAGATCCAGGCGCTGAACCGCATCGACTACCTGCCGCGGCCGGAAGAGTTCTACGACACGATCTCCGAACTCGTCTTCGGCGACAAGCAGAAGCAGGCCGAGCGCTTCTCGATGATCAAGGCGCAGCGTGCGGCGCGTGGCAAGAAGAAGGTCGGCTAGCCGCCTATCCCGACTGGCGACGCCGCAGCAGCCCCTGCCTCGACTGAGGTGACCGGAGTTTTTTGATCTTTTGGAGTCGCGCGCCTTTTGGCCGCCAGGCCTCAGGGGCGCGATGGCAGGGCGCCCTTACCGCGATGGCGACGTAGGGCACTTTAGTCGCGCCCTGGCAGCGCGGCCCTGATCAGCGCGATAGACAATACAGTTGATGCGCATCGACCTGCACGCCCACTCCACCGCCTCCGACGGCACCGACAGCCCTGCCGGGCTGGTAGCCGCCGCCGCGAAGGCGGGCCTCGACGTCGTCGCGATCACCGATCACGACACCACGGCCGGCTGGGCCCCGGCCGCCGAGGCCCTCCCGCCCGGCCTTTCCCTGGTGCCCGGAGCCGAGCTGTCCACGATCTCCGTCGATCCGGTGACCGGGCGGCACGTCAGCGTCCATCTGCTCGCGTATCTCTTCGACCCGGCGTCGCCGGCGCTGGTCGCCGAGCAGACCCGGCTGCGGTCGGAGCGGCGGTGGCGGCTGCGCGTGATGGCCGAGCGGATGGCCGCCGACGGTCTGCCTGTCGATCCCGACGAGGTCATGTCGCTGTTACCGGAGGACGGTTCGGCCGGACGGCCGCATCTCGCGCAGGCCCTGGTGCGCGGCGGCGTCGTCTCGTCGGTGAACGAAGCCTTCGGGAGCTATCTCGGCAACGGCAGCGGGTATTTCGTGGCGCGTCAGGACACGCTCGTGGAGGACGCGATCGACATGATCGCGGACGCGGGCGGGGTCACCGTGATCGCGCACCCCTTCGCTTACACGCGCGGCGCGACCATCACCGTCGATGTGCTCGCGGCGCTGGCGGGGCACGGGCTCACCGGCGTCGAGGTCGACCACCCGAACCACGACGAGGAGACCCGCGTCCGGCTGCACGGGCTGGCGGGGGAACTGGGGCTCGTGCGGACAGGGTCGAGCGACTACCACGGCACGAACAAGACCATCGACCTCGGCGACGAGACCACCGACCCGCTCGCGCTGGAGGAACTCGTCTCGCGGTCGACCGGATACGAGGTCGTGACCCGGTGACGATCACGGACTTCTTCGACGCGCGCCTGTTCATGAGCGCGACGATCACGCTGATCGTCATCATGGACCCGCCCGGCACGGTGCCGGTGTTCCTGAGTCTGACCGGCCGGAAGTCGGTGGCGTTCCGCGCCAAGGCCGCGCGGCAGGCGGTACTGGTCTCGCTACTGGTGATCTCGCTGTTCGCGGTGGCCGGGCAAGCGATCCTTTCGTACCTCGGCATCGGCATCCCGGCGTTGCAGGGCGCGGGCGGGCTGTTGCTGCTGCTGATCGCGCTGCAGTTGCTCACCGGCAACACCGGCGGTGAGGCCGAGGCGGCGGGGGACGACGTCAACGTCGCGCTGGTGCCGCTCGGAACGCCGCTGCTCGCCGGTCCGGGCGCGATCGCCGCGACCATCGTCTTCGTACGGCAGGCCGATGGGCACCCCGGCGCGTACGTGGCTCTCGCGCTTTCGATCGTGACGGTGCACTTCGTGCTGTACCTGTGCATGCGGTACTCGGGCGTGGTCATCCGGCTGATCAAGGAAAGCGGGATCACGCTGCTGGCGAAGATCGCCGGTTTGCTGCTGGCAGCCATCGCGGTCGAGCTGGTGGCGAACTCGGTGAAGGGCTTCATCGCGGGCACGTGACGGGGGCTGAAGGGGACTTTCCTCTCATGTCATGAAGCGAAAGCTCCCTTCACCGCGTCGGATGCGGTCATGGGCCCCTTCAGCCCACCTGCGTGCCCTGGCGACAACGCGGGTGATAGCAAAGGTCCCTTGCTCTCTCTTGGCATGCCGTGAAGCCTCCTTCCCTACTTGAGGGTCAGGGTCCCGGCAAAGTCGCAGCGCTGCTGATGGTGATTCGAGCTTGGCATCGCTAGTGCCTGCCAGGCCCGAGTGGGGAGGATTCGGGACGTTGAACGTCCGAAATCTTCCCCGCTCGGGCGTGTGCCGGGGGGCATATCCCCCTGAACCCTTGTTGATCAAGCTCCGCAACCGGTGTGACCCCGCGACGATGGAGGAATGGGGACACTCAACGTCCCAATTCCTTCATCGTCAGCCTCACGCAGCGACGGATAGCCGCCTGACCCGCAAGACCTCGACTTTGCCGGGGCCCTGACCCTGACGGTAGGGAAGGGGGCCTTCACGGACCCTGCCCAGGCGCAAGCGATAGCAAAGGTCCCTTGCTCTCTCCCTGGGGATCCCCTCGAAAAGTGTCGGTGGGGGTGCGTAGCGTTGCGGGCGGGGTGATCCGATGGAGCAGATTGGTTTCGACTTCGGCGTCGAGGCACCGCGCAAGCTGACGAAGGTCTCGCCCGCGCGCCTCGCGACGTTCGAAGACTGCCCGCGCCGTTACCGCATGTCGTACCTCGACCGCCCGTCCCCGACCCGCACCGGGGCGTGGGCGCACAGCACGCTCGGCGCGGTGGTGCACAACGCGTTGCGGGCGCTGTTCGACCTGCCGGTGATCAAGCGCGTGCCGCAGCGGGCGATGGCGCTCGTCGCCGAGCACTGGAAGGACGCCGGGTTCGAAGACACCGGCCAGGCCGCCCGTTATCGCGCGCGTGCCAAGGGGTGGGTGGCGGAGTACGTCGAGCACAACGACGTCAGCGTCGATCCGGTCGGGTTGGAGCGCTGGGTTTCGGCGCCCGTCACGCTCGAACCGGGCAGCGGGCCCAGCCTCATCATCGAAGGCCGCGCCGACCGCATCGACCAGCGCGGCCGGGAGCTGGTGATCATCGACTACAAGACCGGTCGTCGTGAGCCGGACGACTACGAGGCGCGCTCTTCGCAGGCTTTGGCGCTGTACGCGGTCGCGGCCGCCAGAACGTTGCGGGCGCCGTGCTACCAGGTCGAGTTGCATCACGTGCCCACGGGCACCATCGCGGCCGCCGAGCACACCGAGCAGAGCCTCAAACGGCATCTCCAGCGCGCCGATGAGACCGCCGGGGACCTACGGCTGGCAACGGATACCCTGAACGCCGGCGGCGACGAGGACGTGTTGTTCCCCGCGCGCCCGAGCCGCCGTTGCTCATGGTGCGACTTCCGGCCCAGCTGCGCGGCAGGCCAGGAGGCCGGACCGGCATCCCAGCCGTGGGAGCTGCTGGCGCCCTAGCTCGAAACCCGACGATTGGACAGGCGAGGACGTGTCGTCACCGGACACCGAAGAGCTCGCGACCGCACCGCTGCCCGTGGGACCGGACGTTTCCGCGGCGTCCGGGCGCGGCCGGTTCTGGCGCGGGCTGACCGGTTCGCTCGCGGCCGGGATGGTCGTCCTCGCGGTGTGCGTGCTTTCGATCGCCGGGATCTGCCTGTCCACCGGTGTTCCGGGGCCGGGACCGCTGATGCTGATCGGACATCCGGTCGCGACGGTGGTCGCCCTGCTCTGTCAGCGGGTGGCCGATGCGCGGAATGGTCGCGTCGCGGGCTTCGCGGGTCTCGGCGTCGTGGTGAGCGTGACGGCCGCGCTGAGCCTGTTCTGGTGGAACTGAACACGGCAGGAAAATGCCACTTGCCGGAAAAGTAACCTGGCACAGCGAAACTGTGGCTCACTGGGCACGTCGTAGACGAAGACGCTGCCGCACAGCGAGCACGGAAGGCACCGTTGATGACCTACCCACCCCAGCCCCACCACGACCATGGCGGGCAGCAGTACCAGCAGGGCGGTTACGACCAGAGCGGCGCGTACCCCCAGCAGCAATACCCCCAGCAGCAGTACCCCGGCTACGGCCAGCAGCCCTACGGTCAGAACCAGCAGTACGGGCAGGGCTTCGGCGGGCCGCCCGCGCCACCGAAGAACGGCAAGACCGGCCTCCTGGTGGGCATCGCCGCCGCTGTCGTGGTGCTGGTCACGCTCGGTATCACCGGGTTCGTCGCTCCGGGGTTCTTTCTCAGCGACGACGCGGCCGACAAAGTGACCAGCCCTGAAGGGACCGCGCGGGCGATCGTCGACGGCATCAACGCCGGCGACAGGACCGCGTTGACGGCGCTCAAGTGCGGGAACGCGGAAAAGGACATCGACCAGGTCATCGATCGAGTCGGCGAAGCGTCGAACGCCATGCTCGGCGAGGTCACCAAGGTCTCCGAGACCAAGTACACGGTGGCCGTCACGCTGAGCATCGCGGGGCGACCCGCCACCGCCACCGGCACGCTCGCCGACGAGGGCGGCAAATGGTGCTGGAAAGAAGTCAGCCGGCTTCGTACAAAATCTTCGACGTAGTGACCGGATCCACCGAGCGCAGCAAGGGACCTTTGCTATCGCCCGGCGGTCACTTGAGGGCGGCCAGGGTGGCGCCGCGCTGCTCCAGCAGCACAGGCCCGACCGACGAGAGCCGCACCGGGCCGGTGTAGCCGTGCCGGTCGACGCCGACGGTGCGGATCGTGGTGCCGGTCAGCTCGTCGAGTACGGCGAGCCCGCCCTGGATCGGCACGACCAGCTGATCCCCGAAGGTGACGCCGGGCCCGACGGAGCTGTTCAGTGTCCAGCGCGGCGTGAGGTCGTCGCGTGAGAACGCCATGGTTTTGGAGCCGGTGAACCAGTAGACGCCCTGCGCGGTCCACGCGGTCGCCATGATGCCGCCCACCGGATCCTGCTCGATGTCCGCGGCGGGCGCGTCGAGCGGGTACGCCGATTTCTGCAGGCCGTCGCCGCCGTAGATGACCAGCAGTTTCTGCTCCGGCAGCACGATCAGCGCGAGGTCGCCGGACATCGCGACGACTTTGGCGTTCTTCCCGGCGAGCACGGTGCTGTAGTCGACCTTCGGGTCGTCGGCCTCGTCGTTGGTCGCGCGGTAGATGGTGAAGCGGTCGGCCGGGTCGCCGGGGCAGCGCTCGATCACGCCGATCTTGCCCGCCGCCGCGGCCACCGTGCCGTAGGTGCAGCCCGTCCTCGGCTGCTTGTTCGCGTTCACGATGGCCGGGACCTGGCCGTACTCCATGCTCTTGACCAGGTCGTCGCGCCAGGTGTTGAGCAGTTTCTTGCCGGTCGTGGTGACGTGCGAGCCGTCCACGACCAGCTGGGTGCCGAGTTCGGCGTCGCCGTTGCGCTGCGCGGTGCGGCGCCCGGTCCCGGCGTCGAGCTGGGTGACCTCGCTGCAGCCGGTGTCCTTGCGGTACACCGCGTCCACTTTGATCCCGGCGAGTGCGACGGTGCACAGCTCGAGATCGCGGGAATAGCGCCATCGGACATCGCCGGTGTACGGGTCCCGGCCGAGTACTTCGCCCTTGTCGGCGGTGACGACGCTGTTGGCCTCACCGATCGGGACGGGCGTCGACGAACTGGGCGCCTGCCACAGTTCGGTCAGCGAGCCGGGTACTTCCGCCGGAGCGGGCGGGAGACCGGGCGGCAGAGTGGCGGCGATCTGTGCGACCGTCGCCGCGTTGTCGCTGGTCACGCCGATCACGACACCGGTGACCGCGACGACCACCACGATGACCGCGACGATCACGCGATCCCGCGTGCGGTTCCACGGCGAGCGCCGGGCGCGTTTCCCGGCCGCCGGAGGCACGGTGGCCTCCGGCTGGGCGGGTTCGGCGTCCAGTACGTCTTCGGTGCCGATCGCGGCCGAGGTGTCCGGCTCGCCGCCGTTCGACGGCTGTTCGGGATCAGCGGACATGGGCCGTGCCGGATCTTCGTCCGGCGCGGCGTCCCAACGTTCGCTCACGTGCCCTTAGCTCCCCACGTCCGCGGTCTGCGTTCTGAGTGGTGAACCCGCGACCGCGATCTCGTCGCCAGGGTGCTGGACGGGCACACAGGTCACGTGTGCGAGCCAGGCACCTTGCCGCAGGGATCGCGGGGCCTTCGGCCGGGGCAGGTTCACGTTTGTGGCTGGTTCCGCAGTGAGCCTTCAGCTCCGCCGCCCGGTTCTGATGCTCAGTCTGCCGACGCAGGTGTATCAGAAGTCGTCGAGGGACGGCGACGGCGGCGTCGGCGAGCCGGACGCTCGGCGCTGTCGCCTGCTTCCTTCTCGACCGCTGGGCCACTGACCTCCGGGCTCGGCTTCGCGGCGCCACGGCTGCGGCGGCGCGTACGAGTACGCCCCTCCGAAGTGGCTTCGCTCTGGCCCTCGGCGCTGTCCGCCGAAGCGTTCGCGGCGGCGTCGGCGGCCTCGATCTTGGCGGCCGCGTCGGCACCGCCACGGGTCCGCTTGCGCGGCGTGCGGTTGCGCTTGCGGGGTGCCTCTTCGTCCTTGTCCTTCGCCACGCCCTGGCCGCGGCCACGGCGCTTGCCACCCAGGTCTTCCTCGACCTCGGCCGAAAGGCCGGCGCGGGTGCGCTTCGAGAGCGGGAGACGGCCGGCGGTGCCCTCGGGGATACCCAGGTCGCTGAACAGGTGCTTGGACGACGAGTACGTCTCGGCAGGCTCGGGCATGTCGAGCCCGAGGGTGTCGGAAATCATCTTCCAGCGCGGCTGTTCGTCCCAGTCGACGAGGGTGATCGCGACACCGGTGCGGCCCGCGCGGCCGGTGCGGCCGATACGGTGGACGTAGTTCTTCTCGTCCTCCGGTGTCTGGTAGTTGATCACGTGCGTGACGTCGTCGATGTCGATACCGCGGGCGGCGACATCGGTGGCGACCAGCACGTCGACCTTGCCGGCGCGGAACGCGCGCAGCGCCTGCTCGCGGGCGCCCTGACCCAGGTCACCGTGCACGGCGGCGGCCGCGAAGCCGCGCTCGACGAGTTCGTCGGCGACCTTCTGCGCGGTGCGCTTGGTGCGGGTGAAGATCATCGTCAGGCCGCGGCCCTCGGCCTGCAGCGCGCGGGCGATCAGCTCGGGCTTGTCCATCGAGTGCGCCCGGTAGACGAACTGGGTGGTGCGCTCGTGGATCGCGCCGGCGTCGTTCTCCTCGGCGCGGATGTGCGTCGGCTGGGTCAGGAACGTGCGGGCCAGCGTGATGATCGGGCCCGGCATGGTGGCCGAGAACAGCATCGTCTGCCGCTTGTCCGGAACCATCCGCAGGATGCGTTCGATGTCGGGCAGGAAGCCGAGGTCGAGCATTTCGTCGGCCTCGTCCAGCACCAGGCCGCGGACCTTGCCCAGCACCAGGTGCTTCTGCTCGGCCAGGTCCAGCAGGCGGCCGGGCGTCCCGATGACGACGTCGACGCCGCTGCGGAGCGCCGCGATCTGCGGCTCGTACGGGCGGCCACCGTAGATGGCCAGCGTGCGGATGCCGAGGTGCTTGCCCGCGCCCTTGAGGTCGTTCGCGACCTGGATGCACAGCTCGCGGGTCGGCACGACGACCAGCACCTGAGGGGTGCCGTCGCCGGGGACCTCGACGCGGTGCAGCAGCGGGACGCCGAAGCCCAGCGTCTTGCCCATGCCGGTGCGGGCCTGGCCGATGAGGTCGTCGCCTGCCATGGCCAGCGGCAGGGTCAGCGACTGGATGGCGAAGGTGCGCTCGATCCCGGCTTCGCTCAGGGCCTTCACGATCTCCGGCTTGACGCCGAAGGAGGCGAAGGAAGCGGCTTCGGATTCCACCGGCGCGCCCGCCTGAAGCGGGTGCGACACGTCGAGCGCCGCCGGGCCTGTCTCGCTGTGCTCCAGCGCGACGGCCTCGGGGACGTCGGTGGTGGTGTTCTCTTCGGTGGTGATTTCGTTCGTGGTCAGGGTGCTCGCCTCTCTCGTGACCAGCGCGCACTGCCCTGGTCACCGTTCGACACTCGACCACGAGGATTCGCTCGGCTCCGCGCTACTGGCGCTGAAGCGGCCCTTCGTGGGAATGCCGCAGGATGGCGTGCACGCACATCATTCTTGCGCTGACCAGGGCCACATCGGCTGTCCTTCAGCCGCAGCAGCGTCCCGATCCGGGACGGAAGATCCGTCGTATCCGGCCGCCAGTGTACCTGGTCTGCGGTTTCAGGATAGTCCCCGCCGCGCCGGAGTGGGTGTGATCGGTCTCTTCACCACTCCGCGGGTGTGTTCGGCGATACCCTCTTCGCCGTGACGGAGGCAAAGCAGATCAGCGAGGGCGTAGTCGATTTGCTCGGCGTACTCGCCTATGGGGAATTGTCCGCATTCGATCGCATGGCCGAGGACGCGCGCACCGCGCCGACCCTGTCCGGCCGGGCCGCGCTGGCGTCCATGGCGGCCGCCGAGATCGGGCACTACGACCTGCTCACCAAGCACCTCGCGGGACACGGCGTCGCGATCGAGGACGCGATGCGGCCGTTCGTCGGGCACATCGACGCCTGGCACGCCTCCACGAAGCCGCGTTCCTGGCTGGAGTCGCTGGTGAAGGCCTACGTCGGCGACGGGCTCGCGGCGGACCTCTACCGCGAGATGGCCAGCTGGCTCGACCCCGAGACCAAGGATCTGGTGCTCACCGTGCTCGCCGACACCGGGCATTCGGCCTTCGCCGAGCGCGAGGTCGCGGCCGGGATCGGAGCCGACCCGAAGGCGCGCGACAAGCTCGCGCTGTGGGGCCGTCGCCTGCTGGGCGAGGCGCTGACGCAGGCCCAGTACGTCGTCGCCGAACGGGACGGGCTCGCCGAACTGATCGTCGAAGGATCGGGCGACCTTTCGGGAATCGCCGCGCTGTTCCGCCGGTTGCAGCAGGGGCACACCAAGCGCATGCAGGTACTGGGGCTCGGCTGAGGTCTCTTCGGCTAGCCTTGTCGGACAAGTAATTTCGAACTTTCAAGCGGAGGTCCCACGTGGAGGTCAAGATCGGCATCAAGGACACGCCGCGGGAGCTCGTGGTGTCCAGCAGCCAGTCGCCCGACGAGGTCGAGGCACTGGTCGCGAACGCCTTGGGGGCCGTCGACGGGATCTTCCGCCTCGACGACGAAAAGGGCCGCAAGTACATCGTGCCCACCGACCGGATCGCCTACGTCGAGATCGCGCCGTCGGACGTTCGCAAGGTCGGCTTCGCCGTTGGTGGCTGACCCGATCGGGTTGTAGTCCGATGTCACAGTGGCGTCACCGCCGTGTCTCAGCCAGCTCTCAGTTTTGATCGTCACGCTAAGGCGGGGACGGCGGGGGCTAGCCGAGGAATGAGGTGGACGGCGTCACTGTGATGGACCGCGCGCTGGTCGACGGCGCGCGCACTGTTCCCGAACGAGGCAGACGGGGCGCTGGGCGTCTGACCGGTATCGACGTCGCCCGCGGCCTGGCCGTGCTCGGCATGTACGCGGTGCATGTCGGCCCTGATCCCGCCAAGGGCGGCGTAGGGGTGCTGTTCAAACCGTTCGAAGGCCACTCAGCGGCGCTGTTCGCGGTGCTGGCCGGGGTCTCGATCGCGCTGATGTCCGGCGGTCGCCGTCCGAAACTGGGCCGTGACCGGACCCGCGTCGTGCTCAAGTTGGCGACCCGCGCACCGCTTTTGGTGGCGCTGGGACTCTGGCTGACCAGCCTCGAAACCGGCTACATGGTGATCCTGGCCTATTACGGGGCCTGTTTCCTCTTCGCGATTCCGTGGCTGCGCGCGAGCGCGAAGGCGCTGGCGATCGCCGCGGTCGTCGTCGCCGTGGCGGGCCCGCTGTCCTCGCATCTGATCAGGGCCCAAGTGCTACCCCGTGACCTGCTGTTCTTCGCTCCGGACCTGACCGCGGACGACGTCACCTCGACAGGTCTGCTGAAGGCCGCGAGTGTGCTCGTCCTGACCGGGACCTTCCCCGCGTTGACGCTGATGGCGTACGTGTTCGCGGGGATGTCCCTCGGGCGGATGGACCTGACCTCACGCAGCGTGTGCCGCCGCCTGTTCCTCGGCGGAACGGCGCTCGCGGTGGGCGGGTACCTCGTGTCTTGGATCGCGACCGGGCCGCTCGGCGGCATGCAGACCGTCTACCGCTCGCTGGAACCGGCCGCCGCGCAGGCGGGGATGACGCCGCCGGAGTTCTTCCGGCTCCACCAGACCTGGATCCACGGCACGCCGCCGACCACCAGCTGGGCCTGGGAGCTGCTGCCGACCGGAACCTCGTACACGCCGTTCGACCTGCTGATCTCGATCGGGATCGCGGCGGCGGTGATCGGTGGCTGCCAGCTGCTGATGCCGAGGTTCGGGCGCGTGCTGCGGCCGCTTTCGGACCTGGGCGGGCGGGTGCTGAGCGCGTACGTACTGCATTTCGTGGCGATCGCTGTGCTGTGGGACGAGAGCGACGGCGATTCGATCTTCAGTGTGCTGCATTTCGTCGAGTTCTCGGTGGTCGCGCTGACCGCCGCGGTGCTGTGGCGGAAGTTCATCGGGCGCGGGCCGCTCGAATGGGCGATGAACAAGCTGTCGAGCTGGCCGAAGTATCTGGGAGCGGTGACGCAGGTGCCTGCTCAGCGGCGGGGCTGAAGGGGCCTCTCGCGGGAACGCCCCTTCCCTCGGCTCAAGGCAGGGTCCCGGCAATGTCGAGGTGGCGGCTAGTGGTCGCTGCGTGAGGCTGACGATGGAGGAATGGGGACGTTGAGTGTCCCGATTTCTCCATCGTTGCGAGGTCACACCGGTTGCGGACCTTGCTCGACAGAGATTCGGGGACATGTACCCGGCACACGCCTGAGCGGGGAAGATTTCGGACGGTGAACGTCCCCAATCCTCCCCACTCCACTGGCCTGAGCTCGATCTTCCGTTGCTCGAGGTCCGAGACCGGCGCGACCTCGTGACGATGGAGGAGTTGGGACACTGAACGTCCCCATTCCTACATCACCGGCCCTCGGGCCGGGGAGCGGCGCCGACCAGTGGGCCTTCACGTACTGCCACGGTCAGGCGTTGAGTTCGTTCAGCTCTTCGAGGCTGGTGGGGACGTGGAAGGGCGGCGTGCTGGTGCCCATGATGCGGTAGCGGTCCCACGGGTCCGGGTCGGAGAGTTCGCCCTTCGCGCTGTACTCGCCCGCGCGGATCTCGACAGCGGTCTTCTTGCCGTCGGCGGCCGCGGACACCTGCTCGCTGGTGGCCACGCGGCCGTACCAGCGGTAGTAGCCGTCGATCGGCTGGAAGTAGCCCCGCAGTTCGACCGTGGCCGCGATCTCGGTCCCGTCGATCACGAGGACCGCTTCGCCGGAGTAGCCGTCTTCGTCGTGCTCGCTCATTGTGCTTCTGCTTCCTTCCGCATCTGGACGACCTTGTTCTCTTCGAGCGGCAGGTTCGGGTCGATGACGATGCCCTGCTGCCGGGAGAGGCCGTCGATCGCGGCCCAGATGATCTGCGTCAGATATTCGACGACGCTGTCGCGGCCCATCGAGCGCCGGTCCAGCCACCATTCGCCGGTGCTCTGCACCATGCCGACGATGCCGTGCGCCCACGGTTCGGCGGCGCCGGAGTCCATGTTGAACATCCGCATGTAGTCGCCGAGCAGCGCGGTCAGCGCGGTGGCGATCAGTTCCTTGTCCTCGGCGACGACGTCGGACTTGACGAGTACCTTCTCCTGCAGGCCACCGCGCGCGAGCAAGCGGTACAGGTTGGGGTGCTCCTCGATGACGCTGAAGAACGCGTCGAGCGCCATCCGGATCCGGGGGACCGGGGCCAGCTCGGAGTTGATGGCCGGGATCAGCCGCTGGAAGAGGATCTCGGTGCCACGCTGCCCGAGCGCGACGTACAGGTCGGCCTTGTCGTCGAAGTGCCTGTACAGCACAGGCTTCGTGACGCCCGCTTCGGCGGCGACGTCTTCCATGCCGAGGTCCGGCCCGTGGGTGTCGAGCGCGCGGAGGGCGGCCTCGACGAATTCCGCGCGGCGCTCGATCCGGTGCTTGCGCCAGCGATCGCGACGGGCGTCACCCGTGTCGGCCTCACCCGCCGTGGGGTGCTTGCTCGACTGCTTGCTGTTGCGCTTGACACGTTCGATCACCCCGGTCATGCTACCAGAGGTAACTGTTACCGCGAGTTACAGATAGGGGCGTGTCGGCCATGACGCGGGCGCTGAAGGAAACAGACCGGGAGAAGACGGCCGAGCGGCTGCTCAAGTCCTCCGCAAACAAGTTCTACGACCCCGACGTCGACATCGACTGGAACGCTCCGCTGGTGGACGGGAAGCACTTCATCCCGGCACATCGCTCCTCGCTCTACGGCACCAAGCTGTGGGACTCGCTGTCCGAAGAGCAGCGCATCGAGCTCGGCAAGCACGAGGTCGCGAGTGTGGCGACGACCGGGCTGTGGTTCGAAATCCTCCTGATGCAGATGCTGCTCAAAGAGGTCTACGACGAAGACCCGACCAGTTCGCACGCGCAGTACGCGCTGACCGAGATCGCGGACGAATGCCGTCACTCGACGATGTTCGCGCGGATGGCGTCGCGGATCGGTTGCCCGTCCTACGGGCCGGTACCTTGGCTGCGGCGCCTCGCGAAACTGATGCCGTCGATCAGCTACGGGCCCGCGCGCTACGGCGCGATCCTCGTCGCCGAAGAGGTCCTCGACCGGCTTCAGCGCGAGCAGATGAACGACCCGGACATCCAGCCGTTGGTGCGGATGGTCAACCGGATCCACGTGCTCGAAGAAGCCCGTCACGTCACCTTCGCCCGCGAAGAGGTCACTCGCGGGATGGCGAAGCTGTCGAAGAAGGAAATCGTCTATCAGCAGTTCATCATCGCGCTGATCTCGTACTTCGTGACGCGGGCGTTCATCAACCCGCATGTCTACAAGGCCGTCGGCATCCGTCCGCGTGACGGCGTCGAAGCCGCGATGAACAACCCGAACTGGCAGGACAGCGTGCGCTGGGCCGGCGAGAAGATCATGCCGTTCCTGCAGGAGGCCGGTCTGGTCGGGAAGCCGGGAATGTACTTCTGGCGCAAGTCCTTCCTGCTGCCGGGGAAGCGATGAGGAGCGTCGAACAGCGCGGCACCGTTTCCTGGGACCCGTCCAGGGAACACCGGTTCGTGACCGGTGACGGCACCGCCCTGCACGTCGAGACGAGCGGCCCCGCCGACTCCGAACTCACGCTGGTACTGGTGCACGGCTGGACACAGGACCTCCGGACCTGGGACGGCGTGGTGGCCCGGCTCGGCGACTCCGTCCGGATCCTGCGCTACGACCTGCGCGGGCACGGTGGTTCCGCGCCGGCGAAACCGGGCACGGCGACGATCCCGACGCTGGCGAACGACCTCGCCGAGCTGATCGAAGACCGTGTACCGAACGGGCCGATCGTGCTCGCGGGCCATTCCATGGGCGGCATGACGATCATGGAATTGTCCCGTAGTCACCCCGAATTCGTGGCCCGGCGCGTCGCCGGTGTCGCCTTCGTCGCCACGTCGTCCGGTGAGATGGACCGGATCACCCTCGGCCTGCCGGGGATCGCGGGCAGCGGCGCGGCGAGGTTCGAACGGCGCCTCGCGAAACTGCTCGCGAAACAGCGCCGGGACGCCTTGCCGTTGCCGCTGTCGGTGGTGCGCCCCGGCGCGCGAATGCTCGTCTTCGGGCGGCGCCCGCGGCGGGAGGACGTCAATTCGGTGGCGGAACAGCTGCTGTGCGCGCATCCGGCGAGCGTCGCCGGATTCCAGGACGCGATCTCACGGCACGACTGCCGTGTCACGCTGGCCGCGCTGCTCGGGAAACCGGTGATCGTGCTGTCGGGGGAGCGGGACAGGCTCTGCCCGACCACCCACGCCAAGGTCATCGCCGACGCGCTGCCGGACGCCGAATTCGTGCGCTACCCGGGTGCCGGGCACATGCTTCCGCAGGAACGGGCACAGGAGGTTTCGGACCGCGTCGCGGCACTCGTCCGCCGCGCCGCGAGGGTCTGAAGAGGGAGCAGGGGACCTTTGCTATCGCTCTCGGTGGGGCAAGCGGTAGCAAAGGTCCCCTGCTCTGTTTCGCTGTCTCAGAGGCGGGTATAGCCGCCCGCCAGGAGGCGGGCGCCCTGGTAGGCGTCTTGGTCGTCCGGGGCGATGGTCCCCAGCCCGTCGACGTACCGGTTGAACATGCAGAACGCCGCTGAGATCAGCACCGTGTCGTGGATTTCGATGTCCGTCGCGTCTTCCGCACGGGCCGCCGCGATCAGGTCTTCGCTCACGGATTTCCCGCCTTCACGGACGGCGAGCGCGATGTGCAGGAGCGCCTTGACCTTCGCCGAGACGGGCGCGCCGTCGATGTCCTCCCAGGCTGCTTCGACAACCGGCATGCCGCCTTCGAGCGCTTCGGCGGCGACGGCGGCGTGACTGCGTGAGCAGAACGTGCAGTCGTTACCGCGCGAAACGACAGCGCCGATCAGCTCGCGTTCGCCAATGCTGAGGCTGCTCGGCCCGCGAAGCAGGACTTCGGCGAGTTGTCCGAGCGGCGCCGCCGTCTCGGGCCGGTAGGCGAACAGGGCTCTGATACCGAGCAGGTTCTCGTCGAGCGTGATGTGGGGCATGGGGAACTCCTCGCCGGTCGGCAACGCGGTCGATCGAGTCATAGCCGAAACCCGGCCCGTCGCGGTGCCGCTGGATGGTGGAAAGCGGTAGCAAAGGTCCCTTGCTCCCCGGCAGTCCGTGGTTGAGTCGAATCACCACTCACGAGGGGGCACCGTGATCGTCAGAGTCCGAGGCCGAGCACTTCCCGACGGCGGGTACGTCGATCTCCACGCCGATGGTGACCGCTGGACGGCCGATCCGGTCCTCGGTGCGGAGCCGGTCGCGGAGGGCTGGCTGGTGCCAGGGCCGTCGTCCATGCGGAAGATCCGTGTGAGGACCTGGCGCGGCTGGAGCACCCCGTCGCGGTCATCCTGCGGGGCGTCCGCGTCCGGTGAACCCACGCGTTTCGTCCTCTAGTTGCGGTAGTTGCACGCGCAAGGACCGCAACTAGAGGACTAAACGCGGGTCAGTGCTGCAGCGGGAAACCACCGCCGATGCCGCGCCAGGCGAGGTTGGCGGTGAGCGCGACGGCCTCGTCCTTGCTCATCGACTTGTGGTGCGCCAGCCAGAACCGCGCGCTGACCTGCGAGAGACCTACGAGGCCGACGGCGAGCAGCCGTGCCTTGTCCTCGTCGAGGCCCGCGTCGGCGGTGATGGTCTCGGTGATCGCGTCGACGCTGGCCGACGTCGCCCGGTCCACGGCCTCCTGCACGGCAGGCTCGCCGCGCAGGTCGGACTCGAAGACCATGCGGAACGCGCCGGCGTCGTTGTCGACGAAGTCGAAAAACGCGCCGACGGTCGCCGGGACACGTTGCTTGTTGTCCGTCGTGGAGTCGAGCGCGTCCTTGACCCGCCGCACCAGTTCGTCGACGTGGCTCTCCAGCAGCGCGATGTAGAGGTCGAGCTTGCCGGGGAAGTGCTGGTAGAGGACGGGCTTGCTGACCCCGGCCTCTTCGGCGATCTCGTCCATCGCGGCGGCGTGGTATCCGTTCGCGGCGAACACCCGCTGGGCGGCGGCCAGCAGCTGGGCCCGGCGTTCCGTCCTGGGCAGGCGGACGCCTCGGGCTTGCAGTCGCGCCATTTCGGTCATCGTTCCTCCAGTCGAGCGGGGCTCCGCAGGGCGGGATCACCGCCGCGTGAAGTGAACTCGAGATTACTCGCCGGTACGGCCGAACCGCCAAGGGTCGGGCATCCTTGATGCTGTGTCTTCTCCAGTTTCCCGTGCCGCCGTGGGCCGCTCACCGCTGACCCACGTACCGCTGTCGCGCAGGTCATTGCCGTCGCTGGATCCCGCGCCGCCGCCGTGGCCCGGGGAAACAATAGATGTCGGCGGGGTGAAATTGCACATCCGCCGGACTCCAGGCGGCCCCGAAACGGCGGTTTACGTCCACGGGCTCGGCGGTTCGTCCACGAATTGGACCGACCTCGCCGCGCTCTTGGCGCCCCAGGCGGCCGGCACTTCGGTCGATTTGCCGGGATTCGGCTATTCGGAGCCACCGAACGGTTTCAGCTTCAGTCTCGACGCGCACGCCGAGATCGTCGCGAGCCACATCGAGAGCCTCGGAACCGGGCCGGTGCACCTGCTCGGCAACTCGATGGGTGGCGCGGTCGCACTGCTCGTCGCGGCCCGCCGTCCAAAGCTGGTGAAGACGCTGACGCTGATCTCGCCCGCGATGCCGGATCTCCGTCCCAGCATGAGCCGGCTGTCCGATCCGCGGATGGCGTTCGCGTATCTGCCGCTGATCGGTCCGAGGGTGCGCCGTCAACTGGCCGCGCTCGGTCCGCGCGAACGCGCCATGCAGGTCATCAAGCTGTGCTTCGCCGATCCGACCCGCTTCGCCGAGAGCAGGCTGAGCGAACTGGAGGAGGAGCACAACGCCCGTGCCGGCTTCGCCTGGGCCGCCCCCGCGCTGGCCCGCAGCACGTTCGGCATCTTCCGGACGTGGTCCGCGCGCGGACCCGCGTCGCTGTGGGCCGTCGCGCCGACGGTCGCCACGCCGACGCTCGTCGTATGGGGGCAGCACGACCGGGTGATCTCCGTCCGGCGCGCCGAGCGCACCGCTCGGCTACTTCCGCACGCCCGGTTGCTGGTTCTGCCCCGAACCGGCCATGTGGCGCAGATGGAACGCCCGAATGTGGTGGCAAAGGCCGTTTTGGGAATGTGGGAATCGGTCGAATCGGGCACCTGGTAGCCCATTCGGGTGAGGAGGACACGCCGTGCGATGCGGCGGTCGCTCACAACATCACAGTTCGGTTATGGCACCCTGGTGCCCGTGGATCGGGTGAAGCATGGCGCGCAGGGCGAAGGTCGGCGGTCTCAGTACCCGGCTTCCGCCCGTCGTTCGCCACGCGCCCAGCCCCGGACCTCCGACGTCCCGCGCACCGGCCAGTACCGGCCGTCGCCGCCGCCGTCACAGCGGCTCGACGAAGACCGCTACCGCCCTGGCAGTCGCCGGACCAGTGCCCAGCCGCTCAGCGCGTCCTGGAAGCCGCACGAGCCCGGCGCCGCCAAAACCGCCAGGCGCAAGAGCAAAGGCGGCATCGGCCACTTCGCCAAGACTTACGGCTGGCGTGTGTACGCGCTGCCGATCCTCGTGGTGATCACCGCGCTGGTCGTGTTCAACACCGCCACCGGCCCGGCCGAGCCGATCGCCCCCGGCGGGGCGAGTCTCGCCTCGGCCGACGGCTCCGCGGGAAACGGCGGCGAGCCGGGCGCGGGTGTCGACGGGGGTGGCGACGTCCTCCCGGAGAATCCGGCCAAACCGGTGGATCTCAAGATCCCGACCGCGGACCTGCCCAAGGGCGGTCCCTTCACCGAGTCCGGCAAGGGCACCTATCACGTGGTGGCGGGCAAGGGCGAGAAGGTGGGCACGGGGCAGCTGTTCACCTACACGATCGAGGTCGAGGACGGCATTGATCCGGCCAGCTACACCGGTGACGACAGCTTCGCCACGACGGTGGAGGGCATCCTGTCCAATTCCAAGAGCTGGACGTGGGACGGAAAGAGAGCGCTCCAGCGCGTGGATGCGAGTTTCCCGAACCCCAGCTTCCGGGTGAGTCTCACCACACCGAACACGACGCACCGCGCGGACGTCTGCATGTTCCAGATCACCTACGAGACGTCGTGCTATCGATCGAGCTTCGACAAGCGCGTGGTGATCAACCTCGCCCGCTGGGTGCGGGGGGCGTTGGCCTTCGAGAGCGACATGACCGGGTATCGCCAGTACGCCATCAACCACGAGGTCGGGCATGCACTTGGCGGAAAGCACGTGGGTTGTCAGGTGAACGGCGGGATCGCGCCGGTGATGATGCAGCAGACGTTCGGCGTCTCCAACGACTTCGTGGCGCAGCTGAACAATCTCCCCGGCGGTGATCGCGGCAAGGTGCCGGCGGACGGCAAGGTCTGCAAGCCGGGCTCCTGGCCGAATCAGACACCTTAGTCACGCCCTCCCATCTGCTGGAATTTCCCAGGATTTGAAACAGGGGAAGTCGTTTCCGCCTGTCGGTGTTGTAGATACTGGGATGCGACCCGCGATCCACGCGAGATGGAGGACCCGATGTCAGGCACGCTGCCGCCGCTCGTCGAGCCGGCCGCCGAGCTCACCAAGGAAGAGGTGGCCCGGTACAGCCGTCACCTGATCATCCCCGACGTCGGGATGACCGGGCAGAAGCGGCTGAAGAACGCCAAGGTGCTGGTCATCGGTGCCGGTGGCCTCGGCAGCCCCGCGCTGCTGTACCTGGCCGCGGCCGGGGTCGGCACGCTCGGCATCGTCGATTTCGACGAGGTCGACGAATCGAACCTGCACCGCCAGGTCATCCACGGCCAGTCCGACATCGGCAAGCTCAAGGCCGCGTCGGCGCAGGAGTCGATCGCCGAGATCAACCCCTTCGTGAAGGTGCACCTGCACACCGACAGACTCGAGTCGTCGAACGCGCTGGAACTGTTCGAGCAGTACGATCTGATCCTCGACGGCACCGACAACTTCGCCACGCGCTACCTGGTGAACGACGCCGCCGTGCTCACCGGCAAGCCCTACGTGTGGGGCTCGATCTACCGGTTCGAGGGCCAGGCGAGCGTGTTCTGGGAGGACGCGCCGAACGGCAAGGGCCTCAACTACCGCGACCTCTACCCCGAGCCGCCGCCGCCCGGCATGGTCCCGTCGTGCGCCGAGGGTGGCGTGCTGGGCGTGCTGTGCGCGTCGATCGGTTCGATCATGGTCAACGAGGCGATCAAGCTGATCACCGGCATCGGTGAGCCGCTGCTGGGCAGGCTCGTCAGCTACGACGCGCTCGAGATGAAGTACCGCGAGGTCAAGATCCGCAAGGATCCGGAGACCCCGGAGATCACCGGGCTCATCGACTACGAAGCGTTCTGTGGTGTCGTGTCCGACGAAGCCGCTTCGGCCGCTTCGGGGCACACGATCACTCCTGCGGAGCTCAAGGCCAAGTTCGACAACGGCGACGACTTCGCCCTCATCGACGTCCGTGAGCCGCACGAGTACGAGATCGTGAACATCAAGGGCGCGACGCTGATCCCGAAGGACAAGATCCTCTCGGGCGAGGCGCTGTCGGAACTGCCGCAGGACAAGCCGATCGTGCTGCACTGCAAGTCGGGCGCGCGTTCGGCGGAGGCGCTCGCGGCGTTGCACCAGGCCGGGTTCAAGGACGCGACCCACCTCGGTGGCGGCGTACTGGCCTGGGCGCGGCAGATCGACCAGAGCCTGCCGACCTACTGACGGTCGAAGTACAGGAAGGCCCCCTTCCTTGCGTCTGGGTACAGGAAGGGGGCCTTCCTGTACTGGGCAAGGAAGCCATCACGGGCCGACGGCTGCCGCCCCGAACGTTGCCCTTCCACCAGCGCGTCTTCTCGTTCGTGGCGCGGAAGACGGGGTAACGTGCCGAGCCGTGCGTGCCACCCTGGAAAGCCCTCCGGCTCACGTCCGCGCGGCGTTCGGCGGACGTACCGGTGACGGGGAGCCGCTGCCCGGCACCACCGCCTGGCGCTACGGCGATCTCGTGCTGAAGCCGGTCGTGGACAAGTCGCGGACCCTGTGGACGGCCCGAGCGCTGGAAGCCGTGGACGAGCCGGGGCTGAGGGTCGCGAAGCCCGTCCGGTCCAGTGACGGCCGGTGGGTGCTCGGCGGCTGGTCGGCGAACCGGTTCGTGTCCGGGACGGCAGAGCACCGCTACGACGAGGTCGTGCACGCGGCGGTCAAGTTGCACCGGACGACGGCGGGGTTGCCTCGGCCGGATTTCCTGGGACGGCGCACCGATATCGAGGCTTTGGCCGACAAACTCGCGTGGGGCGAAGCGGACATGTCCCTCGACGAGAACAAGGGCGGCCGTTGGTTCGAGGTGCTGGCGGGGTCCCGAAGACCGGTCAAGCTGCCGGATCAAGTCGTCCACGGGGAGCTTCTCGCCGGCGTGCTGTTCGACGGTGACGCGGCCCCCGGCATCGTCGATTTCGTGCCGTACTACCGGCCGGGTGAATGGGGCGCCGCGATCGTCGCGGTCGACGCGCTGGCCTGGGGCGGCGCCACCATCGATCTTCTCGAACGCTGGGCGCATCTGCCGGAATGGCCCCAGCTTCTCCTGCGGGCCATCCTTTTCCGCCTGGCCGCCAACGCCCTCGACCCGCGGTCGACGCGAGCGGCGCACGACGGGCTCCGCGCCGCGGCCCGCGACGTCAGCGCTGTGCTGTAGAGCCGGGCAGGCCCCGAAACCGGGGCCTGCCCGGACTTTCACTCGGTTCGCAGATTCTCCGACCGCGCGGCCGAGCGCACCGACGGCAGCGTCGACGCCGTCACCAGCAGCACCATCACGACCGCCGCGCAGGCGAGCACCCCGACAGCGGCCCAGTCGATGTACAACGTGTCCCAGAACATCCGCCTGCCGACCGCGGCGATGCCGATCCCGGTCGCCGTCGCGATCACGATCCCCAGCAGCAGCGGGATCCCGTTCTGCCACACCATTGATCGAAGGATCACGCGCACCGGGACCCCGGTGGCGGACAGCGCGCCGAGGGCCCGCCGCCGTTCCCGGACCTGTTCCTGGGCGAGCACGAGCAGGCTCACCCCCGCCAGCAGCAGGACGAACAGCACGCCGCCGAGCAGGATGTTCCGCGCGTCCCCGAACATCTGTGCCTCGTCGGTGACCCGTTCCCTGTTGTACGTGGCCACCGTGGCCTCCCAGCCGAGCGGGGCGACCGAATTCCGCACCAGTTCGACGAAGTCCGGGTTCGCGGCCCCGTCACGCAGGCTCACCGTGACCGAGGCGGCCGTCAGATCGATGCCCCCTGCCGCGCCCGGTGTCGCGAGCACGCGCACCCCGAGGTATTCGGCGATCCCCGACTTCTTCGGGTCGAGCGGTCGCGGTGTGGCCGGAACGGACCAGGGCTGCTCATGTTTGTCGAGGTCGGTGAGCGTCACCGACTGTCCTTTGTGGAACGAAGGGGCTTCGGCGAACACGTCGCCGTCGCGGCAACCCGTCGTCCCCGTCGACGCTTCGATCGTGGGGCAGTCGGCGACAGCGAACGAGGAGAAGGAGTGGTCCCCGCCGGCCGTGGTGACGAACATCGAGCGCATGGCCTGGAAATCGGCCGCGCCCGGAACCGCGCGCACCGCGGCCACCGCCTTGTCGGCCACCGGGCCCTCCGCGGTGACGATCGTCCGACCGGCCGTCGTGTCCTGGTACTCGTCCTGCAGCGCCGCCTGGCCGGCCACCAGGCTCTGCAGCCCGATCGCCCCGGCGAGCACCACGCAGAGCCCCGCGACCACCCGCGACGGCGTCCCGCTGTCGCTCCGCAGCCGGCGGATCGCGAGCTGGAACGACGGTGGCCCACCCTTGATCCCGGACACGACGCGTTCCAGCAGCCACGGCAGCAGCGCCGGGATCCCGAGCATCAGCAGCACCACCCCGGCGATCAGCGCCGCCCGGCCGAGACCACTTTCCATGCCGAAATCCGGGAGCACCAAGGCGATTCCGGCGAGGATCGGCAACAGTCGCCACCACAACCGCCGCTTCGGCGGCGTGGCCTCGCGGACGACGCCGAGTGGTTCGACGATCGTGTGCCGCTGGGCGAACCACGCCGTCACCACGGTCAGGGCGGGGACGAGAAGCACGATCAGCACCACTAGTGGCCACGGCGGGGTGAGGTCGCTTGGGTAGAGCCCGAAGCGGAACACCTGGAAGTTCGTCACCGCACCGCGCAAGAGCAGGAACAACGCGGCGCCGACGACGAGCCCGGCGGCGGCGCCCGCGAGTGATTCCGCCGCGGTGATCCGGCGCAGCTGCCGGACGGACGAGCCCGCCAGCCGCAACGCGGCGAGCCGCCGGTCCCGGGTGGCGCCGCCGAGCCGGGAGATCGTCCCGATGAAGATGAACACCGGCGTGAGCAGAACGAAGAGCCCGATCAGCAGCAGCGCCAGTACTTCCTGTTCGATCGTGTAGTCGTAGCCGCGTTCGGCGCCGAAGCCGTAGACCATCGAGCCGGACCGCAACGTGTCCGAGCCGACGTAGGCGACCAGGTCGTTCGGATTGAGCACGGTTCCCGCGGCGATGACCCTGACCGGCTCGCCTGGCAGCAGTGGCCGCAGCAGGCCACTGGTATCGGCTGCGACGAGTTCTTCCAGTTTCGGCGAAAGGAAGACCTCGCCCGGCGCGGGCAGCCGGTCCACGCCCGGTGGGATCGGCGAGTTCGGCCCGGTGGGCCGCAGGTGGACGAGCGCGATCGCCTGACCGCGGAAGTCGGTCGTCGCCGGGCGGTAGGCCAGCGGGGCGACGCCAGGGATCGGTTCGCTCCGCACGTACGAGGCGAACGCCCGCTGGTCCCGGTTCTCCTTGACGGTGCCCGTGGAGGCGCCGGTCAGCAGGATCACCACCGCGAGCCCGATGCCGAAGGCGCTCAGGACGAGCCTGACGATGGAGCCCCGGCCGCCCCCGACGGCCAGCCGGAACCCCAGCAGCAGGTCTTCGCGCCCGCTCATCGGGTCACCACCGGTTCACGTGTCCGGCCGTCTCGCACGATGACCTCCCGGTCTGAGTAGGCGGCCACCCGCGGTTCGTGGGTGACCAGGACGACGGCGGCGTTCGTCTGTTTCGCCGTCTCGGAAAGCAGGCGCATGACGAGCTCGCCGCTGAGCGTGTCCAGTGCGCCCGTGGGTTCGTCGGCGAAGACCACCGACGGTTCGGTGATCAGCGCTCTTGCCATGGCGACCCGCTGGCTCTGCCCACCCGACACCTGGGCGGGTGTGCTGTCCTCGGAGTCGCCGACTTCCAGCCGGTCGAGCCAGGCCTTCGCGAGTCGCTCGGCGGGACGGCGTTTCATCCCGCCGAGCCGCAGTGGCAACGCGACGTTCTCCAGGCACGTCAGTTCCGGGACGAGCTGCCCGAATTGGAAGACGAAGCCGAACTCGGTGCGCCGCAAGGCACTGCGTTCTGCGTCGGCCATCTGAGAGAGCGCGCGGCCGCGGAACAGCACCCGTCCTTCGTCGGGCCGCACGATGCCGGACAGGCAGTGCAGCAGGGTCGACTTCCCCGAGCCCGACGGGCCCATGATCGCGACGATCTCCCCGGCTTCGAGCGTCAGGCCCGCCCCGGCCAGCGCCTGATCGGGGCCGAAAGCCTTGTACAGGTTCAAGCCTTGTAACAACAGTGTTTCCACTTTGTGGTCCCCAGGTCAGCGCGTCAACTGACGCGCGAGGTCGTCGAGACGGGCGGCCGTGAGTTCCAGCCATCGCAGATCCGCCTCGAGGTGGAACAGCGCGTGATCGCAGATGAGCTGGTCGGCGAGGTCGCCGTCGGTCTTGCGGGCGGTGAGCTCGCGCATGGCGCGGAGGTGGGAGCCGCGCTGGGCGTCGAGCAGGTCTTGGGCGCCTCGGCCGGACAGTAGGGCGAGTACGACCTTGGTGTAGAGCGTGTTCTGCAGGTAAACGGAGGGATTCTCCGGGCTTTTCAGCCATTCCTCGACGTTGGTGACGCCGGCTTCGGTGATCGCGTACCGCTTCCGGTCCGGACCGCCGCCTGCCTCGATGCCGTTCTCTTCGACGAGACCGTTCTTCAGCAGGCGGTTCAGCGTCGAGTAGACCTGCCCGTAGTGCAGTGGGCGATCTTGCCGGAACTGCTTGTCGTAGAGCTGTTTGAGGTCGTAACCGTGCTTGGGGCCGGCTTCGAGCAGGCCGAGCAGGGTGTTCCCGATGGACATGCGGCAACTATACACAGTGTGTATACGCTCGCTCTATACATCCAGTGCCTAGTTGCTGAAGGGGACTTTCCCCGCATGTCATGCGGTGAAGGGAGCTTTCGTCGCGTGACATGCGGGGAAAGTCCCCTTCAGCTCGGGTGCGGTGCGGTGCGGTGCGGGGTGCGGGCGGGGAGGTTGAGGCCTCCTTGCGGGCTCGGGGTTCCTCAAGGTGGCTTTCGCGACGTCTGGTGCCCTGAAGGTGGCTTTCGCGACGTCTGGTGTCCTGAAGGTGGCTTTCGCGACGTCTGGTGTCCTGAAGGTGGCTTTCGCGACGTCTGGTGTCCTGAAGGTGGCTTTCGCGACGTCTGGTGTCCTGAAAGTGGCTTTCGCGACGTCTGCGGCGGACCGCCACCAGGTCTGGAGGTGAAGGGAGCCTTCGCCGCGTGGCATGAGGTGAAAGCTCCCTTCGCCGCGTCGCATGAGGTGAAGGGAGCCTTCAGCCCCACGCTCCACCTCACGGTGTGACGTCCACCGGCGGCGGGCAATGTCAAACGCCTGAAACATTCAGGAGTTCTCAGGTAACACGGCCTCCCTACCTTCAAGCGAAATCGACGCCTGGAGGAGGTGCCCGTGCCGCTCGCCGCCCCCGCCCGAGCCGTGGCCACGCACTGCCCGTACTGCGCACTGCAGTGCGGGATGAGCCTCGACGGCGCCCGCGTCGCCCCGCGCGACTTCCCGGTCAACGCCGGCGGCCTGTGCCAGAAGGGCTGGACGTCGGGAGAGCTCCTGACCTCACCTTCCCGCCTGACGACACCGTTGATCAGGGTCGACGGCGAACTCCGGCCGACGACCTGGGCACAGGCGCTCGACCTCGTCGCGCGAAGGCTCACCGAGATCCGGGCGGCCGAGGGCGCCGACTCGGTCGCCGTCTTCGGCGGCGGCGGGCTGACCAACGAAAAGGCCTACCTGCTGGGGAAATTCGCCCGCGTCGCGCTGGGCACCTCGCAGATCGACTACAACGGCCGGTTCTGCATGTCGTCGGCGGCGGCCGCCGCGGTCATGGCGTTCGGCGCCGATCGCGGGATGCCGTTCCCGGTCACGGATCTCGCCGACGCCGACGCCGTCCTGCTCGTCGGGGCGAACCCGTCCGAGACGATGCCGCCGTTCACGCAGCATCTGCGTGGCGCGGACCTGATCGTCATCGACCCTCGACGTACCCCGACGGCCGAACTCGCCGGACTGCATCTCGCGCCCGCGCCGGGTACCGATGTCGCCCTCGCGCAAGGAATTCTGCACGCGGTCGTCGCCGATGGCCTGCTCGACCAGTCCTATGTGGACACCCGAACGAACGGTTTCGAGGAGCTGTGGCGGTCGGTCGCGGCCTGGTGGCCGGAGCGCGTCGAGCAGATCACCGGGGTCTCCGCCGCTGACCAGCGCCGCGTCGCCGCGAAACTCGCCGCCGCTCGCAACGCCTACGTTCTCACCGCGCGGGGCACCGAACAGCACGCCAACGGCACGGCGATGGTGAACGCGTGGATCAACCTCGCGCTCGCCCTCGGCCTGCCAGGGCGTCAGGGCTCCGGCTTCGGCTGCCTGACCGGGCAGGGAAACGGCCAGGGCGGCCGCGAACACGGCCAGAAGGCCGACCAGCTTCCGGGGTACCGCAAGATCGACGACCCAGCCGCCCGCGAGTACGTCGCCGGGGTCTGGGGTGTGCCACCGGAATCCCTGCCGGGTCCGGGCCGCTCGGCCGTCGAGCTGCTGGAAGCGCTCGGCACCGACGACGGACCGAGCGCGTTGATGGTGTTCGGCAGCAACCTCGTCGTTTCGGCGCCCCGGGCGGGGAGCATCCAAGAAAAATTGTCCTCTTTGGACTTCTTGGTCGTCTCGGACCTTGTCCTTTCGGAGACCGCGGCGATGGCCGACGTCGTCCTCCCGGTCACTCAGTGGGCCGAAGAAGACGGCACGATGACGAACCTCGAAGGCCGGATCCTGCTTCGGCGCAAAGCGATCGACCCGCCGTCCGGAGCGAAGACCGACCTGTACGTGCTTTCGGAACTCGCCCGGCGGCTCGGGCAGCCGGACGGCCGGTTCCCTTCCGACGCCGAGACCGTCTTCACCGAACTCCGCCGGGCGTCCAAGGGTGGCGTCGCCGACTACTCCGGCATCACCTACGACCGGCTCCGTGACGGTGAGGCCTTGTACTGGCCCGTTCCCTCGGAATCGCATCCCGGCACGCCGCGGATGTTCCTCGACTCCTTCGCCCACCCGGACGGTCGCGCACGGTTCGTTCCGGTGGACCACGTCGGCCCAGCCGAAGTACCCGACGCCGAATTCCCCTTGCAGGCCACCACGGGCCGGATCCTGCAGCACTACCAGTCCGGCGCGCAGACCCGGCTGGTCAAGGAACTGAACGACGTCGCTGCGGAGGCCTTCGTGGAAGTTCATCCGGACACCGCCGCGCACGCGGGACTGGCGGAGGGCGACCTCGCGGTCGTGCGGTCCCGGCGAGGGGAGACCGTCGCCCGCGTCCGCTGCGTGCCGTCACTGCGCCCGGACCTGGTGTTCCTGCCGTTCCACTTCCCCGGTGCGGGAAGGGCGAACCTGCTGACCAACCCGGCACTCGACCCGACGAGCCGGATGCCCGAGTTCAAGGTGTGCGCGGTCGCGCTCGCCCCGGCCGAGGTCGTCGCGTGAGCCCCCGGTCGGTGGTCATCACCGGGTACGGGATGGCGGGCGCGCGGCTGGCGGACGACATCCGCCGCCGCGATCCCGACGGCGAACGCGTCCGGCTCACCGTCGTCGGCGCGGAGACGCACGCCGCCTACAACCGTGTGCTGCTGTCGTCGGTGGTCGCCGGGACCATGCGGCCCGAGGTCGTCCGGCTCCACGACGACGACTGGTCGTCCCGTACCGGGGCCGACCTGCGACGCGGGGTCGCCGCGACGTCGATCGACCGCGCGGCGCGGCGGGTGCACCTCGATGACGGGTCCACTGTGGACTACGACGCGCTCGTGCTCGCCACCGGCGCCAACCCGTGGATGCCACCGGTCGAAGGACTCGAACCCGGCCCGGACGTCGTCGCGTTCCGCACTCTCGACGACTGCGCCCGTATTCTCGACGCCGCCAAACTGGGTGCCCCGGTCGTCGTGCTCGGCGGCGGGCTGCTCGGCCTGGAAGCCGCGCGAGGCCTGGCGGGACGCGGAAACCTCGTCACCGTCGTACATCCGATGCCGCACATCATGGAACGTCAGCTGGACGCGGAATCCGCGCGGGTGCTGACCAGGAAGCTCGAAGAACTCGGCGTCGGTTTCCGGCTCGGTGTCGGGGCCGCGCGCTATGTCAGTGGCGACGGGCTCAAACTCGACGACGGCACGCATGTGCCCGCCGACCTGATCGTCGTCTCGACCGGCGTCCGTGCCGAGACGAAACTGGCCGTGGACGCCGGGCTGACCGTCGAGGGCGGCATCGTCGTCGACGATCTGCTGCGCACCAGCGACGGCCGGATTCACGCGATCGGTGACTGCGCCCGGCATCCCGGCTCGTTCGGCGGCCTCGTGCAACCCGCGTGGGAACAGGCCGCCGTCGTCGCGGACCTGGTCACCGGGACGAAGTCCGCGTCGCGTTATCGCGGCACCCAGCCCGTGACCCGGCTGAAGGCCCGCGGCATCGACCTCACCGCGCTCGGTGAGACGATGACCGGCGCCGACGACCCGACCGCGGAGGTGCTCACCTTCAGCGACCCGGCCGGCTGCCGCTACGGCAAGCTCGTCGTCCGCGAAAACCGGGTGGCGGGCGCGATCCTGCTCGGCCTGCCCGACGCGGCCGCGACGATCGCGCAACTCTACGACCGGGGTACCCCGGTGCCAGAAGACCGGCTCGCCGTCCTGTTGGGACGTGCGCTGCCCGCCGGGGCGCCGTCGGCGTCGAGCCCGGCCGATCTGCCCGCGTCGGCGGTCATCTGCCGCTGCAACGCGGTGACCAAGGGGCGGCTCGTCGAGGCCTGGCGCGCCGGTGCCACCGACGTTCCCGCCCTCGCCGGGGCGACCCGCGCGACGACCGGCTGCGGTGGCTGCAAGGACGCCGTCGGCGGGGTCGCGAAATGGCTGGCCGCCCAATGAACCCGAACGCATCCACCAAGGAGGACCTCGTGGCAGCTCGTGGAAAGCGCTGGATCGAGCACTGGGATCCGGAGAACGAGCGGTTCTGGGAAGAGACCGGGAAGAAGGTGGCCCGGCGGAACCTCTGGTTCTCCGTCCTGGCCGAGCACATCGGCTTCTCCGTCTGGACACTGTGGTCGGTCATGGTCCTGTTCATGGGGCCGCAGTACGGTTTCTCGCCAGCCGACAAGTTTCTCCTGGTCTCCACGCCGACGCTGGTCGGCGCTCTCATGCGGCCGCTGTACACCTTCGCGGTCGCGAGGTTCGGCGGCCGGAACTGGACGATCGTCAGCGCGATGCTGCTGCTGGCGCCCACCGTGCTGGCCGCGATCGCGATGGAACCGGGCACCTCGCTCGGCACGTTCCTGCTGATCGCCGCGCTGGGCGGGGTCGGCGGCGGGAATTTCGCGTCGTCGATGACCAACATCAACGCCTTCTACCCGGAGAAACACAAGGGCTGGGCGCTCGGACTCAACGCGGGCGGCGGGAACCTCGGCGTGGCGGCGATCCAGCTGATCGGGCTGCTGGTCATCGGCACCGTCGGTGCGACCGCGCCCCGGCTGGTGCTCGCGATCTACCTCCCGCTGATCGTGCTCGCCGCGACCTGCGCGTACTTCTTCATGGACAACCTCGCCTCGATGAAGGGCGACACCAAGGCGATGCGGGAGGTCGTCAAGGATCCGCACACCTGGGTGATGTCGTTACTCTACGTCGGCACGTTCGGTTCGTTCATCGGCTACAGCTTCGCGTTCGGCCTCGTGTTGCAGAACCAGTTCGGCCGGACCCCGTTGCAGGCGGCGGCGGTGACGTTCCTCGGGCCGCTGCTCGGCTCCTTCTCGCGGCCGGCCGGCGGCTGGCTGTCCGACCGGATCGGCGGCGGCAAGGTCACCTTCGTGACGTTCGCCGGGATGGCCGCGGCGACCGTGGTGCTGATCCTGGCGTCGACGTCGAACTCGCTCGCGCTGTTCACCGTCGCGTTCATCGTGTTGTTCGTGCTCACCGGCGTCGGCAACGGCTCGACGTACAAGATGATCCCGGCGATCTTCCGCGCCAAGGCGAGGGTGGCGATCAGCGAGGGCGCCGACGAGACCCTCGAGATGCTCAAGGCACGCAAGCTCTCCGGCGCGTTGATCGGGCTGGCCGGGGCGATCGGCGCGCTCGGCGGGCTGTTCATCAACCTGGCCTTCCGGCAGTCGTTCGCGGACACGAAGAGCGGGGTGCCGGCGTTCGTCGCCTTCCTCGTCTTCTACGGGCTGTGCTTCACCGTCACCTGGGCGGTGTACCTGCGCAAACAGCAGACGGAGGTGGCGGGCACCCGAGGTCTGGCGCTCGCCGGAGCGGAGGTCTGATGCGGAAACTCGTCGTCGCGGGACACGGCATGGTCGCGCACCGGCTCGTCGAAGCGGTGCGCGCGGAGGACAAGACGGGCGAATGGCAGGTGGTGGTCCTCGCCGAGGAGGCGCGGCCCGCTTACGATCGCGTCGCTCTGACGTCCTATGTGGACACCTGGGATCCGGCTTCGCTGGCACTTCCCGGCGCGGACTACGCAGACGACCCACTGGTCGAATTGCGGCTCGGTGACGCGGTGGTCTCGGTGGACCGGGAGCGCAAGGTCGTCGTCACCGAGTCCGGGTACGAGCAGTCGTACGACGCGCTCGTCCTCGCGACCGGTTCGAGGCCGTTCGTTCCGCCGGTGCCCGGTCACGATCTTCCCGGTTGCTTCGTCTACCGGACGATCGAAGATCTCGACGCCATCCGGGCAGCCGCTCACCGGCCCGGCCGAGGTCGGCGGTCGGCGGTCGTCATCGGCGGTGGCCTGCTCGGTCTCGAAGCCGCGAAGGCGTTGCGGGACATGGGTCTCTCGCCGCACGTGGTCGAGATGGCGCCGCGGCTGATGCCACTGCAGGTCGACGAGGGCGGCGGTGGCCTGCTGCGGCGGCTGATCACCGAACTCGACGTGACCGTCCACACGGGAACGTCGACCGACGCCATCGAACCGGACGGTGAGCGGTACCTCGCCCGGCTGGGCAACGGAACCGAGCTGGACGTCGACCTGGTCGTATTCTCCGCCGGGATCCGCCCGCGCGACGACCTCGCCCGGTCGTCCGGGCTGGAAGTCGGCGCGCGGGGCGGCATCCTGGTCGACGACGCGTGCCGGACGTCCGACCCGGCGGTGTACGCGATCGGTGAATGCGCGGCCGTCGCCGGAAAGGTGTACGGCATCGTGGCGCCCGGCTACGCGATGGCGGAGATCGTCGCCGCGCGGCTGACCGGCGGCGAGGGCACGTTCCCCGAGCCGGACATGTCGACGAAGCTGAAGCTCATGGGTGTCGACGTCGCCAGTTTCGGCGACGCGCACGCGGCGACCGAGGGCGCGCTCGAAGTCGCGTTCAACGACGCTGTCGCCAGGACCTACAAGAAGCTCGTCGTGTCGGACGACTCGAAAACGTTGCTGGGCGGCGTTCTCGTCGGCGACGCTAGCGAGTTCAACACGTTGCGCGCGATGGTCGGCAGGCCGTTGCCCGCCGAACCGGGCGCGATCCTCGCCCCGGCCGGTGGCGGCGCCGCGGTCGGTGTCGACGCGCTGCCCGACGCCGCGCAGATCTGTTCCTGCAACGCGGTCTCCAAGGGCGCGATCACGCACGCGATCACCGAAGACGGTTGCGATTCGGTCGCCAAGATCAAGGGCTGCACGCGGGCGGGAACGGCGTGCGGATCGTGTGTCCCGCTGCTGGGCAGGCTGCTGACGGCTTGCGGTGTCGAGCAGTCGAAGGCGTTGTGCGAGCACTTTTCGCAGTCGCGCGCGGAGTTGTTCCAGATCCTGCAGGCCACGCGGATCAGTACCTTCAGCGAGATGATCGACCGGTACGGAAGCGGAACCGGGTGCGCTCTCTGCAAACCGGCGATCGCGTCGATTCTGGCCACGCTGGGTAACGGGCACATCCTCGCCGGTGAGCAGGCGACCCTGCAGGACACCAACGACAAGTTCCTGGCGAACCTGCAGCGCAACGGCACCTACTCGGTGGTCCCGCGGATCCCGGGTGGCGAGATCACGCCCGAGAAGCTGATGGTGATCGCGCAGGTGGCGATGGACTTCGGGCTGTACACCAAGATCACCGGTGGACAGCGGGTCGATCTGTTCGGCGCCACCGTGGACCAGCTCCCGCTGATCTGGCGGCGGCTCGTCGACGCCGGGTTCGAGTCTGGGCACGCGTACGGGAAGTCGTTGCGTACGGTCAAGTCCTGCGTCGGTTCGACATGGTGCCGGTACGGTGTCCAGGACAGTGTCGGCCTCGCCATCGAACTGGAACTGCGGTATCGAGGGCTTCGCTCGCCGCACAAGCTGAAGTCCGCGGTGTCGGGCTGTGCGCGGGAGTGCGCGGAGGCTCGCAGCAAGGACTTCGGCATCATCGCGACCGACAAAGGCTGGAACCTTTACGTCGGCGGGAACGGCGGCGCGACCCCGAGGCACGCGGACCTTTTGCTGTCCGAAGTGGACACCAAGACGCTGATCCGCACGATCGACCGGTTCCTGATGTTCTACGTCCGCACGGCCGACCGGTTGCAGCGCACCGCGCCGTGGGTCGAGGAGATGGACGGCGGGCTCGACCACCTGCGCGCGGTCATCGTCGACGACAAGCTCGGCATCTGCGAAGACCTCGACGCGGCGATGGCCAAGCACGTCGGCGACTACGCCGACGAATGGCGCGGAGTGCTGGAGGATCCGGAGAAGCTGGCGAAGTTCAGCTCGTTCGTCAACGCGCCGGGCACACCGGACCCGACGATCTCGTTCCGCACCGAACGCGACCAGAAGGTGCCCGTGCTGCTGGGCATCCCGGAGGTGAAACAGTGACGACCTCGATCGAGCGCACCTGGACCGCCGTCTGCGCGGCGGGCGCGGTCCCCGAATGGTCCGGCGTCGCCGCCCTGCTCGACGACGGCGTGCAGGTGGCGATTTTCCGGCTGCCCGGCGGCCGATGGTACGCACTGTCCAATATGGACCCGATCAGCGGCGCCGCGGTGCTTTCGCGGGGAATCGTCGGCGACGCGGGCGGTGTCCCGGTGGTGGCTTCACCGGTGTACAAGGAACGATTCGATTTGCGGTCCGGTGACTGTCTCGACGCCGAAAGTGTCTCGGTCGAGGCGTATCGGGTCCGGGTCACCGGGGGTGTGGTGGAGGTGGAGGATTCACCGTGACAGACGTCCCTCCCTTGGCGGGATTCGTCATCGGGATCACGGCGGCGCGACGGGCTGACGAGCTCGGCGCGCTGTTCGTGCGTAAAGGTGCGACCGTGCGGTACGGCCCGGCCATCCGGATCGTGCCGCTCGCCGACGACACCGAACTACGGTCGGCCACCATGCGCCTGCTGGAAGAGCGGGTCGACGTCGTCGTCGCGACGACCGGGATCGGCTTCCGGGGTTGGACCGAGGCGGCCGAAGGCTGGGGGCTGGGGGAAGAACTGCTGGACCGGCTGGGGGAGTCGTCACTGCTCGCGCGGGGCCCGAAGGCCAAGGGCGCGATCCGCTCGGCCGGGCTCTCGGAAGCGTACTCGCCCGCGTCGGAGAGCAACGCCGAGGTGCTGCGACATCTGCTCGATTCCGGTGTGGACGGTCAGCGGATCGCCGTGCAGTTGCACGGTGAACCACTTCCGTACTTTGTGGACCGTCTTCGCGCCGCGGGTGCCGAGGTGATCGAGGTGCCGGTGTACCGCTGGGTCGGCCCGGCCGATCCCGGACCGCTGGACCGGCTGCTGGACGCGGTGCTCGACGGCTCGGTGGACGCGTTGCCGTTCACCAGCGCGCCGGCTGTCGCGTCACTGCTGGCGGTGGCGAAACGGACCGGGCGGCTGCCGGGAATCGTGCGGGCATTGGAGAAACGAGTCGTGGCGGCCTGTGTCGGGCCGATCACCGCGGGGCCGCTCGCCGCGCTCGGGATCCCGACGGTCCAGCCGGCGCGGTCACGTATCGGGGCGCTGGCGCGGACGGTGTCCGACGCGCTCGAAGCCCGCTCGCCGCGGTTGGACGCGGCCGGGCGGAGCATCGAACTGCGCGGCCAGGCGGCGCTGGTGGACGGGCAGTGGTGCGACATCGCACCCGCGCCGATGGCCTTGCTGCGGGCGCTGGCGGAGTCGCCGGGCCGGGTCTTCTCCCGGCGGGAACTGATCTCCGCGTTGCCCGATGGCGGCGAGGAGCACGCCGTCGAGACCGCCATCGGCCGCCTGCGGAGCTCTTTGGGGGCCCCGAAACTCGTCCAGACGGTGGTGAAACGAGGCTACCGCCTGGCCGTCGACCCGTGACCCCGCGTTTCGTCCTCCAGTTGCGGTAGTTGGCAACGCGAACTACCGCAACTAGAGGACGAAACGCGGGGGTAGGTCACGAGAAGGTGAGGCGGAAATCGGGGAACTCCCGTGCGGCCGTGACACGGGCGGCCTCCGCTTCGGCCTCTTTTCGCACAGCCGGGCGGAGGGCGTCGAACGGGGTGACGGTGAAGTCGAGCCGCTTCTTACCGCTCGCCTTGGCCCGCCAGACCCCGGCGATCTCGCCGTCGGCCAGCACCACACCGGGGTTGCCGAGGATCTTCCAAACCTCCTTCTGCCTGGCCTTGTCCGGTACCAGCACGGCACGGTCCCGCGCCTGGACGAACGGGTCCAGCGGCGGCAGCAGACGGACTACGTCCGGCTCCGGCGGGTTCTCCAGCAGCGGAACCCGGTCTTCCGGCAGAAACGCCTTCCTGCCGTCGACGCGGACCTCGACCAGGCCGTCGGGCCACATCGCGTCGACGCCGGTGCGGGTCGTCCCGACGTACGCGGCGGCGTCGCCCGGGGCGGCCGGACCGTTGATCCGCAGGTAGCCCTCGACCACGCGAGTGGCGGCCTTGGCGTCCGGCGAGGTCTTCAGCGCGCCTCCCTTCTTGAATGGGGCCAGTTCCCACGGCGCCAACGTCGCCGGGGTCGCACCCACTTCGAGGCGGACACCGGCGTGGATCGTCGCGACCCGCATCAACTGCTCGTAGATGTGCACCACACCGCAGCCGCGGCAGGCGTACGAGAGGCCGTCGGGGATCAGTTTCGTGACCGCGCCGCTCACCGTGCCCTTGGTCCGCACACCGGTGACGACCTCGCGGATCGCCTTCGCGGCGGTGAACAGAGCGTCCATCGCGGGCATTCCGGCGTCCTCGACCTGCTTGCGCTGCCAGAGGATCCGGGCCATCGCGTCCTTCTCGTCGAGTGGGACGAGCGCCGCCCGGATCCCGTCCAGCTCCGCGCGGCGGTGGAAATGCGGTGCGCCGCGATGCGTCCACGCGAGCACGAAGCGCTCGTCGTCCCAGACGCCGGGCGTCACGTCGCCGTCGAGACGGGCGGCGAGACCCAGCAGGGCGGTGTCGCGCACGGAATCCTGCAGGCCGAGGTCGAATACGGGCACCGCGGCCGCGTCCGTCTCCTCGCGGTGCAGTCCGTGCGCCGCGATCCGGTACGCCAGCACCTGTTCGCGATCGACCTCGAGCACTTGTCCTCCCTAGAGCGAGTATTCGAGCGTGTACGACATCGTCGGCTCGCCGACGACGCCCGTGGTGGTACCGGACCCGGTGATCCCGGCGAGTCCACCCGTTCCGGAGCCCTCGACCACCGTGAACGCCGACGAGACGCCCTGGGCGTCGAAACCGGTGTCGTGCTTGATCACGAAGCTTCCTTTGCGCCCGTCCACACTGCCCTCGATGCGTTCGAACCCTGGGGCCGTCGTGCCGTCGCCGTCGGAGCCCTCACCCGCGTAGTACAGCAGGTAGTCGACGACCGATTCGCCGTCGATCACCCCGCTGTAGGCGAACGTGGCATGGGCGTAGGCGACGCGCGGGCCGCCCTCGGTACCACTGACAATGCTTTCGTCCCAGTTCTTCATGGCGAAGGTGTTCATGGGACTCACCCTGTCAGTCATACCTGTCAGATCATGTCAGGTTTTTCGGGGATACTGGATTCATGCGCGCGAGCAGACTCCTGTCGGTCCTCCTTCTGCTGCAGAACCGTGGCCGGATGACGGCCGAGGAGCTGGCGGCCGAGCTGGAGGTGTCGGTCCGGACGGTCTATCGGGACGTCGAGGCGTTGTCGGCGGCAGGCGTGCCGGTGTACGCCGACCGCGGCCGCACGGGCGGATACCAGCTGGTCGACGGCTATCGCACGCGGCTGACCGGGCTGACCGAGGAGGAGGCGCAATCGCTTTCGCTGGCCGGTCTGCCGGGCGCGGCAGCCGAACTCGGGCTGGGCACCGTTCTCGCCGCCGCGCAGCTCAAACTGCACGCGGCCATGCCCGCGGAGCTGCGCGCGGGGGCGAGCAAGGTCTCCGACCGGTTCTATCTGGACGTCCCCGGCTGGCACCGCGGGATCGAGAGCCTGCCGCGACTGTCCGAACTGGCCGACGCGGTGTGGCACGCGCGGCGGATCAAGGTCCGGTACGAACGCTGGGGCCAGAAGAAGGTCGATCGCGTCCTCGACCCGCTGGGCCTGATCCTCAAGGCGGGCAACTGGTACCTCGCGGCGCGGTGCGACGGGACCGACCGGACTTACCGCGTCTCCCGGATCGAGGAGCTCGAAGATCTCGGCGAGCCCTTCGAGCGGCCGTCCGACTTCGACCTCGCGCGCTACTGGCAGGAGTGGTCGGAGCAGTTCGAGAAGCGGATGTACTCGCGCGTGGCGGTGGTCCGGCTGAACGAGTTCGCCCGCGTACTCCTACCGTTCTATCTGGGCGCGGTCGGCGTGCGAGCGTTGCGGGAAGCCGTCGAAGGCGGCGCCGGGCCGGACGAGGACGACTGGCTGACGATGGAACTGACCGTCGAGCCGGGGGAGCAGGCCGTCGGGGAACTGCTGCGGTTCGGCGGGAACCTCGAAGTGCTCGAACCGCCGGAGCTGCGCGAGCGGCTGGCGGAGGAGATCAGGAAGATGGGCGCGCGTTATGGCTGACCTCAGCGGCATCACGATCGGGATCACCGCGGAGCGGCGGGCCGACGACTTCATCGCCGCGCTGACGCGGCACGGCGCGACCGTGCTGCACGCGCCGACCATCCGCATCGTCCCGCTGCCCGACGACGCCGAACTACGGGCTGCGACGGACGCGGTGCTGGCCGAACCGGTCGGATTCACCGCGGTCACCACCGGCGCCGGGTTCCGCGGCTGGCTTTCCGCGGCCGAAGGCTGGGGGCTGCGCGAACCGCTGCTGGAACGACTGGCGGCGTCACGGATCTTCGTGCGCGGGCCGAAAGCGGCAGGCGCGGTGCGCGGCGAGGGGCTGCGTGAGGAATTCTCCGCACCGGAGGAGAGCAACGCCGAACTGTTCGAGGGCTTGCGTGACGCCGGGGTCGGCGGGGCACGGGTCGCCGTCCAGCTGCACGGCACCCTGCTGCCCGAACTCACCGGGTTACTGCGGAATTCCGGCGCGGACGTCGTCCAGGCTCAGCCGTATCGCTGGCTTTCGCCTGCGAACGTCGAACCTGTGCACGATCTCGTCGAAAGTGTGCTTGCCGGGCGGGTGCGCGCCCTGGCGTTCACTTCCGCTCCGGCGGCGGCGAACCTTCTCGTGCTGGCGGGACCGCGTCGCGAGGAACTCCTTGCCGCACTGCGAGGTCCGGTGCTGTGCGCGTGCGTCGGACCGGTGACCGCGGCGCCGTTGGAAGCCGCCGGAGTACCGACTGTCCAGCCCGAACGGCAAAGGCTCGGCGCTCTGGTGAAACTTCTCGTCGCGGAACTGCGCATTCGGCCGTCTTGACGAGTGTGGTCCCCTTTGCCAGGCTCGACAGCGAACGCACGGGAGGGCGGAGGATGTCCGAGTCGGTCACCTTCGTGCGAACTATGTTGCGCAAAGGGTCTTCGGTTCTGGGCGCGAGCCCGGCCGACGAAGCACCCGATCCCGATTCTGTTCCCGACTGGCGTTATCGCGAAGACTCGGCGGACTTACTGCTGATGCGCGCGATCCGCTACTCCGCACTCGGCCCGATCTTCTACCGTGTGGCCGCGTTTCCCAAGGTGTACATCGGTTTCCTGGTCGCGAACGGGTCGGCCGGGATCGTCCCGGTGCTGAGTACGACGATACTGGCGGTGCTGCTCAACGTCTTCGCCATCTGGTGGGTGGTGCGGGGCCGCGGGATCCGGGCGAAGACGTCCGGGCGGCTGATGTACGCGGATCTCGCGATGGGCATGGTGCTCACGACGGTCGTGGCCGCGACCGCGCCCGCCGAGATCCAGCCGTTCGCCATCGACGTCGCGTGGACGTGGCTGGTCGGGACGGTGGCGTTGTGGACGCTGTCGTTCGGACTGCCCGCCGCGTTCCTGTTGCTGATCGCGGCTTTCCCGTTCCGGGCGTTCCTGACCTGGATCGGCGGGCTCCCGATCGACCACTCGCTCGCGGTGAGCCGGTCGGTGGGATGCATGGTCGCGCTGGTCGTCGCGATGGTGACCACGGCGGGGATCCTGATCCTGCTCGGCGTCGGGACCAGGTTCGCGCTGGGGATCGGGATGCGTCGCGGGCAGCGCGCCGAACGGCTGCGGACTCAGCGGGTCATGCACGACTCCGTGCTGCAAACTTTGGAAGCGATGGGCATGGAGGCGCCCGACGACGATTCGGCCGCCGTGCGAAGGCTCGCCGAGATGCGGGCCGCGGCCCGTGCGCAGGCCGCCGAACTACGGCGCGAACTGTCCGGCCCGGACGCGCCTTCGGCCCGCGGTCTCGCGGCGGACCTCGCCGAGGTCGCCACCGAAATGGCGCGAGACGGCCTCCGCACCCAACTCGTCGCCGCCGAGACCGAAGAGGACTACCGCCTCTCACACGCGCGCCGGACCGCCATCCGCGACGCCGTCCGCGAAGCGCTCCGAAACACCGTGAAGCACGCCGGGACCAAGCAGGTCGTGCTTCGCGTCGAGGAGCGCGAAGGCGGCATCGCGGTCATCGCGCGGGATCAGGGGACCGGATTCAGCATGCTGGACCGGCCGCCGGGGTTCGGGATCAGCCAGTCGATCATGGCGCGGCTGGCGGAGGTCGGTGGGCGGGGGACGATCGATTCGCATCCGGGGCGGGGGACTCGGGTAACGCTTTGGGTTCCGCACTGAGGGCTTTGGGGCGCTGGGGTTGGTCGCTGTAGTCCGTGAAGGCCTCCCTAAGGGACCCAGGGTCTCTCAAGGTGGCCTTCACGGACTTCTCGGTCGCCACGGTGGCCCCAGGTGCCTCACCCTTCACAGGGGTGAGTGTGAGGCCCCTTTCTGTACCTGGGCGCAAGAAGGGGGCCATCGTGTACTTGAGGAGACGGAGGAGACGGAGGAGACGGAGGAGACGGAGGATAAGACTTAGTCCTCCTCGGCCGGAATTTCTCCGCTCTCCCTTTGCCGCATCGCCTCACGCCCAGCGGCCTCTTCGCTCATTCCCCGCCGCCAGTACCCGGTGAAGCAGATCGCTCGCTTGTCCACCCCGCGCTCCCGCACGAGGTGCCGCCGCGCCAGTTTCACCATGTTCGCCTCGCCCGAAATCCACGCGTAAGGCGTCCCGCCCGGCAGGTCCACCTTGCGGACGGCGTCCAAGACAGCCTCGCCGATGCCGCCGGAGCCGCGCACCACCCAGTGCAGCTCCACCGTCCCCCGCGTTTCGAAGACCTGCCGGTCCTCGCGGTCGCCGATCTCGACGTAGACCAGCGCCCGTGTCCCGGCGGGCAGGGCCTCGACGATCGCGCCGATCGCCGGGATCGCGGTCTCGTCGCCGATCAGCAGCTGCCAGGTCGTACCTTCGGGCACGTCGTAGAGCCCGTGCGGCCCCATGAGGGCGACCCGGTCTCCTTCCGAAGCGCTCGAAGCCCACGCCGAAGCGGGGCCCTCGTCGCCGTGCAGCACGAAGTCGATGTCGACCTCCTGCATCGCCGGACGCAGCGCGCGCACGGTGTAGGTGCGCATCGGCGGGCGGACGTCGTCGGGCATCGCGAGGTAGGTCTTGTACCAGGAGTACACCTCGTCGCCGCCCAGTGGCGCGGGCAGAACGGGTTCCGTCTGCCCGGGCTGCGGGAAGAACACCTTCAGGTACTGGTCGGGCGCCTGGTCCTCCAGTGACGCCCCCGAGAAGGTCACCCTGGTCATGTGCGGGGTGAGCCGCCGGACACCGGTCACCTTCGCCTCGATGTAGATCATTAGGCGAGGCTAACCTAAAACAGGCCGCCCAAGCCGGCGTCGTCATCGGGATCACGCTGCCACCGGTATTTTCGCAGGTCGACGCGCTGGCCGTCGGCAAGGACCCCCTCGGCGCGCAGTTTCTCCAACTGCTCGTGGACCAGATGTGGAGCCGGTGTCCCATCGGCGCGCAGAATGCGGTGCCAAGGGAGGTCGTGGCCGTCCTCGCCGAGGACCCGGCCGATCAGCCGTGGTGACGGCGCTCCCGAAACCGACGCTATATCCCCATAAGTCGCGACCGAGCCGGCGGGCACACTCGCGATGACCTCGCGCACCCGCTCGTGCAGTTCGTCATCCATGGGACCACTTTGCCGTGCCGCTGCGAGGTTGTGTCGGCGGGGCGTGGTTCCATCGTGGGCGTGAACGGGCGGCGAACAGCGGCAGGAACCGACGCGCGGCTGGTCCGCACGCCGGTCACCGGCACACGGGAGTTCCAGTGGGATTCCGGCGCCCGCCGTCTGCTGGCCGCCCCGGACGGCTTCCGCCGGGTCCTCGGCGGCCCGGGCACGGGCAAGACGGCTTTGCTGGCGTCGGCGGCGTCGCGGCGCATCGCCGAAGGCGCGGACCCGGAGAGCGTCCTCATCCTGACCACCTCTCGCAAGGCCGCCGAGGTCCTCCGCGCCGACATCACCCACCGGCTCACCACCGATCCGGAAGAAGATCCGCTGCCCCGCACGATCCGCGAGCCGCTGGTGCGCACTGTGCACTCGTACGCGTACGCGCTGTTGCGGATGGAGGCCCAGGCCGACGAACTCCCGCCGCCGCGCCTGCTGGCCGGAGCGGAGCAGGACGTCGTCGTCCGAGACCTGCTCGCGGGCGACCTCGAAGCGGGGGCGCTCGACTGGCCGGAACAGCTGCGGCCCGCGCTGAACGTGCCCGGTTTCGCCGAGGAACTGCGAGACCTCCTGCTGCGCGCCGCCGAACGCGGGCTCGGCCCGGAGGACCTCGCCGAACTCGGCAGGCGCCGCGGCCGTGACGAGTGGATCGCGGCCGGGCGTTTCTGGAGCCAGTACGAAGAGGTCACGTTGCTGCAGGGTGCGGGCGGCAACGCGCTGGGCGTGGCGAGCGCCCCGGCGCTGGACGCGGCGGAACTCGTCACTTCCGCGCTGCTGGCGCTGGAGGACGACCCCGAACTGCGCGAACGCGAGCAGCGGCGGATCCGCCACCTGTTCGTCGACGACGCCCAGCACCTCGACCCGCTGCAGACGCGGCTCATCAGGCTCATCGGGCACGCGGCCGACGAGTTCGTCGTCGCGGGTGACCCGGATCAGTCCGTGTTCTCCTTCCGCGGCGCGGATCCCCGGTTGTTCGCCGACTCGGATGACGACGGCGAGCGCACGGTCCTGCTGACCACCGCGCACCGGCTCGCCCCGGTGATCCGCACGGCCGTCACGAAACTCGGCTCGGTGCTGCCGGGTTCGTCGCCGCAGCGCAAGCTCGTCGACGCGCCGGACGCCGAGGGCGGCGCCGTCCGCGTCCGACTGATGCCGACACCGGCGTCCGAGGCGAGCTGGATCGCCGACCAGCTCCGCCGCGCGCATCTCGTCGACGGCGTCCCGTGGTCGGAGATGGCGGTACTCGTCCGGTCGCCTGCCCGTACTTTCCTTGTCCTGCAACGTGCTCTGCGGGCCGCCGGGGTGCCGATCGGTTCGGCCACCGAGGAACTGCCGCTGGCGAAACAACCCGCCGTCCGGCCGTTGCTCGCGATGCTGCGGCTCGCCGCCGACCCGGAACTGCTCGACGTCGACCTCGCCGAGATGTTGTTGTCCTCACCGCTGGGTGGCGCGGATCCGCTCGCCCTGCGGCGGCTGCGTCGCGGTTTACGCAGGCTGGAACTCGCCGGCGGTGGACAGCGGTCCAGCGACGAACTGCTGGTGGAAGCCTTGCGCACCAACGACGTTCTCACCGGCCTGGCGGAGGCGGAGGCGCTGCCGATGCGCCGGATCGGCGGCCTGCTCCACGCGGCGCACCAGGCCGTCGTGCGCGGTGACGGCGTCGAGCAGGTGCTGTGGGAGCTGTGGCAGGCCAGCGCTCTGGAGCAGCGCTTCCTGCGTTTGGTCGATCGCGGTGGTTCCCTGGGCTCGCAGGCGGATCGGGATCTCGACGCGATCGTCGCGCTCTTCGACGCTGCCGGTCGCTATGTCGACAGGTTGCCGAGGGCGAGTGTCGCCTCGTTCGCGGATTACCTGTCTTCGCAGAACATCGCCGGTGACACGCTGGCCCCCGCGGCACTGAAGAGCGAGGGCGTCTCGCTGCTCACCGCGCACGCGTCCGCCGGACGCCAGTGGACGGTCGTGGCGATCGCCGGTGTCCAGGAGGGCAGTTGGCCGGACCTGCGGTTGCGCGGTTCCGTGCTCGGCGTCGAGCGGCTGGTCGACCTCATGTCCGGTGTCGACGACGAAAAGGTGTCCGCCACCGCGCCGATCCTCGCCGAGGAGCGGCGGCTGTTCTACCTCGCCGCGAGCCGTGCGCGGAAGACGTTGCTGGTCAGCGCGGTCGCGGGGGAGGACGAGCAGCCCTCGCGGTTCATCGACGACCTGGAGGAGAACGGCGCGGACGACGGCGGCCTCGACTCGCGGATGAAGTCCGCGGGCCGTTCGCTGGTGCTCGCCGAACTCGTCGGCGAACTGCGCGAGGTCGTCTGCGACGAGACGAGCGAGCCCGAGCGGCGGCAGCGAGCGGCGCGGCAGCTCGCCAAACTGGCGGCCGCCGGGGTGCCGGGCGCGCATCCGGGCACCTGGTACGGGCTACTGGAACCCTCCACCAGCGAACCCGTGCACGGGGCGGGGGATCTCATCCGCATCTCACCGTCCACTGTGGAGGTTCTGGTCAAATGCCCGCTGCGATGGCTGATCGAACGCCACGGCGGCAGTGACCCGGCGCAACTCGCGGCCGTCACCGGAACCCTGGTGCACGGGCTCGCGCAGGCGGTCGCGGGCGGCAGCAGCGACGAGCAGATCCGCGCGGCCCTCGACGAGGCGTGGGTACGGGTCGACGCGGGGGCGCCGTGGTTCTCGCGCCGCGAGCGGTCGCGGGTCGAGCAGATGCTGCGCAACTTCGTCTCCTGGCTGGAATCCAGCCGCAAGGAACTGATCGAGGCCGGGGTCGAGCAGGACATCGAAGTCGAGCTGCCCGTCGGCGAAGGCGACCTCCGCGTGCTCTTGCGCGGCCGCGTCGACCGCGTGGAAATGGACAAGGACGGCCGCCAGGTCGTCATCGACATCAAGACCGGCAAGGTCCCGATCTCCGCCTCCGACGCCGAACAGCATCCGCAGCTGGCCGCGTACCAGCTGGCCGTACTGCTCGGCGCGGTCGAGGGCGGTTCGAAACCCGGTGGTGCGCGGCTGGTCTACGTCGCGAAGTCCAACAACAAGACCGGATCCACCCAGCGTGAGCAGCCGCCGCTTGACTCCGACGGCGGCAAGCAATGGCTCGAGCTGGTGCGTTCGGCGGCCGGATCGGCCGCAGGCCCGGAGTACGGGGTCACCGAGAACCCGGACTGTGATCGTTGTCCGGCGAGGGGTTGCTGTCCGCTGCGGCCCGAGGGCAGGCAGGTGACCGGTCCTTGATCTCCGAACTCCAGCGCCGTCAGGTCGAACCGGCCGAGATCGCCCGCGCGCTCGGCCTGCACAGCCCGACCGACGAGCAGGCCGAGGTCATCGCCGCCCCCATCGAGCCGTCGCTGGTGGTCGCGGGTGCCGGTGCGGGCAAGACCGAGACGATGGCCGCACGCGTGGTGTGGCTGGTGGCCAACAGTGTCGTGCCGCCGGAACGTGTCCTCGGCCTGACCTTCACCCGTAAAGCCGCCCGCCAGCTCGGCGAACGCGTCCGCACCCGGCTGCGCCGCCTCGTCGGATCGGGGCTGCTCGACAGGATCGACCCGACCGGCGACCTCCGCATGACGGTGACCGCCGGGGAACCGACCGTGCTCACCTATCACGCGTACGCCGGGCGGCTGCTGTCCGAACACGGCCTGCGTTTGCCGGTCCAGCCGGGAGTCCGGCTGCTTTCGGAGACGTCTTCGTGGCAGTTCTCGCATCGCGTGGTGTCCACTTGGGACAATGACCTCGACACCGATCGCGTGCCCTCCACGGTGACCGCGCAGTTGCTGGCGCTGGCCGGGGAACTCGGCGAGCATCTGGTCGAGACCGAACGGCTGGCGCAGTACACGTCGTGGTTGTGCGAGGTCATCGAAAACGCGCCGCGAGCCAAGGGGCAGCGTGCGGCGCTGCCGCAGAAACTGGCCGAAGTCATGACGGCGCAACGGTTCCGGCTCGCGCTCTTGCCGCTGGTCGAGGCATACCACGCGCGGAAGCGGGCCGAGGGCGCGCTCGACTTCGCCGACCAGATGTCGCTGGCCGCGCAGCTCGCCGACAGCTATCCGGCGGTGGTCGCAGGGGAACGTGAGCGGTACGGCGCGGTGCTCCTCGACGAATATCAGGACACCGGGCACGCCCAGCGGATCCTGCTTCGATCGCTGTTCGGCGGCGTCGAACATCCGCCGATGCCGGTGACGGCGGTGGGTGACCCGGCGCAGGCCATCTACGGCTGGCGCGGCGCCAGTGCGGCGAACCTGCCGCGGTTCACCACGGACTTCCCGCGCGACAACGGCGAACGGCTCGTCCCGGCACTGGAGTTCGGGCTGCTGACCAGTTTCCGCAACCCACCCGAGGTGCTGGAGCTCGCGAACGCGATCTCGGAACCATTACGGGAGCGCGGCCTCGGTGTCGCGAGGTTGCGTGCGCTGGAAGGCGCGGGAACAGCCGACATCGCCTCCGCGCTGCTGCCGGACATCCGCGCCGAACGCGAGTGGGTGGCCGACGCGGTGGCGAAACGCTGGTTCGAAACCGTGGAGGAGACCGGAAAGCCGCCAACCGCCGCGGTGCTGGTGCGCCGCCGCGCCGACATGGCGCCGATCGCGGCCGAAATGCGGGCCCGGGGGCTTCCGGTGGAGGTCGTCGGCCTCGGTGGTCTGCTCGACGAACCCGAGGTCGCGGACCTGGTCAGCACGTTGCGGGTGCTCGCCGATCCGCTCGCGGGCAGCGCGGCCGCGCGCTTGCTGACCGGGGCGCGCTGGCGGATCGCGGCGGCCGACCTCGCGGCGTTGTGGCGGCGGGCGGGCGAACTCTCCTCGCCGGTGCCGCCTTCGGAAAGGTCCGCTGTGGACGAACCGGTGCTGGTGACCGAACGGGTCGAACAGGCCGGGCTCGCCGACGCGATCGACGACCCCGGTACCGCGGAACGGTATTCGCCCGAGGGGTACCGGCGGATCCGGCGAGTGGGTGGCGAGCTTTCGGCGTTGCGCCGCCGCCTCGACCAGTCGCTGCCCGAACTCGTCGCCGACGTGGAACGCACCATGCTGCTCGACGTCGAATCGCTGGCCCGTCCCGGGCCCGCCGGACGTGCGCACCTGGACGCTTTCGCCGACGTCGTCACGGACTTCGCCGAGACCTCGCCGACGGCAACCCTGCTGTCCTTTGTGGACTATCTGAACACCGCCGCGCACGCGGAGGACGGGCTCACCCCCGGCGAGGTCGAGGTCGTCCCGGACCGGGTCCAGGTACTGACCGTGCACTCGGCCAAGGGGCTGGAATGGCGCATCGTCGCGGTTCCGCACCTGGTCAAGGAGGTCTTCCCGGGGAGGCGGCGGTCGTCGTCGTGGCTGCGGACGTCGACCTCGCTTCCGGCCGCGCTGCGCGGCGACTCGGAGGACCTGCCGGAGCTGCGGGTGTCCGAAGGCTTCGACCGCAAGGAAGTCCAGGAAGCGCTGGAACTGCACGAAGAAGGATTCGTGGCGCGAGAGGCGGATGAGGAGCGGCGGCTCTGCTACGTCGCGCTGACCCGCTCTGAGCACACCATGCTGGTTTCCGGGCACTGGTGGAACGAGAGCAGCGCGCGGCCGAAGGGACCTTCGGAGTTCCTGCTCGAAATCGGCGAGGTGATGCGGGCGAACTCGGTCGGCCGGATCGAGCACTGGGCCGACGAGCCCGAGGCCGACGGGGAGAACCCGCTGGTCGCCGATTCACGCAAGGCGCGGTGGCCGGTCGATCCGCTGTGGCCGCGGCGCGAGGGCGTCACCAACGGCGTCGATCTGGTGCTCGGTGCCATGGAAGATACCGAAGACGCGGAGGACACTGAGGAAGAGGACGATCCGGACGGCTGGATCTCCGACACCAAGGTGCTGCTGGAAGAACGCGCGCGGGCGCGGAACCGGGTCCAGCAGGTCGTGCTGCCGCCGCATCTTTCGGTGAGTCAGCTGGTGGAGCTGTCGGCCGATCCGGCCGCGCTGGCCAAACGGCTGCGACGGCCGCTGCCGGTGCGTCCCAATACTTACGCGCGCCGGGGGACGGCGTTCCACGGTTGGCTGGAGCAGCGGTTCGGTGGTGAGCAGCTGCTGGAGATCGACGATCTGCCGGGCGCGGCGGACGTCGACGAGGCGCCCGATTCCGAGCTGGAGGCGCTGCAGACGGCGTTCGAGAAGAGCGAGTGGGCGAACCGGGTGCCGCACGCCGTCGAGGTCCCGTTCTCGGCCGACATCGTGGGCGTGACGCTGCGAGGGCGGATGGACGCGGTGTTCGCCGATCCTGACGGCGGCTGGACCGTCGTCGACTGGAAGACCGGCGCCGTCCCGGAGAAGGACCGGCTCGCGCCGCTGGCCGTACAGCTGGCGGCATACCGGCTGGCGTGGGCGGCCTTGAGAAAGATCCCGGTGGAGAAGGTGCGGGCGGCGTTCCACTACGTGAAGCACGACAAGACCGTCCGCCCGGCGGATCTGCTGGACGCCGAAGGCCTGCGAGACCTCCTACGCAGGGTCCCGACGCTCTAGCGTTTCGTCCTCTAGTTGCGGTAGTTGCACGCGCAACTACCGCAACTAGAGGACGAAACGCGGCGGGGGTCAGGCGCGGTCGCGCACCTTCAGGGCCCAGGTGACCAGCGGGATCTGGAGCGGGACGCGGGCCCAGAAAGCCGCTCGCCAGTGCTTCGGGGCCTTCCGGCGGTCGGCGTCGAGGGCCATCTTCACGTTCCCCGGCAGGACCACGACGAACAGCAGCGCGGCCGTCAGCCCGCCGAGCCGTCGCGTCTTCGGAGCGGCGACCGCGGCGGCGACCCCCAGCTCGGCGACCCCCGAGCCGTAGGTCCATGCCCGCGGCGAGCCGGGGAGCTGCTTCGGGATGATCGCGTCGAAGGGTTTCGGCTGGACGAAGTGCAGGACACCGGCCGCACCGAGCAGGCCGGCGAGGAAGTATGCGGGCCGCTGGGACGGCTTGGAATCCGAGGACATGCCCCTGAGCTTCGCATACCGCGCTGAACGTAAGGTTCGTCGGCTATCCTCCCGACCGTGAGTGACGCGGACCAGGCCGGAGCCTGTGCATGAGGGTTCTCAAGCGTTTCCCGGTCAGGCTGAGCGACCGCCCGGACCATGAGCTCGTCGGCGTGATCCGGATGCCGGAACTGACGGTCAGCCCGCTGCGGTCGATCCTTAAGCGGATCATCGGCGCGATGCTCGCCCTGCTGGCGACCGTGCTGATCGTCTACCTCGACCGGGACGGCTATCGCGACGCCAACGGCGACGGGCTCAGTTTTCTCGACAGCCTCTACTACGCAACAGTGTCGCTGTCGACCACGGGCTACGGTGACATCGCGCCCGCGACGTCGTCGGCGCGCCTGGTCAACGTCCTGGTGATCACCCCGCTGCGGGTGCTTTTCCTCATCGTCCTGGTCGGTACCACACTCGAAGTGCTCACCGAGCGCTCCCGCCAGGCTTTCAAGATCCAAAAGTGGAGGACGAAGGTGCGTGACCACACGGTCGTCGTCGGATTCGGCACGAAGGGCCGGTCGGCGGTCAACGCGCTGCTCGGGGACGAGAACACCGAACCCGACCACATCGTCGTCGTCGATACCGACCAGCAGGCCCTCGAAGCGGCCACTTCGCTCGGTCTGGTGACCGTGCACGGTTCGGCCACCCGTGCCGACGTGCTGCGGGTCGCCGGTGTGCAGCGGGCCAAGGCCGTCGTCGTCGCCCCGAACCGGGACGACACCGCCGTGCTGGTCACGCTGACCGCTCGCGAACTGGCACCGAAGGCGCACATCGTGGCCTCGGTGCGGGAAGCGGAGAACGTCCACCTGCTCAAGCAGTCGGGCGCGAACCAGGTCGTGGTGTCGAGCGAGACCGCCGGGCGTCTGCTCGGCATGGCGACGTCGACGCCGCTGGTGGTCGACATGGTCGAGGATCTGCTCACCCCCGAGTCCGGCCTCGCGATCGCCGAACGCCCGGTGGAGCCGTCGGAAGAGGGCGGTTCACCGCGGCATCTGTCGGACATCGTGCTGGGTGTCGTCCGCGACGGCGTCCTGTACCGCGTGGACGCTCCGCAGGCGGACGCGATCGAGCCGGGCGACAGGCTGCTGTACATCCGCAAGGTGACAGCCGCGGAGACGATCGAGCGGTAGCAAGGGACCTTTGGTATCAGCAGCCCCCGGACAAATGGGCTCCGGTGTTCTGCCGCTGGTATCACCCTCCTCCGACCGGAGGGCTCGCTGTGTTTTGCCGCCGGGTTCTGGAAGCATGGCGTTCGTGCGCAAGCGATCGGACCCCGCCAGAGGGCTCAGCCCGGGATGGAACTCCCTGGCGGTGGCTGCCGGTGCCGGCCTGCTGGTGATCTTCCTGGCCTGGTTCGCCGGGCCGGGGCTGTTCGGCATCTCGAACGACGCCAAGGGGACGACCGTCCAGGCCGAGGTCGTCCAGCCCACGCCGTGCGTGGCGGGCGGGACCGCCGAGACCGTCAAGTTCGAATTCGGCGGCAAGCCGATGGAGGGTGCGCTCAACGGCTGCGGGCACGGCAAGGGGGAGCGGCTCGAGGTCGTCGTCCCCGATGGTGCTTCCGGGAACGCTGTCTCGGTGCACGCGGCCGACGCGGCGGCTGGGGCCAAAGACGCGCGGCGGCCGGTCGGTCTGGCTCTGCTGGTGTTCAGCTGCTTCGCCGGCGGGATGTACGTCTACCTGGTGCTGCGCGGTCCGCGTCGGCTGGCGACGGCCTGACCCCCACCCACCGCGTTTCGTCCTCTAGTTGCGGTAGTTGCACGTGCAAGTACCGCAACTAGAGGACGAAACGCGGGTGGGGTGGGGTGGGTCAGGAGACGGCGCTGGCCGGAGCGGAGAAGGTATTGCAGTCGGCGACCCGGTTGTTGCTCGCGCCCGCCCGCCACCAGGACGCGTAATGCGCGTTCGTCCCGTGGTCCTGGCTGCGTGAGGTGTTGTCGCCCCGGGTCTCCTGGTCGTTCCAGGCCTTGTTGTACATGTCCCGGCTGACCGTGCCGCCCTGGTCGACGTGCGCGCCGAGGAACATCCCGGAGAAGCACTGCGCCTGCAGTTCCTTGCGCCGCGACATCTCCAGTCCGGTGGGGCTGTTCTGGCCTGCCTCGTAGATCTTCTGCCAGGCCGCGTCCATCAACCCGGCGACCTCCTGCACGTGATGCCCGTACTCGTGCGCGAAGAGGGCGAGGTAGACGCCGGGGTTGTTGCCGTACTGGTCGGTCTGCAGACCCCGGAACGGCACGTAGAGGTTGTTCTCGCAGTAGTACGCCGCCGTCGCGATGCCCACCTGGATTGTGCCGCATTCGGTCTCGAAGCTGGCGCCGGTGGGGAAGTGCAGGGCGGGCGGGGTGAACGGCAGGCGGTAGGCCCCGAGGAAAGGGCCCCACGCGTCGTCGAGGCACTTGCCCGCCGCGGTGAAGAACGCCTCGGCGGCCTGCTGGCTGCTCTGCCACTGCGGCAGCGAGCAGACGCGGTTCTGCAGCCCGGCGTTGGGATCCTGGAGTATCGGGTGGTCACCGAGCTTGAGGACCTTCTGCGGCCCGGTCGGCGACGAAGGCGCCCTGGACGACGTCGTCGGGAACGGGTCCGGCGAGGACGAGGGTGACGACGACCCGCTCGGCGGCAGGGCCGCCGGGGAAGTCGGGTTCGGCAGGGTCTGGTAGCCCGCGTTCGCTACGTGCTCTTTGTCGCCACGATTGAGTGAAACGATCGCGACAAGGCCGAGGGCCAGTACGGCGACCGCGCCGAGGCAGATGCCGACGATCGCGCCGACGGACCGGCGTGGTGGCGGCGGCGGTGGAAACTGGGGCGGCGCACCGTGATGCCACTGGGCAGGGGGCTGGCCGTGCACCGGCGGTGGCTGGACGGCGCCGCGTGGCGGCCACTGGCCGTGGGGCGGTTGCGTCATCAAGTCGGTCCCGGTGGTTCTAGGGGCGAACCGGGGGTACCCGGCCCGATAGTTCAGCATAACGAGCTAACGGCATTCCCTCCCACTGCTCGGCTGCAGAGGGTATCCAGCGGGAGCCGAGCGGTCACCCATCAGTGTCGTCCCCCCAGCTCTGGTCGGGTGTCGGACCCTCTGGAAGAGTGTGCGCAAGCAACGCGAACGGGTAAGGGGCTGTCGCATGAGGGAGACCGGCGGACCGTCCGGGCCGGAAGGTACCGAGACGCCGAAGCCGCAGGCGGACGCACCGACGCCGCCGCAGGGTGAAGTGCGGCCGCCACCGGCGCCGGAGCAGCAGTGGCAGTCCCCCTCTGGGGTGACACCGCCGCCGCCACTGCCGTCCTATCAGGCGCCGCCACAGCAGTATCCGAACTGGAAGGTCGGTCTCGGCAGGCCCGGGGTCATCCCACTGCGCCCGCTGAACCTGACCGACATCCTCGACGGCGCGGTCACGGCCATGCGCAGGCACTGGCGGATGGTCTTCGGCGCCGCCGCGGTGACCGCCGTGCTCACCGCGGCCCTCAACCTGGCCGGGCTGCTGCTGGTCGACACCACCGGCGACCTCGAGCAGGTCCGCGATCTCGGCCCGGCGGCCACCGATCAGGAACTGATGAACCAGATGCTCGGCCTGCTGGGCGGGACACTGGCGTCGTCGTCCATCACCCTCGTCGCCACCCTGCTCGGGACGACCCTCCTCACCGGATTCCTCACCGTCCTGATGGGCAAGGCCGTACTGGGCAAGCCGGTCACCTTCAAGGAGGCCTTGAAGGAGGCGACGCCGCGGCTGTTGCCGCTGCTCGGGCTGACCGTGCTCTACACGCTGGCGATCCTGGTCGGGGCGATCTTCTGCCTGCTGCCCGCGATCATCCCCTACACCTTCTGGGCACTGGCGAGTCCGGCGTTCATCCTCGAACGCGGCACCGTGATGGAGGCGTTCCGCCGCTCGGTGAAGCTGGTCTCGGGGATGTTCTGGCGGGTTTTCGGGATCCTGCTGCTGGCCTACGTGATCTCGTCGTTGCTGGCGTCGATCATCACGCTGCCGTTCAGCTTCAGCGCGTTCATGTCGATCTTCGGCAACCTGGACCAGATGTACATCCCCTCGACCGGTGACCTGATCCTGCAGTCGGTGGGCACGGTGATCGCGCAGACCATCGTCGGGCCGTTCACCGCGCTGGTCACCGTGATCCTCTACATCGACCAGCGGATGCGCCGCGAAGGCATGGACATCGAGCTGGCCCGCGCGGCCGGGATCGCGACGCCGCCTCCGCCGCAGGCATGGTGACGCGCTTTTTCACCGAGGTCCCGGTCGACATCGACCGGGACACCGCCCGGCTGCGCGCGACCGAGGAACTCTCGGATCCGACTTACGCGGCCGCGAGACCTGGTTGGTTGTCCGACACCTTCACCTGGCTGGTCGAACGGGTGCTGCGCTTCCTCGACACTGTCAACGGCGCCGTACCCGGCGGGATCTTCGCGGTCGTGCTGCTCGTCGTCGTGCTGATCGTGCTGGTGGTGGTGATCCGGCTGCGGTCCGGCCCCTTGGCGACGGCGGCCAAGGGTGGCAGGGCCGTGTTCGCCGGACAGCGCAAGGCTTCCGGTGACTACCGGAAGGCAGCCGGGGAAGCCGCGTCGCGAGGCGACTTCGACGAAGCCGTCCGTGAGATCTTCCGCGCCGTGGTGCGGTCGTTGGAGGAGCGGGCGCTGCTGGACGAGAAGTCCGGCCGGACCGCCGACGAGGCCGCCATCGAAGCCGGACGGTTGCTCCCGGATGTCGCCGACGCCCTGCGCGCCGGTGCCCGGTTGTTCGACGACGTCCACTATGGAGGGATCCCGGCCGCCGAGGCGGACTACCGATCACTGTCCGAATTGGACGAACGGTGCCGCCGTGCGAGGCCCGTCGCCCTGGCGGCCGGATGACCTCAGTTTCGCCCGACGCCCGCCGGATCTGGCGCGGGGTGCGGTTCCCGCTCGCGGTCGTCCTCCTGATCGTGCTGACCGGGACCCTGCTCGTGCTTTTCCGCGGGGAGCAGACCACCGGCGCGCTCGAACCGGGTTCGTACGAGCCCGGCGGCAGCCGTGCGCTGGCGACCTTGCTGGAACGGGAAGGCGTCAAGATCATCCCGGTGCACACGGCGGCCGAGGCCAAGGACTTCGCGGAGGGCGCGACCGTCCTGATCACCCAGCCCGGCTATGTGCCCAAGAGCGCGTTCACGGAATTCCGGCGTATCTCTCCGCGCATCGTGCTGGTGCAGCCGAGCGCGAGCACGGTCGACGAGATGCTTCCCGGTGTGCGGGTGAACGGTCAGCTCGAAGTGGAGACCCGCCAACCCGACTGTCCGGCGGCGGATCCCGTCGCGGCCGGGAGCGCGACCTTGGGCGGCCAGAAGTACGCGGCCACGCAGCCGAGGGCGCAGGAATGCTACGGCGGCTCGTACCTCGAGGTGCCCGGTCCACAAGGGACGGTCACCGTACTCGGCTCCCCCGAACCGCTGTCCAATGAATGGCTGGCCGACGAGGGCAACGCGGCACTGACGACGCGGCTGCTCGGCAAGCACGAGCGGCTGGTCTGGTACCTGCCGACGCCTGCCGATCCGTCGCTGGAGAACGAGAAGAAGCCGCTGTCCGAACTGATCCCGTCGGGCTGGTCGTACGCCGCGTTGCAGGCCGGGGTCGCGGTGGTCCTGCTGGCGTTGTGGCGTTCCCGCCGGTTGGGGCCGGTGGTGACCGAGCCGATCCCGGTCGTGGTGCGCGCGGCCGAGGCCACCGAGGGACGGGCTCGGTTGTATCGCAAGGCGAAGGCCGCCGCGCACGCCGGGGAGACCTTGCGTGAGGCGGCCCGTGCGCGGCTTCGGTCGTTGCTGGGGCTGCCCCGTGACGCCGAACCGGCGGCACTGGTGGAATCCGTCGCCGCACGGTCCGGCCGGGCACCGGCCGAGATCGGCGCGCTGCTGTATGGGGACCCGCCCGCCGATGACACCGCGTTGGTGCGGCTGGCGGACGGACTCGATGTCGTGGAACGAGAGGTGGAACGGTCTTGAGTACCGAACAGACCGGTGAGTCCGGTGTGGACAGTGCGGCCGAAGCGCGGGCGGCGCTGATCGCCCTGCGTGCCGAGGTCGGGAAGGCCGTCGTTGGCAACGACGCGGCCGTCACCGGGCTCATCATCGCGTTGCTGTGCCGGGGACACGTGCTGCTCGAAGGCGTACCGGGTGTGGCGAAGACCTTGCTGGTGCGGGCCTTGGCCGCGTCGCTGGATCTGGAAACGACCCGGGTGCAGTTCACGCCGGACCTCATGCCGGGTGACATCACCGGCTCGATCGTCTACGACGCGCACAGCGGCGAGTTCTCCTTCCGTGAGGGCCCGGTGTTCACGAACCTGTTGCTGGCGGACGAGATCAACCGCACCCCGCCGAAGACGCAGTCGTCACTGCTGGAGGCGATGGAGGAGCGTCAGGTCTCCAGCGACGGCAAGACCCGGCCGCTGCCCGATCCGTTCATCGTCATCGCGACGCAGAACCCGGTCGAATACGAAGGCACGTACCCGCTTCCTGAGGCGCAACTGGACCGGTTCCTGCTGAAGCTGACCATGCCGACACCGTCCCGTGAGGACGAATTCGGCATTCTTTCCCGGCACGCGCAGGGTTTCGACCCGCGGAACCTGGCCGCGGCGGGGATCAAACCGGTCGCCGGGATCGTCGAACTCGACGCGGCGCGGCGCGCCGTCTCCGGGGTCACCGTGCGGCCCGAGGTGCTCGCCTACATCGTCGACGTCTGCCGGGCGACGCGGGCGCTGCCGTCCGTGCGCATCGGTGTCTCGCCGCGGGGCGCGACCGCGCTGCTGGCCGCGACGCGGGCGTGGGCGTGGCTCGCGGGCCGCGACTACGCCACCCCGGACGACGTCAAGGCCTTGGCACGACCGTCTTTGCGGCACCGGCTCGATCTGCGGCCCGAGGCCGAACTCGAAGGCGTGACCGCCGACGGTGTGCTGGACCGCGTCCTCGCGTCCGTGCCCGTTCCACGCTGATGGCCGTCACCGGGCGGCTCGGGCTGCTGGCGCTCCTCGCGGCGCCGGTTGTCGGCTTGCTGCTGCCCTCGTGGGCCGGGATCGGGCTGGCCGCCGCGGTGCTGCTTCTGTTGGTGATACTGGATCTCCTGCTCGCCGGGAGTGTGCGGCGGCTGCGGTTCGCGCGGTCCGGCGCGACGTCCGTGCGGCTGGGTGAGGCGTGCGAAATCACGCTGACCGTGGCCAATCCCGGTGGCCGTCCAGTGCGCGCTTGGCTCCGTGACGCCTGGCCGCCCAGCGCCGTCGCGGACGACCGGCACCGCTTGTCCTTGCCCGCGGGCGAACGCCGGGTCGTGACCACCCGGCTCCTGCCGACCCGGCGTGGTGACCGTCGGGCGTCCAGGGTCACCGTCCGGTCGACCGGGCCGCTGGGTCTCGCGGCGCGGCAGGGATCGCATGAAGTGCCGTGGACCGTGCGGGTGCTGCCGCCGTTCCACAGCCGCAAGCATCTGCCGTCCCGGCTGGCACGCTTGCAGCAGCTCGACGGCCGCAACGCGGTGCTGATCCGGGGCCAGGGCACGGAATTCGACTCCTTGCGCGAGTACGTGATCGGCGATGACGTCCGATCGATCGACTGGCGTGCCTCGGCCCGCGCGTCCGACGTCATGGTGCGGACCTGGCGGCCCGAACGCGACCGGCACGTGGTGCTGGTGCTCGACACGGGCCGCGTTTCGGCGGGCCGGGTCGGTGACGCGCCGCGGCTCGACGCGGCGATGGACGCGGCGCTGCTGCTGGCCGTGCTGGCGGCGCGGGCGGGTGATCACGTCGACCTTCTGGCTTATGACCGTCAGGTGCACGCGGCCGTCCAGGGATCGACGGATTTGCTGCCCTCCTTGGTGAACGCGATGGCACCGCTGGAGCCGTCGCTCATCGAGACCGACGCGCGCGGGATGGTCGCGGAGGTGCTGCGGCGGACCCGGCGGCGCGCGCTGGTCGTCCTGCTGACCGGACTGGACGCGGCACCGCTGGAAGAAGGCCTGTTCCCGGTGCTGTCCAAGCTGACCTCGCGGCACCAGCTGGTGCTCGCTTCGGTGGCGGACCCGCGGGTCGCCGAGATGGCGGCGGGCCGTGGCGACGCGGAAGCCGTCTACGACGCGGCCGCGGCCGAGCGGGTGCTGGCGGAACGGCGCCAGGTCACCGCGCGGCTGGCGCGGCACGGGGTCGAGGTCGTCGACGCCGTTCCCGAAGACCTGCCGCCGCGGCTGGCCGACCGGTATCTCGCGCTGAAGGCCGCCGGCCGGCTGTGATGCCGAATTCCCGATAGCGGTTCCGACCTCCTGCTGACTCGATCACCAGGAGGAACCCTTGCCTCCTTTCCGCAGGTCAAGCGGCCTCGAATCAGGCGCGGGAAGGGCTGAGCTGTGTGGAAATAGAGACACTCGACGTCCCTATTTCCACACAGCCCGGCCCTTCCCAACGGAGGCGATAGCAAAGGTCCCTTGCTCTCTTTTCGCAGGTCAGCCCGCTTCTGGACGAGCATCTCCGGCGTACCGCCAGTCCACGTCGCCCACTTCGCCCGCCTTCGCGGCCTTACGCCCGACTACGAACACGTAGAGCAAGAAGGCGACTTCGGCGACTACGCCGATCCCGATCCGCGCCCAGGTCGGCAGGCCCGACGGCGTCACGAAACCCTCGATGACGCCGGAGATCAGCAGCACCACGGTCAGCCCCAGCGCCATCACCACGACCGATCGGCCCTGTTCGCCGAGCGCCGCCGTCCGGGAGCGGCGGCCAGGGTCGATGACCGTCCAGCCGAGCTTCAGCCCGGTCCCGGCCGCGACGAACACCGCGGTCAGCTCCAGCAGGCCGTGCGGCAGGATCAGGCCGAAGAACACGTCGAGCCGCCCCGCCGACGACATCAGCGCCGCGCCGATCGCGAGGTTCAGCGAGTTCGCCCAGAGCGCGTAGATCACCGGGACACCCAGCACCACGCCGAGGAACAGGCAGGTCGCCGCCACCCACGCGTTGTTGGTCCAGACGCGCGCGGCGAAGGAACCCGCGGGGTCGGACGAGTAGTACGTCTCGTACTTCCCGCCCGGCGCCGTCAGGTCCTTGAATTCCTCCGGCGAGGCCAGCGACGCGAGCACCTGCGGGTCACCGGCGATCCACACCGCCGCGATCGCCATCACCGCGATCGACGCCGCCGCCGACGTCAGCCACCAGCGCCTGCTCAGGTACAGCGCCGCGGGGAACCGCCTGGTGAAGAACAGGCCGACCTCGCGCCAGGCGGGGCTGTGCGAACCGGTGACGGCCGACCGGGCCTTCGCGACCAGGCCGGACAGCTGCGCGACGAGCACGGGGTCGGGCGCGACCGAGCGGATGATCGAAAGGTGCGTCGCGACACGCTGGTACAGCGTCACCAGCTCGTCGGCGTCCGGGCCGCTGAGTTTCCCGGCGCGGCCGACGAGGTCACGCAGCCGATTCCATTCGGCTTGGTGCGCGGCGACGAACACGTCCACGTCCAACTCGGAGCCCTCCCGGCGATCGTCCTTGGTGGCCCAGCCTATTCGTCACTACGCTTGCCAGGTGGAACAAGAGTCCGAACTCGTCACCGGCGAGGCCGTCGTCCTGGACGTGCGCGCGGCGAAACTGGCCAGCCGCGGGCTCGCCATGATGCTCGACGTCGCTCTCCAGCTGATCACGCTGTTCGTCGCGATGCTGATACTGAGCCAGATCGCCGCGTTCGGTGACGAAGCGCTGGCGCTGACCCTGTCCCTGGTGACCCTCGTGCTGATCATGGTCGGCTACCCGGTGATCTTCGAGACGCTGAGCCGGGGCCGGACGCTCGGGAAAATGGCGCTTGGCCTGCGCGTGGTCCGCACCGACGGCGGACCGGTCCGGTTCCGGCACGCGCTGGTCCGCGGGCTCGCGGGGTTCTTCATCGACTTCTGGGCGCTGGGCCTGCTCGGTGTCGTGGCGGTGGTCACGTCGCTGCTGTCCACCAACGGCCGCCGCGTCGGCGACTACCTCGCCGGAACCCTGGTGATCCGGGAACGCATGCCCGCCTCCCGGACTCCTTACGTCGGGATGCCGCCGCAGCTGGCGTACTGGGCTTCGCAGCTGGACCTGACCCGGCTGCCGAACGACCTCGCCCTCGCCGTCCGTCAGTATTTGAGCCGCACGAGCGAGCTTCGCCCCGAAGCGGTCGAAGCCCTCGGGTACGGGCTCGCGCAGCAGGTCGCGGCGGCGATCGGGGCACCGATGCCGCCCGGGGTGCCGTCCTGGGCGTACCTGTCGGCGGTGCTGGCCGAGCGACGGCGGCGGGATCAGGTGAAGCTGCGGCCCCAGTACGCGCCGCCGCCGCAGCCTCGGTACCCGCCGCAATACGCGCAGCCGGTCGCGCCGGTGACCGCACCGGTTCCGGTGACGCAGCCGGCGCCGGAGACCCCGGCGGAACCGCTGGCGGAGAACCCCTTCGCGCCACCAGGCTGACCAGCGACCGCCGCAATTAATGGTGCAGGGGCGAATCGCAGGTCCGTGAAGGACTCCTTGAGGGACCCAGAGTCCCTCAAGGAGTCCTTCACGGACTTCAGGTCGGGGCGCCCCCCCGCAAGGCAATTAGTCCTCTAGTTGCGGTTTCAGGAGACGTCCGAGGCCTTCGCCGCCCACGTGTTGCACTGCGCTATCCGGTTCTTCTGCGCACCGTGCTGCCACCACGAGATCGCGTGCGCGTCGGAGCCGTGGTCGCGCGGACCGCCGTTGTGGTCGCCGCGGTCCTGCGACCCCCACGCGTCCCGGTACATCGCCTGATCGACCGAGCCGCCGCGGCCCACCGTCGAGCCCAGGAAAGTCCCGGACAGACATTGCGCCGAAAGTTCGTTCCGCCGCGACATCTCCAGGCCCGCCGCCGAGTCGGTGCCCGCTTCGTACCGTGCGTCCCAATAGGCCTTCGAGATACCGGAAAGCGCCTGGACGTGGTGCGCGTACTCATGGGCGAAGACCGCGAGGTAGACCCCGGGCCGGTTGCCGTACTGGTTGGGCTGAAGGCCTTCGTACGGCATGTACAGCGTCTCGTTCTGCGAGCAGTAGAACGCCGCCACCGTGCCGCCGCTGGCGTCACCGCACGGGCTCGACCAGTTCTTGCCGGACGGGTACTTCACGGTCGGGACCCGGAACGGCAGTTTCGTGTAGCTCATGACCTGCTGCCAAACACTGTCCAGGCAGGGCCGCGCGCTTTCGAAGAACGCCGAAGACGCGTTCGGGTTGCTCGCCCAGCGCGAGAGGTTGCACGCCTGGTTCGGCAGGCCGACGTTGGAACTGAGCCACAGCGGGTTGTCCGCCAGCTTGTGCTGCGGTTGCGGACCGGACGGTGCCCGGCTCGCCGAGGTCCCACGGGTCGAGCCGGTCGACGTCTCGCGCGATGCGGTCGAATCGCGCGAGCGAGTGGCGGTCGTCGACGTCTCACTGGAGGTTGTCGTCGTCGTGTAGTCCGAAGAGGACGTCGTCGGGTTCGTCGAATAGCTCGAGTATCCGGCGTCCGCGACGTGCCGCGAGCCGCTGTTCGCGATGGCGATCACCATGATCAGCCCGCCCATCACCGCCATCACGGCCACGATCGCGACGGCCGCGATGACACCGCCGTTCGACTTCTTGGCGTGATATCCCCCGTAGGGCGTGAACGCGGGCTGAGCGAAACGCGGGCCGTAGGGAAGCTGCGGCGGCCCGACGGCGGCGGGCTGGAACGGGACCGGCGCGCCGATCCGCGGCGGCGGCAGCGGAGCCGCGCCCGGCGGGGGCAGCGGCATCCCGCCGCTCGGCGGACCCGGCCGGAACGGCGGCGGCGGGGCCGGCATCGGGGTCGGCCGTGAGACCGGTGGACGGCCGGGAACCGGGCGTCCACCGTGGACCGGCCGGTTCGGCGGTGGCATCGGCGGACCACCGCGCGGCGGCAGTGGCCGCGTGCCCGGTGGTGGGAGCGGACGGCCGCCCTGCGGCGGTCGCGGTGGCGGAGTCGGCCGGCGCCGCGGATCAGGCGGGCCGGGCGGCTGCTGGTTCATCGAGTGGATCCCCCATGCGGTCGGCAACGCCGTTCACCCAGGTAGCGGATTCGGCGTTTCGGCGGTCAGCATAGATCGGCTGCCCTAGAGTGTGTGGCTGTGTTGACGAAATGGGGGGCGGCGGTCGCGGCCGTCGCGGCGAGTACGGCCTTGATGGCCCCGCCGACGGATTCGAACGTTCCGGAGGCGCCCGAAGCGGGCCCTTCGCTGACGAACGCGCCACAATTGCCGAAGCCGCCACCGATCGGCGCGCGCGGCCAGCTCGGCCTGCTCCAGCCGCCGACCGGCGCGTCCGCGAACGTCGCGGTGAAGGTGGAACGCGACGGCTCGGTGTCGATCACCGAGCAGGTGACCGTCCCGGGTGGACAGCATCTGGTACGCAGGCTTCCGTTGAAGGTTCCCGCCGGTGAGGAGCAGGACCGCGTCTACGGGGTCCGTGACGTCTCCGTCGAGGGCGCGGGCAAGACCGAGTCGAACGGCGAGCAGCTGGTCGCCACCTTCGACGGCGGCGCGTCCACCCTCAAGTACAAAGTGGACGGAGCGGTCGCCGACGTCAACGGCGCGCAGCAAGTGCGCTGGCAGGTCGCGAGCGGCTGGAGCGGCGAACTGTCCAGGGTGTCCGCTTCGTTCAGCGCGCCGACGCGCGAAATGCCCACCGTGGACTGTTTCGCCGGGCCGCTCGGTTCGGACAGGCAGTGTTCGCTCGCGGAGACCGACCACAGCGGCGTCGTCCGCATCGAGCAGGACAAGCTCGCGGCGGGTGAGCGGGTCGACCTCGCCGTCCAGCTCCCGGCGGGCACCGTCCCGGCGAACGCGCGGTTCGAGCGGATCGCCTCGGTCGGCGGTGCGTTCGCCCTCACCACGCTCACCGGGATCGGTTTCGGCGCACTGGCACTGTTCCTTCTTCTCGGCGCGCTGGCCGTCTGGTTGTCGCGCCGTCGCGACAAGGGCGCGCTCACGGCGGGCACCGGTCCGGTCGACGTCCTCATGCGCGACGGTGGTCGCGTCTCCTTCGCCTCTCCCGACGGCGTCCTGCCCGGCCAGGTCGGCACGGTCGTCGACGAGACGGTCGACGTCGTGGACGTCAGCGGCACGGTGGTCGACCTCGCGGTCCGCAACTACCTGTGGATCGCCGAGGTCCGCGGCGCGGGCACCGTCGACTGGCAGATCGCCCGCCGTAACGCGCCGGACGAGCACCTCGTCGCCTTCGAGCGCGAGATCTGCACCGCGATCCTTCCCGAGGGCACCGATTCCGTGCTGCTGTCGGAACTGCGCGGCCGCGGCTCCGTCGATCTCCGAGTGGCGGGCGAGGCGATGTACGCCGACGTCGTGCGCAAGGGCTGGTTCTCGCGTCGCCCCGACAAGGGCAAGAGCAAGCTCACCTTGGCGGGCATCGGCCTGGTCGCGCTCGGACTCGTGGGCACCGCGGTCCTGACGTTCACCGCCGGGCACGCGCTGCTCGGTGTCGCGGTCGCGCTCGCCGGGGTCGCCGTGCTGCTGGGCGCCTCCTGGGTGCCGCCGCGGACTTCGCGCGGCAGGCGCCTGGTCGGCCAGGTACGCGGGCTGCTCGAGTACCTGCACACGGTCAAGGTCGCCGAGATTCCTCCGGCGGACCGGGAAATGGTGTTCTCCCGGTCGCTGCCGTACGCCATCGTCCTCGGCGACACCGAACACTGGCTCCGGACGTTCGAAGCGCTCGACCCGTCGGCGGACGGTTCGGCCGGACTGTACTGGTTCGGCGGGCTCGAAGGCGATCGGGATCTGCGCCGGTTCGCCGCGCACCTGCCGTCGTTCCTGTCCGCTTTGGACGGTCTGCTCGCCGAATCCGGGCACCTGCGCTCGATCCGCCCTGAGCCGGTCCCCGCCTGACGTGATGTTCCCCGTGCTCGTGGTGGTCCTCCTGCTGGTGCTGGGCGCGGCACCGGCGGGAGCCCAGGGTGAGGCTCCGCTACCGACGCTCCCCAACAGCGCGGAGATCTCGCTCAAGCTGGAACGCGACGGTGCCCTCTCGGTCGTCGAGGCGGTGTCCGTGCCGAGTGAGGCGACGATGACCCGTCGCATTCCGCTGCGGACGGCCGCGCCAAGCGATCGCGACCGGATCATCGGCGTCCGTGACGTCGTCATCGAAGGCGCGGGCAACTCCGAGCTGACCGAAGACGAATTCGTCATCCGGCTCAAGGGCGGCACCTCGATCGTCCGGTACACGGTGGACGGCGCGGTCGCCGAAGCCGACGGCCTGACGCGGGTCGGCTGGCGGATCGCGGGCGGCTGGGACACCCGCCTCGAACTCGTGCGCGCGAGCTTCGCGGCACCGGCCATCCCGAACGCGGTCACCTGTCACGCCGGTCCCGAGGGTTCGCGCGCGCACTGCGGGGTCGCTCAGATCGCGCATTCCGGGTTGACCCGGTTCAGCCAGCAGAACCTCGCGACCGGACAGCGGATGGAGATCTCGGTCGAGTTGCCCGACGGCACCGTCCCGGCGAACGCCCGGCTGGAGCCGTCGAAGACGTTCGCCGGCGCGTTCGTGCTCACCGCTCCGGTCGGCTGGGCCTGGGGCGGCTTCGCGCTCGCGCTGGTCGCGGCCGCCGTGGCGCTGGGCTTGCTCCGAAGGCGGGACAAGCACCCGGGCGACGCACTCCCGGTCCGGCTGCTCACCGGTAAGGATGACAAGGCGGCGTTCGCGTCACCTGACGGTGTGCTTCCGGGACAGGTCGGAATGGTCCTTTCGGGGCACGCCGACGCCGTCGATCTCGCCGCGACAGCCGTCGACCTCGTGGTCCGGAACTACCTGTGGGTGAGTGAGGAGCCCGGCGAGCTGACCGGCTGGCTGCTCGTCCGCCGCAACCCGCCGGACGAGCAGCTCACCACTTTCGAACGAGCCGTGTTCGACGCACTGCTGCCGGACGAACGCGAGTCGGTGCTGCTGTCGGAGATCCAGTCCGCCCGGATCGGGATCGAGGCGGTGCGCGGCAAGGTGCGCGACAGCGTTGTCGAGCGCGGCTGGTATTCGCGCCTGCCCGGCAGGCTCGTCCGCGTCGGCCCGCGTATCTGCTTTTACGGTTTGTTCCTCACCGTCCTGCTGGCGCTCACCGTCGGCTACGCGCAATTCGGGCTGATCGTCGTCGCGGCGGGCGCGGTACTCACCGTCGCCGCCCGGTGGCTGCCGGTGCGCACCGGTGCCGGCGTCGCGCTGCACCGGCGGCTGCTCGGCGTCCGTGCCGCGCTGCTGTCGACCAAGCCGGCGGCCGTCCCGAAGCTCGAACGCGAGGTGCTGCTTTCGCGGGCGCTGCCCTACGCGCTCGCTCTCGGCGAACAAGAACAGTGGGTCGCCGGTTTCGCCGGACTGAAGGGTCCGCCCAAGATCTACTGGTACGGAAAGGAAGGCGCCGAGGAGGACGGCCTCGCGCGGGTGAGCGACTTCACGGCCGCGCTAGTGGGAACCTTCGCCGCGACCCGCCAGGGTCGTCGCCTGGAGTACTAGCACCCACTCAGCCATATCAGCGGCCCACCGCCGCAAAACCGAGGCCTCCGGCCGACAAGAAACGCGCGCGCGTGTCCTCACCCAACCTGCCAACCTCAGTTCGGGAGACACGCTCTAGCCCGTAGGGTGGTGCGCATGGCCGATCCCGAGCTTGTCCGATTCACCCTCGACAACGGTCTGCGCGTGGTGCTCGCGCCCGACGCGACCGCTCCGGTGGTGGGTGTCAGCGTCCACTACGACGTGGGCTTCCGTTCCGAGCCCGAAGGGCGCACCGGTTTCGCGCACCTCTTCGAGCATTTGATGTTCCAAGGGAGCGAGAGCCTGGAGAAGCTCGCGCACTTCCGGCACGTCCAGTCGAGTGGTGGCAGCTTCAACGGCTCCACCCATCCGGACTACACGGACTACTTCGAGGTCCTCCCCGCCGCGGCGCTCGAGCGTGCCCTGTTCCTCGAAGCGGACAGGATGCGGGCGCCGAAACTGACGCAGGAGAACCTGGCCAACCAGATCGACGTGGTGAAGGAGGAGATCCGCCTCAACGTGCTGAACCGGCCGTACGGCGGGTTCCCGTGGATCACCCTCCCGCCGGTGCTGTACTCCACGTTCCCCAACGCGCACAACGGTTACGGCGGTTTCGAGGATCTCGAGCAGGCCACCCTTGACGACTGCGCGGCCTTCTTCGACACCTACTACTCGCCCGCGAACGCGGTGCTGACCGTCGCCGGCGACTTCACCGTCGAGCAGGCCCGCGAGCTGATCGAGAAGCACTTCAGTGACGTGCCGCACCGGCCCGCGCCCGAGCGTCCCTCGTTCGCCGAGCCCGCACCCGATGGTGAGCTGCGCGGCGAGCAGGTGGACCCGCACGCCCCGCTGCCAGCGGTCGGCGTCGGCTACCGGATGCCGGACCCGATCAACGACCTCGACGGCTACCTGGCGAACCTCGTGCTCGCCGGCGTGCTGACCGACGGCGACGGTTCCCGGCTGCAACAGCGCCTGGTGCACCGCGAGCCGCTGGTCGTCGACATCGGCGCCGGTGCCGGGCTGTTCGGCCCGTTCGAGGCCCGCGACCCGGACACCTTCACCATCACCGCGATCCACCCGCCGGACGTGCGCACCGACCAGGTCCTCGCGGCGCTGGACGAGGAACTGGAGAAGCTGGCGGCCACGCCGCCGGGAGACCAGGAGATCAAGAAGGTCACCGCGCGCTGGGCCGCGAGCCTGCACTCCGAGCACGACAAGCTGGTGTCCCGGACGCTCGCCCTCGGCTCGTTCGAACTGCTGTACGGCGACGCGTCGCTGGTGTACCGGCTCGCCGAGAAGATCTCGGCGGTCACCGGGGAGGCCGTTTCGGCGGCGGCGAAGGCGCTGCGGCCGGATTCGCGCGCCGTACTCGTCGTCCGCCCGGGCAGTGGAGCCAGTGGATCTTCAGACCAGGAAGGTACCGAGCAGTGAGCGCACCGCACCGCACCGCCGAAGAGATCGGCCGCACGGCCGTCGGGCCGCGTCCGGTCCCGCCGCTGGGGACGCAGCGCGCCGCCGCCGAGCTGTCCCAGGTGGACACCACGCTGAGCAACGGGCTGCGGGTGCTCGCCGTCCGCAAGGCCACCGTGCCGCTGGTCGAGCTGCGGATGTGGATCCCGTTCGCCGGCGACGACGCGCTGCACCCGGCGACCGCCGAAGTGCTGGCCGAGACCCTGCTGACCGGCACCGCCCGCCGCGACCGTATCGAGATCGACGCGGACCTGGCCCTGATCGGTGGCGACATCGCGTCCGGTGTCGACCCGGAGCGGCTGGCCATCACCGGCACCTCGCTGGCCGACGGTCTGCCGACGATGCTCGACGTCCTCGCCGACGCGCTCACCGGCGCGTCGTACAACGGCGCCGAGGTCGAGCGGGAACGTGAGCGGCTGATCGAGCGGATCGCGGTCTCCCGTACGCAGCCGAGGACGATCGCCCGCGAGGCGCTGCAGAAGCACCGCTACGGCAATCACCCCGCGGTGCGGGAAGTCCCGCGGGCCGAAGACGTCGCCGTCGTGACGCCGGAACAGGTTCGCGCACTGCACCAGGCTTCGGTGCTGCCGAGGGGATCCGTGCTGGTGCTCGTCGGCGACATCGACCCGCGGGCCGTCATCGGTGACCTGGAGAAGGCGCTCGGTGGCTGGGCTTCGGACCGGTCCGCCGTCCGCCTGCCCGCACTGCCCGACCTCGCCGGCGGCAACGTCCTGCTGGTGCCGCGGGCCGGTGCCGTGCAGTCGCAGATCCGGCTGTCCGCGCAGACCGTGTCGCGGACGGACCCGCGCTACGCCGCGCTGCAGCTGGCGAACCTCGCGTACGGCGGGTACTTCTCGTCGCGACTGGTCGAAAACATCCGTGAGGACAAGGGTTACACCTACAGCGCGCACTCGGGATTCGAGTTCACCGACCAGACCGCGGTGGTGAACGTCGACGCGGACACCGCGACCGACGCGACCGCGGCCGCCCTCATGGAGACGCGGTACGAGCTGGCGAGGCTCGGTCTCGTGCCGCCGACCGCCGACGAGGTCGAGTCGGTCCGGCAGTACGCGATCGGTTCGCTGGTCACGGCGGCGTCGTCGCAGGGCGGCCTCGCCGCGCAGCTGGCCGCGCTCGCCGCGACCGGGCTGGGCGTCGAATGGCTCGCCGAGCACCCGGCGCGGCTCGCCGCGGTCACCGCCGAAGAAGTGGCGGATGCCGCGCTGGAGTTCTTCGCGCCCAAGCGGTTCACCGGGGTCGTCGTCGGTGACGCCGACGTCCTCGCGCCGAAGCTGGAGGCGCTGGGAGACGTGACCGTCGGGGAGCCGGCCTGATGGAGACACCGTTCGGGTTGGGGGCGCTCCCGACGCTTTCGCGCTCCACGGCGGACCGTCAGGAATCCTTGCGCACCAACCCGGACAGGCTCGCCGAGCGTTGGCCGGACGCGCACGTCGTACTGCTCGACGAGCACGCGCGGACCCCGGTGGTGGAGGGTTCCGGCACGCTCGCGACCCGCAAGACGCAGGACTTCGGCGCCGAGCCGCCCGCCGACGCGGTCTTCCTGGGGGAGTGGCGGGGCACCGACTTCTGGTCGCTGCCCGGCCGCCCCGCGGGGGAGACCGAGACCGTCGAGATGGCGGGAAGCTGGGGTGTCGTCGAAGCGGTTCCGCGCCACGAAGGCGAGATCTGGGTCGACCTGCGCGGCTACGGTGACCTGCTCGACGACGCGTCGGCCGGGCTGTTCACCACCGCGCAGGGGCTGCGGAACTGGCGGCACCAGGCGAAGTTCTGCACGCGCTGCGGGAGCCCGACCGAGCTGGTCCAGCTGGGCTGGGCGAGCATGTGCACCGGCTGCGGCCGGGAGGAGTACCCGCGCACCGACCCCGCCGTGATCTGCCTGGTGCACGACGACGCCGGTGTCAACGGCGAACACGTCCTGCTGGCCCGGCAGCCGATCTGGCCGGAAAACCGGTACTCGATCCTCGCCGGATTCGTCGAGGCGGGGGAGTCGCTCGAAGGCTGTGTCGAGCGGGAGATCCGCGAAGAGGTCGGTGTCGACGTGCGCGATGTGCGTTATCTCGGCAGCCAGCCGTGGCCGTTCCCGCGGTCGATCATGCTCGGTTTCACCGCGCGGGCCGACATCTCTTCGACGATCGTGCCCGCGGAGGGCGAGATCGAGGAGGCGTTCTGGGTCTCGCGCGGGGAGGTGCGGGCCGCTTTCGAGAACAGTCGGTCGCGGAACGCGGGCGCCGTGCCGACCCCGATCGCCGGTGGTGCGCGGCAGCTGGTGCTGCCGGGGAACTCGTCGATCGCGCGCGTCATGCTGGCGGCCTGGGCCGGGGTATAAGCGAGGAGTTTCAGTGGGCAAGAACAACCGTCAGAAGCGCGCGGCGAAGAAACGCGCTCGGGCGGCGCGCGGTCCCACGGCGCCCAAGCACGACGGCGAGTTCGACGAATACACTGTGCCCCCGCCGCGGCGGCTCACCGTGGAGATGATCGCCGAGGGGCTGACACAGGCCGCGTTCGACCACCAAGCCGACCATGGGCCGGGGGGTGCCGGCGATTTCCCCGAACGCGTGGTGGCGGATCTCGCCGGAGCCGATCCGGTGGCCGAGCCCAGGGCGGTGGCCAGCGGTGCCGGGATCGCGGTGGCAGAGCTGCTCGGCAGGGCGTGGAAGGTGGGCTGGACGCCCGCCGACGTCTGGGAGTTCATCCGCCGGGACGAAAGCGCGCCGGTGGTCGCTCTGCTGGTGGACTGTATCGCCGTCGATCTGGCGAAATACGCTCCATCCACTGTGGACGATCGGTGGGCTGGACAGGTCCACGATCTCGGCGGCGAAATCTGGTGGGAGCGCGATCGGCCCCATCTGCTGCACTGGGCCGATCGGCACGGCGCCGACCTCGCCGAGGCGTTGTGGGCCACGGTCAAGGTGCTTGCTTCGCTGCTGAAGCTGCCCGAGCTGCCGCAGATCCTGCCGCCGCCGGGTTCGGCCTCGGCGCGAGTGTCCGCCTCGGCGAACGGGGTCGACCACAAGGTGCTCGCCAAGGTCCGTGGTCTGCTGGCCAAGGCGGAATCGACGGAGTACCCCGAAGAAGCCGAGGCCTTTTCGGCCAAGGCGCAGGAGTTGATGAACCGGTACGCCTTCGAGCGTGCCCTGCTCGACGCCGACGCGAACCGGAAGCAGACGGCGGCGTCGGTCAGGGTCTGGCTGGACACGCCGTATGTCGAGGCCAAATCGCATCTGGTCGCCGCGATCGCGAGGGCGAACCGCAGTAAATCGGTCTTCTACTCCAAACTGGGATTCGTCGCCTTGGTCGGCGAGGCGATGGACCTGGAGATCACCGAATTGCTGACCACCTCGCTGCTGGTACAGGCCACCCGCGCGATGGTCGCCGAAGGCAGCCAGATCACGCGGTCCGGAACCTCGCGGACCCGGTCGTTCCGGCAGTCCTTCCTGGTGTCCTACGCCGTTCGTATCGGGGAGCGGCTCGAAGAGGCGAGTTCACGCGCACACGACCCGGTCGAAGACAAGCGGTTGCTCCCGGTGCTGGCCGCCCGGTCGCTGGTGGTCGAGGAGACCTTCCAAAAGATGTTCAGCCACACTGTTCAGCGCTCCGCGACGGTCAGCAACGGAGCCGGCTGGGAAGCGGGCCGGGCGGCCGCGGACCGCGCGGACATCGATATCGAACGCCAAGCCGTCGATGCTTGATGGACCGACTGACCCCGTCCGATGGTCTCGGGGATCGTGAGTGATTCGGGTCGTTGGAGTTCACGGCGGGGCTCGGCCGGGTCGGGGTCTTTGGGTTCGTTGCCGTCGGGGTCCAGGTGGGCGAGCAGGTTGTGACCGGCCTTCGCGATTTCGCTGGGCCCGGCCTCGCGGGCGAGATCGGTAAGGATCTTCTCCGCGCCCTCCCGCTTCTCCGGTGACACCTCCACCGGGATCTTCTTCAAGAACGCGACGATCTGATCCACCTGGGCGTCCCCGAGCACGCCCTCCGTAGCCGCCGTCGCGGTGGTGGGTGCGAAGGCGGATTTCCGTGCCGTCCAGCGCGCGGGTCGGGTTCAGCACCAGCGTGCGGTTGACGATCTTTTCCGCGTCACCACGGGAGATCCGCGCCGTATCGGCCAGCCACGACCAGGTACTGCCATACCCGTACAAGTCGTTCACGCCACTAGACTCGATCTCCGCCACATAGGTGCCCAGAACGGCAGACGCGGCACGCATGACTTCCAACGCGTGGGTCACACCATGGGCGAGTTCCAGCTTCCCGGCACGCCACAACTCCTGCGGCGGCTCGGGAAGCACGGAAACCTCGGTCTCGGACACACCCCCAATCTACCTAAAACCATCGAACAGATGTTCGTAATTTGTGCGATCGTCAATTGGCACGAATAACACTGGAGGGTGATTTCGTGACAGCGACACGATTACCCAACGCCCCATTCGCAATTCGCCGACGACCTGCGCGGATCGCCACTCACGACACAGGTCCGCCCCCTGTCCCTCAGTGGACACGCTCCGCAGCGGTACATCTACCCGCTGTGCGAGACGAAGAAGCGTTACCTCCCCGTTTCCCAGGCCCGTTGACGACTGTGGTTCGGCTCACTACAGTCCCCGGAAACCGTCTGTAAAGTTTCCTAACGAAGTCGGGAGCGAACCCCAGTGCGAGCCGGTAGTCCGCGAATGCTGCGCGAGATCAACGATCGCGCGGCCATCGAGGTCCTCCTGAGGGAGGGGCCGCTGACGCGCTCCGAACTCGAGGTCGAGATCGGCCTGTCGAAGCCAGCGACGGCGCAGCTGCTCACGCGCCTCGAACAGGACGACATCGTCACCAAGGCGGGCGTGCGCGGTGGGGGTCGCGGGCCGAGGGCGCAGCTCTGGCAGGTCAACGGCTGCGTCGCTTACGTCGCGGCCGTGGATCTCACGCCGCACGTCGCCGATTTCGTCGTCGCCGACGTCACGGGCGCGGTGCTCGCGGAGTACCAGGTCCCGCTGCCGGTCCACGAGGGCGCGGACGTCGTCGGCACCTTCGGCACGGCCCTCAGCCACGTAGCCGGTGAAGCCGGGCTCGCCGCCACCGACCTCCGTCACGTCGTCATCGGCGCGCAGGGTGCCTTCGATCCGCGCACCGGCCTGCTCTCGTCGGCCCCGCACATCCCCGGCTGGCTCGGCTTCGACGTGCCGAGCAGGCTCAGCCAGGAACTCGGAGTCGAGGTCACCATCGAGAACGACGTCAACCTCGTCGCGATCGTCGAAATGACCGTCGGCCAGGCCGTCGGACTGGACGACTTCGTGATGATCTGGCTCAGCGACGGCGTCGGCGGCGCGGTGGTGGTGGGGCGGCGGTTGCTGCGCGGCGCGACCGGCGGTGGCGGTGAGATCGACTGGATGCGTGTGCCCGACCCGGTTTCCGTCGCCACCCCGAACCCCAAGCCCCGCGCCGGGGATCGTTTCGGCGACATCGTCGCGTCGCCCGCGGTCGTCGCCCTGGCCGCCGCGCACGGCATCGAGGCCGAGACCGGCGCGGACGCCGTCGCCAAGGCGCGACGAGACGACAACGAAGGTTTCCTCGACGATCTCGCCCGCCGCGTCGCGGGCGGCGCGGCCAACCTGATCGCGGTCGTCGACCCCGAACTCGTCCTGCTGTCGGGTGACACCAGCCGCGCCGGTGGCGACGAATTCGCCGCGCTGGTCGCGAAGAGGCTGCACGAACTGGTCCTGCCCCGCACCCCCGTCGGGGTCGCGTCGGTGCAGGGCAACGCGGTGCGCGAGGGCGCTCTTCAATCCGCCCTCGCCACCGTCCGCAGGGACGTCTTCGGCGTCAACACCCCTGCACTCCTCGGGCCCCGCAGGTCCGGGGCGGGAGAGCCCCATCCGATCGTGGCGATCCCGGATTCACGAACAGAACCACCGTCTCCCGCCCCAACCAACTAGGAGGAGGGTCATGAGTTCCACGACCCAGGTTTCCAGAAGTGGCCGCCGTTGGCGCGGCTCGATAGTGCTCGGCGCGGTCACCGTCGCCGCACTGGTGTCCGCTTGTTCGGGCGCCGCAAGCGGCCCCAACGGTGGGTCGGGTGACGCGGCGGCCGCACCCGCCGCGGACGCGAAGCTCACGCTGACCGTCTACAGCAAGTTCACCGACCGCGAGTACAACGTGGTCACCGCCGGGCTCAACAAGCTCAAGGCGAAATTCCCGAACATCGAGATCAAGCACGAAGGGCAGCAGGACGACGACAAGATCACCCAGTCCATCCGCGGTGGCAACCCGCCGGACGTGGCGATCTCGTTCTTCACCGACAACCTCGGCGCGTGGTGTTCCACGGGCAGCTTCCAGGATCTCAAGCCCTACATCGAACGCGACAAGATCGACCTGACGCAGATCCCCGACGCGGTCCGCAGCTACACCGAGTTCCAGGGCAAGCGCTGCGCCATGCCGCTGCTCGCCGACGTCTACGGCTTCTACTACAACAAGGACATGTTCGCGGCGAAGGGCATCACGTCGCCGCCGAAGACGACCTCGGAACTGTTCGAGGCCACCAAGAAGCTGACCGAGTTCAACCCGGACGGCTCGATCAAGACCGCGGGCTTCCTGCCGTCGATGCCGTTCTACGCCAACTACGCGCAGTACTGGGCCCCGAACTTCGGTGCCACCTACCTCGGCCCGGACGGGCAGTCCCACCTGGCCGACAGTGCCGAGTGGAAGGCGATGTTCGACTTCCAGAAGCAGCTCGTCGACTTCTACGGCGGCCACGCCAAGGTCGAGCAGTTCAAGGCAGGCCTCGGCGAGGAGTACTCGGCGGACCACGGTTTCCAGCGCGGCAAGCTCGCGATGATGATCGACGGTGAGTACCGCACCGCGTTCATCAAGGACCAGGCGTCGGCACTGAAGTTCGGCACCGCCGCCCCGCCGGTGCTCGACAGCAAGCCGGACCGCTACGGCGGCGCGTTCACCACGGGCACGATCATCGCGATCCCCAAGGGAGCCAAGAACCCCGGCGCGGCTTGGGAACTGATCAAGCAGGTCACGCTGGACACCTCGACGCTGGTCGAACTCTCCAACGGGCTCAAGAACGTGCCGAGCACCAAGGCCGCGCTGACCGACCCGAAGCTCGAGGTCACGCCGGAGTTCAAGACGTTCCTCGACCTGTACAACGGCGGGAAGCTGCTGCCGAACCCGTCGACCCCGATCGGCGACGCGCACCTCAAGGCCGTCAACGACTTCGCGGAGAAGTGGCAGGCGGGCAACATCCCCGACATGGCCGCGGGGCTCAAGCAGGTCGACGCTCAGATCAACGACGAGCTGGCCCAGAAACGCGCCGGCGGCTGATCGCATGACATCGACCCTGGACTCGCACGTGGTCGGTTCCCCTTCCGCGTCCACCCGGACGCGGAAGGGGAACGCAGCGCGCCGCCGTCGCACCGTCTTCTACTTCATCGCACCGGCGATGCTCGGGTTCCTGATCTTCTTCGGCTACCCGCTGATCGCCACGGTGTACTACTCGTTCACCCGCTACGACCTGATCAACGCGCCGGAATTCGTCGGCTTCGACAACTACATCCGGATGTTCACCAGCGAGCCGCTGGTCGGCACCGCCGCGTACAACACGCTGTGGCTGGTGATCGTCCTGACGTTCTGCCGCGTGGTGTTCGCCCTCGGCACGGCGTCGATCATCTCCCGGCTCAAGTCGGGCGTCGGCCTGGTGCGGACGCTCTGCTACCTGCCGTCGCTGGCCCCGCCCGCCGCGGCGACCCTGGCGTTCGTATTCCTGTTCAACCCGGAATACGGCCCGGTCAACGCGTTCCTGGGGGCGGTCGGCATCGACGGCGGTCTGTGGTTCAACGACCCGACGATGTCGAAGCCCGCGCTGACCCTGCTGGTGATGTGGGGGTCGGGCGAGCTGATGATCATCATCCTGGCGGCGCTTCTCGACGTTCCGCAGGAACAGTACGAAGCCGCTCAGCTCGACGGCGCCGGACCGGTCCGCCGGTTCTGGCACGTCACGCTCCCGTCGATCTCGCCGGTGCTGCTGTTCGGCGTCGTCAACTCGATGATCTTCGCCTTGCAGTTCTTCACGCAGGCGATCGTCGCGGGTTCGGCGGCCGCGGGCGCGGCCGACGTCGCGGGCAACACGAGATTCATCGGCGCACCACAGAACTCGACGCTGACCTATCCGGTCTGGTTGTACGTCCAGGGTTTCCGGTACTTCAACATGGGTTACGCGGCGGCGATGGCGGTCCTGCTGTTCATCGTTTCGGCCGGGTTCACCTGGATTCTGGTCCGGCAGCTGCGTAAGTCCCAGCACCAGGAGGAAGGCGGATGACCACACTGGCCGAACCCCGGCACACCGCCCCGGCGTCCGAACCGCCGAAGGTGCGGGTGCGGCGCCAATGGGACAAGAAGCTGTACTGGATCGCGACGCACAGCGTGGGGGTCGCGATGGGCATGATCTTCATGCTGCCCATCCTGTTCGTGTTCCTCACCGCGGTGATGTCCAGCGACCAGGCGCTTTCATCGAACTTCTGGCCGAAGGAATGGCACTTCGAGAACTTCATCGAGGTGTTCGAAAAGGCCCCGCTGTTGCAGTACTTCGGCAACAGCATGCTCTATTCGACGTTGGCCACCTTCGGGGCGCTCGTTTCGGCGATCCCGGCGGCGTACGCGCTTTCGAAGCTGAAGTTCCGCGGGCAGAACCTGTTCTTCATGCTGACCGTGGCCGCGATGATGCTGCCCCCGCAGGTCACCGTCGTGCCGCTGTACGACCTGTGGGTGCGGCTCGGGTTCACCGGAACACTGATTCCGCTGATCGTGCCGTACTTCTTCTTCGACGCGTTCTCGATTTTCCTGCTGCGCCAGTTCTTCCTCACCATTCCGAAGGACTATCTCGAAGCGGCGAAGATCGACGGCTGCAACGAGTTCCAGGTGATGACCAAGGTGCTGATCCCGATGGCGAAGCCCGGGATCGCGGCCACCGCGATGTTCTGCTTCCTGTTCACCTGGAACGACTATTTCGGTCCGCTGCTCTACACCGGTGAGACCCGCGACAGCTGGCCGCTTTCGCTGGCGATCGCGTCCTTCCGCGGGATGCACCACGTGGAATGGAACCTCACCATGGCGGCCACCGCGCTGATCATGCTGCCGGTGATCGTGCTGTTCGTATTCGCGCAGAAGTCCTTCGTCAAGGGCGTCACATTCACAGGGGTCAAGGGATGAAACTGGCAGTCGTCGGTGGTGGGTCCACTTACACGCCCGAGCTGATCGACGGGATCGCCGGTCGGCGGTCCACTCTGGACGTCGACGAGATCGTGCTGATCGATCCGGACGCCTACCGGGTGGAGGCGGTCGGGGACTTCAGCAACCGGTTGCTGAGCCACGCCGGGCATCCGGCGCGGGTGCGGACCACCGCCAATCTCGAAGAAGGTGTCGAGGGCGCGTCGGCGGTGCTGATCCAGTTGCGGGTCGGTGGACAGCGGGCGCGGCGCGGGGACGAGACGTTCCCGCACGCCTGCGGTTGCGTGGGGCAGGAGACCACGGGCGCGGGCGGCCTCGCGAAGGCGCTGCGCACCGTGCCGGTGGTGCTCGACATCGCCGACAGGGTACGGAAAATCGCCGGAGACGACACCTGGATCGTCAACTTCACCAACCCCGTCGGCATCGTCACCCGCGCGCTGCTGAACGAGGGCCACCGCGCCGTCGGGCTGTGCAACGTCGCGATCCACCTCCAGCGCACGTTCGCCCATCTCCTCGGCGCCGGAGTCGACGACGTCAAACTCGTGCACACCGGACTCAATCACCTGAGCTGGGAACGGAAAGTGCTCGTCAACGGCGAGGACCGGTTGCCGGAACTCCTTGCCGAGCACGCGGAATTCCTCGGCGAGCACGTCACCGCGCCGGTCGAGTGGATGCGGCGGATGAACGTCGTGCCGTCGTACTACCTTAAGTACTACTACGGGCACGACGAGCAGGTCATGAAGCAGCGCACCGAGCGGCCGCGCGCGGACGTCGTCAGCGACGTCGAGGAGGAGCTGCTCAAGGTGTACCTCGACCCGGAGGTGGTGACCAAACCGGAGCAGCTGGAAAAGCGGGGCGGTGCCTACTATTCCGAGGCCGCGGTGCAGCTCGTGCACGCGCTCACCTCAGGTGGGCCCGCGGAGGAACACGTCGTCAACGTCCGCAACGAAGGCACTTTCGACTTCCTGCCGGACGACGCCGTCATCGAGGTTCCGTCCCTCGTGGACGGTAAGGGTCCTCGCCCGATCCCGCAGGCGCCGGTGGAACAGCGGTTCGCCGGGCTCATCGCCGGCGTGACCGCGTACGAGCATCTCGCGCTGGAGGCGGCGATCAAGGGCGGCCGGGACCGGGTGGCCGACGCGCTGCTCGCGCATCCGCTCGTCGGCCAGTACGCCAAGGCCGACCAGCTCGCGGACACGCTGGTGCGGATCAATCGCCAGTTCCTGCCGTGGGCCGGAGCATGACGGCCGGTTCACGGGACGTCGTCGTCGCGATCGACGGTGGTAACAGCAAGACCGACGTCCTGATCGTCTCCCGGGACGGACGGGTGCTCGGGCAGTCGCGGGGGCCGGGCGCGTCCCCGCAGAACATCGGGGTCGACGCCAGCGTCCGCGCGCTGGAGGAGCTGGTCCTGGAGGCACTTCGCGGGGCGGGGCTTCCCGACGAGCGTCCTTTCGCGACACACACGTCTGCGTACCTCGCGGGGTTGGATTTCCCCGAAGAGGAAGCGATCCTGCACGCGGCGCTGGCCGCACGCGGGTGGAGCGACACGCTGATCGTCGGCAACGACACGCTCGCGCTGCTGCGCGCGGGCAGCTCCGACGGGAGCGGGGTGGCGGTGGTGTGCGGTGCCGGGATCAACGGCGCCGGCATCAGCACCGACGGTCGTGAGCACCGTTTTCCGGCGCTGGGCAAGATTTCCGGCGACTGGGGCGGCGGCTACCGGCTTGGTGAAGAAGCGCTCTGGTGGGCCGTCCGCGCCGAGGACGGCCGGGGTCCGAGCACGGCCTTGCAGGCCGCGGTCACCGCGCATTTCCAGGCGTCGTCGGTGCTGGAAGTGGTGCGGAGCCTGCACTTCGAGGACCTTCACGCCGATTCGATCCACGGCCTGTGCCCGCTGCTGTTCGCCGTCGCGGCGGACGGCGACGAGGTGGCGCAGGACGTGGTCGACCGGTTCGTCGACGAGGTCGCCGTGCTGGTCGCGGTCATCCTGCGGCGGCTGGAACTGACCGGGGAAGCGCCCGAAGTCATCCTCGGCGGGGGAGTACTGACCGGGGTCGGCGCGAGGGTGATCGCGGAGATCGAGCGGCGGTGCCTGAAGGTGGCGCCGCACGCTTCGATCCAGGTGGTCGACGTGGCTCCCGTGGTCGGCGCGGCGTTGTTCGCCCTGGACACGATCGGTGCCGAGGACTCGGCCAAGGTCGCGCTCAAGGCGGCGACCAAACGGAGCTGATGAGGCTGAAAGGGCCCTTCACCGCATGCGATGCGGTGAAGGGCCCCTTCGTCGCGTGAGACGCGGGGAAAGTCCCCTTCAGCTCAGGAAGCGGCCGGGACCAGCGGCTCGTCGGTCTCCAGCAGCGACTTGAGGTCCGACAGGATCCACGGCCAGCCGCCACCGGCGTTCTCGCCCGGTCCGGCGTCGATGTCCTCCTGCGAGCCGTTGACCAGCGCGGCGGTCGTGGGCGCGTCGGTGACGTCGTGGGTGACGGTCAGCCGGGTGCCCGCGGTCTTCGTCTCTTCGATCTCGTAGGTGAGCTTGGTGTACGGCTCCTTGTCGAAGGACGGGTCCATCAGCAGCTTCCAGGTGATGACCAGCTTGCGCGGTGGGTCGACCTCCAGCACCTCGCCGTCGGTCAGGTCGTTCGTGAACCCGGCGTCGATGAAGTCCTTCGTGGGGTGGGTGGCGTGCCTGCCGCCCGGACGCAGGTCGTAGTCGACGAGGCCGGTGTAGCCGTACTTCTGCGACCACTCGGGCTTCGTGATGGCGTCCCAGATCTTCTCCGGGGTGGCCTTGATGTAGACGCGGTAGACCTGGGTCGTGGCGACGGTGGTGTCGGTCATGACGGTGGCTCCTCGGTTTCGAGTTCGGCTTTGAGGTCGAGCAACGCGGTCACGTTGCGCTCGGTGAACTTGTCGATCCACCGGTCGTGGATCTGCCGGATCGGAACCGGGTTGAGGAAATGCCGTTTCTCCCGGCCCTCCTTGCGCGTGACGACAAGTCCGGCTTCTTCCAGCAGTTTCAAGTGCTTCATCACGCCGAACCGGCTCATGTCCACTTCGGACTCGAGTTCGGTCAGCGTGCGGCCGTCACGCGCGAACAGCTGGTCGAGCAGGAACCGGCGGGTCGGATCCGCCAGGGCCTTGAAAACCAGGTCGTCGTCGGGCACACCGGAAGAATAGGTGACCAAAAGGTCACGTGTCAACCGATGGCCGCTAGAAGAGTGCGCCGAGGGGAAGGATCAGTGCGATCGCGACCACGGAGATGACCGTCTCCATGATCGACCAGCTCTTCAGTGTCTGCCCGACCGAAAGCCCGAAGTACTCTTTGACCAGCCAGAATCCGGCGTCGTTGACGTGCGAGAAGAACAGCGAACCGGCGCCGATCGCCAGCACCAGCAGCGCGCTGTGCGAGGGGTCCATGGTCGCCGCGAGCGGTGCCACGATGCCGGCCGCGGACACGGTCGCGACCGTCGCGGAACCGGTGGCGAGGCGGATCGCGACCGCGACCAGCCAGCCCAGCAGCAGCGGCGACAGGTTCGCTCCGGTCGCCAGGCCGGTGATGACGTCGCCGACCCCGGCGTCGACGAGGGTCTGCTTGAACCCGCCGCCCGCGCCGACGATGAGCAGGATGCCGGCGATCGGCGGGAGCGAATCGCCGATGGTGGACGACATCTTGTCGCGCGTGAAGCCCGCGGCCTTGCCAAGGGTGATCATGCCGAGCAGGACGGCGGCGAGCAAGGCGACCAGCGGGTCGCCGATGAAGTCGAGTACGCGGCGGACGTGGTTTTCCTTCTCCAGCAGGATGTCCGCGAGCGCCTTGCCCATCATCAGCACGACCGGCAGCAATACTGTCGACAACGTCGCGAGGAAGCCGGGGCGCCGTCCGTCTCCCGAGGACGATTCCGGCACGAGCCGCTCGGGCGCGACGGCGTCCGGGACCATCTTGACGGCCAGCCTGCCGAACAGCGGTCCGGCGATGATCACCGTCGGGATCGCGACGAGCAGGCCGAAGGCGAGGGTGAGGCCGACGTTCGCGTTCAGTGCGCCGGCGGCGGCGAGCGGGCCGGGGTGCGGCGGGACGAGGCCGTGCAGCACCGAAAGCCCGGCGAGCGCCGGAATGCCCAGCAGCAGCAACGGTTTCCCGGTGCGCTTGGCGACCAGCAGGATCACCGGGATCAGCATGACCAGGCCGATCTCGAAGAACATCGGCAGTCCGATGAGGACGGCGACCAGTGCCATCGCCCAAGGCAGCGTCCGGTCGCTCGCCTTGCGCAGGATCGTGTCGACGATCTGGTCCGCGCCACCGGAGTCGGCGAGCAGTTTGCCGAGCATCGCGCCGAGCGCGATCAGCACGCCGACCGAGGCGACGGTGGAGCCGACGCCGGAGCTGAAGCTCTTGATCAGCTTGTCCACCGGCATTCCGCCGACGAGCCCGAGCACGCCGGAACCGAGGATGAGGGCCAGGAACGGATGCAGTTTCGCCTTGGTGATTCCGGCGACGATCACGGCGATGGCGAGCACCGTCGCGCCGATGAGGCGGGTGTCGTGCCCGGTCCAAGAGGCGGCGAGAGTGGTGGTCATCAACGGTCCTCGAAGGCGGAAAGGGTGGTTTCGACGATCTGTTCCGGCGATTTCGCGATGTCGGCGACGTAGCCGAACTCGTCCGGCAGCAACGGTTCGAGGTCAGCGAGTTGCGAGTCCAGAAGGGACACTGGCATGAAGTGCCCGGAGCGCGTCTTCATCCGGTCCGCGAGCAGGGCGCGGTCGCCGTGCAGGTGCAGGAACCAGACGTCGCCGCCGCCGCGCAGAATGTCGCGGTACCGGTATTTGAGGGCGGAGGACGTGACGACGCCACCCGACTCCTGGTGGTCCCGGATCCAGCCGGCGATGGCTTCGAGCCACGGCTGCCGGTCCTCGTCGTTGAGCGGGTGGCCGGAACTCATCTTGTCGATGTTCGCCCGCGGATGGAACGTGTCCGCCTCGGCGTAGCCGACGCCGAGCCGGGTGGCCAGTTCGGTGCCGACGGTCGTCTTGCCCGAGCCGGAAACACCCATCACCACGATGACGGTCATCCGTACCTCCCACGTCGTTGTAGCCGGGACGAGTACAGCTCAAAAGTACTACTTAAGCAACATGAAGTACTACTTAATCGAGTCAGAACGTTAAGGTCGCCAGGTGGGCAACGACAGGCATGCCGAAATGCTCGACGCGCTCGGTTCCGCGATCGCGAACGGGGAGATCCCGCCGGGTTCGGTGCTGCGGTCCGACGAGCTCCAGGAGCGGTTCGGCGCGTCCCGCACGGTGGCGCGCGAGGTCGTGCGCGTACTGGAGACGATGTGCCTGACCAGCAGCAAACGCCGGGTCGGAATGATCGTGCGCGAGCCGGGCGAGTGGAACCACTACGACCCGAGGCTGCTTCGCTGGCAGCTCGACGGCTCCGAGCGGAAGACCGCGCTGCGCACGCTGACCGAACTGCGTTCCGGCGTCGAACCGTGCGCGGCCCGGTTCGCCGCGCTGCGGGCGACGCCGGAAGAGGGCGGCCGTCTCCGGGCTTTGGCGAAGCGGCTGGAGGAGACGGCGCACCGCCGGGACCTCGTGACGTTCCTCGGCCACGACGTCGCTTTCCATGAGCTGCTCCTGACCGCGTCGCGGAATCCGATGTTCGCGCAGCTTTCGGCGGTCGTCGCCGAAGTGCTCGCCGGGCGGACCGAGCATGGCCTGATGCCGGAGGAGCCGCAGCCCGAGGCCGTCGCGCTGCACGTCGAAGTCGCGGCCGCCATCGACGCCGGTGACCCTGACCGGGCCGAACGCGCGATGCGGGACATCGTCATCCAGGCGCGGGACGAGATGGCCGTCGCGTTGGACGGATGATCTTCGAGTAATCTCTGCAGGTCTTTCGAGGGAACTGCACGCAGGGGGCGACGGTGAGCGCGGCACGCGCGATCGGCTTGGTGTTGGGGGTGGCCGCGGACGGGGCGATCGGCAACCCTCGATCGCGCCGTCCGGTGACGGCGTTCGCCAAGGCGGCCTCGGCGGTGGACGCGAAGGTCCGCTCGGAACATCCGGTGGCCGGAGTGCTGTGGACCGGCGGTCTCGCGGGCTCCGCCGTGCTGGCGGGCGTGCTCGTCGAACGCGCCGGGCGGCGTAGCCCTGTCCTGCAGGCGACCACGACCGCGGTGACCGCCTGGGCCGTCCTCGGCGCCGCCGGCCTCGCCGCGCACGGCACCTCCCTCGCCCGCGATCTCGAGGAAGGCGACCTCGAAACCGCCCGCGGCACACTGTCCACACTGGACCCCCGGGTCGCCGGCGACCTCGGCGTCATCGGCCTTTCGCGCGCTTCGGTGGAGACGCTCGCCGAGAACACCGCGGACGTCGTCATCGCCCCGCTGGTGTGGGGAGCGCTGGCCGGCGCACCCGGTCTGCTCGGCTCGCGCGCGATCAGCCTGCTGCGTGGTCTCGGCCGGGGCCGTCCCGAGCGGTACCGCTGGTTCGTCGCCCGGCTGGACGAAATCGTCCATCTCGTGCCCACGCGGGTCGCGGCCGGGCTGACCGTCCTCGCAGCACCGGTCGTCGGCGGCTCGGCGGGCGGCGCTTGGCGGGCTTGGCGCCGTGACACGACCGCTCACCCCAGCCCGAACGCGGGCCGCGTCGAAGCCGCGTTCGCCGGGGCGCTGGAGATCCGGGTCGGCGGGCGGACGGTGTACCCGCACGGGGTCGAGGAGCTGCCGGTGCTCGGCATCGGCCGCAACCCGGACGCCGGGCACGTGACGCGGGCCGTGGAGCTGTCGCGAGTGGTCGGGTGGCTGGGCGCGCTCAGCTCGGTGGTGCTGGCGGTCTTGGTGGGGCTTCGGCGGCGGCGCTGAACCGCGTGGCAAGTCCGTGAAGGCCCCCTTAAGGGACTCTAGGTCCCTCAAGGAGTCCTTCACGGACCTTCAGGGGAGCAAGGGACCTTTGCTATCACCCGGACCGCGCCTGCCCGTCTCGGCCTGGGCTGCGACATCCCCGATCGACCACCCGCACCGCTGACCTGCGGGAAGAGAGCAAGGGACCTTTGCTATCGCTCTCGCCGGGCCAGCTGCGCCCGTGCCCGCGAGTCCATCGGGCCGCCGCGCCGCTCCAGCTCGGCGTCGATCCGCGACCGGTCGGCCGGCTGCTTGTTTCCGCCGAACTTGAACTTCGCCCGCACCCCCGTCACGGTCAGCTCGACGCCGCGGATCCCCGGCAGCAGCCGCTTGTCCGGCACCTCGGTGGCGCTCACTCCCAACCGGCCCGAACCGGGCTCGAAATGCGCGAGCTGCCGGTCCAGGAGCGCCGCCTTCTCCTCGACGTCATCGACCAGCCGGACGTCGCATTCGAGCTGCACCGACGCGTAGTACGACGTCGGGACGCCGTGCGGTGGGTCGGCGGGGGTGTTCCAGCCGGATCGGATGTAGGTGTGGTCGTCGGTCACCGCGAGCAGCGCCCGCGGGTGTTCCTCCAGCAGTGGCCATACCGGGTTGGGGCGCGCGAGGTGCAGCAGGACCGTTCGGTCGCCGTCGTGGACGAAGTGCACCGGATTGACAACCGGCAGGTCACGGCCCGTACCACCGGCGATCAGCTGGCCGAAGTCGTGCCCGGAGAGCCAGGCCTTCCAGTCCGCGTCGTCGTGGGCGGCGTCCCACGGGTGAATCAGCATGTCCGAGTATGAGCACGCGGAGTGGACCTATAAAAGGTCCAGTTTCGCGTCGGATCAGGTGGCCACTTCGGAGCGTTCGTCCTCGGCCAGCATCTCCGCGACACTCTTGCGCCGCTGCGGCCGTTCGGTGGTCAGCACGCCGCCCGGCTTGAGCTCGCGGACGGTGAAGTACAGCCAGCCCATCAACGCCATGGCCCCGAACGCGATCCACTGGAGCGCGTAGGAGAAGAACGGACCCGAGTCGGTCTGTGGCAGCGGCAGCGCACCCAGCACGCCGGGCTGTTCAACGTCGAGCTGAAAATAGCCGGGCCGGATGTCGAGTTTCGCGGCCCGCGCGACGACCTGCGAATCGACGACGTAGCTCTGCAGCTTCCCGCCGGTCGACTCGTCGGCGAAAGCGTCGCGGCTCTTCCCGTCCCGCTCGTCGTGACGTGCCCGCGTGATGATGTCGACGGTCCCAGCGGGCGGCGGTTCGAAAGGGAGCGCGCGCGATTTGTCGTCGAGCCGGACGTAACCGCGGTCCACCAGCACGACCGTGCCTTCGACGGTCCGGAACGGCGTCAGTACCTCGTAGGCCGCTTCGCCCTGTACGGAGCGCAGACGGGCCACGACCTCACCTTCGGGAAGGTACGTTCCCTTCATCGCGACCAGATGCCATTCGGTGCGCTGGTCAGGGGCGGCTCCGCCGGGAAGCAGCTGGTCCAGCGACCTCGGCTGCCCGGTGAACGACTCCCGCAACGCCGCGTTCTGGTGTTCGCGTTCGGTGTCGCGGGAGAACTGCCACGGTGCCAGCAGGGTGAAGCAGCAGGCGGCGAAGGTGAACACCACCAACGTCAACGCCAGCCACCCGGGCTTCAGCAGGAACTTCAACCGCACCCCACCACGGTAAGCGGTCCGCCTCAAGCGTGTGCGCGCACCCAGTCGAGCAGGCCGGGAACGGACCGCTCGATCATGCCGAGGACGTCCTCGAAACCGTCGTCTTCACCGTAGTACGGGTCGGGGACCTCGGCGCCTTCGGGCGCGGACGGGTCGAACTCGCGCAGCAGGCGGACCTTCGAAGGATCCGAAACCTTGCGCCGGAGGAACGAGAAGTGGCTGTCGTCCGCGGCGAGCAGCAGGTCGGCGGCGAGATGACCTCGATCGACCTCGGCCGCGACGTGACCGGTCGGGTAACCGTGTTCGGCCAGCTTCGCGCGGGCCCGCTTGTCGGCGGCCTCGCCGACGTGCCAGCCGCCGGTGCCCGCGCTCGACACCTGTACGAGGTGATCGAGACCGGCCTCCTCGACCTTCGCGCGGAAGACGAGTTCGGCCATCGGCGAGCGGCAGATGTTGCCGGAACAGACGAAGACGATGTGCAGCACCCGATCAGTGTGAAGGCAGGGGAGATCGACCGCTCACCGGCTCCGAACGGCTTCCGGGCGCGCGAAGCTGGAAAGCCGGGACGAAGCGGGAGTAGACCTCCTGGAGAGAAACACGCAGGAAGGTCGCGTATGAGCGCCCCAACACCCACCGTGGAATCCCCGGCAACCGGGCTCCGCTGGTACCGCATCACCGTCAAACATCCGCACCCCTACGAGGTCGGGCGGATCCTTTCCGAGCACCACTTCGTCCAGGCGAGATCGCCGAAAGAGGCGATGACCAGGATGCCGTTGCACCTCCGGTCGAGCGCGTCCGTCGCGCCCTATCAGGTCGACTACTCCGACCTCCCCGATCACTCGACGAAGGCGTATCGGGCCATGTTGTGGACGGGCCGCGTCATGCGCGCGGCCGGCCGCTGGGCGGTCAACAAGGACGCGAAGGCGCTGGAGTGAGCCGGGCGCGATAGCAAAGGTCCCTTGCTTCCGCGGCCGTGGCACCCCCTCGGCCACCGGCGACAGCAAAGGTCCCTTGCTCTCTTTTCGCAGGTCAGCGCCCCGAGTGACAGCAAAGGTCCCTTGCTTCCGCCTCGAGGTCAGGGGCGGGAGCAAGCGGACCCGACGGCCTCCCCGAACGCGACCGAGTGCAACCGGCCCAGGTCGCGCCGCGCGTCGACCAGCCGCACCGTGACCGCGAGCCGCGCGTCGCAGGACCGCCGCGCTCGCGCGTCCCGGGTCGCCGCGAGTTCGGCGAGCAGGACCGCGTTGAGCCGGTCGATCACCGGCCGGACCTTGGTCGCCAGATCGGGTCGTCCGGGCGGCCGCGAACCGGGGGGCGCGGTCCACCGCCCGTACAGGCCCCGCTGCACGACCTTGTTCGCCTCGATCTGGTCGCGGAAGAACCGCACCACGCCGCCGGAGTCGAGGCCGAGACCGGGCGCCTTCGCCGCCACCGAGTCGAGGATCTGCTGTTCGCGCACCGGGTCGTCGATCGGCGACGGCGTGCCGAACTTCGCGGCCGCGACCTTGTCGGCGATCCGCACGCGCTGGGCGGCCGGCTCGGTCAGCGTCCAGGAACCCGAAGACGCCGAAGCGGGCGCGGGCAGGCCCACGAGGAGCAGGACCACGGCGAAGATCGACACCCGAAGTCGCGTGCCCGGAAACGCTACGTGCGAAAATCGCCGGGTGCCCGCGCTAGCCGAAGTCATCGCCGCCCTCGAGCAGGCGTACCCGCCCGAACTCGCCGAATCGTGGGACGCCGTCGGACTCGTCTGCGGCGACCCGGCCGAGAACGTGGACAAGGTGCTGTTCTGCGTCGATCCGGTCGACGAGACCGTCGGCGAGGCGATCGCCGACGGCGCGGGGCTGATCGTCGCGCACCATCCGCTGTTGCTGCGCGGCGTCCACGGCGTCCCCGCCGACAGCACCAAGGGCCGCCTCGTGCACCGCATGATCCGCGCGGGCGTCGCCCTCTACTGCGCGCACACCAACGCCGATTCCGCGTCACCCGGCGTCTCCGACGCACTCGCCGACGCCATCGGCATGACCGTCCTCGGCCCGCTCGACCCCCGCGGGGACGGCGTCACCGGTATCGGCCGCATCGGCGAACTGCCCGCGCCCGAACCGTTCTCCGTCTTCGTCGAACGGGTCGCGAATGCCTTGCCCCGCACGGAACCCGGCGTCTACGGCGCGGGTGATCCGGCCCGCCTGATCCGCCGTGTCGCCGTGTCGGGAGGCTCCGGCGACAGTTATCTCGAGCGTGCCACCGCCGCCGGGGTCGACGCGTATGTCACCGCCGATCTCCGGCATCATCCCGCCGGCGAACACCTCGCCGAGATCGCCGAAGTCCCCGCGCTGGTCGGCGTCACACACTGGGCGAGCGAGTGGCCGTGGTGCGAGCAAGCCTCGGCCGTCGTCCGCGCCGCGTTTGCGGGTAACGTCGACGTTCACATCTCCACGCGGTGCACCGACCCGTGGACGCTACGGGCCACCCGAACCGAGCACTAAAACTACAAGGAGCACCGTGAAGGCCGACCCCGCCGTCCAGCGCCAGCTGCTCGAACTCGCGAAGGTGGACGCGGAGCTTTCGCGTACCGCCCACCGCCGCCGCACCCTGCCGGAAATCGCCGAGATCGACGCGGGCGAGAAGACGGTGCGCGATCGACGTGACGCGCTGGTCTCGGTCCAGACCGCGGCGTCCGACCTCGATCGCGAGATCGCCCGCCAGGAAAAGGAGATCGAGTCGGTGCGCGCCCGCGGCGACCGCGACCGCAAGCTCCTCGAATCCGGTTCCGTCGCGGCGAAGCAGATGACCGACATCGAGCACGAGCTGAACAGCCTCAACCGGCGTCAGTCCGCGCTAGAGGACGACCTGCTCGAACTGATGGAACGCCGCGAGGCGCTCGACCTCGACGCCCAGCGCACCAGCGCCGAAGTCGCGAAGGCCGAAAACGAGGTCGCCGAAGCCGTCCGCCGCCGCGACGAGAACTTCACCGACTTCGACACCACGAAGGCACGCCGCGACGAAGACCGCGCCAAGCTCCTTCCGCGTTTCCCGGACGACCTGCTGAAGCTCTACGAGCGGATCCGCGCGCACAAGGGCATCGGCGCGGCGTTGTTGCGGGCCCGCCGCTGCGGCGCCTGCCAGCTCGACATCGACCGCCGCGAAATCGCCGAGATCAAGGCCGCACCCGAGAACAACGTCATCCAGTGCGAGAACTGCGGCGCCATCCTGGTGCGCACGCTGGAGTCCGGCCTGTGACCGACCACGTGCTGATCGAGGCCGACGGCGGCTCGCGGGGCAACCCCGGGCCCGCCGGCTACGGCGCGGTCGTCAAGGACGCGGTCACCGGTGAGGTGCTCGCCGAGCGCAAGGCCTACGTCGGCATCGCGACCAACAACGTCGCCGAGTATTCCGGTCTGATCGCCGGGCTCACCGCGGCCGCCGAGCTCGGAGCGTCCACAGTGGACGTCCGGATGGACTCGAAGCTCGTGGTGGAGCAGATGTCCGGGCGCTGGAAGGTCAAGCACCCGTCGATGCGGCCGCTGAACGCCGAGGCCAAGGAACTCGCGGCGCGCTTTTCCCGCGTGCGTTACGAGTGGATCCCGCGCGCGGAGAACTCGCACGCGGACGGGCTCGCGAACGAGGCGATGGACGGCGCTCAGGCCGCGAAGAAGCCAGAAGCGCCGAAGACCGTGAAGCAGGACAGGATCAGCCCGGTCGGCTGGACCGGCGCGACCGGCACACCGACCAAACTGCTCCTCGTGCGGCACGGCCAGACGGCGATGTCGGTCGACAAGCGTTACTCCGGTCGCGGCGACGTGCCGCTCACCGAACACGGCAAGCAGCAGGCGGCCGCCGCCGCGAAACGCCTCGGCTCGATGGAGGGCCTGGTCGTCGACGGCGAGGCCGCACCGATCATCGCTTCGCCGCTGATCCGCACCCAGCAGACCGCCCAGGCGATCGCGGACGCGCTCGGCGGCCGGGTCGAGACGCACCCCGGGCTGATCGAGACCGACTTCGGCGACTGGGAAGGCCTCACCTTCAAAGAGGCCATGGACCGCGACCCCGAATTCCAGACCGGCTGGCTCTCGGACACCTCCATCGCGGCGCCGGGCGGCGAGAGCTTCGACGGCGTCCACCGCCGTGTCCGCAAGGCCCGCGACGAACTGATCGCGAAGTACGGCGGGCGGACACTCGTGCTGGTCAGCCACGTCACGCCGATCAAGGCGCTGCTGCGGATGGGCCTGGACGCCGGGCCGTCGCTGCTGTTCCGCCTGCACCTGGACCTGGCCTCGCTGTCGATCGTCGAGTTCTACCCGGACGGCAACGCTTCGGTCCGCTTGGTGAACGACATCTCGCATCTGTCCTGACGCGGGGGAATGTGTCGCGGATCACGCCTGGATATGACGTGTCGCGGACGGCCGATGGGGTATTGGCTACAGTTTCGGCGACGGGCATGTGAGCGAGAAGGCAAAGACAGGGACATGACGGCGAGCGCACTCAGCGAAGCTTCCGAAAAAGACGTGCCCGACCCGGCGGAGACGTCGGCCCGTCGTGGCCCGGCCGCCCGGATCGCGCCGTACCTGGCGGTGCTCGCCGGTGTCGCGGCGCTGGCCTGGCACGCCACCCTCTACGGCCACTGGATCGTCGACGACGCGGCCATCACCTTCTCCTACGCGCGCAGCTTCGCCGACGGACTCGGCCCGGTGCTGCAGCCGGGGCAGCCGTCGGTCGAGGGGTGGTCGAACTCGACCTGGCTGGTGCTGCTGGCGCTCGGCAAGCTCGTCGGGATCTTCGACAGCGGCATGCTGTTCGGCCTCCCCGACTACGTCCTGTTCCCGAAGCTGCTCGGGCTCCTGTTCACCGCCGGGACGCTGGCTGCCTGCCACGTCGCCGCGAAGCAGGTCTTCACGCGCTTCGCCTGGCTGGCGACGCTGGTCGTCGGGCTGACTCTCGCCGCGATCCCGTCGTTCGTCATCTGGACCATCTCCGGTCTGGAGAACTCCCTGTTCGGGATGGCCGTCGCCTGGCTCGCGGTGCTGCTGTTCGTGGCCGTGCGCAAGAACACCGTGCTCACCGCGAAGATCGCCATCTGGTCCGGGGTGCTCGTCGCGTTCGCCGCGCTGACCCGGCCCGAAGGCCTGATCTACGGCGGCGCGTACCCGCTCGTCGTCCTGTTCCAGCTGCGGAAGCCGCTGCTGGGGCAGAGCGTCAAGTTCATCGTGGTCTCCGTGGTCGCGTTCGCGATCCCGTTCGGCGCGTACCTCGCCTGGCGGATCGCGGAGTTCGGCAGGCTGCTGGCGAACCCGTCCATCGCGAAGGGGCAGGGACTTCCCGGCCTTTCGGCGCTGAAGCAGCCGTTCGAGCTGGTCGGCTACGCCGGTGTCGCCGGGACGATCCTGTTGGCGCTGACCGTCGGTTACGCGCTCGTCCGCGCGGAATGGCGGCGTGCGCTGGTCGCGTTGCTCACGCCGCTGGCGCTGGGGATCATCGCTTACGGCGTGATGGTCCCGGACTGGATGGGCCAGCACCGCTTCGCCACCCCGATCTGGATCCTCGCCGCGCTGGCGGGAACGCTGGCCGCGGGCGAACTGCTGCGCCGTTCGCGCGCGGTCCTGCGGGCCGTCGTGGTGCTCGTGCTGGTCGCGGCCGCGATCCCGTCCGGGATGGGCTTCGCGTCGTCGTCGGAGAAGTTCCAAGAGGTTCCGACAGTGCCCGCGTGCCTCATCGCCGACCGCTTCGGCCGCGGTTTCAACACCATCGCCGACATCCTCGGCCTGCAGCAGGCGTCCTTGCTGCTGCCCGACCTCGGTGGCTCGTCGATGACCAGCCGCCTGCACCTGGTCGACATGGCCGGGCTGGTCGAGGCGGACGTCGCGGACTTCGTCAAGAACGGCGACATGCCGGGGCTGCGCGACTACGTGTTCGACAAGGTCAAGCCGACCTTCATTCACTCGTGGGGCCCGTGGGCCGCGGGCAACGGCATCACCGTCGACCCGCGGATCGATCGCGACTACGAGCCGATCTTCGTGTACCCGGGCGGTGGGCCGCGTAATGGGGACTTCGTGCGCAAGGACGCCGTCTCCAGCCCGGAGAAGCTGAAGGCGGCCCAGGACTACGCCGCGAAGACCCTTCCGGACGTCGAGGCGGCGCGGTTCGGTGGGCCGCTCAAGGACTGCGGCCCCACCATGCACCCGGGCCAGACCGTCTACCTGCCCTGACCCCTCCGCGTTTCGTCCTCTAGTTGCGATCCTTGCGCCGCGCAACTACCGCAACTAGAGGACTACTTGCGTGAGGGGTTCGGGGGTGGCGGAGCCTTGCTCCAGGTCCGCTTCCTTCGCCCGGATCACCGGCAGGACGTGCTTCCCGAAGTGCTCGACGTCCTCCAGGTAGTGCAGGAATCCGAGCAGCAGCAGGTTCGCCCCGCGCTTCTTGTACTCGATGGCCCGGTCCGCGATCTGCTCCGGCGTGCCGATCAGCCCGGTGCGGAAGCCGTCGTTGTACTGCACCAGATCCGTGAACTCCGAGTCGGCCCACATCCCCTTCTTGTCCGAAGTGGAGCTTCCCGCCTGTTTGACGGCGTTGCGGAATCCCTCGACGGCGTCGGTGTTCGCCTTCTCGACGATCTCGCGCAGCACGGCCTTCGCCTCGCTCTCGGTCTCCCGCGCGATCAGGAAACCGTTGAGCCCGAAGCGGACGGAGTGGTCGTTCTCGGCCGCGTAGCCACGGACCTCCGAAACCTGCTCGCTGAAGCCGTCGAAGTCCTTGCCGTTGCTGAAGTACCAGTCGGAGACCCGGCCCGCGAGCTTCCGCGCGGCGGTGGAGTTGCCGCCCTGGAAGATCTCCGGATGCGGCCGCCCGACCGGTTTCGGCTTGATGTCGAAATCGTGAATCCGGTAGAAATCACCGTTGAATTCGGCGTGGTCGTTCGTCCAGAGTTCCTTCAGTACGCGAATGAACTCTTCCGAACGCCGGTACCGTTCGTCGTGTTCGAGCCACGCTTCACCGAGGTTCGTGAATTCGTCCTTGAACCAGCCGCTGACCACGTTGACCGCCGCGCGCCCGCCGGAGATCACGTCCGCGCTGGCGATGAACTTCGCGAGCACTCCGGGATGCCACAGTCCGGGGTGGATCGCCGCGATCACCTTCAGCCGCTGCGTCGCGAGCAGCAACGCGAGGCTGAATCCGGTTGATTCGTGCTGGTAGGCGGCACCGTAGCTGGCCGTGTAACGGACCTGGCTCAGCGCGTATTCGAATCCGCTGTTCTCCGCGAGGACGGCGAGATCCCGGTTGTACTCGTAGCCCCAGTCGGTGCGCTGCTCGATGTCGCTGGTGACCAGCCCGCCGCTCACATTGGGGACCCAATAGGCGAATTTGAGTGGTTCGGATTCGATTCCCGGCATGCCGCGGAGTGAACCCGCCGCCCCCGGAAACCGTCAATCGTGGTCCACGCGCTGGGAACGGCCGAGCGCGCGTGGCGCTTCGAGACCCGCTGAAGGGACTCTCGGGATTTACTCCGGTATGCACCGTCGATACCCTCGTGTCGGATTGCGGCAACTGTCGCTGGTCGAAGTCACCGGCCGGACGACCGGTGTGACGACATCACGGCCGCGACGACGCATATCAGGAGGACCACCACGAGGTTGGCCGTGATCCGTGACAGCCGCCCGCGACGCCGTGCGGCGCCGGGGGACAGGTAGCGCGGATCGGCCTTCGCCAGCGCGGCTTCCACCGACGCGAATTCCGCGACCTGTCGTCCGCGGCGCCCGCATCCCTTCAGGTGTTCTTCGAAGACGTATGCCTCGCTTTGATCGAACACACCGAGCGCAAAGGCCGCGACATCGGTGTGTTTCGCCTTCCGCTTCCTCATCGCGAACCCAGTTCCCCTAACGACCGTCGCAGTGTCCTCATAGCCGCGTACAGCCGTGATTTGACCGTTCCCTCCGGGATTCCCAATATCGCCGCCGCCTCCCGGACCGTATGCCCGGTCAGATACGTCTCGTAGAGGACAGCCTGATATTTGCTGTCCAGATATCGTAGCGCCTCCGAAATGACGAGTGCGGACAGCGACTGATCCGTCTGGTCCGCTTTTTCGGCGTTTTCGGAACTGTCCAGCTTCATTTCCCGCGGTCGGGCGTGCCGGTTTCGCCAGCCGTCGAGCACGATCCGCTTCGCGACCGTGAGCAGCCAGTCACGCAGCATTCCCGGCTCGCGGTTCAGGATGCCCGAATGTTGCCAGGCGCGAATCAGTGTCTCTTGGACGACGTCTTCGGTCCATTGTTGATCATGGCCGGTCAGATGCAGGACCTGGCTGAACAGCGTGTCTCCAAAGTCCTTGTGCAGCAACAACATCATCTCATCGGAAGGAACTTCGGACAGGTCGGCGACCTGGCGATCGCGGCCGAATCGGCACCCTCTGCCCACTGCTTCCATAAGGTTCGCAACCTCCCGGCGGTGGAGGATTTCGCAGGTCGCTACACCGTAGCGCAGACTATCGACGTAAGTCACGTGCGGTAGTGCTCCAATTACCATTGTTCGTCCGGTACGTATGGCAGCGAGAAACGGTTCTAATGCGACGTGTGATACACGTCACACTGGCATGGGCGGACAGAGATCGAACCGGTCGCTCCGGTTCGCCGTGCTCCCCCATGAGGCACTTTACGGACGGGGACGGGTGACATGATCTATCGGCTGCTCGGAGTGGTGATCGCCTGCCTGGTGATATGGGCGGGAATGCCCGCCCATGCCTACGCGGAAATCGAGTGCCTCGACGCCAGGCCCGCGAACTCGCGTCGAGAATCCGTGTCGAACTTCCCGGTGAGCCGACCGAAGAGCAACGGTCCTGGGCCGACGAGATCACCGGCGCCGCGTTCGCCGACTTCGACCGCGTCTACGTCAACCGTGCCCGTGCCGCGCACGGGAGCATCTTCGGCCTCGCCTCACAGGTCCGGGCGGCCACCCGTGACGACGCGATGCGTTCCTTCGCCCAGACGGCCGTCGACACCGTCATGCGGCAGATGACCCTGCTCGAAAGCACCGGCCTCGCCGAGACGATCTCACTGACGGTGTCGCCACCGGTGGCGCCGAACGGGACGGTGGCGACGTCGCGCTCGGCGTGTTCATGGCGGGGCTCGCCGGGGGAGCGACGTTCGGTGTGGTGCGGGTGCTCGGTTCGCCGGGCAGGCGCGCATGACGGTGTCGCTCTTCGCGGTCATCCCGGCCCCGTCGCCCCACGACAGCGGGGTGCGGGACATCGCCACGCTTTCGGCCCGGTTCGCCTGCGTGACGATGTGCCTGACGCCGGCGTTGGGGCGTGCTGAGCGCCACCGGCTGGATCCGGCGCGTCACCGGGCACGAGGCGCCGCGCGGCGGCCACGTCGTGCTCGCCGGTGTCGTCGGCCTCGACAGCCCGTCCGCCGTCCTTCATTGGACCGATGAGATCGCGGAGCAGAACCCCGCCGGCCGTCAAGGAGAAACGGAGACGCCTGATGCGCCGATCGCGGCTGACCATGCTCGTCGTCCTCGCGGCGCTCGTCGTGGGCGCCGCGATGTGGTGGCAGGCGGCTGATCCCGAGGGCCCGGCCGCGCTGACGAGACGGGTGCCGCCTCTTCCGCTACGAACGCGACGACCCGCACAAGGCCCGCTCGGCGTGCCTCGGTGACCGGCATCGATCCCGCGCTAGTGGGGACCGTGAACGTCTCGAAGGCGCCAGACAGGTGACCTTGGCGGGTTGGCCGCTCTGCAAGTTCGGCAACGCGCGGCCCGGCGAATGGACCGGACAGGGCACCGACCGCGTCTGGTTCGTGATCGAACCCGACGGGCGGCACAACCTGAACCGCCTGCCCGAGCCCGTGCAGTAGGATTCGCCGGCGGACGAGTCGGCAGGGCGGCCGCGAGCCGGGAGACCGGTTCGAGGAAAGTCCGGACTCCACAGGGCAGGGTGGTTGTTAACGGCAACCCGGGGCGACCCGCGGGACAGTGCCACAGAAAACAGACCGCCTCCGCTCGCGGAGGTAAGGGTGAAACGGTGGTGTAAGAGACCACCAGCGTCCTGGGTGACCAGGACGGCTAGGTAAACCCCACCCGGAGCAAGGCCAAGAGGGAGCCGCGAGGTTCCTGCGCAGACGACCGAGGGCTGCCCGCCCGAGTCTGCGGGTAGGCCGCTCGAGCCCGTCGGCGACGGCGGGCCTAGATGGATGACCGCCACTCGCCCAGCCGCAAGGCGAGGCGAGGACAGGATCCGGCTTACACGCCGGCTCGTCCGAGTACGAAGGCCCCCTTCCTTCTGCCTAGCGCGAGGAAGGGGGCCTTCCTGTACTCCTGGCCTGGGTGGCTGGGGACCCGCCACGCGCCCGCGCCGCCGCACCGGGGGTGAGGCCGGCGGCAGTAGGGCAGCCTCACGGATCGCTCGCGGAACCCGCCCCCGACCTGGGAAGTGACAGCAAAGGTCCCTTGCTCCCCGCCTCGGCCCCTTCGGACGCTGCGCACTCTGTCTACTTGCCGGTAGGGTGCCTTCATGGGCGAAGCGAGTCGGGTCACGGGACGGTTCCGCGGAACGTTCGATGTACTGCATTCCCTCACCTATTTCGCACCGGAGACGGAAGCCGCGCTCACCGACGCGGGGCTCCGGCCGGGGCGCATGACGTACTTCGCGGGCCGCGCGGCCCCCATGGGCGCGGTGAGCGCGGGCGTCGTCGCCGCCACGTTCTACAACTTCAATCCCGAGCTGGTCGCCCGCTACATCCCGCGTGCGTGGACGCTGGCCACCCCGGACCGGATCATCGAGGCCCGGTTCGAAGCCGTCGACGCGACGCTGATCCGGCTTCTCGGCAAGGACACCCTCGACTCCGAGGAGGTCGCCGAGGCCGCCGAACTAGCCCGTGCGGCGACCGGGGGCTGCCGGGTCGACGGGCGGCCGCTCTACGCCGGGCACGCGGACCTCGACTGGCCGAGCGAGCCGCACCTCGTCCTCTGGCACGCCATCACCTTGTTGCGTGAGCACCGCGGCGACGGCCACATCGCGGCGCTCGTCCTCAACGGTCTCGGCGGCCTCGACGCTCTCGTCACGCACACCGCCACGGGCAAGGGCTTCCAGGCCGCGGCGGCCAAGGCCTCCCGTGGCTGGAGCGACGAGCAGTGGGACGCGGCGGCCGAGGCTCTCCGCGAGAAGGGCGTCCTCGACGCCGAGGGCGGCTTGACGGAGGCCGGGAACGATCTTCGCGAACGGGTCGAAGCCGCCACCAACGCGGCGTCGACAGGGCCCTGGGAGCACCTCGGCGAGGAGAAGACCAAACGGCTTCACGAGCTCTGTGGGCCGTTGAGCCGCCAGGCTGTCGAAGCCGGCGCTTTTCCGGCGAATGTGTTCTCCACGGGCCGATAATCACGCTATGTAGTGAAAATGCGGGTTAAGTTTTCGCTTTGGGTAACGGAAGCATGACTTTCCCTTGATCGGTGCCCATAAATTTTGTCGAATACGCGCTCACGCAGTGGACTCGCGGAAAGCCACCGAACGAGTCATGTCACACTGGTCGCGGCCCAATTCCCGGCCGTCGATCCGTACTCACAGTGAGCAAGAACCTCGCAACCGGGTGAGTTCGTCAGCACACTGCGAAATACGGGTGGCCGGGGTTAATCCTGACGACCCTTGCAACGATGATGGAGACCGAGGATGGTCGTGGTGCTGTGCCTCGCTCTGTAATTCGTAGGCAAAACGGTGTCTACAGAGCGCGCTTTGACCACTACCCCTCGTGACGCCATGATGTTCGAAGCACAACCGAGCCAGAACCGCGCGAAACCCCTCTCCGCGCACCGGGAGTAATGCGATGATGACCTTGACCACCCTCGACACGCTGGCCGCCGGCGAGCTCGGCACCGGCAACGTCCGCACCTGGCTGATCGACAACATCATCCCCCTTGTGCTGCTGGCCGTCGCACTTCTGCTGCTGTGGCTGGGCGGTGGCAAGGGGGACAACGCCGGTGTCATGCGCCGTCTCGCCGGTGTCGTGATCGCGCTGGCGATCATCGGCCTCGCGGTGAGCGGCGCCGGAGTCAACGTGGGCCAGTGGATCGCCGGCCTCTTCACGGGCTGAGGCAGGGCCCGCGTTGCGTATCCGTACCGATGACGAGGTTTACCGGGTCGACGCCGTGTGGCTGGGCCCGCCGAAAGCGACTTTTCCCTGGAGAGCCCGCTACGTCGCGTGGCTTGTCGGTATCCCGGTCTTCCTGCTCGTCCTCACCGTCGAACGGTGGGCGGGCTGGAGCTTCGGGTTCTTCTCGACCGCCTGGGCCTTCGTCGCCACAATTGTGATCACGAGATTGATCACGGCCAAGATCAGCCACGAGCGCCCGCTCGGCGCCGTGGCCGCGATGGCGGCGAAAGAGCTCAACTCACCCAGAGAACGGACCACGGGTACGGGTGGCGCAGCCAGCGCGTCCCGCGTCCGGGTGCGGGCGACCCGCCCGCTGCCGAAGCACCGCAGGAGACGGCAGTACCAGCAACACGGCTACGGCGGCGGCGCCGGAGCTCAGGGAACACCAAGAGCGCGTCGGAGCCGCCCTGCGGCTCGGGCCGGGAGGTAGTCGTTGTTCGGTCGCGGCGGAAGCCGAGGAAAACGTGATCGTGACCTGCAGCAAGGGGCCTGGAACCAGCCCCAGCAGGTCCGCTCCGCGCAGCCCAAGAAGGCCGGCAAGGGGAGGCGGCTGCCAGGGGAGGCGGCCATACCTGCCTACACCCCGTCGATCGCGGCGCGAAGCATCGACGGGCACCTGTTACGTACCGGTCATGAGGTCTACGCCTGGTACCGGCTCGCGCCGCAGCGCTGGTCGTTCCGGTCGGACTCGCAGCGTCGCGACCTGATCGCGGCCATCGCCGGGCAGTACGCGGAGCTCCAGGGCCGCTGGCTGCACCTGCGCGTGACCAACCGGCCGTACCCGATCCGCATGTGGGCCGAGGCTCATGTGCACAACGCCGTCGGTCGTCCCCAGGACGTCCAGGGCGCGCTCTCCTTCGACGACTACCTCATCGGCGAGCAGCAGCAGCTCATGGGCCGCTCGATGGCCGAGAAGGAGGTCTATCTCGGCATCCAGGTGCAGACCCGCCGGATGATCGACCGCGCCGTCGAGAGCGCCGCTCCGGTACTGCGCAAGATCCTTCCCGAGGCCGTCGACGCCGAACTGGCCGCGCTCGACTCCGAGGTCGAGCACCTCGACCAGGTGATCGGCTCGGCCGGGCTCGAAGGCCGACCGGTGCACGCCGAAGAGATGTCCTGGTTGATGCACCGCTCGTGCTCGCTGGGCCTGCCCGCGCCGCGCCACATGCCCGCGGTCCCCGGCGCCGCCTGGGAACCCGAAGACCTCGCCAGCTTCACCGACGCGGCGGACTTCCACGCGGAGCCCTACGCGCCGACGGTCACCGTGCGCGGCCGCACCGGGTCGAACGCCGGGGTCTCGCGGCACCTCGCCGTCCTCACCGTCGGCCAGATGCACGGCCTGCAGATCCCCGAGGTCGACGACCCCTGGATCCAGCACGCGGACCGGCTGCCCGCCGCGGTCGAGGTGTCCGCGCGGATCTACGTCCGGCGGCCCGAAGAGGTCGCCAGTGAGCTGCAGCGCCAGATGAACAAGGTGCGCTCGCAGGTCAAGCACTACACCGACGAGCACGAACTGGAGCCGCCGCAGTCGCTGGCGCGCCAGGCGGGCCGGGTGCTGGAGATCGACGACGAGATGACGTCGGGCTTCACCGCGCTGGCCACCCGTGTGCGCTCCTGGTGGCGGCTGGCGGTCTCCGGGCCGACAGAGCGTGACGCGCTGCGCCTCGCCCAGCAGCTTCTCGACCTCTACAAGCCGAAGATCGCCGTTGAACACCCCGAGGCCCAGTACGCGCTCGCCAGGGAATTCATCCCCGGCGAGCCGCTGGCCTCGGCGGCGTACATGCGCCGCGGTTCGGTCGTGTGGGCGTCCTCGTCGGTGCCGACGGCGACGGCCGAAGTGGGTGACCGCCGCGGCATCCTGCTCGGCGAGACCGTGACCGCGACCCGGCGCCCGGTGGCGTGGGACCCGTGGATGGCGCAGGAGATCCGTGACGGTTCGGGCTTGACCGCGATGGTCGCCGGCCTCGGTGGCGGTAAGTCGTTCCTCGGTGGCGGCATCGTCTACAAGACACTCCGCGCGGGCGCGCACTGGACGATCCTCGACCCGTCCGGTCCGCTGTCGCGCCTGTGCGATCTGCCCGAGATGCGGCCGTACGCGCGGAACATCAACCTGCTCAACGCGCAGCCCGGCATCCTCAACCCGTACCGGGTGGTCGCCGAGCCGCAGATCGAGCACTTCATGGACGAGGAAGACCCCGAGCGTTCCTGGCGGCGGGAGAAGGCCCTCGCGGGTGCGACGCGGCGACGTCTCGTGCTCGACGTCCTCACCGGTGTCCTGCCGTACGAGGTCTCGCGGATGGCGCAGACCCGGATCGTGCTGCTGCGCGCCGTCCGCGCGGTCGGCGGCCGGTTCGAAGCCGACCCTGGCCAGGTCATCGACGCGTTGCGCCGGGACTCCAGCGAGCACCACGAGCACGCCGTCGTCGTCGCGGACTTCCTCGACGAGATGCGCGAGCGGATGGCGCTGCTCATCCCGGAGACCGACGCGGACCCGTACGCCGAGACCCGCGACGACCGGATGACCGTGCTGACCATGGCGGGGCTGACCCTTCCCAAGGACGGCGTCCCGCGCGAGTACTGGACGGACGCGGAATCGCTCGGCGTCGAGATGCTGAACCTCGCCGCGTGGCTGACGCAGCGGTCGGTGTACGAGAAGCCGAAGGAACTGCGCAAGGGCGTCTGGATCGACGAGGCGTTCTTCCTCTCCGAGGTCCCGACCGGTCGCGTGCTGATGAACCGCTTCGCGCGTGACTCGCGTAAGTGGAACGTCCGGGTGCTGCTGTCCTCGCAGATCCCCGCGGACTTCCTGAAGATCCAGGGTTTCGTGGCACTGCTGGACTCGGTGTTCGTCGGCCGTCTCGACGACGACGACGCCCAGGCCGACGCGCTGCGCCTGCTCAAGGTCCCGGTCGGCGTCGGCTACGAGCAGGTGGTGGCCGCACTCGGCCGCCGTCCCGGCTCGTCCCGCGATCTCCAGCGGGACGTCGAGCCCCGCCAGTTCATCTTCGGTGACGGTGCCGGTGGGGTGGAGCGGATCCGCGTCGACTTCTCCGGGCCGCACCTGGAACACCTGCGCCGGGTCATGGACACGACGCCGGGCTCACCCGACGCCAAGCCTTCCCGGCCGGGTAACGAACTCGCGGCCCCGGCGGAGAAACAGTTCGTGGCGTCGCCGCCGGAGGAAGACGACTTCGAGCTCGAAGAGGACCTCGAACTCGCGGCCGAACTCGAGGTCGGCCTCACCGACGAGCAGATGCTCGGCGCCCCGGACCCGCTGGCCGCCGAGACGGGCGAGGTCAACGGCACTGTCCAAAATGGACACATCACGAACGGTGAAAAGGGCGAGCAGCACGTGCGCGCCGGCAAGGGCGGCACCGGCAGGGATGCCGCATGAACACGGTGATCACGCTGGCGTCTGTGCTCGCGTTCGCCGCCGGCTGGCACGCGCTGCGCCGCCGCCTCAAAGAGGGGCCGCGGCCGGGCAAGAGCAGGCCCAGCCGCCGCGCGACGATGTTCGTCGTCATGCTGATCCTGGGTTTGCAGGCCGTGGCGACCGCTCCGGCGGCGTCGGCCGCGGCCTGTGGTGAGGCGCCGAACCCGGAACGGCCCGGAGCCGGCATGGTCGGCGCCCTCGACCCGCCCGCGACCGCTCGCGGTGAAGGTGGCAGCCCGTACAACGTCTACGGATACGCGGGACATGTCTGGGACACCTTCGAAACCGACTGCGGCCCGCTGGCCGGGATCACCTCGCCCAACTCGACGATCGACACCTGGGCGGGAAACCAGCTCTTCAACATCGGCAAGAACCTCGTCGGCGCCACGAACTCGCTGCACTACACCGTGCTGCAGGGCAGCCTGCTCAGCCCGCTGTACAACGCCGTCAAGGCCGGGGCCGAAAAGGTCTACAACAACATCTACGCCCAGTTGTTCGGCCTGGCCGCGCTGATCATGTCGATCATGCTGTTCCGCAACATCTGGCGTGGCGATCTCGCGGCGGTCAGCAAACGGGCGCTGTACGGCCTGGCCGCGGTCTGGCTGGCGGCGTCTTCCTTGGCACTGCTGCGTTTCCTCGATCCGATCGACAACGCGATCGTGCAGACCACGACCAACATCCAGGCCGGTTTCATCGACGAAGCCAAGACCCCTCCGCCGAACCAGCCGACCCCGCCCTCGGCACAGCCGTGCCAGGCGACACCGGAGGCCGTCGCCGCGCGCGAGCCATGGGACCGCGTCCCGACCGAACTGCATTGCCGGGTCGTCTACGACAACTGGCTCCGGGGGGAGTTCGGCAGTCCGGACTCGCCACAGGCACTGCAATACGGCCCGCCGCTGCTGGACGCCCGTGCCTTCACCTGGCCCCAAATCCAGCAGGGCGGTGATGCCGACACCGCGTTGGTGGACTCCAAGAAGGCCGCGTTCAAGGACATCTCGACCAAACTCGGCCCGGCGACCGGGTACTTCACGGGCGAGGACGGCAGCCGCGTCGGCGCCGGTTTCCTTTCCCTCGGCCAGGGAATCGTCTACTCGCTGTTCCAGCTGCTGGCGAAGGCCACGGTCCTGCTCGCGCAGGTGCTGATCAGGATCTTCGTACTGACGGCTCCGCTGATCGGCCTGATCGCGCTGCTCCAGCCGCAGATCATGCAGCGCATCCTGAAGGTGGTCGGAGCGGTCGCCTTCAACCTCATGGTGCTCTCGGTGCTGGCGGGTGTGCACACCCTCCTGCTGGAGGCGATCTTCACCGCGGGGAACTCGCTTTCCCTGCTGACCAAGATGGTGCTGGCGGGAATCATCACCGTACTGCTGTTCATGGTCGGCCGTCCCGTGCGGCGGCTGTGGCAGATGGTGGAAATGTCCGTCGGCATGGTCGGCGGCGCGGCGCCTTCGCCACGCGGCGGGCTCTTCTCCCGCTTCCGCAAGAAGAACAACGAGCAGACGCCGCAGGACGCGTTCTGGCAGAACGTCCGCGACACCGACGACGTCGTCGACGGCGACCTCCGCGGTCCCGTGGGCGCGACCGTCGGCGGCGGGCGATTCCGGCCCGAGGCGACGATCTTCGCCAGTTCCCAGCGGCTCGACAACGGTTCCGGCGCGATCCGGCCCGCCGCGGCCTGGTCCGGAGCACCCTGGCCGGGCGCGGTCGGCAGTGGTGGTGGCGGCATGGCCGCGCTTCCTTCCGGCGGTGGCGGCGGAGGCGTTCCGGTCTTCGGCCAGTACAACCCGTCCGCGGGCAGTCCCGGCGACTCCATGTTCACCTCGGGTGGGCGGAGCCCTATCCAAGTGCCGAGCCGCCGCGTCGACACGTCGCCGGTCGCCGACCGGCGCTGGAGCGACGAACCGGAGCCGGTCGTGGTGCCGTCGCGGATGAACTCCGCGGGTGGCGGCTACGCCATTCCCGACCACTCGGGTGTCGTGCCGGTGCAACCGGGCCCGTCCACACCGCGTCCCCGCCGCGTCGATCCCGAAGTCGTCGCGGGCAAGCAGGTCTTCGTGGTGTACCGGCCTTCGCGCGGCCTCGAGGTCCGCGAGGACTTCCGGGACACCGACCACGCAGTGGGCCGGTGACCCATGCCGATCCGGACGAATCGCGGACGTACCGCGGTCTATCGCAGGCTGTGGGGCTGGCCGCTGCGCTCACCTCGCCACCTCACCGGCACGCTGGTGGTCCTCGCGGTGGTCCTCACCGCGGTGGGCATCCTGCTGCCGAAGGCCGTCGGCAAACCGGGGCAGCTGGCCACCGGGCCGGGTTCTCCGACGACCAGCACCTCGCGGCCGGGCGTCGCGGCGCCGGTGACCGTGACCTCGACGTTGCCGCCGAGGCTCACCACCCAGCCACCGCCGTCGTCCGCGCCACCTGACCAGAGCGGTGTCCGGGTCGCCAAGGAGTGGGTGACGGCATGGGCGAACCATCCCGACGGTACGACGACCGAGCGATGGCTGAACGGATTGCGGCCGTACACCACCGAGGAATACCTGGCCGGGGAACTGACGACGGTGGATCCCGCGAACATCACCGCCACGAAGGTGACCGGGGAGCCGCAGGTCGTGTCCTCGCTCGCCGGATCGATGGAGGTGGACGTCCCGACGGACGGGCCCAAGGTCCGGGTCACCGTCACCCAGCGGAACTTCGGGTGGCGGGTCACCAAGTTCACGCAAGCGGGCTGACCCGATGAAGATCGGGATCATCATCGGCGTGCTGATCGCCGCGGTCTTCGCCGCGGTGGTCACCACGAACACGGTCACCGAGGTGGTGACCGACCACCTGGAGGCGCAGGCGGGCGGCGTCGTCAAAACCTCTTGTGACGCGTCCATCGGGCCGACCCTGCCCGGCCAGGTCGATCGCGGTTCTTCGGACGTCAACAAGCTCGACGAAGAACAGAAGGGGATCGTCGCGCTGATCATCTCGATCGGCAAGCAGCGGACCCTGTCGCCGCGCGCGTGGCAGGTGGCGATCCAGGCCGGGATGACCGAGTCCAAGCTGCGGAACCTGACCCACGGCGACCGCGACTCGCTCGGCATCTTCCAGATGCGGCCGTCGATGGGCTGGGGCACCGTCGCCCAGGTCACCGACCCGCCGTACCAGGTCAACAAGTTCTACGACGTGCTGCTCGCCGTGCCGGACTGGGAGAACCTGCGTCCCGGTGACGCGGCGCAGCGGGTGGAGCGGTCCGGCTTCCCCGACCGGTATCACAACTGGGAGCCGATGGCGGCGCTCCTCGTGCAGAACGAGGGCCAGATCGTCGACGTCGTCGGCTGCGGTTCGAGCGTGGGCAGTGTGGTGCCGCCGAGCCAGGCCGCCGCGCAGGCCATCAAGTTCGCCCTCGGCGAGCAGGGCAAGCCGTACATCTGGGGCGCCACCGGACCGAATTCCTACGACTGTTCCGGGCTGATGCTGCGGGCCTACGAGTCGGCCGGGATCATCATTCCGCGGGTTTCCCGTGACCAGTACAAGGGCGGCGCGATGCTGCCGGTCCGCCAGGCGCAGCCGGGTGACCTGCTGTTCCTCGCCACCGTCCCGTCGAACCCGGCGACCATCCACCACGTGATGATGTACCTGGGTGAGGGCAAGATCGTCGAGGCGCAGCAGACCGGGGTCCCGGTGCACATCCGCGACTTCTCCTTCGACGAGGCCGAAGTGGTCGCGCAGGCGGTCCGTCCTGGCGTTTAGCATGGTGAACGCGTGGTTTCGCGACCGCGGACCATCGGATTCACCCGAAGTGGCGGCCTGTCCACCGGCAAGCGGCCGCACACTGGCAGAGGATGACGAGCGTGGCACGGAAATTCGGAAGGCGAGGCAAGCCCGCGGCGGCGCACGGCCCGGAGGTCGATCCCCGCGATCTTTTCGGTACTCCGCAACCCGCGCGGCAGGCCGCGAGGCCGGCGTCGAGCACACCGCTGGCCGACCAGCTGAAGCAAGGCTGGCCGGGGGTCGACCCCGGTTACGTGGTGTTGCCGCGTTCGCTGGCCGAAGGGATGTCGCTGCCCTGGCAGCAGCAGATGGCCGCCCTGCTGGCCCAGTTCCACCACGAGAACGCCCATCTCGCCTGGCCGATCTACCGGGTCGTCCCTTCGCGGTACGAAAAGCTCGTCGATCTCGACGAGGAGCAGCTGGCGGAGGCCGGCTACCTGGTCGAGATGGACACCGAAGGCGAGATGATCTACCGGGAGCGCAGCGGCCGGAAGATCGAGGACCCGGCGAGCACCACGGTGCTCGTCTCCTGCCTCGACCCGATCCCGAAGCCCGCGCGGCGTCAGGCACCACCGCCTCCTTCGCAGGCCGCACCGCCTGTGACCGCGCAGCCGCCGCGCGCCCCGGCGCCGATGAACATCGGACCGGCGCCGGTGTGGCGCACGGTCACCCCGCCCGCCGCGCCGCCGTCGCCGGGCGGATCCCCGCCGCCCGCCACGCCTCAGTCCGGGCCGCCTGCCGCGCCCCCGGTCATGCCTCCGCCGGTGCGGCCTCAGCCCGCGCAGGCGCCGCCTCCGGCGGTGAGCATGCCTCCGGCCACGCCGGAAACGCAGTCCGCCGCGCCGCCGCAGGCCGAACCGCAGCCGGATCCGCCGCAGCCCGCGAGCCCGCCGATGCCGGTCGCCCCGCCGCCCGCCATGACCCCGCCGCCGTCCGCTCCTCCGGTGACCGGGCCGCCTCCGGGGCCTTTGCCGCAGCCGGTGTCGCCCAGTTCGCCGCCGCGGGGCATCCCCGTCGCGCCGGAGGACGCCACCCCGCCGCGCGGCATCCCGATGAACCGGGGCTGGTTCGACGAAATGGGCGAAAACGTACCGGAGAGCTCGAAGCTGGATCCGCCCGAGAACAGCGAGTTCGGTCCGACCGGTGATCCCACGGAGATCCCCTACCGCTACCGCAAGTGATGACAGGACGTCCGGGTGATGTCACGCTGGACCTATGTCGAGCGACCCGAACCCGGATCAGGGCTGGTACTTCAACACCAAGACGAATCAGGTCGAGCACCTGGAACGCGGCCGGAGCGTCGACCTCCTCGGCCCGTACCCGGACGAGGCGACGGCCAGGCGCGCCCTGGACATCGCCAAGGAACGCACCCGTCAGGCCGACACCGAGGACGCCAAGTGGAACGGTGACTGAGGGTCCCTGTGGACCGCCGCCGACCGGGCGTGGGGAGATACCTCGCGACGTGAAGGACGCTTTCTCCGCGTGCCATGCGGGGAAAGCGTCCTGCACTCCCTGCCGCCCGAAGCTCAGGCGTCCTGCCCGGCCAGCGCCGGCCCCAGCACGAACTCCGGGTCCACCTGCGCCGTGAGGTCTTCCCCGGCCCGCCCGCTGCCCCACGCCCGCGCGTTGCGCAGGTGGAACTCGACGCCTTGACGCTGGTAGCGAGCCCAGTCGCGTCGCTCGGCATCGACGGCCGCGAGCATCGAGTCCAGCGTCCCGAGGTTGTGCGCCTCGAGTTCGCCGATCGGGCGCGCTCGGCCGCGTTCGGCGGCGCGGACGTGCCGCGAGTTCTCCATCCAGCCCAGCAGTGCGTCGCCGACCTCGTCGCGCAGGAACTCGATGTCCTCGTCCTCGGTCACCTTGTTGCCCACGACGACCAGCCGTACCCCGAAGTCCCGCGCGTAGTCGGCGTACTGCCGGTACACGCCGACGCTGCGCACGGTCGGCTCGCACACCAGGAACGTCACGTCGAACCGCGTGAACAGCCCGGACGCGAACGCGTCGGCGCCGGCGGTCATGTCCATGACCACGTATTCGCCCGCGTCGTCGATCATGTGGTTCAGCAGCAGCTCCGCCGCGCCGATCTTCGAGTGGTAGCAGGCGACGCCGAGGTCGTCCTCGTCGAACTGCCCGGTGACGCCGAGCCGCACGCCGCCGAACTCGCGGAAACAGGCCTGGAAGATCGGGTTGTCCTCGAACGGCCGGACCAGCCGCGACCCGCGCCCCGGCGGGGTCGTCTTGATCATCGAGGCCGCGTCGGCGATCCGAGGGTTGTCGCCACGCAGGTATTCCTTGATCAGGCCCATGTTGTCGCCCAGCGTCGGCCACGCGATGGCCTCTTCCTCGCTCGCGCCGAGCGCGACGGCGAGATGCTGGTTGATGTCCGCGTCGATCGCCAGTACCGGTTTCCCGGCTCCGGCCAAGTACGCGGTGAACAGCGACGCCAGCGTGGTCTTGCCGCTGCCGCCCTTCCCGACGAACGCGATCTTCACGCCACGGCCCTCCCTGTCGTGTTGAAAAGGGTATCGGTTTTCATTTCGGCTCGTAACGTACACCCGGCCGGCCTGCACCCGAACGGGCGATCAACCGGGCCGGGTCGGGATAGGGTTGGGTGGTGCCTTCACTCGTGCTCAGGACACACACGGCCGGAGGGGACTTCGGTCACCTGCGAGCCGAATTCTCGCTGCCGGAGACGTTCGGGCCTGACGTGCTCGCCGAGGCGGAGGCGGCGGTCGTCGACCCGCTCGAGTCCGCGAGAGAACGTGAGGACGCCACCGGTCTGCCCTTCGTCACCATCGATCCGCCCGGTTCGAAGGACCTGGACCAGGCGGTGCTGATCGAGCGCGTCGAGGGCGGCGGCTTCCGGGTGCACTACGCGATCGCCGACCTGGCCGCGTTCATCCCGCCGGGTGGCGCGCTCGACAGGGAGGCACGCCGCCGGGGTCAGACGCTCTACTTGCCCGACGGCAACGTCCCGCTTCACCCGCCGGTGTTGTCCGAAGGCGCGGCGAGCCTGCTGCCGGGGGAGACCAGGCCCGCGGTGCTGTGGACCATCGACGTCGACGCCAAGGGCGAGCCGACCGTGACCAAGGTCCGCCGGGCACTGGTCCGGTCAGGCGAACAGTTCGACTACGAGACCGTCCAGGCGTCGATCGACGCGGGCACCCCGCATCCGTCGGTCGCCGCGCTGCCGGAACTCGGCCGCTTGCGCCGCGAACTCGCGATCCGGCGCGGCGCGGTCGAACTGCAGTTGCCGGAGCAGGAGATCAGTGGTGATCCCGACGGCGGCTGGGCGCTGATCCAGCGGCCGCGTAACGACGTCGACGCGTGGAACGCCGAGATCTCGCTGCTCACCGGGATGGCGGCGGCCAAGATCATGATCGACGCCGGGATCGGTGTCCTGCGCACGCTGCCCCAGCCCGACGCCGAAGCGATCGAGTGGCTGCGGCGGTCCGCGCAGGCGCTGAACATCGAGTGGCCCGAGGGTACGAGCGTTTCGGAGTTCCTGGCCGCGCTGGATCCCGGTCAGCCCGCTTCCATGGCGCTTTTCGCCGATACCACGAGGCTTCTGCGGGGTGCCGGGTACACCGCGTTCGACGGCGAACTGCCCGCGCTGACCACGCACGCCGGGATCGGTGGCGCGTATGCCCACGTCACCGCGCCGATCCGGCGCCTGGTCGACCGGTTCGCCACCGAGATCTGCCTGGCCGTGAGCGCCGGCCGCGAAGTGCCCGCGTGGGTGCGCGCGGCGCTCAAGGAGGTGCCGGAGCAGATGACCGCGTCCGACACGCTGGCGGCCAAGGTCGAACGAGCCTGTATCGACCAGGTCGAGGTCTGGGTGATGGCCGAGCACATCGGCGGCGAGTTCGGCGCGATCGTCCTGCGCGCGGACGAGACCAAGGCCGAGATCCTCGTCGAGGATCCGCCGGTGATGTCCAAGTGCTCGGGCGAAAAGCTGCCCGAGGGCGAGCGGATCCGCGTCCGGCTCACCGCGGTGGACGTCGACAAGCGGAAACTGTCCTTCGAGCGCGCATGATCGACGATCTCGGCGAAGTGGTCCCCCTGCGAGGACCGGCGGCGCGGGTGGTTTCGCTCGTGCCGTCGCTGACCGAGGCCGTCGAGGTGAGTGCGCCGGGAAGACTCGCGGGCGCCACCGACTACTGCACCCACCCGGTCGACCTGGACGTCCCGAGGGTAGGGGGCTCGAAGTACCCGAACGTGGACAAAGTGCTCGAACTCGAACCTGATCTGGTGCTGGCCAACTCCGAGGAGAACCGGCCGGAGGACGTGGAACGCCTGCGTGCCGACGGGATCGCGGTCTGGGTGATGGAGGCGTCGGCCACCGTGCCCGGCGCGCTCGGCTCGATCCGGCGGATACTGACGCGGGCCTACGACCTCGCTGAGCCGGAATGGCTGGTCGAGGCCGAAGAGGTGTGGCGGGAGACCCTGCCGGAGCGTTTTCGGGCGGTCGTGCCGGTCTGGCGGAAGCCGTGGATCGTGCTCGGTCGCGACACTTTCGGCGGCGACGTCCTGCATCGCGTCGGAATCGGCAACGCCTACGCGGAGGACGAAGAGCGCTACCCGCGTCCGAAGCTCGAAGAGCTCCAATCGCGCTTCGCGGACGGAGACGCGAACTTGCTCGTATTGCCTGACGAGCCCTACGAGTTCGCTGCGGACGACGGCCCCGAAGCGTTCCCCGGCGCGAAGTACGTCCTCGTCTCCGGTCGCCATCTCACCTGGTACGGCCCTTCGCTCGTCGAAGCGCACACCCACCTCACGCAACTCGTCCTCTAGTTGCGGTAGTTCGCGCCACGAACCACCGCAACTAGAGGACGAAACGCGAGGAGGTCAGAGCGTCAGGCCGGTCAGGACGGTGACGCGCTCCTCGGTGAAGTCGGCCATCGCCGAAGCCGGGCCCTCGCGGCCGACGCCGGAGTCCTTCACGCCGCCGTAAGGCATCTGGTCGGCACGGAAACTCGGCACATCCCCGACGAGCACGCCGCCGACGCGCAACTTCGCGGACACGTCGAACGCGGTCGGCAGGTCGCGGGTGAACACGCCCGCCTGCAGCCCGAACCGCGAGTCGTTGATCCGCCGCACGCCGTCGTCCACCGACTCCACGCGCGTGATCGACACGACCGGCCCGAAGACCTCGTCCGCCATCACGGACGCGTCTTCCGGCACGTTCGCGAGCACGGTCGGCTCGACGGTCGCGCCGTCGCGCTCGCCGCCGGTCAGCAGCTCGCCACCGGCGTCGACGGCGGCCGCGACCCACGACTCGACCCGCTCGGCCGCTGCGGTGTTGATCAGCGGCCCGACGTCGACGCCGTCCGCCCGCGGGTCGCCGGTCCCGAGCGCGCGCACCTGCTCCAACACCTTCGCCTGAAGCTCGTCGTAGACGTCGGTGTGCGCGTACACGCGCTGCACCGAGATGCACGACTGTCCGGCCTGGTACATCGCGAAGGTCGCGATGCGCTGCGCCGCGAAGTCCAGGTCCGGCCAATCCGGACAGACGAGGACCGCCGCGTTGCCACCGAGTTCGAGCGCGACGTGCTTGCGCGGCGCGCTGTCGCGGATCCCCCAGCCCACCGGCACGGAACCGGTGAACGACACGACCGGCAGTCGCGGATCGGAGACCAGCCGAGCCGATTCCTCGTTGCTGACCGGGAGGATCGACCAGCTCCCGGCCGGAAGGTCGGTCTCGGCCAGGATCTCGCCGAGCAGCAGCGCGGTCAGCGGCGTCGCGGGCGCCGGCTTGAGCACGATCGGCGCGCCGACCGCGATCGCCGGGGCGACCTTGTGCGCCACCAGGTTCAGCGGGAAGTTGAACGGTGTGATGCCCAGGACCGGGCCCTTCGGCACGCGGCGCACCAGCGCGAGCCGTCCGGTGCCGCCCGGGTCGGTGTCGAGCCGCTGCAGGTCACCGGAGAACCGGCGCGCCTCCTCGGCGGCCCAGCGGAACGTCGACGCCGCACGCCCGATCTCGCCGCGCGACCACTTCAGCGGCTTGCCGGACTCGGCCGTGATCAGCTGCGCGAACTCTTCGGACCGCTCACCCAAAACTCGGGACACGTGGTCCAACGCGCCGGCCCGGACGTGCGCGGGCAGTGTCGCGAATTCGTCCTGGACGTCGTGCGCGGCCTGGACCGCGGTCTCGATGTCCGAAGTGGACGGTACGTGGTGCGAGCCCGCCTCGCTTCCGTCGAAGGAGTGACGGACGACGACGGTCTCGTTGTTGGTGACCGGCTTTCCGGCTACCCAAAAAGGGCTCGAGCTGTTCAAAAGAGTGCTCACTTGACGGCCTCCGTGCGGACAGCGTGCTCGAGGACGGACAGGCCTTCGTCGAGCAGTTCGGTGGACAGGGACAGCGGCGGCAGCAGTCGGACGACGTTCCCGTAGGTGCCGCAGGTGAGGACGACGACTCCGGCCTGGTGGCAGGCCTGCGCGACCCGCTTGGTCAGGTCGGCGTCGGGTTCGGTGGTGCCGGGCTTGACGAACTCGGCGGCCAGCATCGCGCCGCGGCCGCGGACGTCGCCGAGCACGCCGGTCTCCTCGGCCAGTGTCCGCAGTCGCGGCAGCACGGTGTCCTCGATGCGCTTCGCCGACGTCGCGAGGTTCTCCCGGCGCATGATCTCGATCGAGCCGAGTGCCGCGGCGCACGCGATCGGGTTACCGCCGTAGGTGCCGCCGAGGCCGCCCGGCGGGACTGCGTCGAGCAGTTCCGCGCGGCCGGTGACGGCTGCCAGGGGCAGTCCGCCCGCGATGCCCTTGGCGGTCGCGATCAGATCGGGTACGACCTCTTCGTGCGTGGACGCGAACCACTCGCCGGTGCGGCAGAAGCCGGTCTGCACCTCGTCCGCGACGAACACGACGCCGTTCTCGGTGCACCAGTTCGAGAGCGCGGGCAGGAAACCGGGTGCGGGCTCGATGAACCCGCCCTCACCCTGCACCGGTTCGAGGACGACGGCCGCGACCTGGTCGCCGCCGATCTGCTTCTCGATACGGTCGATGGCGATGCGCGCCGCTTCGGGACCGGACAGGCCGTCGCGGTACGGGTACGACCCCGGCACCCGGTAGACCTCGGGCGCGAACGGGCCGAAACCGTGCTTGTAGGGGATGGACTTCGCGGTCAGCGCCATCGTCAGGTTGGTGCGGCCGTGGTAAGCGTGGTCGAATACGACGACCGCCTGGCGGCCGGTCGCGGCGCGGGCGATCTTCACCGCGTTCTCGACGGCCTCGGCGCCGGAGTTGAACAGCACCGAACGCTTCTCGTGGGTGCCCGGCGTCAGCTCGGCGAGGGCTTCGCACACCTCGACGTACCCCTCGTACGGCGTGACCATGAAACACGTGTGCGTGAACAGGCCCACCTGCTCGCGGACGCGGTCCACGACGGCGGGGGCGGCGTGGCCGACATTGGTCACCGCGATGCCGGAACCGAAGTCGATGAGGACGTTGCCGTCGGCGTCGGTGAGCAGGCCACCCTCGGCCGAGCTGATGTAGACGGGCAGCACCGAACTGACGCCCGCGGCGACGACACCGGCGCGGCGTTCCTGCAGGGCGCGTGAGGCGGGGCCGGGGATCTCGGTGCGCAGCCTGCGCTGGGTTTCGGTGGTGACGGTCACGGCCAGACTCCTGCGGACACGAGGGACGGGGTCGCCCTCCAGGATGAGAGCCGGGCCGGTCCGCGTCAGCTCGACATCTTGTCCATATCGAGGCGTAGACTTGGACAACATGGCACTGACGCTCCGCGCCCTCGCGGCCGAACGCCCACTGGGCCTGCGCGTGCGTGCGGCCGAGGCCGGACTCGACCGGCCGATCGGCTGGGTCCATCCCACCGAACTGACCGACCCGCAGGCCTTCCTCGAAGGTGGCGAACTGCTGCTGACCACCGGCCTCTCACTCGATGAGAGCACGGCGCCGGAGTACATCCGGCGCCTCGTCGGCGCGGGGGTGGCGGGGCTCGGTTTCGGAGTTGGCCTCAGCCACGACAGCATTCCCAGGTCCCTTGTGGACACCGCCGAAGAGGTGGGGCTCCCGCTCCTCGAAGTGCCGAGGAAGACGCCGTTCATCGCGATCACGCGCGCGGTCTCCCGTGCGGTCGCCGCCGACGAGTACGCCTCGCTCGTGCGCACCGGCAAGGGACAGCAGGAACTGACCAGGACCGCCGTCGGGAAGGGTGGTCCCGGTGGAGTGGTGCGCAAACTGGCGAACCTGGTCGACGGCTGGGTGCTCCTGCTCGATTCGGCGGGCACGGCCACTGAAGCGTCGCCCGCGTCGGCCCGGAATCTCGCCGACGAAGTGCGGGAAGACTTCGGGCGATTGCGCGCGGGCACCTTGGTGACGGCGGTAAGGGAGGACGAGGTCGTCCTTCAGACGCTCGACACCCGTGCGCGCGGCGTGCTCGTCGTCGGCACCCGCGAGCCTCTCGACGCCGCGGGACAGCACATCGTCAACACCGCCGTGTCACTGCTTTCCCTTGCGCTGGAACAGAACCGGGAACACGTCGGCGCGCTCCGGCGGCTGCGGTCCGGACTGTGCGACCTGCTCGCCGCGGGACACGCCGACCTCGCCACCCGCACGATGAAGACCCTCTGGGGTGGTGTTCCGGAACCGCCATGGCCGGTCCTCGCCGTCACCGGTCCCGCCGCGGCCCGCCGTTCACTCGCCGACGCGCTCGACGACGAGGTGTCCGGAGAGAAGGTGTTCTTCGGTGAGTCCGGGGCGTTCGTCGTCGTGCTCGGCGACGTGGAGGTGGTGTCGCGGCTGGTGTCCCGCGTCGGAGGGCTGCACGCCGGGCTCTCTGATTCGGTGTCCACAGTGGATTTCTCGGCGGGGCTCCGTCAGGCGAAGCAAGCGGCGGAAGCGGCGAAGGCCGAGCGGGTCGAGTTCGTCCGGTTCGCGGAACACGCCGGACGCGGCTTCCTGAAGATGGTCGATTCCCAAGCGGCACAGGCGTTTTCGGACAGTCTGCTGGCGCCGCTTCGGCAGCACGACGAGATCGGCCGAGGTGAACTGGTCGCCTCACTGACCTGCTGGCTCGAACATCACGGTCATTGGGATCTGGCGTCCGCGCGGCTCGGCGTGCACCGGCACACCTTGCGCAACCGCGTGCGCAAGGTCGCCGAATTGACCGGCCGCGACCTCGATTCCCCCGGTGTGCGTGCCGAATTCTGGCTCGCGCTGCAGGTCAGCGGGGGCTGAAGGACGCTTTCCCCGCATGTGACGCGGTGAAGGGCCCTTTCCTCGCGTCACATGCGGGTATGGCGTCCTTCAGCCCCCGGACCTGACCAGCGCGATCGGCGAGTCCTCGCACCGTCGTAGCGTGGCGCCGTTCTCGAGGGTGACCGGCTCCGCGCCGGAGTACCACCACGCCGGGACGTCGACGTCGCGGACCAGTGAGCCGGTCGCCTGGCGCGCGTTGTTCGACACGATCACCCTGCCCTGGGCGTTCACGAGCGCGGCGCGGCCGCCGAGCGCGCGCAGTTTCGGCAGCAGCAGGCGTTCGACCTCGCGCACGTAGATGTCCGCGCCGACGACCCCCGCGAACGAGCCGTTCCGTTGGACCGGGACGGTGAAGGTCAGCGTGTACTCGTCGGTGCAGAGGTAGTCGACGTACGGTCCGTTGAGGTGGCGGCGGCCGGTGTCACGCGGGACGGTGAACCACGACTGCCGGGTGTAGTCGAGGAAGTTGTCGCTGGCCGGGTCGAGGCTGATGACCAGCTGAGCGGGTTCGGCGTCCCCGGTCTCGGTCCACCAGTCGAAGCCGAATTCCTGATCGGCCAGCGCGTTCGGCGCGCTGATGAACCCGGCGCCGACGACCAGGCCGCCGAGGACGTCGAAGACCTGCGGCCGGAGCCGGGTCAGGTCGTCGGCGGTGGCATCGGCGGAGGCGGCCAGCAGCGCTTCGGCGCCGGCAAGGACCGGCTTCAACCGTCCGAAAACGTCCTCGACCAGGGCGGATACCTGTCCGACGACCTCGGAACCGGCTGACGGTGTGTCGTTCACGATGCTCACCTCGGATGCCGCAGCTTAAGGGTCCAGAAGGGCTAAATGCACGTCCGCCAGCCGGTCTATCGCCTCGAGGATGTGCTCCTCGGTGAGTTTCCTGGCCAGCTCGCCGTCGCCCTGCGCGATGGCGGCGGTGATCGCGCGGTGTTCGGCGTAGGCGTTCTCTCGGGTGCCGTGCGCTTCGAGTGGCAGCCAGAGCAGCCCGCCTCGCTCGCTCTGCAACCGAACTTCCTCCCTGGTCAGCCGCGGTGACTGCGCGGCCGCGGCGATTTCGAGGTGGAACTGGCGCGCGACGCTTCCGCGCCTGTCGCGATACGGATGTCTTCGGTCGCCAGTTCGAGCCGCTCGATGTCCTCGGGCGAACTCCGCTCGGCGGCGAGTTTGGCCGCGGCGCCGGCAATGGCCAGGTAGTGATCGCCGACGTCGCGCAGATCCGACAGCGAAACCGTGCGAAGGCGTTCTCGCCAAGAAGCGGCCGAAGGGTCCACGGGCGTTTTCACAAAGCTTCCACCGCCTCGCCCACGTCGCGTCTCAACAAGGCCCTGCTGTCGCAAGGCCACGAGCGCTTCGCGGACGGTCACGGTGGAGACGCCGAACTGGGCGGCCAGTTCGGCTTCACTCGGCAGCTGTTCCGAGTCGGCCAGCAGCCCGAGCGTGATGGCGTCGACCAGCCGCGCGGTGACCGCTTCCGCCCGGCCGATCTGGTCGAGCGGCGCGAACATCGCTGACCGCGCGCTGTGCGACATCCCCTTACGCATGGTGGCCCTTCGCCCGTACCGCTACCCGATGGAACCAATCTTGCCCCATCGTTTGTCATTTAACCTATGGACTTATGTGTTTCAGTTCTCTCGCTCCCCAAAAGGGAGCAAGGGACCTTTGCTATCGCCTCACGCCCAGGCCCCCATAGCCAGGACCTCTCGTGCAGCAGTTGAACACTTCATCGGCACCGAGTACATCGGATCCGCCTCGGGTGAGGCCGCCGACATCGTCGATCCCGTCACCGGCCCCGAGTACTGGCGCGAGACCACGCCCGCGCAGCGCCAGCCCGCGCTGCTGAACCGTCGAAGCGCGCGCGGACGGCCTCGTGCTCGACGAATCGGCGAACACCGGCAAGCCGTTCGCGCTCACTGCGGCGGAAGAACTGCCGATGATCGTCGACCAGCCACGGTTCTTCGCGGGGGCCGCGCGTGTCCTGGAAGGACGGTCGGCGGGCGAATACATGGAAGGGCATACCTCTTTCGTCCGCCGAGAACCGATCGGCGTGTGCGCGCAGGTTACGCCTTGGAACTACCCGCTGCTGATGGCGGTCTGGAAGATCGCACCCGTGCTCGCCGCGCGGGACACCGTGATGCTCAAACCGGCCGACACGACTCCCGCTTCGAGCCTGCCCTTCGCCGAATTCCCGCCGCCCGGAGTGCTCAAGGCGATCTGCGGCGACCGCGACACCCGGGCGGGTGCTCGTCGAGCACGAGATCCCCGCGATGGTGTCCATCACCGGGTCCGTACGCGCCAGGATCGAAGTCGCCGCTTCGGCGGCGAAGGATGTTAAGCGCGTCCGCCTCGCTGGTGGTACTGCTCAAGTTCTTTCAACGCGGCACCACCTTCGACTGGCCGCCGTCGAGCTTCACCCTCGAGTGGTGGTCACGGGCTGCGGAGAACGAAGCACACTGAACGCGCTGGGCACGAGTGTCCAAGCAGGACTCGCGGCCACGCGATCGCGTTGGTACTCGGTACGATGGCGGCGTTCGCGCTCCAGAAGTACCGGTTCTTTGGCCGCAATCAGGTGTCGTTGCTGATCAATCTGCCGATCGCGCTACCCGGCATCGCGCTGAACAACGCGCTCCGGACGATCCTCGGCCTGTCCACCGCGATCGTCGCGCGGCTGCGGCGCATGGGCGGCAACCTGGAAGAGGCGTCGATGGATCTCGGCGGCGACGGCTCACGACGTTCTGGCTGGTCACCTTCCCGATGCTGCGTTCGGCCCTGCTGGCCTTCGCGTTGACGTTCGACGGAATCATCGTCACGACGTTCACCCTCGGGACAGTGCTCGCGGCGGTGCCTATTTGGCTTCGACGGTGCCGGTGTACCTGGCGCGACGTCTTTCCATCGACACGACTTCGGGCGGACGACTGTGAAAAACGCCGGTGCGGCTGTGAAAGCCGCACCGGCGCTCAGGTTTCACTCAGTACCGACGGTCTTCGATCGCTCCCGTCGAACCGTTGTAGGTGATGTAGCCGTTTTGGAAATCACTGCGCTTGCCGGTCGGTGTGTTGTACTCACCGCTGATGGGGAAGCCGAGATACGACGTCTGCCAGCCGAGATCCCGCCAGCGCAGCCGGATCGCCCCCTTGACCTCCCAGGCCTCGTTGGTGCCCCAACGCCAGTAGATCGAGTGATCGAAGCCGCCCTGGCGGAAGTGGTTGTACTTGCCCGTATTGCCGGGTGTCCACAGCTCATCGGTGATGGGGTAACCCATGTTGGCTTCCCAGCCGATCGCTTTGTAGCGATCCCGGATCGATCCGTGCAGCTCGAAGGCATCCGTCGACGGCGACCAGTAGATCGACCCGTTCCCACTGAAGTGGGTGTACCGGCCGACGCCGTCCGGCGTGGCCACCTCATCGGTGGTCGGGTAGCCGAAGAAAGTCTCCCAGCCCAGTGAACGCCATTTCTGCCAGATCCGCCCCGACACATAGTGCGCACCGGTCGCCGTGGTCCAGTAGATCGAGGCGTTGTTGTTGGTGAAGTGATTGACGCGGCCGATCCCGTCCGGGGTGGTCAGCTGGTCGGTGGTCGGGAAGCCCAGCGGCCCTGCCTCGCCGTTGGTCGCCAGCCATTTCGTGCGGATCTCACCGTGGATGCCCATCGCCCCGATGCTGGAGGTCCAGTAGATCGACCCGGCACCGGTGGTCGGGCCGCCGATGAAATCGTTGTAGCGGCCGTTGCCCGCCCTGGCCACGAGTTCGTCGGTTTTCGGCGACCCAAGGAAAGCGTGGGCGCCAAGGGTGACGTACTTGGTCAAGATTTCGCCGGCGACGGCCTTCACGCCGTACAGCTGCGTCCAGTAGAGACGGCCGGACGTGTACAGCTGCCAGTGCCCGTCACCTTCGATCAGTTCCAGCCCTACTGGAGTTCCCAGTAGTGTGCGGAGGGGCGCCTCGTCGGCGTACCGCTTCTGGATCGGGGTCTGATAATCCGCGCGCAAGCCGAGGCCACCGCTGGGCATGACAATTTGCCGAGTCGGCTCCACGCTCTGATTGTCCGCCCACTCGACGAACTTCGCCGCGTCAAGTGAGGTCGCCGGTGCGGTGATCAGAACCGGCGTCCCCACCGTCACCTGACGGTTGGCGTCCTCGTTCGCGCCGATCTTGATTTGGGCAGGGTGGTTTCCGATGACGGTGAGGCGGGCCAGTCGCGGGTTCGCGATGTACCGCTTGCTGGTGATGACGTTGCGGACATTCGTCACGGTGGCGGTGACCACGACATGGGTGTCGTTCTCGTTCGGGAAAGCGATCGAGAACGCCGGCCCGGAGCCGGTCTTGAGCTGACTGATCGCACAAACGGCGTTGCGAGGGCAGTGCGTCCGTTCCGCGCGCCAGCTCACGGTGAGCGGTCCGTCGACCGGATCCTCCGCCGTGGCACCGACTGAGACGGTGTCGTTGGCCGAGAAGACCGTCGATGACGGGGGGAGGAGATCGATCGCGGGGCTCGGCTCGGTCGGGATGACCGTCTGGCTGGTGTTCGACACGGTGCCGTGTGGGTCGCTGACCGCGAGACTCACCGTTACCGGATCTCCAGCCGCGTAGGCGTGGCTCACAGTCTTCCCAGTGTCGGTGGTGCCATCACCGAAGGTCCACTGGTAACTGAGAGCGTCCCGGTCAGGATCGTCCGACCCGCTCGCATCGAACGACACAGTGCGCGTGGCCGGATCGGTCGTCGCGGTGAAAGCGGCGCGGGGAGTCTTGTTGACGGGTTTGTAGCTCAGTCTGCGCAACATCGACGTGGCGGTGTTGGCCAGCACGATGTCGCCGTTCGGCGCGGTCAGAACGGACACCGGGTCGCCGATATCCGAAGCGATGGCGGTGAGTGGCTGGGTGACGGCGCCCCCGCTGTCGAAACCCAGGGTGGAAAGAGTTTGCGCACCCTTGTTGGCTACGAAATGAATTCCCCGGTAAGCCTCGGGATAGGAGACTCCGGTGTACGGAACACCGCCCACGAGGGTATCCGCAGTGCCGTGAACTGTTTCGCCGAGCGGCCCGGAATTCGCGATATTCTTGCACTCCGGTGTGTCGCGATAGCCCGGCGTTCGTGTCGTGCCTTCCCAGCAAGGCCATTTCAGGTTCTGGCCGGGGAAAGCGAGGTCGACCTCGTGGCGCGCCGCCCAGCCGATGTCGGTGACGATCACGCCGCCGCGTGGGTCCAGCGCGATCCGTGGATCACGCAGCCCGCTCGAGTAGTTGCGGCTCTTCCAGGATTGCGTTGCCGTCGCCTCGAAGAAGGGGTTGTCCGGTACGCCATGGCCGGAAAGGTCGACGCGCAGGACCTTGCCTGTCGGCTGAGTCGGATCCAGAGCCCGCAACGCGAACTTGTCGACATTGTCTTTGGTCGCGTCGGTGTGGGAGCGCACGGTGGCGTTGTCGCCGACGGCGACCCACAGCGAGGTGCCCGACGGGTCCACGGCCACGTCTTGGATACCCTTGCTGTCAGCGTTAACCGGGAACTCGAAGACCGTGAACTCTTCCGACAGCGATGTGGGGGCACCGATTTCACCTGCCTTCCACCTGCTGAGGCGGAACACCGCGGAGGATCCAGTCGACACCGCCCGAGTGGTGTAGACCGCCCGGCTGGTGGCGAAGTCCGGCGCCACCGCGATGCCGGTGAGGCCGAGCGAGCCGGCGGTGAACACCGGGAGCGAGGCGATTTGGATCGGCTGACCGCCCTGTGGTGTCAGCCGGACGGATCCCAGGCGGCCGGTGGTCAGCGCGCTTCCGTCCGGTAGGTAGGCGGCGTCGGTGAGATCTCCAGCCTGGTGGCCGGTGGGGGTGTCGAACAGGGCGAACCCCGCGGGCAGTACCGGCGCGGCGTTCGCCGGGGGTGCCGTCGTGACCACAGTGCCGAGCAACACCGTGACGGCCGCAGAGACGACCAGGGATCTTCGGATCCGCATTGGACCTTCCTTCTCCGAATACGGAGAGTGCCATGCGCGGAAAGTGCTCACGAACGCACAAAACTTCGACGGTGCGACAGAGTTGTCCATTCTGTAACGCCACACGACGATCCGCCCCCAGCGCCCTCGTTTTGGCTATGCGCACGCCGGACGCTATCGGCTGGCCAGCGAGGCGTCATTCGGCCGAAAGCATGATTCGATCAACGCCAACGGTGTTTTGTGACGAAGCTCATTTGCGTCCGCGAGTATTCTTGTCGTCGAACGTGAGTTCGATGCCTGACTGGACAGGCCTTCGTACCCAAACGGTCACGGCCATTCGGCCCAATTTCGGGAAATGGTCTTGCCGGGCTCGTCGCGGCCCACCAATATCAACTTGCTGACCTGCTCTGAAGGAGCCGAGGGCTGTCCTGGATGGGCATCCCATGGGGGGAAATCATGAAGCGGATCCGTCGTAGACCTGTCCTGCGCGCAAGACTCCGGGTGACGCTCGCGTTGCTGCTGATCGTCGCCTTGGTCGCGACGCTGGGGCCGGCGGCTTCGCAACGGTTCCCCTCGTCGGACGACGCGGGTGCCACGGCCGCGGCCGACGCGCCCAAGCAGCAGTCGGGATCCGCCGAAAATGTTCCGGATCGGCCGACCCTCGACAGTGCCGCCGCTCCCGCGGTCAATCGCGCGACGGCCGCGTCGTTGCAGTCGAAGTACCCGCCTCTGACCTTCCCCGAACCCTCGGCGGACAAGCGCAGCAGCGCCAAGACCGTTCCGCCGCCCGCCACGCAGGTGCGCGGATTCGACGCGCAAGCCAGTCGGGAACTGCCGCAACAGCGCACCTCGCACAGCAGCGTCTACGACAATCCCGACGGCACCCAGACCACGGTGTACGGCCAGGATCCACTAAACTATCCGCTGCCCGAGGGCGGTTACGGTGCCGTCGACGCGCGTGCCGTGCCGGACCAGGCCGGCGGATGGCGTAAGGCGGGCGACGCGCTCCAAGTCCGTATGGGGCAGACAGCGGGCTCGATGCGCGTCAGTCCGGGCGCCGGTCAGGAAGCCGCGTTCACCCTGCTGGGTGCGCGGGCTTCGGCCGGACGCGCGGAGGGCAACACCGTCGGCTACCCCGATGTCCTTCCGAACGCCGACCTGCAGGTCGAGTTCTCCGCGGGCGCGGCCAAGGAATGGTTCGTCCTCAAGCGCCCCGACGCTCCTCACGCCTGGGAGTTCGCTCTCGATCTGAAGGGACTCGAAGCGAGGATCGTCGACGGCGCGGTGGTCTTCGTCGACCAGGCGGGCGCGGTGGTCCTGCGTGTCCCGGCCGGTTACATGCTCGACTCGAGCCGACAGGAAAGCGGCGAGCCCGCGACCTCCTACGGTGTCACCTACCGGCTCGTGTCTCGTGACGGCCGCCAGATCCTGCGTGTTGAACTGGATTCCGCTTGGTTGCGCGACCCGGCCCGGGTCTATCCCGTGCGAGTCGACCCCACCGTGGTCAAGGAGTCGGTCAGCACCGGCAACATGGTGGTGGAGAACGGCCAGCGCCACACCAACGCGAACGAACTGCGCGTCGGCCGCAGCGGTGGCAAGACAGCTTCGAGCTACCTTCGTTTCGGTGGTATCGGCGGAGATCTGAAGGACAACCGGATCTTCGGCGCCCAGTTGCAGCTGACCAACTTCTGGTCCGGTTCCTGTGCGCCTCGCCCGATGTACGTGCACCCGGTCACCGCGGACTGGGGTTCGTCCGGAACACCGCCGATCGGTGGCGCGCTCGGCAGCGGTGTGTTCTCGCACGGGTACATGGCCCCGCTGGCGACCAGGTCCAACTGTCCGACCGCGCACGAACTCGTCGATCTGGGTGTCGAAGGCCGGAGCCTGGTCCAGCAGTGGGCGGGCGGTGCGGCGAACCACGGCCTCGCCCTGCGGGCCCCGGATGATCCGGCCGCGTGGAAGCGGTTCACCGGATTCGGCACGGCGAACCCGCCCCGGCTGTACGTGACGCATTCGCCGTACAACGCCGAGTACCGCGTCGACCGCGCGACCCCCGAACCGCCGGTCACCCGGGCGACCCCGGGCAAGGTCAAGATCACCGTGACCAACCGCGGTGCCCAGCTGTGGACTCGGGCCGATTTCGCGCTGGGTTACCGCGCCTTCGACCGGAGCGGGACGCCGGTCAGTTCTCAGCTGGCCGCCGAACTTCCCGGTGATGTGGCGCGAGGGGCGTCCGTGACGCTCGACGCCGAGATCAAGGCGATCGGCGTCGGCAGCTACCTCCTCGACTTCAGCATGGTCCGCAAACCGGGCGACTACTTCACCGACCACCAGGTCGCACCGGCTCGGATCGGGCTCGACGTCTACGACGTGCCGCCGTTCATCAAGCATCAGTACCCGCCCAACGGTGCGTCCGTCCAGACGCTGACACCGCAACTGTGGGCCAACGGTATCGACGTCGACCCGCCGCCCGGCAGCACCTTGAAGTACCGGTTCGAGGTGTGCCGGAAGGGTGACGACGACAATCCGGTCGAGTGCTTCAGTTCCGCGTACCAGTCGAATCCCACGTGGACGGTGCCGGACAAGAAACTGTTCTGGAACAAGATCTATCTCTGGCGGTCGTTCGCCTTCGACGGTGCCAACGAGAGCGAACCGCTCCCGTTCAGCGCGATCCTCAGCGCGGTTCCCCAGCCCGCGATCACCTCGCATATGGCGATGACGCCGCACAGCGGATCCGATCGTGATTTCGATCCGATGGTGGGCAACTACTACTCCAGCGCGGTCGACGTCCAGCTCCCGACCGCTGGCCCCGAACTGAGCGTGACCCGCACGTACAACTCGCTGGACCCGCGGCGCGACCACTGGTTCGGCACGGGCTGGGCGACGAAGTTCGACATGAAGGTGGTCCGCGACTACGCGGGGAACACCCTCGTCACCTATCCCGACGGGCAGCAACTGCGCTTCGGACTCAACCCAGATGGCAGTTATGCGCCTCCTCAAGGCCGATTCGCGGACTTCGCGTCCACCCCGGACGGTGGCTGGCGTCTCACCGACAAGTCGGCGACCACTTACCGGTTCGACTCATCGGGCAAGCTGACCGGATACACCGACGGGGTCGGGCGTGGCGCGGTCGTGCAGTGGGACGGTGCCAACCTTTCCCGCGTCCTCGACCTCGCCAGTCGACGCCAGCTGGTCTTCCTGGTTCAGAACGGCAAGGTCGCGAACGTCTTCGCCTCCGAGATCAACGGCCAGATCCGGAACTGGAGATACTTCTACGAAGGAAATCGGCTGAAGCGGGTCGAAGACCCCGAGGGGGGCGCCACCCATTACGACTACACGGACCAGTCCAGGTTCCGCACGGTGGTGAACGACGCGTCGCCCGATGCGTACTGGCGGCTCGGTGACCTGACCGGGGACGTCGCGGTCAGTCAGGTGGCGTTCAACCGGGGCAAGGACAACGGGAAGTACAAGAACGTCGTCCTCGGTGCCCCTGGTGCGCTGCCGGGCTCGGGCGACACCGCCGCGACGTTCAACGGCTCGAGTTCGGTACTGCAGCTTCAAGACGGGGCGATCAAGAAGAGCAGGGACCTCGCGGTCGAACTGTGGTTCAAGACCACCGGATCCGGTGTACTGCTGGGCTACCAGCAGAACGAGATCACCGGCGCACTGCAGAACGCCTACACGCCGGCACTCTACGTCGGTACGGACGGCAAGCTGTACGGCCAGTTCTCCGACGGCACGACCAATCCGATCCGCACCGCCGCCTCGGTCAACGACGGTAAATGGCATCATGTCGTGCTTTCCGGGGCCCTGGCGACACAGTGGCTCTACCTGGACGGTGTCCAGGCCGGGACGAAGCAGGGCGTGATCGACCACGGCAACCAGACCAAGGTGTACGCCGGGGCTGGGTTCATCGCGGGCAACTGGCCGGCGAAGCCCGCCAACGACCACGGGTACTTCGCCGGCGCGATCGACGAGATCGCGGTCTACGGCAAGCCGCTCAGCGAGACCGTGGTCCGTGAACACTTCCAAGCCGCGCAGCCGTCCGTAGGGCTGAGCAAGATCGTCCTGCCCAGCGGAAAGACGGCCGCGGAGGTCGGGTACGACACGGTCAACGAGCGGGTGAAGACCTACACCGACCGCAACGGCGGGGTGTGGCGGCTCGGTGCCCCGGTGATCACCGGGGAGGAGAACAACCTGATCCGGACCGTGAAATTCACGGATCCGGGGAACCGCGACCACACCTATGACTACGACCCCGTCCGGGGCCGGATCCTTCGGATGGTCATGCCGCTGGGACTCGGCGTGCGTCCGGAAGACAAGCCCGGTGAGCCGGTCGGTTACGGAATCCGTAGCTATGACTACGACGACGAAGGCAACCAGAGCACGATCGTTTCCGAGAACCTCAACGAGGTCGTGCTCGGTTTCGACCAGCGCGGCAACGTGACCAGCAAGCGAACCTGTCTGTTGCCGGGGAGGTGCCAGACCGAGTACTTCGGCTATTTCCTCAACGCGGGCAATCCGCTGGACCCGAGTAACGACAAGGTCGCGTGGAGCAGGGACGGCAGGTCGACGAACGCCACCGACAACCGGTATCTGACGACGTACACCTACACCGCCAAGGGAGATCTCCTCACCCAGGAGATGCCTGACGGCGGACGGGTCACGCACATCTACACAACTGGCACCGAGCCGTCGCTCGACAACGTGAGCCTGTCCGTCCCGGCCGACTTGCTGGCGTCGACACGGGGCGCGCTCGGCGACACCACTATTTACCGGTACTACAGCTCGGGTGATCTCGGCGAGATCGAAGAGCAGGCCGGAATGCGCACCCGGTTCGGCTACGACGTCGGCGGGCGCAAGACATCGGCCACGGTCTACACGACGGCCTATCCCGACGGCGTCAAGACAACCTACGAGTACGACGCACTTTCACGGGTGATCGCCGAGATCGGACCAGGGACGACGAACCCCGTCACCGGTGTGAAGCACACCGCCCGGACCGCGACGCTCTATGACAAGGACGGGAACGTCGAGCGGGAGGAGGTCTCGGACCTCACCGGCGGCGATCAGACGCGGGTCACGAAGCGCGGATACGACGATCACGGCAGGCTCGTCCATGTCGTGAACCCCGAAGGCAAGGAAACCCGGTACGGCTTCGACGTCTTCGGCAACCGGACGTTCGTGATCGACGCGAGCGGTGTGAAGAGGTCGTACGCGTACACGGCGCGGAATGAGGTCGCGGAGGTCCGGCTGCACGGCTGGCACGGCGGCGTGGTCGACCCGTCCGACGGTGACGGCAGGCCCGGCGACGGCGAAGGTGACACCGACCCCGGCAACTCCAAGCCGACAGTGCTCGAGTCCTTTCGTTATGACGAATCGGGTCGGCAAACCTTGCACGTCGATGCAATGGGCAGGGCGACACGAAATCACTACTACGCCAACGATCTCATCGCGCAGGTGGTTGCTGAAGGCTACCGCGATCCGGTGACCGGGAATGTCCGCGACGTTCTGTTGGAGAACAACAGTTACGACGGTGCCGGGAACTTGACCAAGCAGACCACCGCGGGTAACCGGACCACGACCTACGAGTACGACGCCGTCAGCAGGCTCACGCTGACGAATGAGGACTCGGGTGGGCTCGAACGGCGTACGCAGTTCACCTATGACCGTGGCGGCAACGTCGTCCGGTCGGAGAAGTCCGGAAATTCTTCGAATGTCGGCATCGGACAGACGAACGTCACCGAAGCCACCGATTTCGTCTACGACACGACCGGTAAGCGGATCCAGCAGACCGTCCACAATGGTCAGGAGCAGATCACCACACGGTGGCGGTACGACGAACGCGGAATGCCGACGGCCGTCACGGATCCTCGCGGCAACCTCGGACAGGAGCCTTTACCCGCCTTCACCACGAAGATGGACTACGACGAGTTGGCCAGGCCCATCCGGGCCACCGGGCCGCGAGTCCGTACCGAATCCGGTGGCGGCGCGGCCACCGACACTCAGGCGACCATGGTCACCGGGTACGACACCTTCGGCTCGGTCACGCACACGAAGGATCCGGTCGGCCGGATCACCACGGCGCAGTACGACCGGCTCGGCCAGCTGGTCAAGTCGAGCCTGCCGTCGTACACGCCACCCGGGAGCACGACGCCGGTCACTCCGAGCAAGGAGATCCGGTACGACTCGATGGGGCGCGTGATCAAGCAGATCGACGCCCGGCAGCACGCGACCGAGTTGCGCTACGACCAGCTGGGAAGGCTGCTGGAGCGCCAGGACCCGCAGGCCGACGGCACGGCCAGTGGCGTCTGGAAGTACTCGTACACCTTGACCGGTCTGCCCCTGTCCGCCACTTCGCCGACCGGAGCCCGAGTCGAGGCGACGTACGACGAGTTGGGTCGCAAGGCCACGTCCACCGCGGTGGAGCGGTTCCCGGCACCGGCCGCGTACACGACCAAGTACCGCTACGACGACGCGGGCAACGTGATGTCGGTCGAGAACCCGGCCGGCGAGAAGAGTCTGAATACCTACGACAAGCTGAACCAGCTGATCACCGCGGTCGATCCGGCAGGGGTCACCACCAAGCGGGGGTATGACCGGCAGGGTCGTCTGGTCCGGGCAAGCGACGGTGCGGGCGTCACAAAGCGGCTCAACTATGACCTGGCTGGCCGCATGGTCGCCGAGTTCGACGTTGACGCACAGTGGACGGGCACGCAGCCCGCGCTGCGGGAGCGCAAGTTCACCTATGACCTCGCCGGCAACATGCGCACCGCGGAGGACTGGGAAAAGCGCGTCACCACGTTCGGCTACGACGCGGCGAACCGGTTGTCCAGTCAGCTCGAGCCGGTCGCGGACGGCAAGACGATCACCACCTCGTTCGGGTACGACGCGGCCGGAAACCGCACCAGGTTCACCGATGGGCGGTCGAACAAGACCGTCTTCACCTACAACAGTTTGAACCTGCCGGAGTCGGTGGTCGAACCGGCCACCGCCGCACACCCCGCGGCGGCCGATCGGACTTGGACGCAGTCCTATGACGCGGCGGGCAACGCGACCAGGCTGACCGCGCCCGGAAACGTGAACCGGGACCGGACGTTCGACGCGCTGAACCGGATGCTCACGGAGACCGGTTCCGGCGCCGAGACGCAGACCGCGGACAAGGCACGGACCTACGACGCCGACGGCCGTCTGCGGGTGGCGGGGAACAACGCGTACACCTACAACGACCGCGGTGGCCTGCTGACCGCGACCGGTGCCTCCGGCGCGTCGTCCTTCGAGTACGACACCGCCGGGCGCGTCACCACCCGGAAGGATGCCGCCGGTACCACCAAATACGGCTATCTCAAGGGACGGCTGGACTCCGTCACCGACGGCGCGACCGGCGGCAAACTGACCTACGGCTACAACGAAGCCGGCAAGGTCAAGACGGTCGACTACGGCGCCGGCCGGGTCCGTACCTACGACTACGACAACCTCGCACGGCCGAAGTCGGATGTCCTGAAGGAGGCCAACGGATCGGTCCTCTCTTCGATCGCCTACACCTACGATCCGAATGACCGGGTCAAGACGAAGAGCACCGCGGGGCTGGCAGGCTCCGGTCAGAACAGCTACTCGTACGACTTCCAGGGACGCATGCTCTCCTGGACCGATCCGGCGGGTAAGGCGACCGAGTACGGATGGGACGACTCGGGCAACCGGGTCAAGGCTGGCGACAAGAACGCGAGCTACGACGAGCGGAACCGTGTCCTCGCCGATGGTGACTACACCTACGCGTACTCGCCGCGCGGTTCACTGAGTTCACGCACGTCGTCCGGCCTGGAGGAGAAGTACTCCTTCGACGCCTTCGATCGGCTGACCAAGTTCGGCACGACCGAGTACACCTACGACGACTTCGATCGGCTCGCGACCCGAGGCGGACAGCAGTTCTCGTACGCGGGCATGGAACGAGACGCTGTCAGTGACGGTGTCTCGCGCTTCGGACGCGGTCCCGACGGTTCCTTGGTATCGCTTTCGCAGGGAACCGATTCCAGGCTCACGCTTTCCGACCGGCACGGCGATGTCATCGGCGCGTTGGCGCCCGCGTCCGGAGGCGTCGTCGACTCGACGGCGTACGACCCGTACGGCAAGCGGATCGCGTCGACAGGTGTCCAGCGTTCTGTCGGCTTCCAGGGCGACTGGACGGATGCCGACAACGGGAACGTCAACATGGGGGCGCGGTGGTACCAGCCGGGTTCCGGCACCTTCGCCTCCCGCGACAGCATCGAACTGCCGTTCTCGCCGTCGATCAGCGCCAACCGGTACTCCTACGTGCTCGGCTCGCCGATGAACTTCTTCGATCCCGACGGTCACGGTTGGTTCAGTGACCTGTGGGACAAGGCGGGCGGCATCGTGCACACCGCGCTGGACGTGGCGGGCATGATCCCCGGTATCGGTGAGATCGCCGACCTGGCGAACGCCGCGATCTACGCGGTGGAGGGTGACTGGGAGAATGCCGCGTGGTCGGCCGCGGGCGCGATCCCGTTCGGTGGCAACGCCGCGACCGCCGCGAAGTGGGCGCGGAAGGCGGGCAACCTCATCAGCGGTGGTCGTCGGGCGGGCCGGTACGCCGACGATGCCGTCGGTCTCGGTCGCCGGTATGGCGACGACGTCGCGGGCGCGGCCCGTCGAACTGCCGGTGACGCCGCTTCGTCCGCTGCTCGCAAGGCTTCCGCTGTCGCGGCTGCTCGTAAGGCGGCTGCTGCGGCCGCGGCTAGGCGGGCTGCGGCGATCCTGGCGAAGAAGAAGGCCGCTGCCGCTGCTGCGCGGGGTGCTGCGGAGCGGACGGCGAAGCGGAATCCGATTCCTTCGTTGAAGGCGGCGTTGAAGCCGGTGTTCAAGGGGACGGATTTGGTGTCTTCGTCGCCGTTGGTGCCGGCTCGGATTGTGCAGTCGTTCAAGGCGAATGTGCAGGATGCGGGTCAGGTCACGGACTTTTTCAAGAAGCAGGTGGTGGGGGATGGGGCTGTCGTCCAGAATGTCGCGGAGACGGTGACGGCGGTGTCGGAGGTTGCTCAGTCGGGTGCTTCTCCTGATGATGTTTTGTCTGGGTTGGGTGGTTTGTCTGGGCGGAACAAGGGGCGGGGTAAGCATCATGATGAGTCGTCTGGTGGGGCGGATCCGGGCTGTGTGACACAGAAGAACAGTTTTGATCCGGACACGCTGGTGGTGATGGGTGACGGGTCTCGTAAGCCGATCAAGGATGTGAAGGTCGGGGATCGGGTTCTGGCGAAGGATCCGACGACGGGGCGTTCTGCGGTTCGGGTGGTGACGGATGCCCGTTCGCATGCTAGTCAGCGGACGTTGGTCGAGGTCGGCGTGGCGAGTGGTGCCGATCGTGGGTCTGTGGTGGCGACGGATGAGCACCCGTTCTGGGTGGCCTCGGAGAAGCGGTGGTCGAACGCTGTTGATCTGAAGGCTGGTCATCGGCTGGAGACCGGGGATCATCGGGACGCGACGGTCACGGGGACGCGGTCGTGGTCTGAGACCAGGCGGGTCTACAACCTGACCGTCGATGGCGACCACACGTACTATGTGCTGGTGGGGGCCACGCCCGTCCTTACTCACAATGAAGACTCCTCAACAGCTGGTGCTTGCTCGATATATAGAACGCCAAAGGAGGCGGACCGGGCATACGAAGAAGCGAACGGGCCGAATCCTTCCTCTCATGATTCGCCAGGTGGCAATAATTCTGCATATTTCGGTGAGCAGAGTGTGGCAGCTGAATACCAAGGCCGTGGATCGTATGCTCGTGGCATTTTGAGGTACGATATGAAGCCAGGTTTTTTGGAATCGTTCTCGGATACGGCTCAAAGGTACGACTGGCAGGGGCCGGGTGGTGCGGCAAGAATTGAGTTCAGAATTCCAGCTGGAAGATTTAAAGAATTTAATGATATGACAAATAAGCGGACCTGGATTCCGATGGATGGCGGGTTATGATTCACGATGAATTAGACGTCGCGGTCGTGGAAATCAAGCCGTGGGGCTTGAATGTTAAAACAGGCAATGGTCAAGATGGATTTATTGACAACACAAAGAACCCTAGATGGGTGGAAGGAGCTGAAGGTCCGAACGTTGGCGAAGAACTACACGTCGTAGTCCTCGATGACACGGTAGTGCCTTTTCGTGCAAGTGCGTTGACGGCCGATATTGAGATCGCTCGTCAGAGTAAATAAGTATCGACTTCTCTGGGTGTCAATAGATTCCTTGCTGCACATTTTTGCCTGCAATTAATGTGATAGGCGAAGAGGGAGGCTGGGGCCGCTGCTGCGCGGGAGGCCGCGGAGCGTGTTGATGGGTGACGGGTCTTGTAAGCCGATCAAGGATGTGGAGGATCCGACGACGGGGCGTTCCGCAGTTCGGGTGAAGATGGATGCCCGTTTGCATGTGAGTCAGCGGACGTTGGTCGAGGTCGGTGTCGCGGGTGAGGTTGGTCGTAGGTCTGTGGTGGCGACGGATGAGCACCCGTTCTGGGTGGCCTCGGAGAAGCGGTGGTCGAACGCTGTTGATCTGAAGGCTGGTCATCGGCTGGAGACCGGGGATCATCGGGACGCGACGGTCACGGGGACGCGGTCGTGGTCTGAGACCAGGCGGGTCTACAACCTGACCGCCGATGGCGACCACACGTACTTCGTTATCGCAGGTCAGACGCCTGTCCTCACCCACAACTGTGGGGGCGACGAGAGCTACTATCGAACTATGAGCCAAGGACACTTCGACTCTCTTGAAGCGACAGGTCGCCTATCGGCGACACGCGAGACCTTCATTTCTCCGACGAGGGCCTTTTCGGAAGACTACGACGGTATCTTGGTGCGTTTCACCGTTCGTAAGGGCACGACGGAGTCGCTTTCCGATATTGGTGTCCGCGACGCATCGGCTGCTTCGGCCCGTGCCTTTCCGAACATGGGGCTGGTCTCAAGAGGTTGGCGAGAAACGTCTGCATTCTTCAAGGGTAAAGGGGCAGGGCACGTCAATATTGGATTGGGTGGCGGTAAAGCCCTTGATATATTCAACGACGGAATTGTTGGCTTTGAGAGGCTTCGATGACCCCGGAAGAGCATGACTTGATCTTCTCGCTAGTGACTGTTCCGGGGCGTGAAACAGTGGGCTCGCAGGACGATATTCTGCGTCATTACGAGACGGCTGACGGTCGCGCTCTTGGTCTGCGGCTGCTGCAAAATTCTGTTGCCGACAAGAGTTCAGTGGATCTTGAAGCTGCCCTCATTGTATGCAATGCGTTTGGTGTCGGTATGGAGCATTACGGCTTATTGGCCGGTTTGGTCTCTGCTGATTGGCATCAGCAGCATGAGAGTGCCGTGGCCATGATTGGCTCGTTGCGAATTCCGGAATCTGTGAGTGTTCTTCGTCATGCGGCAATATGGGTGCCTGACTACCTTGATTGGGACGAAAACCGCGCTCTCGCAACGAAAGCAATTTGGGCTTTAGGGGGGACTCCGGGTCTTGAAGCGAAGAACGTCCTTTTAGAGTTGTATGATATTGGCGATGAAATCGTGCGTGAAGAAGCGAAAGGCCAGTTAATTCGACGAAATTCTGCGCCCGGTGAGTTTGGCGATTCTGGCGACAGTTAGTCAGCTGCCGTTCGGTGGCAACGCGGCCACGGCGGCGAAGCAGAATCGGAAGGAGGGCGACGTCATCGGGAATGGTCGTCGAGTAGGTCGACATGCCGACGACGCGACCGATTGCGGACGTCGTTATGGCGACAAAGGCCATGGTCGGTCATTGGCTGGAGACTCGGGATCATCGGGATGCGACGGTCAGGGGACGCGGTCGTGGAGTAAGGCCGTCACCGGAGGGCGCATGGCGTCGAACCGTCCCAGCGCGATGGCTTCGGGGGTCCTGAACAGCTTCCGGATCAACTCTTGCCCTCAAGCCGCCCCTTGGGCGTAGAAGTAGCAGCGGTCGCGCGGTCGCATATGAGTCGGTAGACGTTGGTCGGGGGTGGGTCGGGGCATTAGTGTTCGTGGAGCAACGATCTTGGAAAGAGCGCGCTGCGAAAGGCCTTGATCAAACCGACCGAAACGCGTCCGTCGCGGCCCGGAGTCCCGCCAGCATCCCCGGATCCGTCACCGCGTGCCCGGCCGCCTCCACCAACTCCAGCTTCGAGTCCGGCCAAGCCCGATGCAGCTCGTAAGCCGTCGCCGGCGGACACACCGCGTCGTACCGCCCCTGCACGATGACACCCGGGATCCCGGACAGCTTTCCGGCTTCCCGGATCAACTGCCCGTCCTCAAGCCAGGGCCCATGGCAGAAGTAGTGCAGCGCCAGCCGCGCGAAGGTGAGGGCGAAGTCAGGCGACGCGTACTGGTTGCGGAAGGCCGGATCCGGGCGCAGGCAGACGATCGCGCCTTCCCAGGTACTCCAAGCGATGGCGGCACGCTCGCGGATCACCCGATCGGAGTGGTAAACGAGTTCGCGGTAGGCCGACAGCGGGTCGTCGCGACGCTCTTCGGGGATCGGTGCTAGGAAGGCTTCCCACTCGCGGGGGAAGAGGTTCGCGGCGCCGCCGTTGTAGATCCAGTCGAGTTCGCCGCGGCGGGCGGTGAAGACGCCGCGCAGGATGATTTCGCTGACGTGGCTCGGATGGGTCTCGGCGTAAGCGAGGGCGAGGGCCGCGCCCCACGAGCCGCCGAAGAGCTGCCATTGTTCAAGATTCAGCCGTTCGCGCAGCTTTTCCATGTCCGAGACGAGGTGCCAGAGGGTGTTGGCCGACAGGTCGACGTCCGGCTCACCGATGTGCGGAGTGCTGCGGCCGGTACCGCGCTGGTCGAACAAGATGATCCGATAAGCCTCGGGGTCGAAATGCCGCCGGGCCATGGGCGAGATGCCGCTACCAGGGCCTCCATGCAGGACGACCACCGGTTTGCCGTTCGGGTTCCCGGCTTCCTGGCAGTAGATCCGGTGCCCGTCGCCGACGTCGAGCATGCCCTCGGCACGCACGTGGATCGGCGGGTACAGATCGTCCATATGGACACTCTGCCCGAATCGGCGAGTGTCCGAAGGGTGGGGGCCCGCCCCCGCCGCCGGGCTGAGCGGGCCCCCGGTCTTCGGTCGCGTCAGCAGCCCGCCGTGGCGGCCACGTTCGCGAATCCCTTCCCGGCACCGGTCACCTTGTTGCTCGCGCAGACCTTGTTCCCCGTCGCGGCCTTCACGAGATAGAAGCCGTACGCGTAACTGGACTGCACGTCCGCGGTGTTGCCGGAGAAGGTGTTGTCGCGGCCCCAGCCGTCGAGCTGGACATGGACCTCGAAGCCGCCGTAGGTCGCGTTGTGCACGAAGACCTTGCTGCCCCGGTTGTCCGCGACCACGTAGTTGTTGCCCTTCATGTCCACCCAGCTGTCGGCGAAGTGCTCGCCGCTCTGCCCGGTCCCGTCGAAGACGTTGCCGCGCAGTTCGCCGCCGGTGGTGCCTTCCTTGATGTCGATCGACTCGGCCCGCACGTTCGGGCCGATCTTGTTACCGAGCGCCTTGTTGCGGTCGCTGCGGTCGGGCGTGCCGCCGGGCCAGTTGCCCTTCGCGGAACCGAAATAGATGCCTTCGCCGTAGCCCGCGTACTCGCGGCCGGTATCGGTCACCTCGGAGTTCTTTACGACGTTGTCGGTGCTCGCGTACTGGAAATGGATGCCCTCATGGCCGACGGCGGTGACCTCAATACCGTCGACGACCGTGTTCTTGACGCCCGTCGCCATCAGGCCCTTCTGGCCACCGGTGAGGGTGAAGCCGGTCAGGTTCCAGTAGCTGCCGGTGAGTTCGAGCGTGCGTCCCGCCGAGGCCTTGATGACCGCGCTTCGCGGACCCTTCAGCGTGATCCGACTGCCGGAGGTACCGCTCTTCGCCGCCTTGAAGTTGCCGGTGAAAGTTTTGTTGGCCGTGAGTTCGATGACGGTGCCCGGATTGGCTGAAGCGAGCGCGGACGTCAGTTCCGCCGAAGTGCCTACGCGGACCGTCGCGGCCTGGGCGGGATACGTCGCCAGGAGCGACAGCAGGGCGGCACCGGTCGCGATGGCCAGAACCCGCTCACGAATACGCATCCGTAGTCCTCCTCGTCGAGGGATCGAAGCTCGGTCGTGGCAGCGACGGCTAGACCGTAAGGCAGCTCTCGAACGCTAGTCAAGGACATGATTGAAGTTCATATACGTGAACGACTAAAGGAGGCTCGGTGCGCACGGGCTGCCCCGAAAGAGAGCAAGGGACCTTTGCTATCGCCCTCCCCAACGGGAGTGATAGCAAAGGTCCCTTGCTCTCTTCTTGCAGGTCAGTTGCAGGTCAGTCGTGGAACGAGTGCTCCGAGGCCGGGAATTCGCCTCGCCGGACGTCTTCCGCGAACGCCGTCGCGGCCCCGGCCAGCACGCCCGCCAGATCGGCGTACTTCTTCACGAAGCGAGGGGTCTTGCCGCGTCGAAGCCCGACCATGTCCTGCCAGACGAGCACCTGCGCGTCGCAGTCCGGCCCCGCGCCGATGCCGACCGTCGGGATCTTCAGTTCGTGCGTAATCCGCTTCGCCGCTTCGGCGGGCACCATCTCCATGACGACCGAGAAGGCGCCGGCCTCTTCCAGGGCGAGCGCGTCGGCGAGCAGCGCTTCGGCCGCTTCGCCGCGTCCCTGGACTCGGTAGCCGCCGAGATTGTGTTCACTCTGCGGGGTGAATCCGATATGTCCCATCACCGGGACGCCTGCTGACGTCAGCGCCTCGACATGCGGCGCGAACTTCCGCCCGCCTTCGAGTTTCACCGCGTGCGCACGACCTTCCTTCATGAACCGCACCGCTGTCTCCAGCGCCTGCTGCGGCGAAAGCTGGTACGAGCCGAACGGAAGATCGGCCACGACCAGCGCCCGCTTCACCGAGCGGGTCACCGCTCGGACCAAGGGAAGCAGTTCGTCCACGGTCACCGGAAGTGACGTGTCGTAGCCGAAGACGTTGTTCGCCGCGGAGTCCCCGACGAGCAGCACGGGAATGCCCACCTCATCGAACAGTGCGGCGGTGTACATGTCGTAGGCGGTGAGCATCGGCCAGGTTTCGCCGCGCTCCTTCATGTCGCGAAGGTGATGTACGCGGACTTTCTTCCCAGATGTGGCCTGGGGCGCCGCGCCGGTTCCATACGGGGCAGCGAGTTCGCCGGAATCCTTTTCGGTGGCAGACATCCTTGTCGACCGTCCTTCCCTCGAGGCCTCGAAGAGGTCCCCGGGTCGTGGAGCTGAACAGATCAAAGCCTGACACGCGGGGATAGCGCCCCCAAGGCCCTGCGACCAGCTTCACACCGCGGTGTCGACGCTGCCGAGGAAGAGATTCAGACCAGAGGATGATGATCTTTGACAACCACACAGGGTCGTGTGACGTCAAGTAGTAGCAGCTGTCGATCACCTGTGTGTACCCCGAAAGGCCAGTATGGGAAACCCAGCGAGCCGTGTCCCGCCGTGGAAGGCGAGGGCAGGCGGCATCGTCGCCACTCTTGTGCAGCTCGCGGCCGTGTTCTCAGTGATCCTCCTTCTCGCCGGCGGCGTGAAGGGGCGGGTGCTCAAGATGGGCGACGTCGCCTTCTCGGCACTGAGCATCCCGACAAACGCGAGCCTCGTGATCGTCCTGCTGCTCGTCGTCCTCGGCGCCGCGCTCCGCCGCCGCAAACGCGCCGCCCTCTACACGCTGCTGCTGTTCCAGATCAGTGGCCTGGCGGTGACCCTGGCCTTCCAAGCCGCCCTGCTGTGGTGGCCCGAACTGCTGAAACTGGGTCCGTGGCAGGTCCGGCACATCCCGCATCAGGTGTGGGTGCTGGCCATCGCCGACCTGATCTCGATCGGCATGATCGCGTTCCTGTGGATCCTGCGGCCAGCGTTCCCGGCCAGGCTCGCCCCGAGCGCGTGGCGCGACGGCCTCACCATGCTGTTCGGCGGGCTGGCCGCGGTCATTCTCGTCGGCTGGGGGCTGAGCGAGGCCTTCCCCGGTCGTCTCGCGGACACCTGGGCGCGCTTCGCCTGGGTCGTCAACCACACGACCGGTGAGAACATCCAGCTCCGACGGGTCGGCATCGGCGAAGGACCTGCCTGGCTCGACCTCGTGCTCGACCTCAGCGCGACGGCCGTCGCGACGGCCGCGCTGTACACGCTCTTCCGTGGCGTACGCAGCCGTCGTTTGAGGACAGACGAGGAAGAACTGCGCGTACGGCGCCTTCTCGCCGAACACGGCGAAGACGACTCTTTGGGTTATTTCGCCACCCGGCGCGAGAAGAGTGTCGTCTTCTCGCTCAATGGCCGCGCCGCCGTCGCTTACCGCGTGCTCGCGGGCACCAGCGTCGCGAGTGCGGATCCGATCGGTGATCCCGATGCCTGGTTTGACGCGGTCCGCGCCTGGCTGAACGAAGCACGCACCTACGGCTGGACCCCCGGTGTGCTCGGCGCGAGCGAACGCGGCGCGAAGACTTACGCCGACGCGGGTCTGCGCGCCCTGGAAATCGGCGACGAAGCGGTCCTCGACGTCCGGGACTTCAGTCTCGCCGGGCCGGAACGCCGCTCGGTTCGCCAAGCGGTCAAACGGATCGAGCGGGCGGGATACACCACGAAAGTCCGGCGGCACAGCGAAATCCCGGCCGACGAAATGGCTCGGCTGCTGTTGCAGGCGCAGCAATGGCGCGGCGCGGAGACCGAGCGCGGATTCTCGATGGCGCTCGGCAGGCTCGGCGATCCGAGTGACGGCCGGAGCGTGATGGTCGAGGCGTACGACGCCCGAGGCGAGCTGCGCGGCATGCTGTCATTCGTCCCGTGGGGCCGTCGCGGATTGTCACTGGACTTGATGCGGCGCGACCGTGACGCCGAGAACGGCCTCAACGAGTACATGATCGCCGAGGTCGTGGCGGCGAGCTCACACCTTGGCGCACAACGGATTTCGCTGAACTTCGCGATGTTCCGCGCGGTCTTCTCCGAGGGAGAGCGGATCGGCGCGGGTCCGGTACTGCGGGCCTGGCGCGGTGTCCTCAGCATGGCGTCGCGGTTCTTCCAGCTGGAATCGCTCTACCGGTCCAACGCGAAGTACGGACCCGACTGGGAACCGCGATTCCTGTGCTATTCCTCGGCTCGACGGCTGCCGAGGGTCGGCATCGTCGCCGGCGCGCTCGAAGGTTTCGTCCCGACCGGACGGTCAGGGCGGGCGCTGAAACTGGAGACGGTCACCGACGAATTCGTCGCCGAAGTCCACCGTATCGACGCGAACGCGGCCACCCCCGCACCGAAGCAGGTGCGGCGCCCGGACCAGGTCCGCGTACGGATGGCGAAGCTGGATCGCTTGCGGGAAGCCGGGATCGACCCCTATCCGGTCGGTTTCACCCGGGAGGATCTGCTCGGCGACGTCGTCGCCAAGTTCGGCGACCTGAGCCCGGACACTCACACCGGTCACCGGGTCCGCATCGCGGGCCGGGTGCTCGCGTTGCGCAACCTCGGCGGGCTCTGTTTCGCCAGGGTCAAGGATTTCAGCGGCGAGATCCAGCTGATGCTCGACGCCTCGGTGCTCGATCTCGGCGGTTGGCGGCGGGGCATCGACCTCGGCGACCACGTCGGTGTGAGCGGGCAGGTCGTGACGTCGCGGCGCGGTGAGCTTTCCGTGCTCGTCGACGAGTGGACGGTCACGGCGAAGAGCCTGCATCCGTTGCCGGACAAGCGAAAGGGTCTCACCGATCCGGAGACGCGAGTGCGGCAGCGCTACCTCGACCTCGCGGTGAACCCGGATTCGACGACGATGCTGCGGATGCGCTCGACCGTGGTGCGCGCGGTGCGGGAACGGCTGCACCAGGGCGACTACCTCGAAGTCGAGACGCCGATGCTTCAGACCGTCCACGGCGGCGCCAACGCCCGTCCGTTCGTCACCCACATCAACGCCTACGACATGCGGATGTACCTCCGGATCGCGCCCGAGCTGTATCTGAAACGGCTGTGCGTGGCCGGGGTCGAGCGCGTTTTCGAGCTGAACCGGAACTTTCGCAACGAAGGCGTCGACGCGACGCACAACCCCGAATTCACCATGCTGGAGGCGTACCAGGCGTACGCCGACTACAACACGATGCGGACTCTGACGCGAGAACTCGTGCAGCACGCCGCGGAGGCCGCGTACGGCGCGCAGGTCGTTCGCCGTCCGGGGCCGGACGGGAAGGTCGTCGAGTACGACATCTCCGGTGACTGGCCGGTGATCCCGGTCCACGAAGCCGTTTCGGCGGGGCTCGGGGCGAAGATCGACGCGGGCACCCCGGTCGCCGAACTCCAGCGGCTGTGCCGCGCGGCGGGAGTGCCGGTGAACGAGGAGGCCGGGCACGGCGACCTCGTGCTGAAGGCGCACGAGCATCTCGTCGAAGGCTCGACCGTGATGCCGACCTTCTACACCGACTACCCGACGGATGTCTCGCCGCTGACCCGGCAACATCGCGTGGATCCGCGGCTGGCCGAGCGCTGGGACCTGATCGCGTTCGGCTCCGAGGTCGGCACGGCCTACACCGAACTGACCGACCCGCTCGAACAGCGGCGGCGACTGGAGGCCCAGTCGCTGCGCGCGGCGAGCGGGGACGTCGAGGCGATGGAACTGGACGAGGACTTCCTGCTCGCGCTCGAACACGGCATGCCACCGACCGGCGGGCTCGGCATCGGCGTCGACCGGCTGCTGATGATGCTGACCGGGGCTTCGATCCGGCAGACCGTGCTGTTCCCGTTCGTGCGCCCCCAGTCGTAGCGGTAGCAAGGGACCTTTGCTCTCACTTGCTTAGCCTGCCTAAGCGAGTGGTAGCAAAGGTCCCTTGCTCTCTTCCTGGCAAAACCGGCCCGAGCCCGCCTTCCTGATGTAAAGATCTTCTTCCCTACGGAAGGAGCCACCATGGCTGGAAACGTTCCCCCGGTCGCTGACGAGCGCGAAGGTCTCCTCGCCTACCTCGAGCAGCAACGGCACGTCCTGCGCATCGCCGCGCACGGCCTGACCGAAGAACAGGCCAGAGCGGTCCCGACCAGAAGCTCACTGAGCGTCGGCGGCCTGATCAAGCACACCGCCACCGTGGAAGACGGCTGGATCGACATCCTCCTTCAGAAGCCTTCGAAGCCGATGGAGGAGACGATGAAGGAATACGAAGCCGGCTACGTGATGGCTGACGGCGAGACGCTCGAAGACGTCTTCGCACGCTACGACGAGGTCGCTCGCCGCACTTCGGACGTCGTCGCGGGAATCGCCGACCTCGGCCAGCTGGTCCCGGTGCCGAAGGGCGTGCCTTGGTACCCGCAGGACGTCGACGCCTGGTCTGTCCGCTGGGTGCTCTTCCACCTCATCGAGGAGACCGCGCGGCACGCCGGGCACGCCGACATCATCCGCGAGCACATCGACGGCGCGACCGCCATCCCGCTGATGGCCGCCGCGGAAGGCTGGCCGGAGACACCTTGGCTCAAGCCGTGGTCGCCGGCCGCGACCGTTTAGAACAACGTCGGTTCGTCCGCCAAAGCGCCTTCGATGACCAGCATCCGGCGCTTGGTGGCGACCCCTCCGCGCGCGGAGAACCCACCGTCCTTGCCGCCCGCGGCGAGCACGCGGTGGCACGGCACGATGATCGGGAACGGGTTCCGGCCCATCGCCTGCCCCACGGCCTGCGCCCCGCCGGGCAGGCCGAGGATGTTCGCGATGTCGCCGTACGTCAGCGTCTTGCCCGCGGGGATCGAGCGGATGAATTCGTAGACCCGGTGATGGAACTCCGGCACGCCCTCGTAATCGAGCTCGACGCCGGTGAGGTCCGTGCGCTTGCCGTTCATCAACGAGACCACGCCGTCGATCGACCGCTGGACGTCCGCCGGTGGCACGGATTCGACCGCGTCGGGCAGACGAGCGGCGAGCCGTGTCCTGGTCTTTTCCTCACTGCCCTCGGGGAGCTGGACCGCGATGACCCCGCGTTCGTTCCACGCGATGCCGCAGTCGCCGATCGCGGTGCCGAACACGGCGTAGCCCGGTGCCGTCATGAGTCCAGGGTACGAGACAGGTCCGACAGTTTCGGCTTTGCTGCTTTTGGCGACACCACGGTGCCTAAGGACGCGGCGGCTGCGATAGGACTATGCGCATGAGCGACCTCGTGCTTGATCACCTCGTCTACGCCGGGCCGGATCTCGATGAGGCCGTCGCGCGCGTCGCCGATCTGACCGGCGTCACGCCCGTACGCGGCGGCAGGCATGTCGGGCACGGCACGGCACGGCCAACTACCTGGCCGATCTCGGTGCCGGTGCCTATCTCGAGGTGGTCGGGCCCGATCCGGATCAACCCGAGCACGTCAGGCCGAGACCGTTCGGCGTCGACGAGCTGACCGCGCCCGCACTGGTCACCTGGGCCGCGCGAGCGCGGGGCATCGACGACGCGATCGCCGAGGCGCGCGAGCGCGGTTACGACCCGGGGGAGGCGTTCGAGATGTCGCGCGCCACCGACGACGGCGAACTGCTGACATGGCGTCTCACCGGCGCCGGCGGCCTGGACGGGCTCGCACCCTTCCTTATCGACTGGGGGAGCACCCCGCATCCGACGACGCGCGGACTCCCGTCGATCCCGCTGCTCCTGGTCACCGGTGTCCACCCCGAGCCGGCCGCGGTGGAAACTGCGGTCCGGGCGCTCGGGATGGACATGCTCGTACGGCGTGACGCGAAGCCCGGCATGGTGGCCGTGCTCCAAAACTCAGCCGGGAAGCAAATCACGCTGAGCTGAGCGTGCCACGACGGTGCCCTCGCTCCAGCCGTTGGTCATCGGCAGCCGCCGGTCCCGCCCGAACGCCTTGAACGTGATCTTGGTGCCCGGCGGGTACTGGCGGCGCTTGTATTCGGCCTTGTCGACCATGCGCACCACACGATCGATGGTCTCCGGCTCGAAGCCCGCGTCGACCAGGTCGACGTAGCCGCGGTCACCCTCGATGTAGTCGTCGAGAATGTCGTCGAGCATCAGGTAGTCGGGGAGCGAGTCACTGTCCAGCTGCCCCGGCCGCAGCTCGGCCGACGGCGGTTTCGTGATCGAGTTCTCCGGGATGGGCGGGGTCTCGCCGTTCTTCTCGGCTTCCGCGTTGCGCCATTTGGCCAGGTGCCAGACGTGTGTCTTGAACAAATCCTTGATCGGCGCGAAGGCCCCGACGGCGTCGCCGTAGATCGTCGAGTAGCCGACGGCGAGCTCGGTCTTGTTGCCGGTGGCGAGCACCAGGTGACCGTCCTGATTCGACAGTGCCATCAGCAGCATGCCGCGGACACGGGCCTGGATGTTCTCTTCGGCGAGGCCGGTCAGCTGAAGCTGGTCGACGTAGACCTTGACCATGTCCGCGATCGGTTCGACGCGGTAGTGCGCGCCGATGCGGCGGGCGAGGTCGGCGGCGTCGCCCTTCGAGTGCTCCGAGGAGTACTCCGAAGGCATTGAAACGCCGTAGACGTTGTTGCCGCCGAGCGCGTCGGCGGCCAGCGCTGCCACGACCGCCGAGTCGATGCCGCCGGAGAACCCGAACGTCACCGACGAGAAGCCGTTCTTGTGCACGTAGTCGCGCAGGCCGATCACGAGCGCGTGCCACACCTCGGCCTCGTCCGAGAGCGGTTCGCTGATCGCGGATTCGGTGCGCGGGCTGTAGGCCGGAACCAGTTCGTCGCTGAGGACGCGGCGTTTGACCCGCAGCCCCTCGAACTCGCCCTCGGCGGTGTGCCCGCCCGCGACGAGGTCGGTGTCGACGATCAGCAGGTGCTCGGCGAACTGCGGCGCGCGCGCCAGCAACCGGCCGTCCGCGCCGACCATGATCGAGTCACCGTCGAAGACGAGGTCGTCCTGGCCGCCGATCTGGTTCGTGTACACCAGCGGCGCCCCGGCCTCGGTCGCGCGGCGGGCGATGAGCGGCAGGCGGATGTCGTCCTTCGCGCGCTCGTAAGGCGAAGCGTTGGGCGCGACCACGAGGTCCACCCCGGCTTTGCCCAGCGCGGAGATCGGGCCGCCGTCCTGCCAGACGTCCTCGCAGATCACCATGCCGACGTCGACACCGTGGAAGCGGACGACTTCGAGTTCGTTGCCCGGCTTGAACCAGCGGTGTTCGTCGAAGACGCCGTAGTTGGGCAGGTGGTGCTTGAACTGGCGGGCGACCACTTCGCCGCGGTACAGCGCGGCCGCCGCGTCGCGCGGACCGGTCTCGTCCAGGTCGAGATAGCCGATGTAGGTGAGCACCTCACCGCATCCGGCGTCCTCGAGCCGCCGGGCGAGCGCTTCGACCATCTGCTTCGAGGCGGAGGCGAAGGTCGGGCGGAGGGAGAGATCCTCGACGGGATAACCGGTGAGGGACATCTCCGGGAAGACCACGAGGTGGGCGCCTGCTTCGGCGGCTTTACGGGTCCACTCGACGGTGAGCTCGGCGTTGCCCTCGAGGTCTCCGACGGTGGTGTTGACCTGGGCCAGTGCGATGCGCAGTTGCGGCATGCCGACATTCTCACCCACCGGCGTCCGCGGGGACGACCGGATGTGCCGAATCGCCCACCTGGGTCCGGTCGTGTGAAAAGAGAGCGGGGGACCTTTGCTATCGCTCTCCAAAAGAGAGTGATAGCAAAGGTCCCCCGCTACCGCGACAGGACCCGAGCGCTATTTCCGCTTGATCATGCTCCGCACCTTCTTGATGGTCTGCTCGAAGTCGGAGTCGAACGGGTTGTCGTGCACCAGGTAGGTCCACGTCGTGTTCGCCCGCCGCACTCCCGCGTCACCGAGGTCGATCCCGTCCTCGGTGATCTCGGCTTCTTCGAGCGTCTTCGCCGCCCGCTCGGCCGCCTCCGGGATGATCTTGTGGAACTCGGGGATCGCCGCGCGGTGGAACTCGTCGATCGGAGTCTCCCGCGCCAGCGCCCGCAGGTGGATGCTCTCCCGCACATCGGTCAGGAACGCCAGGTGGTCCGACCACAGCTGGTCGATGTGGAACAGCAGCACCTCACGGCTGAGCTGTTCGACGCGTGCTTCGTCGTCGACAGCCTCCGAAAGCTCCTTGAACTTCTCCGGGTGCGCCTTCTCCAGCACCTCCGCCGCGTGCGCGGTCCTCAGCACCTTGTCCCGGTGCTCGAGCAGCTCGCCGCGCTGCCGCTCGATCAGCCGCGTGTAGCGCCAGGTGTTCCGGTGGATCTCCAGGTCGACGCCCTCGGCGACGCGCTGCGCGTGGTTGATCTGCCGCAGCGCCGCCGGGTCGGTGACCTCGCCGCTGCCCACGTCGGAGCTAATGCCTTCGGGCACGTCCGGCGCGTTCGACAGCACGAGTTCGTCGTTCAGACTGGCGAAGAACACCGCGCTGCCCGGGTCGCCCTGCCGTCCGGACCGGCCGCGCAGCTGGCCGTCCAGCCTGCTCGACGGGTAACGGGCGGTGCCGATCACGTGCAGGCCGCCCAGTTCGACGACCTCGTCGCGGCCGTCGCCCTCCTTGCCGCCCAACCGGATGTCGGTCCCTCGACCGGCCATCTGGGTCGAAACGGTGACAGCGCCCTTCTTGCCGGCGTCGGCGATGATCTCGGCTTCCTCGGCGTCGTTGCGTGCGTTGAGCACGACGCACTCGAGCTCGGCCTTCGCCAGCTTCTCGGCCAGCTCCTCGGACTCGGCGACGTCCTGGGTGCCGACGAGGATCGGCCGTCCGCTCTCGTGCACCCGCCTGATCTCCTCTTCGATCGCGCGCAGCTTCTGCGACGGCGATCCGAAGATCCGGTCTTCCTGGTCTTCGCGGATGTTCGGCGTGTTCGGCGGGATGACCGCGACCTCGAGCTTGTAGAACTCGCGCAGCTGTTCGGCGACCGCGACCGCGGTACCGGTCATACCCGCGACCTCGGGATAGCGCGCGAGCAGCGCCTGCACGGTGATCGAGTCGAGGATTTCGCCCCGGTCGGTCGCCTTCACCTGCTCCTTCGCCTCGACGGCGGCCTGGAGGCCGTCCGGCCAGCGCTGCAGTTCGGCGACGCGGCCGCGCGCGGCGTTGATCAGCTGTACCTTGCCGTCACGCACGAGGTAGTCGACATCGCGGGTGAGCAGCGCGTGCGCGTGCAGCGCCACGTTCACCGCGGGCAGCCGGTCCGAACCCGTGTCGTCGTAAAGGTTGATGTCGTCGCCGAGAGCCTTCTCGACCACTGAAGCGCCCGCCTTGGTCAACCAGGCGTTGCGGCCGTCGGCGTCGGTCTCGTAGTGCAGCCCGAGCCGCAGCCGACGGACGATGTTCGCGACCTCTTCGTCGGCATCGGTGTGGTCGATCGACCCCGCCATCACCAACGGCACGCGTGCCTCGTCGACCAGTACGGAGTCCGCCTCGTCGACGATCGCCACCTCGGGATCGCGCTGGACCAGATCCTCCTCGCGCGTCGCCAGGCGGTCGCGGAGCACGTCGAAGCCGATCTCGCTGACGGCGCCGTACGTGACCTCCTTCGCGTACGCCTCACGGCGCTCGTCGCGGGAGTGCGCGGGCTCGATCCAGCCGACGGAGACGCCGAGCAGGTCGTAGATCGGGCCCATCCACTCCGCGTCACGGCGGGCGAGGTAGTCGTTCACCGTGACGACGTGGACTTGCTTGCCGCGCAGGGCGTACCCGGCGCCGGCCAGCGCACCGGCCAGCGTCTTGCCCTCACCGGTCTCCATCTGCACGATGTGCCCGCTGAGCAAGCCCATCGTGCCGAGCAGCTGGACGTCGAAGGCACGCTCGCCGAGGGCGCGCCGAGCGGCCTCACGGCCGAGCGCGCAGACCTCGACCAGCTGGTCGTTGCCGAAGGCCGTGGCGTCCCGAAGCTTGCCGGCCCGCTCTGTCAGCTCCTCGTCGGAGAGCTTCTCCAACTCGGGCTCGAGCTTCTCGATGGCCGGCAGCAGCGCTTCGTAGCGGGTCAGCTCGACGCTGCCCGGCCGCTGGATGATCCGGCGCAGCTTCTTGCCCACCCGGCTGATCAGTGCTGCCACCCCTGTGCTCCCGTCTGTTCTTCTGCCGTCCGCACTCGTATCACCAACGCAGTGGTGGTGCGGCCGAGTTCCACGGCCGATGGCACGATCCAACCGTGTCCACTCATGTCAGCGCCAGGTCCCGTGCCCGTCGATTCGCCGCGATCTCGCTGTCCGGCCTGCTCGCCGTCACTTTCGCCGGTTGCTCGTCGGGAGAGGGTAGAACCCAGCCGCCGCCTCCGGCGACCGAATCGCACGCACCGTCCGGACAAGTGCCTGCAGGACTCGAGAAGTTCTACGGACAGAGTCTGACCTGGGCCGACTGTGCACCCTACGCGACATCCGATGACGTAAAAACGGCGTTTCGGGTGAAGGACGCACAGTGTGCCCGACTGACCGTCCCACTCGACTACGCGAAGCCTGAAGGCGACTCGATCACCCTCGGCCTCCTACGCCGGAAGGCGCTGGAAACCGACGAAAGGATTGGCTCGCTCGTGGTCAACCCGGGTGGCCCCGGTGCCTCCGGCATGCAGGCCGCGGCCGGTCTCGCGTCCCGGACCGCGACTAACGAGCTGGGCAAACGCTTCGACGTGGTCGGATTCGACCCGCGAGGCATCGGTGCGAGCCAGCCGCAGATCCGCTGCCTGACCGATGCCGAACGCGACGCGGACCGAGCGGACGACAGCGAGACGGACGGTTCACCCGAAGGCGTGAAAAAGCAGGAAACCGAGTCTCAGGACTTCGCGACCAGGTGCGCTCAGCGGACCGAACACGGCGCCTCGATGCTCGCGAACGTGGGTACCCGCGAGGTCGTCAAGGACATGGACATCCTGCGTTCGGTGCTCGGCGATCCGAAGCTGAGCTACCTCGGCTACTCGTACGGGACGCGGATCGGATCCGCCTACGCGGAGGCGTTCCCGACGAACGTCCGCGCGCTGGTACTCGACGGGGCCGTCGACCCGGAGCAGGACGCGGTGGAATCGCTGGTCGCGCAGGGGCAGGGCTTCGGCAAGGCGTTCGGTGAGTTCTCCCACTGGTGCGCCGCGCGGGAGGACTGCGCGCTCGGACGCGACGCCGCGGGCGTGACAAAGGCGTTCCAGGACCTGGTGCGGCCACTGATCGACTTCCCCGTCCCGGTCGGCGACGGCCGGAAACTGTCGTACGAGGACGCGACCACCGGCGTGATCCAGGCCCTCTACCAGGAAGATCTCTGGGAACCGCTGAACACCGCGCTCAACGAACTGAAGCGCCAGCGCGGCGACGGCCTGGAAAGGCTGGCCGACCTCTACAACGAGCGTGGCGCCGACGGCCGCTACGGGACGACGCAGGACGCGTTCGTCGCGATCCGCTGCGTCGACGATCCGCGGGTCACCGATCCGGCGAAGATCCTGGACGCGCAGAAGCGGTACGCGCAGGCGGCGCCGTTCCTCGACGACGGCAAGCCGGACGGTTCCGCGCGCGACGCCTGCGCCTTCTGGCCGGTGCCGAACACCTCGGAGCCGCACCTGCCCAAGGTCGAAGGTCTGCCGAAGACGCTGGTCATCTCGACGACGAACGACCCGGCGACCCCCTACCAAGCGGGCGTGAACCTCGCGAAAGCGATCAAGGGAGCTTTGCTCACGTTCGAGGGGAACCAGCACACGGTGTTCCTCCAGGGCGTCTCGTGTGTCGATCAGATCGGCATCGAATACCTGGTGGACGGCGCCGTACCGGACGAGGGCACTCGCTGCGAGGCCAAATAAGATGAGCCTTCGCCGCGTCCCGGCCGTGCTCGTTGTCGCCGTGCTCGTCGCTTCGTGTACGACGCCACGGCCGCAACCCGCGCCGCAGGTGTCGCCGACGACTTCGGTGTCGCCGACTCCGGATCCGAAGGCGCTGGAAAAGTTCACCGGGCAGAAGCTCAAGTGGGGCGCGTGCACGGACTTCGCGGACAAGGCGTTCGACTGCGCGAAGCTCACCGTTCCGCTCGACTACCTGAAACCGGACGGCGAAACGATCTCCATCGGCGTCCTCCGGCACAAAACGAAGAAGACCGACCAGCGGATCGGGTCGCTCGTGGTCAACCCAGGTGGGCCCGGCGGCTCGGGCGTGTCGGCGGCGGCGCGTATCGCGAAGTCCGATCCCGCGGCGACGCTGGCCGCGCGGTTCGACATCGTCGGATTCGACCCGCGCGGCGTCGGGACCAGCGAACCGAAGCTCGTCTGTCTCACCGACGCCGAACGCGACGCGGACCGCGCGGAGGACTCGGAAAGCGACACGACTCCCAGCGGGATCGCGAAGCAACTCGACGACGCCCGGGCGTACGCCGCGAAGTGCGCCGAGCGCACGAAGCACGGCCAAGAGCTGCTCGCCAACATCGGAACCAGGGACGTCGTCCGCGACCTCGACGTCCTGCGCACGGCTCTCGGCGACGAGAAGCTCACCTACCTGGGCTTTTCGTACGGCACCCAGATCGGGACCGCCTATGCCGAGGCTTACCCCGACAAGGTGCGGGCGCTGCTCCTCGATGGCGCGGTCGACCCCGAACTCGACACCGCCGAATCGCTGGTCACGCAGATGGCCGGCTTCCAGAACACGTTCATCGAGTTCGGCAAGTGGTGTGCCGCCCGTGAAGACTGCGCGCTCGGTCGTGACGCCGGCGCGGTGACGAAGGCGTTCCAGGACCTGGTCCGGCCGCTGATCACCGAACCGGTCCCGGCAGGGAACCGTGAACTTTCGTTCGAGGACGCCATCACCGGTACCAGCGCCGCGCTGTATTCGCAGGACGCCTGGAAGTTCCTCAACGAAGGATTCGCAGAGCTCAGGCGGGGGAGCGGCAAAACCCTCGTCGCGCTCGCCGACAGCTACTACGGCCGTGAGCCGGACGGCCGGTACACCGGCATCCTCGACGTCTACTTCGCGGTCCGCTGCGTCGACAGCACGCGGATCGCCGACCGGCGCGTCATCGACGGTGCTCATCAGCGGATGCTCCAGAGCGCGCCGTTCCTCGCCGGCGGCACCCCGGACATGAGTGAACTCGACATCTGCTCGGTCTGGCCGGTGCCCGCCACCTCCGAGGTCCACAGCCCGAAGATCGACGGCCTGCCGCGGCCACTGATCATCTCGACCACCGACGACCCCGCGACCCCATACGCGTCCGGCGTGAACCTGGCGCGCGACCTCAAGGGAGCTTTGCTCACGTTCGAGGGCGCGCGGCACACCGTCTTCCTCGACGGCAACGAGTGCGTCGACGGCGCCGGCAACTCGTACCTGATCGACGGCGAGTTGCCCGCCCCCGACACCCGCTGCACCTAGCGGGGGAGCAAGGGACCTTTGCTATCGCCCGTCCCCGACGACCACCGCGTTATGCCCGGTCAGCGCCAGTTCCAGCATCACCGCGAACTCCTCCGGCTTCGTCGGCGGCACCTGCACCCACACCCGCATCAGCCGCCGCGGCTCGTCTTTCGAAATCCACAGCTTCACGACCACGTCCGACCTGATCTCCGGCACGATCCCGCCGATCACCGCGGCCGGCACCTTCGCGCCGATCCGGAACGAGTCGGTGTCCTGCACCCGCTCCCACCGCTCGCCCTTCAGCTCGGTCGCCCCGGTCAGCAGCCGCCGAAGCCCCCCTTCAGCTCCGAGCATCGCCCGAGGCGTGTACGGCGCCGAAGCAGGGATCACGCGCTCCGCACCAGACCCACTGAGCGTGATCTCCGAACCGGACAACCGGTACTTGACCTTCATCCGTTCGAAGTCGTCCTGCAGGTCGGCATTACCGACTGCGCCACCCTCGAGGCTGATTTCGCCGTCGAGCCCGCGCACCGGCAACCCGGAGACCACGCCGTTCACCCCGAGCGTGAACCGCACACTGCGCAACGAGACGAGGGAGTCGGCCGCCGCGCTCACGAAATCCTGGGCAGGGGGCAACGAGGGTGACCCCGCGCAGCCGCCGATGAGCCCGACCGAGAGCAGCAGCGCCGGCACGAGATGACGGCAGTGCATGGCCAGAGCCTATGGCCTTGGCCCGAATCTTTCGCACGGTGTCCTCCCAGCCGCTTCCGCCGGGGGCAGCCGTCGGTGACGCTGTTCCCGTGCAACTCGAAACCCGACTCCACCGCGCGTGGTTCGTCGCCGCCGCGGCATTCGTCGCCCTCCTGGCCGCCGCCGGTTTCCGCGCGGCCCCTGGCGTGCTCATCGACCCGCTTCACAACGAGTTCGGCTGGTCACGCGCGACGATCGCGTCAGCCGTCTCCGTCAACCTCGTGCTCTACGGCCTCTTCTCGCCCTTCGCGGCAGCTCTTATGGAGCGCTTCGGCATGCGACGCGTCGCCTCGACGGCGCTGTTCGTCGTCGCGATCGGCGCGGGCGGCACGGTGTTCATGAGCGCGAGCTGGCAGCTCATCCTTTGCTGGGGCGTCCTGGTCGGCGTCGGCACCGGCTCGATGGCGATGAGCTTCGCCGCGACGGTCGCCGCCCGTTGGTTCGTCCGCAGCCGCGGCGTCGTCACCGGCGTCCTCACCGCGGCGGGCGCCACCGGCCAGCTGATCTTCCTCCCGATCGTGGCGAACCTCGCCATCGACGAAGGCTGGCGGACGGCGTCGCTCGTCATCGCCATCGCCGCATTGGCCGTCGTCCCCGTCGTCCTTCTGGTGGTCCGCGATCACCCGTCCGACGTCGGAACGACCGCTTACGGCGCCGGACCCGGCGAAGTCGCACCACCGGCCCGTACGGGTGGTTCAGCCCGCCGCGCGCTCTCGGTCCTCGGCTCAGCGACGCGCACGAAGACGTTCTGGCTGCTCGCAGCCGGTTTCGCGATCTGCGGTGCCACGACGAACGGCCTGGTCAGCACTCATTTCGTTCCTGCCGCGCACGACCACGGCATGCCGCAGACCACCGCCGCCGGCCTGCTCGCTCTCGTCGGGATCTTCGACGTCGTCGGCACGATCGCCTCCGGCTGGCTCACCGACCGGGTCGATCCGCGCATCCTGCTCGGCGTCTACTACGCCCTTCGTGGCGTTTCGCTCGCGCTTCTTCCGCAGCTGTTGAGCGGATCGGTGGAACCGAGCATGTGGGCGTTCATCGTCTTCTACGGCCTCGACTGGGTGGCGACGGTCCCGCCGACGGTCGCGCTCTGCGTCCGCCAATTCGGTACCGCCGGACCGATCGTCTTCGGCTGGGTCTTCGCCAGCCACCAGCTCGGCGCGGGTCTCGCGGCCTTCGGCGCCGGAGCGATCCGCGACTCTTCCGGCAGCTACGCGCTCGCTTGGTACATCGCCGGGGGTCTCGCGGTGCTCGCTTCGGTCGCTTCGCTGTCGATTACAAAGGCCGCCAAGCCCGAGCCGGTTCTGGTCGGGTGATCCACCACTTCCGGTCCTACGGCGCGTCGCGAAACATGTCGTTAACACGTTCTCGTTAGGGTGCGGCCATGGATCGCCAGCAGGAGTTCGTGCTCCGTACCTTGGAAGAGCGCGACATCCGTTTCGTCAGGCTCTGGTTCACGGATGTGTTGGGATTTCTCAAGTCCGTCGCCGTGGCGCCCGCCGAGCTCGAGGGAGCCTTCAGCGAAGGGATCGGCTTCGACGGATCAGCCATCGAAGGGTTCGCGCGCGTCTACGAATCCGACATGGTCGCGAAACCCGACCCGGCCACGTTCCAGGTCCTGCCTTGGGAGACCCCCGACGGTGGACCGTATTCGGCGCGCATGTTCTGCGACATCGCGATGCCGGACGGCTCCCCGTCCTGGGCGGACCCGCGGCATGTCCTGCGCAGGCAGCTTTCGAAGGCGGCCGAAGCGGGCTTCACCTGCTACGTCCACCCCGAGATCGAGTTCTTCCTGCTCGCGAGCCTGCCGGACGACGGCAGCGAGCCCGAGCCCGCGGACAACGGCGGGTACTTCGACCAGGCCAGCCACGCGACCGCGACACACTTCCGCCGCCATGCCATCGAGACGCTCGAGGCGATGGGGATCTCGGTCGAGTTCAGCCATCACGAGGGCGCGCCCGGCCAGCAGGAGATCGACCTCAGGTACGCCGACGCGCTGACCATGGCCGACAACGTGATGACCTTCCGTTACGTCGTCAAAGAGGTCGCGATCACCCAGGGGGTCCGCGCCACCTTCATGCCGAAGCCGTTCACCGACCAGCCGGGCTCCGGGATGCACACCCACGTGAGCCTGTTCGAGGGTGACCGCAACGCCTTCTACGACGCCGAAGACCCGTACGAGTTGTCAGCGACAGGTAAAGCTTTCGTGGCGGGGTTGTTGCGCCACGCGAAGGAGATCTCGGCGGTCACCAACCAGTGGGTGAACTCCTACAAACGGCTGATCAGCGGCAGTGAGGCCCCGACGACCGTCTCTTGGGGCCGGGCCAACCGCTCCGCGCTGGTCCGGGTCCCGATGTACTCCCCGGGTAAGGCGTCGTCACGCCGTGTGGAGATCCGCACGCTCGACTCGGCCTGCAACCCCTATCTGGCTTATTCGGTCATCCTGGCCGCCGGTCTCAAGGGCATTGAGAAGGGCTACGAGCTCCCGCCTCCCGCCGAGGACAACATCTGGCAGCTGTCCGACGCCGAACGCCGCGCGGCCGGATACGCCCAGCTCCCGCAGAACCTCGGCGAGGCCTTGTCCGAGATGGAGAAATCGGAACTTCTGCCCGAAGCGCTCGGGGAGCACGTTTACGACTTCTTCCTGCGCAACAAACGTGTTGAATGGGATAACTACCGCAGCGCGGTGACCCCGTACGAACTGCGGACCCTGCTTCCGGTGCTCTAGAAGGAGACCTGATGGTGCGGCGACCGGTGTTCCGAATCCTGACGACACTGGTCGCCGTGACCATCACGGCGACTGCCGCGCCGGCGGCATCCGCCACCGGTAGGCCTCTCGATCTCGACGCCGCCGACATCCCCGCGCTCCAGGCGCGGATGTCCTCCGGGCGGCTCACGGCGGTAAGTCTGACCTCGGCTTATCTCGATCGCATTCGCAAGGTCGACGGAAAGGTGAACGCGGTCATCGCGGTCAACCCGGCCGCGATCGCGCAAGCCGCGGGGAGCGACATCCGTCGCCGGGCGGGCAAGACACGAGGCCCTCTCGACGGCATCCCGATCCTGGTGAAGGACAACGTCGACACCCGGTCGATGCAGACGACCGCCGGCTCCCGCGCTCTGCGCGGCAACCCCGCGAAGGACGCGACCTTGATCCGCCGTCTGCGTGACGCGGGCGCGGTGGTCCTCGGCAAGGCGAACTTGTCCGAATGGGCGAACTTCCGCGCCGCCAAACCCACTTCCGGGTGGTCCGGCGTCGGTGGGCAGACGAACAACCCGTACGTACTCGACCGCAACCCGTGTGGGTCATCCGCCGGATCCGCCGCGGGCGTGGCCGCGTCACTCGCCCAGGTCGCGATCGGCAGCGAGACCGACGGCTCGATCGTCTGCCCGGCTGGGATGACCTCGACCGTCGGGCACAAACCGAGCCTCGGCCTGGTCAGCCGCACCGGCGTGGTGCCGATCTCGGCCGAACAGGACACCGCCGGTCCAATCGCCAGGAACGTCGTCGACGTCGCGCTGACCCTGTCCGCGCTCCAGGGCCGCGACCCGAGCGACCCGGCCACCGGCGCGTACCCGCCGAACCAGCCGACCGATTACGCCGCACACCTCCGGCCCGGTGTTCTGAAGGGCTCCCGCATCGGACTCTGGCGCTTGCCGGTACTCGGTCCGGACGTCGACAACGTGCTGACGCGGACCAGGAACTCGCTGGTCAAGGCTGGCGCCGAAGTCGTCGAAGTGACACCGCCGTACCAGGCGAGGCTCGGTGAACTCGAGTTCCCGGCACTGCTCACGGAGTTCCACCGCGACATCGATCGCTACCTGGCCACGCGCCCCGAAGGCCCGCGCGACCTCGCCGCGCTGATCGCCTACAACCGATCCGACCCGCTGGAGCAGACCTGCTTCGCCGGGCAGGAACTCTTCGAGCAGGCACTCGCCGCGCCCGGTCCGTCCGACCCCGGCTACCTGGCGATGCGCCGCGAGCTGACCGACCTGGCGAAACGCTCGATCGACGAGACCGTCGCGAAGCACCGCCTCGACGCGATCGTCGCACCCACGAACCCGCCTGCTTGGAAAACCGACTGCAAGACCGGTGACAACGACGTGATCCCGTCGTCGACCCCCGCCGCGGTCGCGGGGTACCCGGCGGTGACCGTGCCGGCCGGATTCGTCGGGGCGCTCCCGGTCGGGATCTCGTTCATGGCCGGGCAGTGGACGGACGCTCGGATGCTCGCCTACGCGGCCGACTTCGAGCGCGTCGTCCCCGCTCGGAAAACGCCTCGCTACCTGAAGACCGTCGGATGACGGGGGTTCGCACCGGCTGACCTGCGGCGATGCCGTTATGTGACCCCCCTGTTTCAGGGGGGTTCCGGGGCATGTAATCTTCTCTTCGTCGCCAAGAACACCGGGCCAACGGGGCCGAAAAGCCCCAGGCCAGGAACACGGGCCGAGCGGGTTGACACCGCGAATCGGACCAGGTAACGTTCAGCGTCGGCCCACGAGCGGCCGCCGACTCCCTGCAGCTAAGACCGTAGGATTCGGCATGCTCGACGAAAAGTTTGTGAATATCGCTTTGAAACAAAGCGTGTTGCTTGAGAACTCAACAGTGTGCTAGTGAATTAAGCCAGTAGAGCTTATGTATGTGAACCTCGTTTGAGGTTTCTTTGAGTGCAAGTAAAATTTGCCTCGATCAAATTTGACATTGTTGGAGA